>CANLZY010000024.1 GCA_947495685.1 uncultured Tropicimonas sp.
GAAGCCTATATCCTGACCAAGGAAGAGGGTGGCCGTCACACGCCGTTCTTTGCCAACTACCGTCCGCAGTTCTACTTCCGTACCACGGACGTGACCGGCACGGTGACGCTGGCCGAAGGCACCGAGATGGTGATGCCGGGCGACAACGTGAGCTTCAAGGTCGAGCTGATCGCGCCGATCGCGATGGAAGAGAAGCTCCGCTTCGCCATCCGCGAAGGCGGCCGCACCGTCGGTGCCGGCGTCGTCTCCAAGATCATCGAGTGATCGACCACCTCGGGGCCTCGGCCCTGTGACACGGTTCAAGGAATGCGGCCCTTTGGGGCCGCATTTTTGTTGCGCCCCCGGGCCTTCATGCACCCCCGGCGATGCAGGCAGGGGCGCCGCCGCTGCCTTGCCTGACTCACCGGGTTGGCCTAGGGAAGAGCAGGAACACCAGCACGACAGGGCCACCCGTGAGCACCGATATCCCCCCGCAGGACACTTCCCCGACCGCCGTTTCGACACGCGGCACGATGGTCGCCGACGGGGTCGAGGTGTTGCGGTGCTCCGACATGCCCCCGGCCACGTTTCTGGTGCTGGGCGAACGCTGTTCGGGCACCAATTTCCTGCAGGCGCTGATACGGGACAACTTTCCGCTGAAAGGCTGGCAGGCGAACATCTGGAAGCACGGCTTTCCGGGGTTTCACGCCGTTCCCGAACGAACCATCCTTGTGGTGACCTGGCGCAACGCGGTGCCGTGGGTCCGCAGCCTGTACGAGCGCCCCTGGCATGTGACCAGGACCATGCGAGAGATGTCGTTTGGCACGTTCATTCGGGCGGAGTGGAACACGGTTGTCGATGACCACTACATGGGGGGCAAGTTTCGTGGCAGGGCGCTGCTCGGGCGACCGTTGCTGCAGGACCGCGACCCGGTCACCGGGCAGATGTTTGCCAACCTGTTCCGCATGCGGACCGCCAAGCTGAACGGCCTGAACAGCCTGCGCGGGGTCGGTGCCAATGTGGTGTTTGCCCGCCACGAGGCCGTTGCCGGTAATCCGGGGGCCTTTGTTTCCGGGCTGGGCAGGGCATTCGACCTGGAACATCCCGGCACCGTCGTGACCCGGGCCAAACGCATGGGCGGCATCGACGCATGGGCGAAACGTACCAAGGCGCCGCCGGAGGTGCTGGCGGAGGCCGACCTGGATTTCATGACATCGCAGCTGGATCTCGATCTCGAAGCCCGGCTTGGCTACAGCTATTGACCGCAAGCCCCCATTGCCTGTGCTGTGCCGGCCCGGGCAATGGGTCGGCCGCGACCGGAGCACTGACACGGCCCGAGGCCGGCATGGATCAGCCGGGCAGGAAACACCCGCCCGGCCGGTGGGGTCAGCAGGTCGCGACGGAGCGTTTGGCGATCACGCGGATCAGGTGCGCCCGGTACTCTGCCGTGCCGTGAAGGTCTGACAGCAGCCCGTCGTCGCTGATCTCCACCGAGTCCAGCGCATCGGGGGCAAACTCGGCCGACAATGCGGCCTCCATGCCGTCGTGGCGGAACACGCCGTCCTCGCCCGCGCCGGTGACAGCCACCCGGACCCTGCCGTCAACGCGTGCGACGTAGACCCCGACCATCGCGTAGCGCGACGCCGGGTTGGGGAACTTGGAATAGCTGCCGCACTCGCTGGCAGGGAAGCGGATCGCCTTGATGATCTCGCCGTCCTCCAGCGTGGTGGTGAACATGCCGTCAAAGAAATCCTCGGCCGGGATGTCGCGGCGGTTGGTGATCACCATGGCGTTCAGCGCCAGCACCGCCGCCGGGTAGTCCGCTGCCGGGTCGTTGTTGGCCAGCGAGCCGCCGATGGTGCCGACGTGGCGCACGGCCGGATCCCCGATCCCGGCGGCCAGACAGCAGAGCGCCGGACAGGCCGCGGCCACGACGGCGGAGTTCGCCACCTCGGCATGGGTGGTGGTGGCGCCGATCGTCAGGGCGCCGCCCCGTTCCGAGATGCCGTGCAGCGCGGCGATCCCGCGGATGTCGACCACGTCGCTGGGCGCGGCGAGGTGCTGTTTCATCGTCGGCAACAGCGTGTGGCCACCGGCGAGGATCTTGCCGTCCTCGGCCGCTGCCATCGCGGCGGAGGCGGCTTCGAGGGAGTCGGGCTTGTGATATTTTGTCGGATACATCTGGGTCTCCTCCCTTACTCTGCCGCCACGGCGGACTTGGCGGCCTGCAGCGCTTGCCAGACAGCCAACGGGGTTGCGGGCATCTGAAGGTCGTTGCTTCCGATCGCATCGGTGATGGCGTTGATCAACGCCGGTGGCGATCCGATGGCTCCAGCCTCTCCGCACCCCTTGATGCCCAGTGGGTTGTTGGGCGTCGGCGTGCAGCCGTGCTCCACCACGAAGCTCGGCACATCAGCAGCCCGTGGCATGGCGTAGTCCATGTAGGAGCCGGTCAGAAGCTGGCCGTCCTCGTCATAGACGACGCCCTCCAGCATGGCCTGGCCAATGCCCTGGGTGACACCACCGTGCACCTGCCCCTCGACGACCATCGGATTGATGATGGTGCCAAAGTCATCGGCGGCGACGAACTGGACAATGTCGGTGACGCCGGTTTCGGGATCGACTTCGACTTCGCAGATGAACGTTCCGGCGGGAAAGGCGAAGTTCACCGGATCGAAGAAGGCACCCTCCTTCAGCCCGGGTTCCATGTCGGGCGGCAGATTGTGCCCGGTATAGGCGGCAAGCCCGACCTCGTGCCAGGCCATCTTCTTGTCGGTTCCGGCGACCTTGACCTCGCCGTTCTCGATCACCAGGTCGTCTTCGCTGGCCTCCAGCGTATGCGCGGCGATCTTGCGAACCTTTGCCTCGACCTTGTCGAGTGCTCGCATGACCGCCGACATGCCCACCGGGCCGGACCGCGACCCGTAGGTGCCCATGCCGAACTGCACCTTGTCGGTGTCGCCATGCACGATCTGCACATTGTCGATCGGGATGCCGAACCGGTCGGAGGCAAGCTGGGCAAAGGTCGTCTCGTGGCTCTGACCGTGGCTGTGGCTGCCGGTCAGGATTTCGATGGTGCCGACCGGGTTGACCCGCACTTCTGCGGATTCCCAGAGGCCGACACCAGCGCCAAGCGATCCGACGGCCGCAGAGGGCGCGATACCACTGGCTTCGACGAAGGAGGCATATCCCAGGCCACGAAGCTTGCCGCGTGCCGCCGCTTCGGCCTTGCGGGCCGGGAAGCCGGCGACATCGGCGGAGGCGCGTGCCATGTCGAGCGTCGCCACGTAGTCACCGGTATCGTAGTTCAGGATCACCTGGGTCTGGTATGGGAAATCCTTGATGTAGTTGATCCGCCGCAACTCGCCCGGATCGACCCCCAGCTCGCGGGCGGCGGTTTCGACCACCCGTTCCAGCATGTAGGTTGCTTCCGGACGTCCGGCACCGCGATAGGCATCCACCGGGGTGGTGTTGGTGTGAACCGCCTTCACGTTGCCGTAGATCGCCGGGATGTCATAGACGCCGGAATAGTTGGTGCCGTGAAGGTAGGTGGGAGTCACGGTAGCAAACAGCGAGACATAGGCCCCGAGGTTGGCGGTGTTGTGGATCTTCAATGCGGTGATGCGGTTGTTCTCGTCGAACCCCATCTTGATGTTGGTGACGTTGTCCCGGCCATGCGCGTCGGTCAGGAAGGCTTCGGAGCGGTCCGACGTCCATTTGATCGACCGGCCCGTCTTCATCGAGGCCCAGAGGCAGCTGAGTTCCTCGGGATAGACGTAGATCTTGGAGCCGAACCCGCCGCCGACATCGGGCGCAATCACCCGCAGCTTGTGCTCGGGGGCAACGTTGTAGAAGGCCGAGAGCAGCAGCCGCGCGACATGCGGGTTCTGGCTCGTCGTATAAAGCGTATAATGGTCCTCGGCTTCGTCATGAATTGCGATCGCCGAGCGCGGCTCCATTGCGTTGGGCGACAGGCGGTTGTTGACAAGGTCGATCTCCGTCACATGCGCCGCGGCGGCTATGTTCGCGTCGGTGCTTGCCTCGTCGCCGATCTCCCAGTCGTAGATCAGGTTGCCGGGAACGTTGTCATGAACCTGCGGCGCGCCGGGCTCCAGGGTCCCGGCGGTCGAAACCGAGGCTGGCAGTTCCTCGTAGTCCACCTCGACCGCTTCGGCGGCAATCCGGGCGAGCGCCTGGGTCTCGGCGACGACAATGGCCACGGCATCGCCGACATAGCGGACCTTTTCGACAGCCAGTGCCGACCAGGCGCCGCATTTCATCGGCTCGCCATCCTTGGAGGTGATGGCCCAGCCGGTGATGATGTTGCCGATACCGTCCGCGTTCAGTTCGCCGCCTTCCAGCACGGCGATGACGCCGTCCATTGCGAGCGCTTCCGAGGCGTTGATGCCCAGCAGTTTCGCATGCGCGTGCGGGCTTCGAACAAAGGCCGCATAGGCCTGGTTTTCCTGTCGCAAGTCATCTGTGTACTTGCCCTTGCCGGTGATGAACCGCTTGTCTTCCTTGCGCTTCACGCGTGCGCCGATTCCGTCGCTCATGGAATTCCTCCCTGGTCTCAGGTGCCGTCACGGGCCGGGGCCCGCAGGCGGCCGCTCACATCTTTGTGGCGGCGTCCTGAATGGATTTCACAATGTTGTGGTAGCCGGTGCAGCGGCAGATATTGCCTTCCAGCTCGTGGCGGATCGCCGCTTCGGTCAGCTCGCGCCCGGAGTCCTTGTACCGGTTCACCATGTCGACGCCCGACATGATCATGCCCGGCGTGCAGAAGCCGCATTGCAGGCCGTGGTTGTCGTGAAACGCCTGCTGCATCGGGTGCAGCCCGCCGTTGGCCAACCCTTCGACGGTGGTGACCTCGCCACCTGCGGCGGCCGCCGCCAGCATCGTGCAGGATTTCACCGCCTTGCCGTCGACATGCACCACGCAGGCGCCGCACTGGCTGGTGTCGCAGCCGACATGGGTGCCGGTCAGGCGAAGCTCTTCGCGCAGAAATTCGGAAAGAAGCGTGGTGTCGGGCACGTCGCGGCGGACCGCCTTGCCGTTCACCGTGAGGTTCACTGTAGCCATAAAATCCTCCCTGGCCGTGACGGGTCTTGCGCCCGTTCGGTTATTTGAGTGTCGAGGGATCAGGCCTCTTCCGGCCCGGATCCGTTCAGGTGGTCGCTGAAAGTGTCAAAAAACTTGTTTGCGAGTCTTTTCGATGTGGAATCGATCAGCCGGCTTCCCAGTTGGGCCAGCTTTCCGCCGACCTGCGCATGCACCGTGTAGCTGAGCAGGGTGTCGCTGCCGTTCTGGGTCAGGGTGACGTCGGCTGCGCCCTTGGCAAAGCCGGCAACGCCGCCCTTGCCCTCGCCCTGGATGGTGTAGCTTTCGGGCGGGATCACGTTGACCAGTTCGACTTCGCCCTTGAAGCGGGCCTTCACCGGGCCGATCTTCTGCACGACTTCGGCGGCGAGCGTGGTGTCGCTCGTCTGGTCCAGCGTTTCGCAACCCGGAATGCAGGCGCGCAGCACATCGGGGTCGTTCAGGGCCGCCCAGACCGCCTGCCGTGGGGCAGAAATCCGATGTTCGCCGGTCATGTCCATGATCGTCGCGCGCTCCTCGTCCTGTTCGCGCCCCCGACATTAGGGAGGGTCCTGAACAAATCAACTGTTTTGGCAGGGGCTAAGTTATTCATTTTGTTTGCAATTGCAGAAAGAGGGGCGCTGCGTTGCGGCATTCCTTCGGGCAGAATCTCTTTTGACCGGACATGGGGGGTGTGCCCTCGACGGGGCTGCCGCGCGCGCAGCGCGCGGCCCGGCCCAACGGGCCGGGTCACATCTGTGATGTGGCTTCGGCGGGCGGGAGGGCTCCCGCCGAAGCGCGATGCTGTCGCAACGCGCCGCGTTTGGGCCACGCGCGCCGTCGGCGCGCCAGCGCTACGCCGGATGGCCCGGCGTGGGCGGGCGGGCGATCTGGACGATCGTGCTCAGGCCGTGCGGGGGCGCAGCAACCGATCCTGTTCGCCGTTGCCCGAGAGGGCATGCCCAATGTCTTCGAGGCTTTGCAGCGAGTGGCAGGGGTGAAAGCTGTCGACATGCGGCAGCAGCGCCCGCACGCCGCCCGCCAGGGGCGCGAACGCTTCGTAGCGCAGCAACGGGTTGAGCCAGATCAGCCGGCGGCAGGACAGGCCGAGGCGTTCGGCCTGTCGGCTCAGCAGCGAGACGTCGCCGCGTTCCAGCCCATCCGAGATCAGCAAGACGGCCGCCCCCTGGCTCAGAACGCGGCGCGACCAGTCCTTGTTGAACCGTTCCAGCGCGACACCGATCCGGGTGCCGCCTTGCCAATCCTGCGCCTCGCGGCCGACGGCCTCCAGCGCCAGGTCCGGGTCCTTGCGATGCAGGGCGCGGGTGACGTTGGACAGGCGGGTGCCAAAGGTGAAGGCATGGACCTTGCCCCAGCCGCCATCGGGCGCCGTGGCCAGCGCATGCAGGAAGTGCATCATCATCCGGGAATAGACCGACATCGACCCGGAGATGTCGCACAGCGCCACGAGGTCTGGTGCCCGGGTGCGGGGGCGGGTTCGCACCAGCCGCTCGATCTCGCCACCGCGGCGCAGCGAGGCCCTGAGAGTGGCGTGCATGTCGAGGCGCGTGCCGTGGGGCGACGGGGTCTGGCGCCGGGAGAGCACCGGTGGCACCGGCAGCCGCAGGGATCGAATCGCGCGGCTGGCGGTGGCGATCTCGTCGGCGCTCATCTGTTCGAAATCCATCGCCTTCAGGGTCTCGTTGGCGGACCAGCTGATCCGGGCGTCGATCTCGATTTCCTTGCGTTCCTTGCCGGGGCGGGGCGCGGGGGCGGCATCCTCCAGCGCGTCTGCGGCCCGGCGTGCGGCGGCTTTCTTCTTCTCCGGGTTGTCGTCGTCGCGGTGAAGGGTGGGCGAGAACATGTGGATGAGGTGTTCGAGGAACTCCGGGTCGCGCCAGAACATCGCGAAGATCTGGTGATAGACCTCCAGATCCGCAGCCCGGTTGATCAGGGTTGCCCGCAGGATGTGGTAGAAATCGCCTTTGCGCGAGAATCCGGCGACCTCGACCGCCCGGATGGCATCCTCGACTTGCGCGGTGCCGACCTTCACCCCCGCCTTTCGCAGCGCGCGGGTGAAGTGCACGATGTTCTCGACCAGCCGCCCGTCTGTCTGGTCCAGCCGTCGCGGCGCCGCCATCAGGTGGACGCGAGGCGGGTCCGCGCCTCGTCCAGGATCCGGCTGGCCTCGGCCCCGGCGATGCGGGTGATATCGTCCTGGTATTTCAGCAACCCGCCCAGCGTGTCCGAGATGATATCGGGCGACAGGGTCACGGTGTCCAACGCGATGAGGCAACGGGCCCAGTCGATGCTTTCGGCCACGCCGGGCGTCTTGAACAGGTCCTCGGTGCGCAGGCCCTGCACGAAGGCGATGATTTCCGCCGACAGGGTCTCGGTGGCCTCGGGCACCCGCGCCCGCAGGATCTCCATTTCGCGGTCAAAGGACGGGTATTCGACCCAGTGATACAGGCAGCGGCGTTTCAGGGCATCGTGCACCTCGCGGGTGCGGTTGGAGGTCAGCACGACAATCGGCGGCTCAGGTGCCCGGATGGTGCCAAGTTCGGGGATGGTGACCTGAAAGTCGGACAATGCTTCCAGCAGGAAGGCTTCGAAGGGTTCGTCGGTGCGGTCGACCTCGTCTATCAGCAGGACCGGCGGGCCGTCGGGGTGGGGCTGCATCGCCTCCAGCAGCGGGCGGCGGATCAGGAAGTCCTCGGAGAACAGCTCCTGTTGCAGGGCACTGCGGTCGGCCCCGCCGGCGGCCTCGGCGGTGCGGATGGCGATCATCTGGGCGGTAAAGTTCCATTCGTAAATTGCCGATGCCGCATCCAGCCCTTCGAAACATTGCAGCCGGATCAGCCGGCGGCCCAGCGCGGCGGCAAGGGCCTTGGCGATCTCGGTCTTGCCGACACCGGCCTCGCCCTCCAGGAACAGCGGCTTGCCCAGCCGCAGCGACAGGAAGGCGACAGTGCCCAGATCGCGCCCACAGACATAGTCTTGCGCGGCCAGAAGCGCGACGGTTTCGTCAATGGAACCGGGTATGTCTGTCACGGTGCTCTCCTGCCGGGCTGTCTGCGGATCGGGGAACCATAGGAAGCGGATTCGACGCTGTCCACGGCGACAATCGCTTGCCGACCCGGCCTCGGCAGGTCAGGATGAACCGGTAACATGATATGACCATGACCATTCTCTCTCCTGCGACGGGTCCGGTGAAGGACCCGATCGCCGAATTGCTCGGCCGGGACGACCCGGCGGTGCTGGCGATGATTGTCGGCGTCGAGGGGCCATCCTATCGGCCGGTCGGGGCGGCGATGACGGTGTTTGGCGGCGGGAATCGCGCCGGCACCCTGTCATCGGGCTGTGTCGAGGCCGACATCACCCTGCATGCACTGGCAGTGCTCGACAGCGGCCGCCCGCAGGTCGTGCGTTATGGCCGTGGCTCGCCGTTCATGGACATCCAGCTGCCCTGTGGTGGGGGGCTCGACATCCTTCTGGTGCCAAGGCCCGATCGTGCGGTCCTGCGCCAGGTGCAAACGGCGCGACAGGCGCGCCACCCCTGCGTGATGCAGATCGACACGGTGACCGGCGCGATGGAGATCGTGCCCGAGGGGCAGACCGGGCGCGAGGGCGACCTGTTCCGGGTGCGGTATGTGCCCGACATCCGGTTCCTCGTGTTTGGCAAGGGGCCGGAGGCCAGCACCTTTGCCGCGCTGGTGCAGTCGGCGGGGTATCCCAACCTGCTGTTGTCGCCGGACGCCGAGACATTGTCGGAGGCGGCGGGCATGGGCTGTGCCGCGCACCACCTGGTGGGGCAGGCGATGCCTGGTGACCTGGCGGTGGACCCGTGGACCGCGATTATCCTATTTTTTCACGACCACGACTGGGAGCCGCCGATCCTGCAGGGCGCGTTGGAAACTCCGGCGTTCTACATCGGCTCGCAGGGCAGCCAGCGGGCGCGGGATGCCCGGATGATGATGCTGGAAGCGATGGGTGTAACCGCCGAGGCGCGGGCACGGCTGCATGGGCCGGTGGGGCTGATCCCGTCGGCGCGGGATGCGGGCACGCTGGCCGTATCGGTGCTGGCCGAGATCCTGGCCGAAGCGGCAGGGCGGGTCGGATGAAGCGTGTCGGGTTGATTCTTGCGGCGGGTCGGTCGCGCAGGTTCGGTGAACAGGACAAGCTGCTGGCCCCGTTTCACGGCCGCCCGGTTGCCAGTTGGGCGGCGCGCGCCATGCAGGGGGTTCCTGTGGATCACTGCCTTGTGGCGACCCGGTCGGAGCGTGTGGCGACGCTGTTCCGTGGCTTTGAAGTGCTGCTGTTACCCCCGGAGGCCGATGCGCAATCCGAGAGCCTTCGGATCGGGGCGGCGCGGGCCGAGGCGCTGGGCGCCGATCAGGTGTTGATCACGTTGGCGGACATGCCGCTGGTTGGGCACGGTGTTCTGGCCGAAGTGGCTGCCGCCTGCAACCCGGAGCGCGCCAGCGCGGCCACCGATGGCGCGCGACGCAGTCCGCCGGCGTGTTTTCCCAGGTGTCAGTTCGCTGCCTTGCAGGCGTTGAGCGGCGATGCAGGGGCCGGGCAATTGCTGCGTGAGTTGCCCGAAGAGGCGCTGGTCAAAGTGGCCCCGCGCCGGTTGAGCGACATCGACACCCCCGAAGATCTGGACCGGCTCGCACAGCGGTAACCCGGCCTGCCCGGTCAGAGCCGTTCGGAGCTGTCTGGCTGTGGCAGGCTGGCATGGCTGGCGGCCAGTGCTTCGACCTTGTCCAGGACGTCCGGGGCCGGGGAGCAGGCGCGCCGGGTTTCGAGGCTGACGTGGATCAGCATCTGTTCGGCGGTCGCCATCTCGTCCCCGGTTGCGTTGAACATGCGGTGGAACAGGCGAAGTTTCTTGCCCTCGCCCTGAAGGACCTGGCTGCGCACGGTGATACGCTCGCCGGCCTTGGCCTCGTTCAGGAACCGGATCCGGATATCGACGGTGAAATAGCTGAGCCCGCCCGCGACATAGGCCTGATCCGCCCCGACCAGCACCATCACCGCGTCGGCGGCATCGGAAAACGCCTGCCCGAAGCGGCTTTCGTTCATGTGGTTGTTGTAGTCGGTCCAGTCCACCGGGACCACGCGGTCGACCGTGGTGATGGGGCCGTCCGACGGTTTGGTACCGACGCCGATCTGCGCCTGATGATCGTTCAGCAGCTTTCCAGCGGCGGCGTTCTGCTGTTTCAGCGCCCGCAGCATGGCCACGAGGTTGTCGTCGCGCAGGCGTTCGAGCTCGCGAATCGACAGGTGCCCGGACTGGGCGTCGGACTGGCCGGCGATCAGGTCGACCAGGTCGTCGGTGAACTCCGGCACGTCCATCAGTTTCGTCCACGGCCATTGCAGCGCCGGGCCGAACTGGGCCATGAAATGCTTCATCCCGGCCTCGCCGCCAGCGACGCGATAGGTCTCGAACAGGCCCATCTGCGCCCAGCGCAGGCCAAAGCCATAGCGGATCGCGTCGTCGATCTCCGCTGTGGTGGCGATGCCGTCCTTGACCAGCCACAGCGCCTCGCGCCAGACGGCTTCGAGCAGCCTGTCGGCGATATGGGCGTCGATCTCGGCCTGGATGCGCAGCGGGTAGAGGCCGACCGAGCGCAGCAGCGTGTCCGCGCGGTCGAGCACGGTGGTGTCGGCGGCGTCGCCCGCCACGACCTCGATCAACGGCAGCAGGTAGACCGGGTTGAACGGGTGGGCGACGAACAGGCGGTCCGGGTGGGTCATGCCGACCCGCAGTTCGGAGGGCTTGAAGCCCGAGGTCGAGGAACCGATCAGAGCATCGGGTGCGGCGGCGGCCTCGATCTGGGCATAGACCTTCTGTTTCAGGCCCAACCGTTCGGGCACGCTCTCCTGGATCCAGTCGGCTCCGTCCACGGCCTCGGCGATAGTGGCGACATGGGTCAGGGTGCCTTCGGACGGCAGGGCGACGTCGTAAAGCATCGGCAGCACACGGCGGGCGTTGGCCATGACCTCGCCGATCTTGCGCTCCGCCTGCGGGTCCGGGTCGAACAGGTTCACGTCCCAACCGTTCAGAAGGAACCGTGCCGCCCAGCCGCCGCCGATGACGCCGCCGCCGATGATGGATGCCGTCTTGCCCATGAGTGTCCTCAGTCGATGCAGATTGTGGAGGGGTGGCCGTCGGCGTCCAGGAAGGGCAGGCAGCCGAAGATCGGTGTGGTGGGAGAACAGGTGCGGGTGTCGGCCATGCAGAAGCCGGAGCAGTCCGTCGCGGTCGTGCAGGCCTTGCCGGCGTCCGGGGTCGGGGTGACGCAGACGAAAGGCTCGGCCCGACCGCCGCGCGCCATGGTGCCGCCACGGGCAGTGCAGGCCGCGGCCTCCTCGGCCGTGGGAGCGGCAGGGGCGGTGGTCAGCTCCTGCGCCTGGCAGGCGGTGCCGGCCAGGGCAAACAGGGCGATACTGAGTGTTCTGAACATGATCATGGGTCCCTTCGACCCCACCAGCGCTAGCCGATCGGCGCGCGCTTCTCCAGCCCCAGCCGGGTGCGGACCTCGGCCGGGCCGATGACCCGTGCGCCAAGGCCTTCGATGATGCCCACCGCCCGTTCGACAAGCTGGGCGTTGGTGGCAAGCTGTCCCTTGCCCAGCCAGAGGTTGTCTTCCAGGCCGACGCGCACGTGGCCGCCCGCCAGCACGGAGGCGGCGACATAGGGCATCTGGTGGCGACCCAGCCCGAAGGCAGACCAGGCCCAGTCCCGTGGCACGTTGTTCACCATCGCCATGAAGGTGTTGAGGTCGTCAGGGGCACCCCAGGGCACGCCCATGCAGAGCTGCACCAGCGCCGGGCTGTCCAGCACGCCTTCTTCCACCAGCGCCTTGGCCAGCCACAGGTGGCCGGTGTCGAAGGCTTCGATCTCGGGCTTCACGCCCATTTCCGTCATCAGGGAGCCCATGGCACGCAACATGCCGGGCGTGTTGGTCATGACGTAGTCGGCTTCGGCGAAATTCATCGTGCCGCAATCGAGGGTGCAGATCTCGGGGCGGCAGGCGGCGATGTGGGCGACGCGGTCGACGGCCGGGATCATGTCGGTGCCCGCTTGCAGCGGCAGCGGCGCGTCCGGGTGGCCGAACACGAGGTCGCCGCCCATGCCGGCGGTCAGGTTCAGCACCACGTCGACCTCGGCGTCGCGGATGCGGTCGGTGACCTCGCGGTAGAGCGCGCCATCGCGGGCCGGTGCGCCGGTTTCGGGATCGCGGACGTGGCAGTGCACGATGGCGGCGCCGGCCCTGGCGGCGGCAATGGCCGAGTCGGCGATCTGGGCCGGGCTGCGCGGCACGTGAGGGCTGCGGTCCTGGGTGCCGCCAGAGCCGGTGACGGCGCAGGTGATGAAGACCTCGCGATTCATGTCCAGTGGCATGGGCGCTCCCTTGGTGTGCTGTTCGGGCAAAGCTATTCGCATTGACCGGGTGGATCATGCCGTATTATCGAAAAATATGCCGGATTGGATCAAGCCCACAACGCAATGCTGGACCGTCGGGGTGTTGTTGTTCGAGCAATTCTCGAACCACTGCCTCGCCAATGCCATCGAGCCGTTGCGGGCCGCGAACGGGTTCCTGGGGCGCGAGGCCTATCGGTGGGAGGTGTTGACGCTGGACGGGCAGCCGGTGACCTCGTCCAGCGGGTTCGCGGTGACACCGGCCGCGCGGCTGTCGCAGGTACAGGGCGGCGATGCGCTGATCGTCCTGCCAAGTTACGGGGTGCGACGGCTGACAACGCCGGCCTGCAACCGGGCGCTGCGGGCGGCGGCGCTGCGGTTTTCCACCTTGGTGGGGCTGGACATGGGCAGCTGGATGCTGGCCGAGGCCGGATTGCTGGACGGCTACGAGGCGACGATCCACTTCGACGAGATGGATGCCTTTGCCGAGCGTTTTCCCGAAGTCCACGCCAATCGCGCCCGTTGGGTGCGGGACCGCAACCTGTGGACGGCGGGCGGGGCGATGACCACGTACGAGCTGGTGGTCGACTACCTCGCGCGGACGCATGGCGTTTCCCTGTCGCTGGAGATCGCCTCGTTGTTCATGCACACCGACGCGGATGCGCCACGAATCGACGTGCCCTCGCACAGTGATCGGTTTGTTGCCCGCGCGCTGGCCGAGATGGAGGCCAACATCGAGGAGCCATTGTCGATTGCGGATCTTGCGCGCTTTGCCGGATGCCGTCAGCGTGAACTGGAAACCCGGTTCGTGGGAGCGTTGGGCGCGACGCCGCGCACTGTCTACAGGCGGCTGCGGCTGAACGTTGCGCGGCGGTTGCTGTCGGAGGGTCGGATGAGTGTCTCGGAGATCGCGCTGCGGTGCGGTTACTTTGATTCGAGCGCATTCACACGGGCGTTCCGGCGCGAACATGGCCGGACACCACGCGAGTATCGCAGGTGACGTCGCGCCAGCGCGGCATTTTTTAACATCGCATTTCACGCTCCGGCGCGGTGCTCCGTGTTGCATCCGCAGCGGTTTGGTTGTCTAACTTTGGGGGCCTGCCTGAAAAAAGGGCGTCACCAACTGGGAGACTACTCATGAAAATTTCGCGGACTTTCACCGCGGCGCTGATGTGCGCTGGCGTGATTTCCGGGGCGGCTTCGGCCAAGACGCTGGTCTATTGCTCCGAAGGGTCGCCCGAGGGCTTTGACCCGGCGCTGTACACGTCCGGCACCACGTTCGATGCCTCGTCGCACCCGATCTACAACCGACTGGTCGAATTCGAGACCGGAACCACGAATGTCGTTCCGGGCCTGGCCGAAAGCTGGGAAGCCTCGGAAGACGGGTTGGAGTACACGTTCCATCTGCGCAAGGGTGTGAAGTTCCACAGCAACGACGCCTTTACGCCGACGCGTGACTTCAACGCCGATGACGTGATTTTCTCGTTCGAGCGGCAGTGGAAAGACGACAACCCGATGCACATGGCCTCGGGCGGCACCTGGGAATACTTTGGCGGCATGTCGATGCCCGACCTGCTGAAGGAAATCGTCAAGGTCGACGATCACACCGTCAAGTTCGTGCTGAACCGTCCCGAAGCTCCGATGGTCGCCAACCTGGCGATGGACTTTGCGTCGATCCTGTCGGCTGAATACGCCGATGCGATGCTGGCAGCCGAGACGCCCGAGCAATTGAACCAGGCACCGATCGGCACTGGCCCGTTCACCTTCGTGGCGTACCAAAAAGACGCCGTGATCCGCTACAAGGCCAACCAGGACTACTGGAACGACGTCTCGCCGTTGGATGACCTGGTGTTTGCGATCACCACCGACGCTTCGGTGCGCTACCAGAAGCTGAAGGCCGGTGAATGCCACATCATGCCGTATCCGAATCCGGCTGACATTGCCGCGATGAAGGACGACGAAGCCGTCACCATGATGGAGCAGGAAGGCCTGAACGTTGGCTACCTGGCCTACAACACCCAGGTTGCTCCGTTCGACAACCCGAAGGTCCGCAAGGCCCTGAACATGGCGATCGACAAGCAGGCCATCCTGGATGTCGTGTTCCAGGGGGCTGGCGTTGCGGCCAAGAACCCGATCCCGCCGACCATCTGGTCCTACAACGACGCGATTGTTGATGATCCCTACGATCCGGAAGCCTCCATGGCCGCTCTGGAAGCCGAAGGCGTCAAGGATCTGTCGATGAAGGTCTGGGCGATGCCGGTGCAGCGTCCCTACAACCCGAACGCCCGCCGCATGGCCGAGCTGATCCAGGCGGACTTCGCCAAGGTCGGTGTTGACGTCGAGGTCGTGTCCTACGAGTGGGGCGAGTACCTGTCGCGCTCGAAGGAACTGGATCGCGACGGTGCCGTTCTGCTGGGGTGGACCGGAGACAACGGCGATCCGGACAACTTCCTGGCCGTGCTGCTGGGGTGTGACGGTGTGACCAAGTCGAACCGCGCCCAGTGGTGCAACGAAGAGTTCGATGCCGTGATCCAGAAGGCCAAGGTCATTGCCGACCCGGCCGAGCGGACCAAGCTGTATGAAGAGGCCCAGGTCATCTTCAAGGAGCAGGCACCTTGGGCGACCATCGCGCACTCGACCGTCTTCATGCCGATGCGTCCGGAAGTGACCGGCTACAAGGTACACCCGCTGGGTGGCCACATCTTCTACGGCGTCGATATCGCCGAGTAACGTAAACCGGACCGGGGCTTTCGAGCCCCGGTCCCCTTTTTGGTATCCCCACACATGGATCGCTACAGCGAATACCGGCGCACCGCCCGCGACCTGGGCGTCGATGCGGTTGCCATCGTTCCCGGCCCGAATTTCGAACGGCTCTACGACAAGGCGTTTCACAGCAATGAGCGGCCCCTTGTCATCGTCATTCCAGTTGAAGGATCGCCGTCGGCCATCGTGCCGAACCTGGAGCTGCGCAGTTTCGACCTGCTGAGCTTCGAAGGCGAGGTGTTCGACTGGCGGGATCAGGTGGGCTACGCCGGGGCCTTCACGGCACTTGCCGGGCACCAGCCCTTGCGCAGTGTGGCTGTCGAGGGGCAGGTGATGCGGGTCTTTGTGCATCATGCGCTGGCGACGGCCTATCCCGGCCTGCGGATCATCGATGCGGAAAAAGCGATCTCCGGTCTGCGGCTGCGCAAGTCCGCGGCTGAAATCGCGACGCTTGAACGGGCGATTGCCATCTCCGAGGCCGCGCTGTCCGAGACCCTGGCCGGGGTGCGCGTCGGCATGACCGAGGTGCAGGTCGAAAGCCTGCTGACACAGGCGCTGTTTCGCAACGGCGCCGAGGATCATGCGTTTGGCCCCATCGTCGCGGCGGGCGACAATTCGGCGCGCCCGCATGCCAAGGCGCGGGCCGATTATGCCATTCAGGCGGGCGATGCGCTGTTGTTCGACTTTGGTGCCCGCACCGGTGGTCTGAATGCCGATATCACCCGTACCGTCTTTGTCGGGCATGCCTCGGACGAGGCGCGCGCGGTCTACGAGACTGTTCTGGCTGCAAATCTTGCGGGCCATGCGATCACCCGGCCCGGCGCGACCGCCCACGATGTGGACGACGCCTGCACCCTGGTGCTGGAGGCCTCTGCCTGGGCCGACCGGATTCGCACCAAGACCGGCCACGGACTGGGCCGCGATGTGCACGAAGCGCCCTATATCATGCGTGGAAACCACGAAAAGCTCGAACCCGGCATGGTATTCACCATCGAACCGGGGTTATACGGCGCCGGAGCGTTCGGGGTACGTATCGAAGATGACGTCCTCGTCACCGAAACCGGATGCCGTTCGCTCACAACGTATCCCAAGGACCTGATGGTAGTTGGCTCATGCTGAACTTCTTACTGTCCCGCCTTCTGACGTTTATCCCGACGTTCATCGGCGTGACACTGATCTCATTCTCCTTCATCCGCGTCCTGCCCGGTGATCCGATCATCGTGATGGCAGGCGAGCGCGGCATGAGCGAGGAACGTTATGCAGCGCTGCGCGAGCAGTTCGGTTTCGACCGTCCGCTGATCTCTCAATACTGGGACTACATGACCGGTGTGCTCCAGGGCGACCTGGGGAACTCTTTCGTCACCAAGAAACCGGTGTTCGATGAGTTCTTCACGCTGTTCCCGGCCACGCTGGAATTATCGATATGCGCCATGCTGTTTGCGTTGTTGCTGGGCTTGCCGGCCGGGGTGATCGCCGCGATCCACCGTGGCAAGTTCTTTGACCGGACGCTGATGTCCACCGCGCTGATCGGCTATTCGATGCCGATCTTCTGGTGGGCGCTGATGCTGATCATCGTGTTTTCCGGCATGCTGGGCTGGACCCCGGTGTCGGGGCGGATGTCGCTGATGTTCTACTTTGATGACGTGACAGGGTTCATGTTGATCGACTCGTTGCTGTCGGGGCAGAAGGGCGCCTTTGCGTCGGCCGTGCAGCACCTGATCCTGCCGACCATCGTGCTGGGAACGATCCCGCTTGCGGTGATCGCACGCCAGACGCGCTCGGCCATGCTGGAAGTGCTGAGCGAGGATTACATCCGCACCGCCAAGGCCAAGGGTCTGCCGCCGTCGCGCGTCACCTATATCCACGCCTTGCGCAATGCGCTGATTCCCGTCGTGACCGTGATCGGCCTGCTGGTCGGCACGCTGCTGGCCGGGGCGATCCTGACCGAGTCCATCTTCTCCTGGCCGGGCATCGGCAAGTGGATGGTCGATTCGATCTTTCGCCGCGACTATCCGGTGGTTCAGGGCGGGCTGCTGCTTATCGCCGTCATGGTGATGATCGTGAACCTGACCGTTGATGTGCTCTATGGCTTCATCAACCCGAAAATCAGGAAATCTTGATGGCCGACATATCCGTATCTGGCGAGCGGCCCGGCCGCCTGAAGGAATTCTGGTACTATTTCCGCGAAAACCGGGGTGCCGTCTTTGGTTTCTGGATCTTTCTGGCGTTCTTCTTTGTCGCGGTCTTCGCGCCGCTGCTGGCCCCGTATGATCCCACCGAGCAATACCGCGAGCACCTGTTGCAGCCGCCGTTTTGGCAGGAAGGCGGCAGCTGGGAGTTCATTCTTGGTACCGATGCACTGGGGCGCGACATGCTCACCCGGTTGTTGCATGGCGCCCGGTATTCGTTCTTTGTCGGGATTGTTGTTGTTGTCGTGGCGGCCTCCGGGGGCATCACGGTCGGCCTGCTGGCCGGCTTTGCTCCCAAGTGGCTGGACACGATCATCATGCGGATCATGGATGTGATCCTCGCCTTCCCGTCCTTGCTGTTGGCGCTTGTGCTGGTGGCGATCCTCGGCCCGTCACTTCTGAACGCGATGATCGCCATCGCGATCGTGTTGCAGCCGCATTACGTGCGCCTGACCCGCGCCTCGGTGCTGTCGGAACGCCACAAGGATTACGTGACCTCGGCCCGCGTGGCCGGTGCCGGCATGTGGCGGCTGATGTTCATCACGGTGCTGCCGAACTGCCTTGCGCCGATCATCGTGCAGGCGGCCCTGAGCTTCTCGACCGCCATTCTCGACGCCGCCGCGCTCGGCTTTCTCGGCATGGGGGCACAGCCGCCCACGCCGGAATGGGGCACCATGCTTGCCGACGCACGGGAGTTCATTTTGCGCGCATGGTGGGTCGTGACCTTCCCGGGGATCGCGATCCTCGTGACGGTGCTGGCGATCAACCTGATGGGCGACGGCCTGCGCGACGCTCTCGATCCCAAGCTGAAGAGGAGCTGAGACCATGGCGCTTCTCGAAGTTCGCAACCTGACGGTCGAATTCGCCACCACCTCCGGCACCTTCCGGGCGGTGGACGGATTCGACCTGTCGCTCGACCCCGGCGACGTTACCGCGATCGTGGGCGAATCCGGCTCTGGCAAGTCGGTGGCGTTCCTGGCCGTGATGGGGCTGTTGCCCTGGACCGCCACGATCACCTCGGACGTGATGATGTTTGACGGCACCGATCTGAACGGCCTGTCGCCCGCACGCCGTCGACAAATCATCGGCAAGGACATGTCGATGATCTTTCAGGAACCGATGACGTCGCTCAACCCGTGTTTTACGGTCGGTTTCCAGATCAAGGAAGCCCTGCGCATCCACCTTGGGATGAACCGCAGCGAACGCCACGCCCGCGCGATCGAATTGTTCGAGCAGGTCGGCATTCCCGCCCCGGAGACCCGGCTGCGCAGCTTTCCGCACCAGATGTCGGGCGGCATGAACCAGCGGGTGATGATCGCCATGGCGATTGCCTGCAAACCCAAGCTGCTGATCGCGGACGAGCCGACGACGGCGCTGGACGTGACCATTCAGGCGCAGATCCTGGAATTGCTGACAAGCTTGCAGGAAGAGACCGGCATGGCGCTGGTGCTGATCACCCACGACATGGGCGTCGTGGCGGAAACGGCCGAGCAGGTTTCGGTGCAATATGCTGGCCAGAAGGTCGAACAGCAGGATGTGCGGGCGCTGTTCAGCACACCGCACCATCCCTACACTGCCGCCCTGTTGGCCGCATTGCCGGAGCGGGCGGTCAGCAAGCACCTGCCCACCATTCCGGGGGTCGTGCCAGGGCAATTCGACCGCCCTGACGGCTGCCTGTTCAGCCCGCGCTGTCAATTTGCGACCGATCTGTGCCGGACCCAACCGGCGCCGGTTGCTACGCCAGAGCTGGGTTACTCCCGCTGTCACTATCCGATCAACCTGCCTGTCGAGGAAGTGGTATGACCGAGCCAGTCCTGATCGCCGAAAACCTGACACAGGAATATGTCCTGAAGGGCGGCTTGTTCGGCAAGGACCGCATCGTGCGGGCCCTGACCGACGCCTCGTTCCAGTTGGAGCCGGGCAAGACGCTCGCCGTCGTGGGGGAATCCGGCTGTGGCAAGTCCACGCTTGCGCGCTGCATCACGATGATCGAGGAGCCTGTGGCCGGCACGTTCATGCTGAACGGTACGGCAGCCGGGCCTGAGACCCGGGCCGACTTGCGCACCACGGTCCAGATCGTGTTTCAGGATCCCTACGGGTCTCTCAACCCGCGCCAGCGCTGTGGTCAGATCCTTGAGGAGCCACTTGTCATCAACCGTCCCGACCTGTCGGCCGGGGAGCGGACCCGCCGCGCCCGCGAGATGCTGGACCTTGTCGGCCTGCGCCCGGAACACTTCGACCGCTACCCGCACATGTTCTCCGGAGGCCAGCGCCAGCGGATCGCGGTTGGCCGTGCGCTGATGCTGGAGCCGAAGGTTCTGGTGCTGGACGAGCCGGTCTCGGCGCTCGACCTGTCGATCCAGAGCCAGATCCTCAACCTGCTGGTGGATCTGCAGGAGCGTCTGGGCCTGGCCTACCTGTTCATCAGTCACGATCTGTCGGTGGTGAAACATGTCGCCGACGACGTGATCGTGATGTACCTGGGTCGCCCGGTGGAGGTCGCCTCCAAGGAGGATCTGTTCGTCCACCAGCGGCACCCCTACACCAAGGCGCTACTGTCGGCGACGCCGGTGGCGGACCCGATGAACAAGAAAGAGCGGATCAAGCTGAAGGGTGAATTGCCCTCGCCGGTGAACATTCCCCCGGGCTGTCCCTTTTCACCACGCTGCTGGAAGGCAACGGACATCTGTCGTGTCGATCGGCCCGATTTGACGACGGGACCGCACGCAGTGGCCTGTCACCACCCCGAATAGACCCGGTACCGTTGCAGGGCTCCCATGCGCCATGTGCATGCCTCTTTCTGGGCGATCTTGCCATGGCGCCGTGCGTTGCATGTAGTGACCTGCCATGTTTTCATCGCGATAGCATCGATCCGCAGGTCGTTCCGGATGGTGCGCGCAGGTGACGTGCGGAGAGCTGACGCCGCACTGAGCGGCTGTGGAAGATGTTGCTCGAAATTTCCGGGGCAATTACAAGTCGGGTAGCGCGCAGTAACCGAACGGCCGTCAGCCGGTCTGGTTTCAACAGGAGTCTTCTATCATTCACGGTCCGCCCAAATCGACGGAACCCCGACCGGCCGAGGTGCAGGCCTTTGCCGCGGCATTCGATTCCTGGTGGGTCGGGCCCGAGGCGCCGGCGTTTCCCTATGCCGCGACGCTGCGGGCGATGCGCAGCACTGGCAAGCATTTTGCCTCCGAGAGCGTGACCGGGCGGTTGTCGGCGATCCGCGAAGCGCGGAGCCGGGTTGCAGGGTGCGCCGCCGATCAGGTCATGCTGGATGCGTTTCTCGATACTGCCCTGGACAAGGCTGAAGGCCGCTACGACTATTCCACCTATTGCGCGCTCAAGGTTATGGACCTGCCCGAGGGCGCCGAAACCACACTCTCCCTTCTGGACATTGCCCATCAACGCGATGTCGGTCTGGCCGGACTGCTCGGCGACCTGGTGCGGTTTGAACTGTCGACGCTGGACGGTGCCGAGACAGGGATGCCGCTGTTGCGTCCGCAGGCGGATCAGCTTGTTCGCCGGATTGCGCGGGCGATGGCTGCGCTTCGCCCGACCCTGGATCGGCTCGCCATTCCGCCCCATGCGCAAAGCGCCGACACATCGCAGCGGGCGCGAACGCTGCTGGAGAACCTCGCGCCGTTGGTGTCCGATCAGGACCGTCGCAAGCTGGAGTTGAGCCTGCAACCAGTGCACACGGTCCATGACGAGTACATGTTCCTGCGGATCCTGCAGGCCTTCGAATGGAATTTTGCCTGGATCGCCGTTCTGCTGCGTGGTGCGATTCTGGATATGGCCGACGCGCCGGAGGCAACGCTGGATCGGCTGCGTCTTGCCAACCGGATCCTGCGGGAGGCGGCGCGCCTGTTCCCGCTGATCGGGACCATGCAGCCGGAAGCCTTTCACGACTTCCGCCGGTTCACCGAAGGCGCCAGCGCGATCCAGTCGGCCGGGTACAAGATGGTCGAGGCGTTGTGCCGCGTGCCCGACCCCGAGCGACTGGAATCGGTGGCCTACGACTCTGTGCCCGACGTGCGCCAGGCGGTCGAGGCCGGTCAGGCGACTCTTGAGGGTGCCTATCGGGCAGCCTGCGATGGCGGCACGATCGCCCCGGCAAACCGGGACGCAATTGCGGTCGAGATGACGACGTTTGCGGCGCAACTGGTGCGCTGGCGCAAGGCGCATTACGAGCTGGCCCGGCGATTCCTTGGAACGCATGTCGGCACCGGTTATACCGAAGGTGTGCCCTACCTGAAGGAGGTTCGCGGTATCCCGGTCTTTCGCACGATCGACCCTGACACCCGTTGATCCGGGCGCATCAGTCCGACGTGACAGAGATGTCGTAACCACCGCTGGCGTTGGAAATCCGTTGGGCATTCGCCAGGTCATTTGACCGCGCCCGCATTTCGGCGTCTGCCGGCGACAGGCCATATTTCACCCACCGCTTGATCAACCGGTCAAGCAACACCTGTTCGGGCACGTCGATATAGATCGACAGATCCCACAGGTCGGCAAGGTCGGACCAAGGCGGTTCCTCGAAGCAGAGGTAATTGCCCTCGACAACGGCGATCAGGTCTTGCGGGCCGATGTTGATGGCGCCGGCAATCGACAGGTCGGCAGCCCGGTCGAACGTGGGCAGGATGACGTCGTCTTCGTCGCGCATGCGCCGGATGGCGTGAACGAACCCCTGGCCGTCAAAGGTTTCCGGAGCACCCTTGCGCGCCAGCAGGCCGCGCGCCTCGAGGATCGTGTTGTCGAGGTGAAACCCGTCCATCGGGACAAGGACAGCGGCCTTGCGCCGATGGTTCAGCGCATCGACGACCTGCGCGGCCAGCCGCGACTTTCCGGATGCGGGAGGGCCGGAGATGGCGATCAGGGACCGCCTCCCGTTTGGCGTGATCTCCGAAATTCGGTCCACGAGGGTCTGGAGGCGATCCTGGTTCATATGCTGGCTTTCTTGCGCGATCAGGCGGCCCGAACCTCTGGCGGAGGTTCCATGGCGCCGGTCATCATGGCGACGGCTTCCGACATCGAGTGATCCCCCGGTTTCACCACGCAGAGCCGTTTGCCCAGGCGGTGGATGTGAATCCGGTCGGCAACCTCGAAGACATGCGGCATGTTGTGAGAGATCAACACGATCGGGATGCCACGGGAGCGGACGTCGTTGATGAGTTCCAGCACACGCCGGCTCTCCTTGACGCCAAGCGCCGCCGTCGGTTCGTCGAGGATGATCACCTTTGAACCGAAGGCCGCGGCGCGGGCCACGGCGATGCCCTGACGTTGACCGCCTGACAGCGTTTCGACTGCCTGCTTGATGTTCTGGATCGTCATCAGCCCCAGATCGGTCAGCTTCTGACGGGCAAATGCCTCCATCGTCGACTTGTCGAGCTGACGCAGATACTTGCCACGCCAGCCGGGTTTGCGCAGTTCGCGGCCCATGAACATGTTGTCCGCGATCGAAAGGGCGGGCGACATGGCGAGCGTTTGATACACGGTTTCGATGCCGGCACCGCGGGCTTCGAGTGGCGACCCGAAGTGGACCGGCCCCCCATCGAGCATCACCTCGCCCGAGTCGGGCCGGAGGGCACCCGACAGGGTCTTGATCATCACCGACTTGCCGGCACCGTTGTCGCCGATCACCCCCAGCACTTCGCCGGGGTAGAGTTCGAAGTCGCATCCGTCGAGCGCGGTGACCTTGCCGAATTTCTTGACCAGGCCACGGCCCTGGAGAATGGGTTGAAGGCTCATGCCGTTCCCTTTCTGATCCATTGGTCGATGGAGACCGCGAAGATGATGAGCAGGCCGATGAGCAGGTAGGTCCATTGCGGATCCGTGCCGATCATACGCAGACCAAGAGAGAAGACCCCAACGATCAGGCCACCCGCGAGCGCTCCGAGGATCGAGCCACGCCCGCCGAAGAGCGAGATGCCACCGATTGCGACGGCCGTGATGGATTCGATGTTGGCGTTCTGGCCGGATGTGGGCGAGACGGAGCCGATGCGACCGATCAGGCACCAGCCAGCAAAGGCACAGATCAGGCCGGCCAGCGTGTAGACCGAGATCAGCGTCTTCTTGACCTTTACCCCCGCCAGTTCCGCGGCCTCAGGATCATCGCCGACCGCATAGACGTGGCGCCCCCAGGCCGTGCTGCGCAGCACATAGGCGAGGGTGAACATGATGACGAGCATCGCCACCGCGCCATAGGTGAAGACGGCACCGCCGACCTTGAATTTCTCGCCGAAGAATTGCAGCGCGGGGGCCGTTTCGGCAATCTCCTGGCTGCGGATCGTCTCGTTGGCGGAATAGAGGAAGTTGGCGGCCAGGAAGATCTGCCAGGTGCCCAATGTGACGATGAATGGCGGCAGTTTCATGCGGGCCACGAGGATGCCGTTGATGAAGCCCATCCCAGCCCCCGCCGAGAGCCCGCACATGATCGAGATCGGCGCAGGGATGCCATATCGGAACGTGAACTGCCCCATGATGACCGACGAGAACACCATGATGGCGCCGACGCTCAGGTCGATGCCCGCGGTCAGGATCACCAGGGTCTGCGCCGAGGCAGTGATGCCGACGATCATCACCTGTTGCAGGATCAGCGTCAGTGCGAAGGGCGAGAAGAATTTGCTGCCGAGGATCATCCCGAAGATGATGACGGCGGAGAACAGAACCAGCATCGGCACAGCGGATGGTGTGGCGTGCAACCAGTTCTGCACCTTGCGACCAAAGCTTTCGTCTTCCTCGAATTCCGCCACGTGCGCGGCGGCATCCTTCAGGACTTGTTCATAGCTGAGAGTCTTGGAATCTGAGTGTGCGGCGTCTTGGTCGGACATCCGTTCCTCCGGGTTATCCAAAGCGGCCGTCGCGATGAGGCCTGATGGGGGTGCAATTCAAGGATGCGTGGGGGGCGGGCGAACCGCCCCCCACTCTGCATGGTTGATCTGTGAGCAGGAGTTAACCCCAGCAGAGATCCATGCCCATCTTGGAATCGATGGACTCGACGCCATCGACCGGCTGGTCGGTGATCAGCTTCACACCGGTGTCGAAAAACGCCTTGCCTTCGGTCGGCATCGGAGCTTCGCCGGTTTCGGCCCATTTCTTGATGGCCTCGATACCAAGCGCCGCCATGTCGAGCGGGTATTGCTGCGAGGTCGCGCCCAGCACACCGTCAGCGATGTTTTTCACGCCGGGGCAACCGCCGTCGACCGAGACGATCAGAACGTCGCTTTCACGCCCGATGGCCTTGAGGGCTTCGTAGGCACCCGCCGCTGCGGGCTCGTTGATCGTGTAAACCACGTTGATCATCGGATCTACGGCGAGAAGGTTCTCCATTGCCTTGCGGCCACCTTCTTCGTTGCCGGCGGTCACGTCATTGCCGACGATCCGCGGATCGTCCTCGTCGCCCCACTTGCCCGGATCCTTGATGTCGATGCCGAAGCCCTGAAGGAAGCCCTGGTCGCGCAGCACGCCGACGGTCGGTTGGCTGACGCCGAGGTCGAGCATCGCGATCTTGGCATTGGCGGCCTCGTCGCCAAGTGCAGAGGCGGCCCATTGGCCGATCAGTTCACCGGCGCGGAAGTTGTCAGTGGCAAAGGTCGCATCGGCGGCGTCGATCGGATCGAGCGGGGTGTCCAGCGCGATGACCACGAGGCCGGCGTCGCGGGCCTGGGTCACGGCGGATACGATGGAGGATGTGTCAGACGCGGTGATCAGGATACCCTTGGCGCCGTCCGCGATGCAGGTCTCGATTGCCGCAACCTGGGATTCATGGTCGCCGTCGATCTTGCCGGCATAGGTTTTCAGTTCGATCCCCAGTTCTTCGGCCTTGGCCGAAGCGCCTTCCTTCATCTTGACGAAGAACGGGTTGGTGTCAGTCTTGGTGATCAGGCACGCGCCGATATCGGCGGCCTGGGCTGCGCCCATCAGGCCACATACAGCCAGAGCGGTTGCGCCAAGCAAAGTGGTGGTAACGGTCTTGCGAGCTTTCACGGTAGTTCCTCCCGGTTTTACTGTAGGGTCGTCCCAGACCCTGAACGGGGTGCGACGACTCGCGACGCGCCCCTTGCGCCGAGAAAACAGGACACGGGGTGGCCCTGTCAAGATAAATAAATAACAGTGATTTAATATTGACAGGCAGACATGTGCCGAACATTCTTCTCGTATCGGGAGGAGCGGATCGTGGCAGCGCAGAACGCGAGTGAAACGTCCACGCGAGTGGGTGGAACGGTGGTTCGCGGATCGAACCAGAGCGGGATGCGGGCGCATAACGAACGGCTCGTGCTGTCCTTGATCCGGCGGAACGGCGCCTTGCCCAAGGCCGAGATCGCTCGGCTGACCGGGCTGTCGGCCCAGACGATTTCGGTCATCATGCGGGCACTGGAAGGGGACGGCCTGCTGGAACGCGGGAACCCCATCCGTGGGCGTGTCGGCCAGCCATCAATCCCGATGAACCTGGCTGCACGTGGGGCGTTCTTTTTCGGCCTGAAGGTGGGCCGCCGGTCGGCCGACTTGATCCTGATCGACTTTCGCGGCGAGATCCTCGGGCGGGTGCACCAGACACACACATTTCCCACCCCGGACGCGATGGTGACCTTCGCGCTCGAGTCGATCAATCAGTTGACGGGGCAGCTTTCCGCCGCCGAAGTGGAGAAGATTGCCGGATTGGGGATCGCGATCCCGTTCAGGCTCTGGGATTGGGCAAAGTTCATCGGCGCCTCTGCCAGTATCATGGAAACCTGGAGAACCCGGGATATCCAGGCAGAGTTGGTCAATGCCCTGCCGTTCCCCGTGTACCTTGAAAACGATGCCTCGGCGGCCTGCGCGGCAGAGCTCGTCCTTGGAAAGACCGGGACGCCGTCGGATTTCCTGCACTTCTACATTGGTTATTTCATCGGCGGCGGCGTTGTGTTGAACAACGCGCTGTACACCGGAAGCACCGGCAATGCGGGGGCACTTGGGCCGATGCCCGTGCCGGCGCCGGGCGGCGGGATGCGACCTCTGCTGGAGGTTGCGTCGTTGGGAGTCCTCGCCCGCGTACTGGCGGACAAGGGGCTGCCGAGCGAGTCGTTGTGGAACCCACCCGAGGCGTGGGAAGTGGACGCCGACGTTCTGAGCGCCTGGATCGATGAAACTGCCGATGGTCTGGCCTATGCCAGCGCCGCGGCCTGTTCGGTGCTGGACCTGGAGGCTGTGTTGATCGACGGATGGCTGCCGGCAAAGGTCAGGGCCCGGCTGGTTGCGGCCACCGCAAGGGCGGTTGAACGGATCGATCTGACCGGGATCGAGATCCCGGAGTTTCGGGAAGGCTTCATCGGACCCGACGCACGGTCGCTGGGGGCGGCGAGCCTGCCGTTGTCCGAACGCTACCTTGTCGATCGAAATGCCCTGCTCAAGGCCACCTGACGGACCGACCGGGCACTGCCGATTGATTGCCGCCGGCAAGATCTCTAGGGACAGGTTTGTGGGCCATGTTGATCGGCCTGCCGCATGTCTCGGAGCTTACCATGTCGTCAAACCCGGACCTGACCTATGGCCACCACCTCAAGCTGGATCAGCTGCTGTCGGCGCAGGTGCCGGTATCGGACAGCCACGACGAGATGCTGTTCATCATTCAGCACCAGACGAGCGAGCTTTGGATGCGGTTGATGGTGGCTGAACTGGGGGCCGCCCGGCAGCGTTTGCAGGTGCGCGATTTTCGAGGGGCCCGCAAGGCTCTCGGCCGGGTGAGCGTGGTGTTTGCCCAATTGGTGCAGAGCTGGGACGTGCTTCGTACTCTCACCCCGCTGGACTTCGCGGCATTTCGTGGAGATCTGGGGCCAGCGTCGGGGTTCCAGTCCTACCAATACCGCATGATCGAGTTCATGCTGGGCAACCGGAACGCCGCACTGTTGGCCCCCCATGTCGGAAACCCGGAGATCCACGCCGGGCTGTTGGAGGAACTGTCGCAACCTTCGTTGTACCATGTCGCACTGGAAATTCTGCAGGAGCAGGTCGCCGGCGACTTTGAGTCCAAGAGCCTTGACCGGACCCGGCCACATGTCCGCATACAGGCCGTCGAGGATGCCTGGGCACAGGTCTACGGTGCGCCAGAGGTACATCCGGACCTCTTCGATCTGGCCGAACAGCTTGTAGAGATCGAGGATCAGTTCCGGTGTTGGCGCTTCAACCACGTGACGACGGTGGAGCGGGTCATTGGTGCCAAGCAGGGGACGGGCGGCACCAGCGGCGTCGGCTACTTGCGCCGCATGCTCGACACCGTGCTGTTTCCCGAACTCTGGAGCCTGCGCTCCGGGCTGTGACTGGGCGCGGGGTGCCTTCGCTCTTTCCCCCTCTACCAGCATGACCTAGTTTGCCCCCAAGATCAGAATTCATGTTTACAGCCAAAAAAGGAGACACATAGATGAACCTCAAGATTGCCCTGGCGGCCTGCACGCTGCTGTTCGCAGCCGGCTGTGACACATTTTCCAAGGATACAACCTTCGCGGAGCGCTCGGAGACTGTTTCGCTGAGCGGGACCGTTGAGTCGGTGGACGAGGTCAACCGGCTGTTCAAGGTTCGCGATGGCCGCACCGCGGTTGTCTTCCGCGCCGGCCCGCAGGTGCAGAACCTGGCGCAGCTTTCTGTCGGGGACAAGATCACGCTGGATTATTACGAGTCGATCGCCGTTGGCATTGCCGACCCGTCTGACCCGGGGACAGCCATCGGCGAAGTGTTCGTGGGCACCGCCATGCCCGGCGAAAAGCCCGGCGGCGGCGCAGTCGGCATCGCGTCGGCGGTTGTCGAGTTCGTCTCCTACGACGCTGCCACCGAGCGCGCGACGCTCAAGCTGAACGATGGCACGGTCGAAACCGTTGCAGTCGCGCCGGAAATGCGGGCTTTTGCTGCGGCCAGAACTGCGGGAGACCGCATTGTCGTTGCGGTGGATCGTGCGGTAGCCGTTTCGGTCACGCCGGTCGAGTGACCGCGCCACTCGGATCAAGAAACGGGGGCGGGCGATTGATGTCGCCCACCCCCGGCAGGTGTGTCGCATGATCCGTGAGGCATTCCTGCGTCCGGGCGCGGTTGGCCGGGACTGATGCGTTCCGCCGGCATGTGGGCCGGGTGACGGCCCCGATCCTACTTCTTTTTGGCCGTCTGGGTCTCTTTCACCAGAAACTTGGGCAGCACGATTTGGGCGATCAGTGCGCCCAGCCAGACCAGCAGCGTGGCAGCCAGCCAGGTCGTGATCCCCTGTATGTGCATCGATGGAAGAACAAGATTGGTGATCCCGAGGCCGACGAACGTTGTCACCAACGCAACGCCGCCCTGAAGGGCCGGGACATTCTTGGCCGAATATTTCTGGATCAGCGGACCGGCAATCGCCTCGATGATCGACAAAAGAACGGCGGCAAACAGGATCCCGGTGAAGCCGACCTTGAAGCCCGTCAGCAGGAGGCTGGCAATCAAGAGCCCGATCAGGTTGGCCAGAGTGAAGATTAGTGCGGAAATCAGCGTTCGAACCATGCGGTCCTCCCTGGTTGCTGTTTGATCGCGATACTAGCCGCCGCCGACCTGTATCCAAGCGAAAAGCCACCGCGCGACGATGAATGCGATGCTTGCACGTGCTCGGGACTGGTCAGGTCAAACTGCACAGGGTTGGCTTGGTTCTTTGGCCACGTCGGACTAGAAATGGCGAGCCACTTTGCCTTGATCGGCTCGACGGCATCGCCTGACCTGCAAGGAAGACCTCCTCCTGATGCCCAATGCGCGCCTGTTCAATCTCGTTCTGGGGCTCGCCCTGGCCATCATGATCGGCTGGCTGCTGGTGATCGGCAAGAACATCCTGCTCCCGGTCTTCACTGCCGTGATCTCGGTCTACATCCTCAACTCCTGCGTGTCGGCCATCAGCCGGCAACCTGTCGTCGGGCGGTTGCCTGCCTGGGCGTTGCGGGTGATCGTGCTGCTGGCATTCACCGCAGTCATTCTCGGGATCGTCCTCGTGGTCTCCACGACGGTCAACCAACTGTTGAATGTGGCGCCGACTTATCAAGAGAACCTTGAAGGCCTGCTGACCCGGGCGACGACCTATGTTGGCATTCGGACCAACCCGACATGGGAAGAGATCCGCGCCGCAACTGTCGGACGGGTCGATATGCAGGCCTTGCTGGCAGGTTTGTTGGGGTCGTTGACCAGTATCGGTGGTGCGATCTTCCTTGTTGTTGTCTACGCGGGCTTCCTGTTCAGCGAGCGTGGTAGCCTTCCGAAGAAGCTCGAAGCGGCCCTGCCGCGTGGTCGTGCCATTCGGGCGTTCGAGATCCTGACGGATATCAACGCGCGGATCGGTGACTACCTGGCGGTCAAAACGCTGATCAATGTGATCCTCGGGGTGATTTCCTATTTGATCCTCTGGGGGATGAACGTCGATTTCGCGCTGTTCTGGGCGGTGGTCATAGGCCTGATGAACTACATCCCCTATGTCGGGTCGCTGATTGGTGTGGCGTTTCCGGTTGTGCTGTCGCTGGCGCAATTCGGGTCGGTGGCAACCACGCTGGCCCTTGGTGCGCTGCTGACAATTGCGCAGACCTATGTCGGCAACGTGCTGGAGCCCCGCATGATTGGACGGCAGCTGAACCTCTCGCCCTTCGTGGTGCTGTTGGCGCTGTCGATATGGGCGACATTGTGGGGTGTGCCAGGGGCGATTCTGGCTGTTCCCATGACCTCCATGATCGCCATCATCTGTGCTGCCTTCCCGGCAACACGATTCATCGCGATCATGCTGTCCGAAAAGATCGGGGACACGCCGGTGGACAGGTCCGCTGATCCGAACAAGACACTTCCATGACCGAATCTCCTGCGAAGGCCCTCGAATGGTCCAGAGCGCGCGTAGGTTGTCGGGCGGTGTCTGCACGGCATTCAAGGCCCCCGACATTCAGGTGCTGTTGGCGGTGACGGTTTCTGTCCACCAGACCGGAACGTGCCGCGAGTTGTTCAGACCCGGCATCCGATTGCTCGTGGCAAGGTCGCGGGCATTCGCCGGCCACTTCACCAATCGCGCGCCGAGCTAGGGCCAGGTCCGCAAGGACCCGATCAGTTAGTCCGAAGAAAAAGTATCTAAAAACAAGACACACGAAGGGCGCTGTCCTGGTGTCTGCGCCACGTTGGCGCGCAGATCAGAATTGGTTTGATCCCAAAATCGAGCGATTTTGCAGTTTTTTCTTGCCGAAACCGGTTTCGTAACGTTTCGTTGCCGTGGGGAGAGACTCAATGGCAACCTTGGCGGCACGAAAGTCAGATTTTCCGGGAAGGCGACCTCGCGTCACCATTTCGGATGTCGCTGACAAGCTGGGCCTGACCAAGGGAACTGTCTCCCGGGCGTTGAACGATTACCCCGACATCTCCGAAAGCACCCGAAAACGGGTTCGTCACGTGGCCGAATCGATGGGGTACCGTCCGTTGAGCCATGCGCAGGCCATCCGGACCGGAATGGTCCGGTCCGTCGGTCTGGTTCTGCAGACCAACCAGCACGACGGTCACCGACCGTTCCTGGCGAATTTCCTGGCGGGCATCAGCGAAGCCACCTCGGCCGCCGACTGGACGATGACCATGGCAACCGCGTCGTCCGACACGGACACACAACGCTTGCTCGCCAAGCTGGTCGAAGAACACAAGGCCGACGGCTTCATCCTGCCCCGGACCTACATGGACGACCCAAGGATCGAGTTCCTGAAGCGAAACGGTGTGCCGTTCGTGTTGTTCGGGCGCACCGACAACCCCGACGGCTGCGCCTGGTTCGACATCGAAAGCGAAGTTGCAATGGAGGAGGCGGTCTGCATCCTCTACGGATTGGGACATCGTCGCATCGGGTTTGTTCCGGGCCGCGAGGGCTACACCTTCTCGGAACTGCGGCATGGCGGCTTTCTGTCTGGCCTTCAAATGTGCGGGTTGGAACCTGACCCGGACCTGATCGGTCCATCCGCGCTGAACCACGAGGCGGGCGCGGAATCGACCCGAATACTGCTGCACCGCGAGGCGCCACCCACCGCAATCATCTATTCCGTCGATCGGGCGGCGCTTGGCGCCTATGTGGCGACCAACGAACTGGGGTTGGCCATAGGTCAGGACCTGTCAGTGGTTGCCTATGACGGCGTGCCAGAAGGCGCGTTGCTGAATCCGCCACTGTCCACCTTCTCGGTGGACATGCACGAGGCCGGTGTCCAGCTGTCCAATCTTCTCATTCGCAGGATCGGCGGCGAATCCGTTGAAGCCCTGCGTGAACTGGGCCGTGCCCGGTTCCTGTCCCGTGGATCCCACGGTCAACCAAGAATGTCCTCGGCGGAACTGTCCCGCCGGGTGCGAGCAAACCTGAATACCTAAGGGAGGTACACAATGTCCAAAAACACCAGACTTCTGACCGGCACGGCGCTTGCGTTGCTCATGTCCGGCCTGGGCGCCAACGCCGACTCGATCCGGTTCTGGACAACCGAGGAGCAGCCCGAGCGGCTTGCCAAGCAGCAGGAAATGGCTGCGGCCTTCACCGCCGAATCCGGTGTGGAAGTCGAGGTTATCCCGGTATCCGAGAAGGATCTGGCGACCCGTGCAACGGCCGCCTACGCTGCCGGCGACCTGCCGGACGTGATCTATCACCCGCTGGTGAACACGCTGCCCTGGGCCGAGGACGGAATCCTCGACACGGACGCTGCGACCGAGGTTCTGGAAAGCCTGGGCCGTGACACCTTTGCTGCCGGGTCCATCGAAATGGCCACCGTTGAAGGTGGCGGCGTTGCGGCGGTTCCGGTTGATGGCTGGACGCAGATGATCGTCTACCGCAAGGACAAGTTCGACGAAGCCGGTCTGGAAGCCCCGACTACCTATGCGGCCGTCATTGCTGCGCTCGAAAAGCTGCACAACCCGCCAGAGATGTACGGGTTTGTCGCCCCGACCAAGGTCGACGAGTCCTTCATGAGCCAGGTTCTCGAGCATGTCTTCCTCGCCAACGGTGTGTCGCCGGTGGGTCCCGACGGCTTTATGCCGCTGGATGAAGCCAAGACCATCGAGGTTCTCGACTTCTACAAGGCCATCGTCGAAGCGTCGCCCAAGGGCGAGTTGTACTGGAAGCAGTCCCGCGAGATGTATTTCGCCGGCCAAGCTGCCATGATCATCTGGTCTCCGTTCATCCTCGATGAACTGGCCGGCCTGCGCGACTCCGCTCCGCCGACCATCAACGACGACCCGACCTCCTCGGAGCTGGCCTCCCTGACCGGCGTCGTGACCACCTTTGCCGGCCCGTCGAACCCTGATGGCGCTGCCTGGGGTGACACCCGCTACTTCGGCATCACCAACGACGCCGACACCGATGCGGCGATGGACTTCGTGAAATATTCGATGGACGAGGGCTACACCCAGACGCTGTCGATTGCGCCCGAAGGCAAGTTCCCGGTCCGCAAGGGCACCGCGGACGACGCCGAGAAGTTCACCATGGCATGGTCGAAGCTGCCTGTCGGCGTCGATCGCAAGGCACCGCTCTCCGAGCTCTATGCTCCGGAAATGATCGGTGAGATCGTCGGTGGTCTGGATGTTGCCCAGCGTTGGGGCGTCAAGGACGGTCAGCTGGCGCTGGCCTCCAAGATGATCAACAGCCAGACTTTCAACCGTCTGGTACGCGAGTACATCGACGGCGAACGTGACGCCGCCGCGACTGTTGCGGCCCTGAACGACGAACTCGGCAAGATCGAATAAGCCAAGACCCGGCCTCGGGGCAGTCGCCCCGGGGCCACCGCAACCCTTCAATGGCCGGTCGCGTTCGCGGCACCGGGCTGGCGGAGCTTACCCATGACAACCGCAGTACCACCGAAGGGCACAGGGCCGCTCGCGAGACGCGAAGCACGCCTGGCCTGGGGGCTTCTGTTCCCCACGATCTTCAGCGTGGCGATGGTCATCGTCCTGCCCCTGCTGTCGATCTTCTGGATTTCATTCAAACCGATCGGCCTTGCCGACCTGCGCCCGCCGGTTCCGGTGGCACGGGAACAGCTGCGTGGCAAGCCTGCCGCCGCCGGTGACCTGGCCACGATCGAATACCGCCTGCGCAATTCCAGCCAGGACCAGGTGATCGAGGGTGTCACCCTGATCGATCGCTGGGCCCCCGGCATCAAGGTCGTCAGTGACCTGCCCGAGGGATGCGCCCTGACGGGCACCGAGTTCTTCTGCGACTTCGGCACCATCGATCCGAAATACAACAACAAGATGCAGATCGACGTCGAGGTCGGGCAGGCGTTCTTCGATTGGGGAGGCGATCCCAAGGAGAGCGAGCCGGTTCTGACTGGCAGCGCCGATTTTGTCCTGACCAACAGCGATTTCACGCTGGAGAACTTCCGGCGCGTCTTTGACGGCAGCGAGTTCTGGGGCGTCTTCGGCGTGACGCTGGCCTACACGGTGTTCGGCACCGTCGGGGCGATCGTCGTGGGGCTGTTCGCGGCGCTTCTGCTGAACCGTGAATTCCGCGGTCAGGGTGTCCTGCGAGGCCTTTACCTGTTTCCGTACGTTGCGCCGGTCATCGCGGTCGCCTTTACCTGGGTCACGTTGTTCGACCCGACGTCCGGATCGGCCAACGAGTTGCTGATCCGTATGGGGGTGACCGACGAAGGCATCAATTTCTTCGGTCAGAAGCCGCTCGCGCTCATTATGGTGATCGTGTTCGAGATCTGGCGCTATTTCCCGCTGTCGTTCCTGTTCATCCTGGCGCGTCTGCAATCGATCGACACCGACATGTACGAAGCCGCGGACATGGATGGCGCGAGCCCGTTCCAGAAATTCTGGTACCTCAGCATGCCGATGCTGCTCGGCATCCTCTCGGTCGTCTTCCTGCTGCGGTTCATCTGGACCTTCAACAAGTTCGACGACATCTTCCTGCTCACCGGTGGCAACGCCGGCACCCGGACGCTCACCGTGAACGTCTACGAGCAGGCCTTCGCGATCTCGAATATCGGCGCAGGTGCCGCGGTGGCGGTCATCATCTTCGGATGCCTGCTGATCTTCTCGATCTTCTTCTTCAAGTTCATCAGCCGTGAGGAGGGATTGTAATGGGCGCACTTCGCAAGGGAAGCGTCGTCGGACCGGTCATTGGTATCCTCTGGCTCTTTGTCATCGCCACAACCGTGGCTGTCACGATGTCCTTTATCACCGGCAACGGCTTCCGGCCCGGGTTGCTGGGGTGCGTGGTCATCGGGATCGCGCTCGGACTGGCCGCACTCAAGTTCAACCATCGTCTTGGCCTGATCGGCGGCACGGCAATCGCGGCCTTTGCGCTGTCGATGCTGGGGCAGGGTCCGGTCCTGGTGAGCGAGACAGTATCCACCGCGCAGATCGCGCTGACCTCCCTGTTCGTGGGGATCGGCGCCGGCTGGCCAATGCAGTGGATGCTGTCCGGCCACCCGATGGGAGACATGACGCGACACGAGTTCGAAGAGCTCGTCATCAGCTTCCTCACCGGCTTCGGCTACGTCTTCTTCACCGCCATCGTGATCATCCCCTTCTACGTGATGGTGATGACCTCGCTGAAATCGCAGCAGGCGCTGTTGCAGAATCCGCTCGACTTCACGCTCGACTGGAGCAAGGGCTGGGGCCTGTTCCGCAGCTATGTCGAGCTGTTCCGTGACTTCGGCTTCGGCAGCTACCTCGCGACGTCGATGATCGTCTCGCTGATCACGGTCTTCGTGACACTGCTGTTCTCGGTGCCCGGCGCCTATGCTGTCGCCCGGTTGCGGTTCAAGGGCCGCGCGGCGTTTTCCCGCTCGATCCTGCTGATCTACATGGTGCCGATGATCGTGGTTGCCCTGCCGATCTACATCATCTTCTCGATGACGGGTCTGCGGAACTCGATCTTCGGCCTGGTGCTGATCTACCCGGTCACGACGATCCCGGTGTCGCTCTACATGTTGCAGGGCTATTTCCGGGGCCTTCCCGGCGAGGTCGAGGAAGCCGGGCTGATGGACGGGCTGTCGCGGCTTGCCGTGATCTGGAAGATCACCTTGCCTCTCAGCCTGCCGGCGATGGCCTCGGTGTCGCTCTATGTCTTCATGATCGCCTGGAACGAATTCCTGCTGGCCTTCATGCTGCTGGACGATCCGTCGAAGTTCACCCTGACACGGGGTGTGGCGATGCTGAACTCCTCCGAAGTGCCACGACAACACCTGATGGCCGGCGCCGTGATTGCCACGTTGCCCATCATGGTGCTGTTCCTCGGCTTGGAAAAATTCATGACGAAGGGCCTGACGGCAGGCTCGGTCAAGGGATAGAATGATGACTTACGAAGACCTGGATCGCGCAGCAGAGCAAATCCTGCGCGACAACGACCGGGGCGGGTACACGGTGCCCACCTCGGGGCTCTATCCCTACCAGTGGAACTGGGACAGCGCCTTTGCCGCCTGGGGGTTCTCGACCTTCGACAACGACCGCGCCTGGGTTGAACTGGAGACGCTGTTTGCGTCCCAGTGGGAGGACGGGATGGTGCCCCACATCATCTTCCACCGTCAGGTGCCGGAGTACTTTCCCGGCCCGGATGTCTGGGGCGTAAACCGCACCCCGCCGACCTCCGGCATTTCGCAGCCGCCGATCGCCGCCACCATGGCGCGAGCCGTCTACGAAAGCGACACGGCGGCCGGCCGGCCCCGACTGGAGGCGCTCTATGACGGGCTGCTGCGCTGGCACCGCTGGTTCATGCGGGCGCGGGTCACTGACGGCATGTGCTGCATCACCCACCCTTGGGAATCCGGTCGGGACAACGCTCCCGACTGGGACAAGGGCATGGCCGCGGTCGATACCTCGGGCGTGGGCGAGTACCAGCGGCGCGACATCCAGCACGTCGACAACAACATGCGGCCCACCAAGCAGCAGTACGATCAATACCTCGCGCTGCTGTTTTTCAGCCGCGACTGCGGATGGGATATCGACACGATCAACGAGAAATCCCCACTGCGGGTGGCCGATCCGGGCATGACCTTCATGCTCTTGCGCGCGCATCGCGATCTCAAGTGGATCGGCGATGCGTTCGGCAAGGACACGACAGAGATCGACGGCTGGATCGACACGATGGTCGAAGGTTCCAAACGACTGTGGAACGAGGCCGAGGGCTACTACGACAGCATCAACCTGCGCTCTGGCGAATACACGAACACGCTGTCCTGCGCCTCGTTCTATTGCTGGTACGCCGGCATCGACGAACCGCGGATGGTGCCTCATCTCGAACGGATCCTGGCGGCAGTGAAATACCCGGTGCCGTCTTACGATCCCGATCGACCTGACTTCGATCACATCCGCTATTGGCGCGGCCCGCTCTGGGGCATGACCAATTCGCAGATCGGGGCAGGCCTGGCCGAGATGGGCCATGCAGAACTCGCCGAAAAGGTTCGGATCGGCACGCGCGCCGTGATCGCCGATCACGGTTTTGCCGAATACTTCAGCCCGGTCGACGGCACCCCCGCCGGCGGCCAACATTTCACCTGGACCGCAGCAATCTGGCTGACCTACGCCAGCCCGCAAGCCAAGGGAGGTTTCTGATGGGTAGCATCACACTCAAGGCCGTCGAAAAGTGGTACGGCGAAGTCCAGGTCATCAAGGGCGTGGATCTTGAAATCAACGACGGCGAGTTTGTCATCTTTGTCGGCCCGTCGGGCTGTGGAAAGTCCACCCTGCTGCGGATGATCGGCGGCCTGGAGGAGACCTCGCGCGGCAAGATCCTGATCGACGGCAACGACGTCACCGACCAGGTGCCCGCCAAGCGTGGCCTGTCCATGGTGTTCCAGTCCTACGCGCTCTACCCGCACATGTCGGTGGCCGAGAACATGGGGTTTTCCCTCAAGACCGCCGGTGCGCCCAAGAGCGAGATCGACTCCAAGGTCGCCGAGGCAGCCCGCATCCTGAAGCTGGAATCCTACCTCGAACGTCGCCCCAAGGACCTTTCGGGTGGCCAGCGCCAGCGGGTTGCCATTGGCCGCTCGATCGTGCGTGACCCCACGGCGTTCCTGTTCGACGAACCTCTGTCGAACCTCGATGCCGCCCTGCGGGTCGAGATGCGCTACGAGATCGCCAAGTTGAGCCAGAGCCTCAACACCACGATGATCTACGTCACCCATGACCAGATCGAGGCCATGACCCTGGCCGACCGCATCGTTGTGCTGGAGTTCGGCAAGATCGCCCAGATCGGCACGCCCAAGGAGCTGTACGAACGCCCGGCGAACCTGTTCGTCGCGCAGTTCATCGGCTCGCCGAAGATGAACATCCTGCCCTGCACCACCGGTGGAGGCCGATACAATCTCGAAGGCGGACGCGGCGGTGCCTACCATCACTCGACGGCCGCCGTGAATATCGGCACACGCCCGGAGCACATCACGCTGGGCAACGAGGGCGAAGGTGCCTGTGACGGTACGGTTGACGTGGTCGAATACCTAGGCGCCGATACCTATGTCATCATCGACGGCGGCCCACTGGGGCAGATCACGGTGCGCGGGTCGTCGCAGGATCCTCACAAACCGGGTGACCGTGTGGGCCTGATCTTTGACGCGCAGTGGCAGCTGTTCTTTACCGCCGACGGTCTTGCCGTCACGGAATAGGCGTTCCCCATACAGGGTCCAGAAGATGACGATCCAGAATCCCGAAGCCTTCCTTCGCAAGCTGTTCTCCATCGCGGTCCAGGTGGCGGACCCGATGGCGATCATTCCCGGCAATCTGCCGGACAAGCCTGCCGGCAAGGTGTTGGTCATCGGCGCTGGCAAGGCGTCCGCCCGCATGGCCGAGGCGGTGGAGAGCGTTTGGGGACCCTGCGAGGGGCTGGTGATCACGCGCTACGGCTATGGCCGTCCCTGCGAGGGAATCGAGATCATCGAGGCCGCCCATCCTGTCCCGGATGAGGCCGGCCTCGTGGCCACTTCGCGGATGCTCTACAGGTTGTCGGGGCTGGGCGAAGACGATTTTGTTCTGGCGCTGATTTCGGGCGGGGCATCGAGCCTGCTGGTGCAGCCGGCGGGCGACATCACCCTGGCCGAAAAACAGGCGGTCAACGCGGCGCTTCTTGCGTCGGGTGCGCCGATCGACCGGATGAACGTGCTGCGAAAGCACCTCAGCCGCGTCAAGGGGGGGCAATTGGCGGCTGCGGCCACCCCGGCCCGGATGTTGACGCTGATGATCTCGGATGTGCCGGGGGATGACCCGGCCTTTATCGGGTCCGGCCCGACGGTTGGCGATGCCAGCACTGCCGAGGATGCCCGCAAGATCCTGACCGACTGGAACATCGAGGTGCCCGACGCGGTGCATAAGGTCCTGGACGGGCCGACCGGTGTGATCCCGCCGGGGGATCCGCGCCTTGGGCGGGTCGAAAACCGGGTCATCGCGGCGCCGTCGCAATCGCTGGCGGCTGCGGTGCAGGAGGCGGTGGCTGCGGGCTGCGAGGTTCGCCTGCTGGGCGACGATATCGAGGGCGAGGCCCGAGACGTGGCGCGCGTTCAGGCTCGCGTCGCGCTGGAGTGCCGCGGTTCCAAGCCGGTGCTTCTGCTGTCGGGCGGCGAGTTGACCGTCACGCGGCGGGGCAGCGGCATCGGTGGACCGAACGCCGAGTTCCTGCTGGCGCTGGCGGCAGAGCTGGACGGCGCCGCGCGGATCTTTGCGCTCGCCTGTGACACGGACGGTGTCGACGGTGCGGCCGAGGTTGCCGGCGCGGTCGTCACCCCGACAACATTGCAACGTGCGGCGGAGTCCGGGTTTGATCCCGCACGGGCGCTGGCCGAGAACGACGCACACAGCTTTTTTGAACGGTTGGGAGATCAGGTCATCACCGGCCCAACCCTGACCAACGTCAACGACTTCCGTGCCATACTGGTGCTGCCCAATGATTGAGCACGGGGCGACCGTGCCGAGCGGGTAACGTTGCAACAGGCGGCGTAGTTGTCGCAGTCTGCCTTGTTCCTCCGGAGCCGCGCCCCTACATGGGGGCGATGAGACGCTTCCTGCCATTCCTGAGACAGGCCCCCTTGGTGTCTGTCATACGCCTGAACGGTGTGATTTCGTCGGGCCAACGTGGCCTGAACGATGCCGCCACGGCTGAGATGATCGAACGGGCCTTTTCGCGAGGCAAGCCAAGGGCTGTCGCGTTGGTGATCAACTCACCGGGTGGATCGCCCAGTCAATCCTCCCTGATCGCGGCGCGCATCCGGCGGTTGGCCGAAGAAAAGGACGTGCCGGTAACGGCCTTCGTCGAGGACGTTGCTGCATCGGGCGGCTACTGGCTCGCCTGTGCGGCCGACGAGATCATCGTCGATGCCAATTCCATCGTCGGCTCCATCGGCGTGATCTCGGCCAGCTTTGGCCTGCAGGATCTGATCGCCCGGTTCGGGGTGGAACGGCGGGTGCACACGGCTGGGAAATCCAAGAGCTTTCTGGATCCGTTCCAGGCCGAGAAGGACGAGGACGTTGCCCGTCTGCGCGACCTTCAGGACCAGATCCACGACAATTTCATCACCCATGTCAAAACCCGTCGCGGCAAGCGGCTGGACGGCGATGACGGTCTGTTCACCGGCGATGTCTGGGTCGGTGCCAAGTCGGTCGAGGTCGGCCTGGCCGATGGCGTCGGGCACCTCGTCGCCGTGATGAAAGAGCGTTATGGCAAGAAAACCCGGTTTTCGGTGCATGGTCCGCGTCGCGGCCTGTTGCGTCGGTTCGGGATATCCTTGGCAGCCGAGGCGGCTGCCGGGTTGGAGGAGCGCGCCCTGTGGGCGCGCTACGGGCTGTAGTGTTGGTCAAGATCGTCACCTTCTTTCTGATCGGCATGCTGGCTCTGGCCATGTTCGGACGGCTGCGCTGGCCCGGTGGCGCCAGGCGCCCCGGCAAGCGTTCCAGTGGTCCGCCAAAACCGCGCAAGTGCAAGGCCTGCGGAAGCTATATCATTGGCGAAGGCCCGTGCTCCTGCGGAAAGGGATGATTGAATGGTGATGGATATCTCCCTGTTGGGATTGGGACTCGTGATCCTGCTCCTGGCTGGGGACGCCTTGGTCAAGGGGGCTGTGAACCTTGCGCTCAGGGCTGGGATACCCGCGTTGCTTGTGTCGCTGACCATCGTCGCTTTCGGTACATCTGCGCCAGAGATGCTGGTGTCGGTCCAGGCCATCCTGAGCGGTGCCGCCGGGATCGCGCTCGGCAACGTGATCGGTTCGAACATCGCCAACGTGCTGCTTGTGCTGGGGGTGCCCGCGATCCTGTCCGGGCTGCACACGTCCGGCTGCGACACCCGCAAGACCTATACGATGATGATCTTCGCAACGTTCGTGTTCATCGGGCTGGCCTACACGGACCTGTTCAACTGGATCGACGGGACGGTCCTGTTGTTCATGCTGGCGCTGATGCTCGGCGATGCCGTGTACACGGCACGGAAGCACCGTCGGGATGTCCGGCTGGCAGCGGAGATTGCCGATCAGAATAGACTGGCCAACGGCGACGACGACATCGAAGAGGTCGAGGGCGCCGACACCTCCATGCCGACATGGAAGATCTGGATGTACCTTGGGCTTGGCATATTGGGCCTGCCGCTGGGCGCCGACCTGTTGGTTGATGCCGCGGTCTCCATCGCGCATGATCTGGACGTGCCCGAAACGGTGATCGGCCTGACGCTGGTTGCCATCGGGACCTCGTTGCCAGAACTGGCGACCACTGTCATGGCGGCAATCCGGGGGCAGACCGAGGTCGCGCTCGGCAACGTCATCGGCTCCAACCTGTTCAACATGCTGGCGATCATCGGCATCGCGAGTTTTGTCGGCGACATCCCGGTGGACCCCGCAACCCTGCGGTTCGACATCTGGGTGATGCTGGCGTCGTCGTTGGTGTTGGTCCCGTTCGTCTTTTTCAAGTGGAACATGGGGCGCGGATTTGGTGTGGCTCTGACCTTGGCCTATGTTGCCTATATTGTGGCGGTGATTGCCTGACCCCAAGGACAAGACATGACGGATAAACGAGCGCTGGTAACCGGTGCGGCCCGGCGCCTGGGCCGGTTCATGGCCCTGTACCTCGCCAAGCAGGGGCATGATGTTGCCGTGCATTACCACGGGTCTTCCGGGGAAGCCGATGCGGTTGCAGCCGAGATCCGACAGATGGGACGCAGGGCCGTCGCGTTGCAAGCCGACCTGACACAGGAGGCCGGGATGCAAGCGCTCGTCCCTGCTGCTGCTCACGCGCTTGACGGCCCGTTGAACGTGCTGGTGAACAACGCGTCGATCTTTGAGAATGACACGATTGCAACCGGCACCCGCGAGAGCTGGGATCGGCACCTTGAATCGAATCTGCGGGCACCCGTGGTCCTGACGCAAGCGTTTGCAGAGCAGGCGCCGCGGGCCATTCGCGACCGCCACGGGGAGCAACTCTCGCAGGCGCTGGTGGTCAACATGTTGGACCAGCGGGTGCGCAAGCTGACCCCGGCCTTCATGAGCTATACGGTCGCCAAGATGGGGCTCTGGGCCTTTACCCAGACTGCTGCGCGGGGACTGGCACCGCATGTTCGGGTGAACGCCATCGGTCCGGGGCCGACCTTGATCGGGGATCGGCAGACCGAAGACCACTTTGCCCGACAACGCGCGGCCTGCCTGCTGGAACGTGGCGCCAACCCCGAAGACATCACTGGCGCGCTCGGATATTTTCTCGATGCACCGGGGGTGACGGGGCAATTGCTCTGTGTTGACGGAGGCCAGCATCTGGCCTGGCAGACCCCGGATGTATTGGGGCCGGAGTGACGCCTTGCGGAATTGGAGCATCACTTATGCACCTGACGCATCCTCTTCACGAAACCGTTAAGAAACCTTCATAAATATCAACCGCTTGTCGGACAAAAAGGAAAATAACAAATGAATTCAGCATCTTGCGAATGTGCCTAATTTTTAATCAACTTAATCAATCGGCTTGAAAATAAGGGAAAAACGTTTCTCCCACGAAGTTCTCCATAGGGTTATCCACAGAAACCGTGGACATGTTTTCTGTTGCTACCGTCACCGCTAAGTTGCAGCGATTCATGGGAATCGGAATATGTGCGAGTATCCGGCCAGAGGGGGCAACACGGCGTGACCGACAAGGAAGACAGCGACAGCGAACAGTTGGTCGGGCACGCCTGCATTCAGGCCAACCTCAGGACATTGGATTCCTCGCCCGGCGTCTACCGGATGCTGGATGCCGACAGCCGCGTGCTCTATGTTGGCAAGGCCCGAAACCTGAAGGCGCGGGTGTCGAACTATGCGCGCCCGGCAGGCCATTCGCCGCGCATCGCCCGGATGATCAGCGAAACCGCGTCGATGATGTTCCTGACGACCCGCACCGAGGCCGAGGCGTTGCTGCTGGAGCAGAACCTGATCAAGCAGCTCAAGCCGCGCTACAACGTGCTGCTGCGGGATGACAAATCGTTCCCGAATATCCTGGTGTCCAAGGCCCATGCCTATCCGCAGATCAAGAAACACCGGGGCGCGAAGTCGGAAAAGGGCGCCTACTATGGCCCGTTTGCCAGCGCTGGTGCCGTGAACCGGACGCTGAACCAGTTGCAGAAGGTGTTCTTGCTGCGCAACTGCTCGGATGCCACGTTCGACACCCGGACCCGCCCCTGCCTGCTCTACCAGATCAAGCGCTGCGCCGCGCCCTGTGTCGGCCAGATCTCCGAGGCGGACTATGCCAAGCTGGTGTCGGACGCGGAGAGGTTCTTGCAGGGCAAGTCCACCAATGTTCAATCGGAACTGGCCGAACAGATGCAAGTGGCCTCCGAAACAATGGAGTTCGAGCGCGCCGCCACCCTGCGGGACCGGATCCGGGCGCTGACGCAGGTACAGTCCGCCCAGGGTATCAATCCGCGCGGTGTTCCCGAGGCCGACGTGATCGGTTTGCACATGGAGGGCGGGCAGGCCTGCGTGCAGGTGTTCTTCATCCGGGCGAACCAGAACTGGGGCAACCACGATTACTATCCCCGCACCGGCGGCACGGAATCCCCGGAAGAGGTGATGCGATCCTTTCTCGGTCAGTTCTACAACGGCAAGCAACCGCCCCGGCAGTTGATCCTGTCGCATGACATCGAGGATCACGACCTGATGGTCGAGATCTTGTCCGAGAGTGCTGGCCGCAAGGTGGAAATCCTGATCCCGCAGCGGGGCGAAAAGGCCGAACTGGTGTCCGGAGCCCTGCGCAACGCCCGCGAGTCGCTGGGTCGCAAGATGTCGGAATCCGCCGCGCAGGCAAAACTGCTGCGCGGGCTTGCCGAGGCGTTCGACCTGCCGGCCCCCCCCGTCCGGGTCGAGGTCTATGACAACTCCCACATCCAGGGCACCAACGCCGTGGGGGGGATGATCGTGGCCGGTGCCGACGGGTTTCTGAAAAGCCAGTACCGGAAATTCAACATCCGGGGCGAAGACCTGACCCCCGGCGACGATTTCGGCATGATGAAAGAGGTCCTCACGCGGCGGTTCCAGCGCCTGTTGAAAGAGGACCCGGATCGCGAGTCGGGCGCCTGGCCGGACCTGCTGCTGATCGATGGTGGCGCCGGACAGATCAGCGCAGTGGCAGAGATCATGGCCGAACTCGGCGTCGAGGATGTGCCCTTCATCGGTGTCGCCAAGGGGATCGACCGAGATGCCGGAAAGGAAGAGTTCTATCGTCCGGGTGCGTCCGCCTTTGCGCTGCGCCACAATGATCCGGTGCTGTACTTTGTCCAACGATTGCGCGACGAGGCCCACCGGTTTGCCATCGGTGCCCACCGGCAGAAGCGGTCCAAGGCGATCGGGGCGACTCCGCTGGACGAGATCGCCGGCGTCGGAGCGACCCGCAAGCGGGCGCTGCTGGCGCATTTTGGCTCGGCCAAGGCCGTCGGCCGCGCCAACCTGGCCGACCTGAAGGCCGTGGAGGGGATCTCGGCAGGACTGGCCGAGAAGATCTACGACCACTTCAACGATCACGGGTGAGTGCGGTGGCTGCCGCTACGGCGGATTGCGTCGCAACGGGGCTTTTGTCTGCGCGCGGCCTCGGGTAGGACAAGGCATGCGCTGGACCATTCCCAATATCCTGACGATCATCCGCCTTGCGGCTGCCCCGGCAATCCTGCTGGTCTATCTTGTCCTGCCGCATCCGATCGCGGACTGGACGGCCTGTGTACTGTTCGTCAGCGCCTCGGCAACCGACTGGATCGACGGGTACCTGGCGCGCGCCTGGAAACAACAGACCCGGATCGGCACGATGCTGGACCCGATCGCCGACAAGGCGATGGTGGTGATCGCCCTGGCCGCGATCATCGGGCTGATGGGGATGCGGGGTGTCATCCTGTTGCCCGCCGCAATCATCCTCTTTCGGGAAGTGTTCGTGTCGGGCTTGCGCGAATTCCTGGGCGATACCGCCGGAACGCTCAAGGTCACCAAGCTGGCCAAGTGGAAGACCACGGTTCAGATGGTGGCCATCGCGGTCCTGCTGGCATTTGGCGGCTTCCTGACCGGGATCGAAGCCGACACCGCCGGGATGGATCATGCCACGGTTACTGCCATTCTGGATGGCACTGCCGAAGACATGTTTGGCCTGCGCTGGCGATCCTTCGCCGCATCGCTGTCCTTGAATGGGGGGATCGTCCTGCTGTGGATTGCGGCCATTCTGACGGCCGTTACGGGGTGGGATTACTTCATCAAGGCCCGGCCCTACCTGAAGGACTGACGCTGATGATCGATGTTCTCTACTTTGCCTGGGTTCGCGAGCGAATCGGCGTTCCACGAGAACGGCTGGAGACGACTGCCGCGACGGTTGCGGACCTGATCGAGGAATTGCGTAACCGTGAAGAACGGTACGCCCTCGCGTTTTCCGACCTGTCGGCGCTGCGGGTTGCCGTGGACCAGGACCTCGCAGAGTTTGACGCTCCGCTGGATGGTGTCCGCGAAGTGGCCTTCTTTCCCCCGATGACGGGCGGCTGAATGGACGTCCGGGTACAGGCCGAGCCTTTCAAGGCAGGGGCGGAAGTTGAGGCCTTCACCGCCGGTGCGTCCGGTGCCGGTGCCGTGGTCAGCTTCACCGGGATCGTGCGCGATGACAGCGGGCGGATGGCCGAGATGTTGATCGAACACTATCCGGGCATGACCGAACGGGCGCTGCAAAAGATCGCGACCGAGGCAAAGGCGCGTTGGTCGTTGGCGGATGTGCTGGTGATTCACCGCTTTGGCGCACTGTTTCCCGGCGAACAGATCATGATGGTCGCAACGGCGGCCCGCCACCGGAAGGACGCGTTCGAAGCGGCCGAATACCTGATGGACTACCTCAAGTCACGCGCGCCGTTCTGGAAACAGGAGCGGGGGCCTGACGGCGAAAGCTGGGTGGATGCCAAGGACGCCGACGAGGAAGCTCTCGACCGCTGGTAACAATGCCGGCCAACCTGCGCCTGCACCCGTCCCGATGGCCTGTTCCTGAACCCGGCTCGTCGGGCCCGCGTTCCGGAGGGCACTCGCATTCGTGTGGGGCGGCGGTCATTCATCCGATGAACCGGGCAGCCCCTTGGTCAGGTGCTTTCGCGGTTCTGCTCGATGTAGACCCGCAGTTCCTCGGCCTCTTGCCGCGCATCCCGCAGCCCATCCATCGTGGCCTGCAATTCCGCCTCGGTCTGGCTCAGCTGGTTGCTCAGTTCGGCTTCGCGTTGTTGCATGTAGGTGATCGCTTGATCACGTGTCTCTTCAGCCTCGTGCAGGGCCTGGGCCATCGTGTCCAGTTCGCCCATCTCGGACTGAGTCACCCGTGTCACCCGGTGGATGATCCAGGAGGCAAACCAGCCAAGGAGGAAGGCCACGAACAGGACCGCAGCGGTGACGATGATAAATTCGGAGCGGTTCACTGGCTTTCCTCCGTGCCGTCGTCCGGGCTGGCCGGGTCGGCGTCCTGAGACGGTGTTTCGGTCGGGCCGGCTGCGCCGCTCGTGGCGTCCAGTTCCGGCGTCGAGGCCCCATCGGCGGCCGGGTCGGTAGCGGTCTCGGCAGCCGGGTCATCCGAGCCCGTTGCGTCGTCTGGCTCGGTGGCCTCTTCCGCATCCGCAAGCAGGCGGAACTCGATCCGACGGTTCGCCTCGCGCCCCTCGTCGGTGTCGTTGTCCGCGATCGGGTCGCTTTCGCCATATCCTACAGCGCTGATCCCTGATGTCAGGATCCGGCGCGTCGCAATTGCTGCCAGCACAGAATCCGCGCGGCTCTGCGACAGCTCCAGGTTCATTTCCTCGCGGCCCTGGCTATCGGTATAACCGGCGATCTCGAGCTGCATGTTGACCTCCCGGCAGGCCTTAAGGACGTCGGCGATATCGTTGATGACGCCGACGCCGTTCCCCGAGATATCCGCCGACCCTGGTTCGAAGGTGATCTTGGTGCTGGCCAGGATCGCGTTGACCTGTCCCACGCATTCGTCGGGGGTCGGCAGCGCCGCGATCGGGTCCAGTGCCTTGTCGTAGGTGACATCCAGCTTGTAATTCTGCGAATCCCCAAGCTTTTCCGACAGGATCCGGGCAATTTCAGCCTGCGCTTCCGGGTTCCCGGACCTACCGGACAGTTCGATATAATCCTGCTGGATCACGGCCGATCCACTTTCGAGCTCTGACAGGGCCTGTAGCCCCGCCAGCACCCGGACCGGCCAGTCGGCAGGCAGATCCTCGTCGATACGGGCCGCGGTATAAACGGATGCCACGCCGAAACGGGCCTTGGCAAAGCTCTCGATGGTGGTGCGCACCACCGGGTTGTTCAGGCGTCCGCGCAACTGCAACTGGCCTTCGGGGCTGCGCGTCGCGACAAATTCCGGCGGGCCCTCGCCCTCGCCGGTTCCGTCCACGGCAACGGGTTCCGGCAGGACGGAATGCAGCGAAAAAACCTCTGGAAGGTTGGATTCCAGCTCGCCCACGACCCGGTCGAAATCGGCGCGCTCGGTCGAATCCAGTGCCACGAGTGTGACATCGGCGTCCGAAAAAGTGACGGATCCGCCCTTGAGGGCCGCGACCGCCTGAATGCCCTGCACCACGGCGGTCGGCCAATCCGGCGTCGGAACCCCGAGGCCCAAGGTGCATTCGGATGTGCCGGTAACGCCGGCCTCGACCGCTGCCGCAAGGATCCGATCACGCCCACGTGGCGAGTCGGCCGAACACGCATCGAACCGTGGCCCGTTTCCGTCGATCAGAAACCGCAGGGTGAACGGGGTGATGACCGGGCGCGGTGCAGTGATGTGATGGATGACCTGGACCGACTTCGGGACCCGCTGCGTCAGCTCCTTTTCAAGCGCGCGCTTTTCCCTGGCCGATTCGCTGATGGCTGTGATGTCGACCTCGCCGGCGAATATCGAAATCTTGGAGCGCGGCAGGCGCGCCAAAGCCTTCAATCCGACCTGCACCGCGGGTGACCAGTCTGCCGGCTCGGGGTAGTCTCCGGCCTCCAGCAGGTCGACGACCTCGGCTCCTTCGGCCAGCGCCATGATCTCGTTGACCATCAGGGTCCGATCCATCGACGCGGGGACAAGGCCGATCAGCGTGATGCCGTCATCGTTGCGCAGGATTTCGATCGAGAACTTCGGCGGGGCCAGCGGCTTGGACGGGACGATGGTGGTCCCGTCGATGATCCGGGTGGCATCGACCATGGTGCCGGCGACGTGCAGGGCGTTGAACCGCCGTGCCTCGGTCGGGGCCATGCCGCCGATATGCACCTGGAGCCCGTCGGTGTGGACCTCCGCCCAGTCATGACCAGCCTCGATCAACGAGATCGCCACGACCTGTCCAGACCGTTTTTCGATGATGTCTGCGGCCATCGTGGAAACAAGCCAACACGCGATAGCGGCGAGCACCAACGACAGAACAGAAATGATTTTCGGGCCAAGGCGCATGGCGTTTTTTTCTTCTTCGTTCCCGGTAGACGTCTCTTAGAGGTCTGACGTCATTTGATCAATCTCTGCCAACCTCATGAAAGCAGCGGGAGTCTGCCGATGGTTCGGCCAGGCGTGGCCGGTGCCAGAGCCTCGGTCACAAGATCAGAACCGTCACCGCCAACGCGACGACAAGGATCATCCCGGTCTGGGTCAGGGCCCGGAACCGGGTCAGGCAGGATTCGGGCGAGTCGATATCGAGGGTCGCCATCAGCCAGCTCATGTGCAGGCCCATTCCCCAGACACCGACCAGCCCGATCGCGAGTGCCAGTGGATTTCCGGTGGGGCCAAGCGCCAGGATCACGCCGACCGTCATCATCAGGACCGTCACCATCATGAACAGCCGCAGCCAGGAGGGTGTTTCACGGCCAAACAGGCGCGCGGTTGATTTCACCCCGATCAGCGTATCGTCCTCGATGTCCTGATGGGCATAGATCGTGTCGTAGAAGATCGTCCACGCCACCCCGCCGAAATACAGGAACAGCGGCGCCAGCGTGATGTCGCCGGTATGGGCCGCCCAGGCCACAAGGACACCCCAGTTCAGGTTCAATCCCAGGATGAACTGCGGCCACCACGTGAACCGCTTGCCAAAGGGATAGATCGCCACCAGCAGGACCGAAGCGACCCCCAGCCAGATCGCGGTGCTGTTGAACGTCAGCAGGATCAGGAAGGCCAGCAACACCTGGATTCCCATCCAGATCATGGCGTTCTTCACGGTGACCTGCCCGGACGGAAGTGGGCGCGAGCGGGTGCGCTCGACCCGGGCGTCGATTTCGCGGTCGGTCAGGTCGTTCCAGGTACAGCCCGCCCCACGCATCAGCATCGCACCCAGCACGACGGCGATCAGGATCCACCAGTCAAAGCCGCGCCAGCCGGTCGCGGCGGCGGCGGCAAACAGGCCCCACCAGCTGGGAATGATCAGGGTCCAGAACCCCACCGGGCGATCGGCGCGCGACAGCCGCAGATACGGCTGGGCCGACGCCGGGGAGAACCGGTCGACCCAGTTTCCGTCGGTTGCGTCCGCCACGCGTCCGGTATCGGTCGCGCTGGTGGCCTGGGTGGCATTGTTGGCTGGCGTCTGCTGGTTGTCGGTCATATTGTCCGCCCCGGAACGGTGGGAAAAAATCGATGGCAAAGGTCCGTCTGTATGTAGACCAAAGCCTTGGTGAGGGGCAAAGCGTTTCACTGACGCGGGAGCAGGCACATTACCTCTTTGGGGTGATGCGTCTGGCCGAGGGCGAGTCCATCCTGCTGTTTGACGGCCTGTCCGGAGAATTCGAGGCGCGGATCGACGCCGCCGGAAAGCGCGGTGGCAGCCTGACCTGCGTGCGCCAGACCCGTGCGTTGCAATTGCCGCCCGACCTGTGGCTGATGTTTGCCCCGATCAAGAAGGCCCGCACCGACTTCATCGTCGAAAAGGCCGCCGAGATGGGAGCCGCGCGGATCTGCCCGGTGCAGACCGAGTTCACCAATGCCGAGCGGATTCGCCGCGACCGGTTGCAGGCCCATGCTGTAGAGGCGGCCGAGCAATGCGGAGGGACCTATGTGCCAGAGGTGACAGACCTGGCGCGGCTGGACCGAATTCTGGCAGATTGGCCGGCAGAGCGCCGATTGATGTTCTGCGACGAGGCCCTGGTGGGCGCGCAAGAGGCCTTGACCACCGGCGACGCGGCTGTGGCCGGCCCCTGGGCAATTCTGATCGGGCCGGAGGGGGGCTTCTCGAACTCGGAGCGCCAGCGGTTGCATGCCATGCCGCAAGCCACAACAGTCAGCCTTGGCCCGCGAATCCTGCGGGCGGATACTGCCGCCGTGGCAGCCATGACCCTGTGGCAAACCACCCTGGGAGACTGGTGATGTACCTGCGCCCTGCGACGACGGACGACACGCCTGCCATCGAGCGGTTTCTGGTGCAGCACACCGATACGTCGATGTTCCTGCGGGCAAATCTGAGGATGTTTGGGCCCTGTGGAGGTCCGGCGCGGGAGGCGACCCGGATGTGGCTGCGGGAAGAGGGCGGCGCCATCACCGGCGTGCTGGGGCATACGACGTTCGGGGTCGTCCTGGTTCAGATGCCGGGCGACATGCCGCAAGCCGCGATCCTGTCGACGCTGGGTCAGAGCGAAATCAAGGGAATTTTCGGGGCGACCGAACAGGTGCATCAGCTCCGCCGGTTGCTGGGATTGGACTCGGCGGACGCGCAACTGGATGATGATGAACCGCTTTATTCCCTGGATCTCGACCATATCGACACACCGGACGGGGCCTCGACGCTTCGCGGCGCAACGCCAGCCGACAGTTCGCTGATGGTGGATTGGCGGCAGGCGTACCTGATGGAAACGTTCCATTTTTCCGAGGATGAGGCTGCCGAGATCGCCCAGGCAGACGTCGATCGGATGTTGGAGCGTCAATCGCTGATGCTGCTGGAATGCGCCGACGGAACGCCGTTGGCAATGACCTCGTTCAACGCGATCCTTCCGGACATGGTGCAGATTGGCAATGTCTTTACGCCGCTCAACGTGCGCGGGCAGGGCTATGCCAGACGAGCCGTGGCATTGCACCTGGAGGTGGCGCGACACGACGGGGTGAAACGGGCGATCCTGTTTGCCTCGGGGCCGGCGGCCAGTCGCGCCTACGAGGCGATCGGGTTCCGCCAGATCGGGTGTTTCACCCTGTTGTTCTTTGCCGGCGTCGAAGTTGCGCGGGTCGCGGCATGAGCACCGCAATTGTCCAGGACGCGGGCCTGACGCCCGCAGGCCCACGGGATGGTTCAAGGATCGACGCCTTTCTGGTGCGCCACGCGGCGGAAACCATGTTTCTGCGGTCAAATCTGCGGGAGTTCGGCCCATGCGGCGGTGATGCCCCCCATGCCAGCCGGATGTGGATGCGGGAGCAGGCCGGGGCAGTGACCGGCGTGGTCGGGCTGAGCACAGCGGGGGTGCTGCTGGTCGCGCTGTCGGATCTGGCAGACCTGTCGACGCTGCGCGGTATCCTTGACGGACAGGCGATCATCGGCGGGCTCGGTGCGCCAGCCCAGTTGCTGGGCGTGATCCGGGCCCTCGGGCTCGACAGGGCCCCGGTGCGGCGCAACCAAGAGGAACCGCTCTATTCGCTGGATCTTGATCGGCTGAAGGTTCCGGAAGGCGAGACCACCCTGCGCATGGCGCGAATGCACGATTCCGCTCCGCTTGCCCGGTGGCGACAGGATTTCCTGGAACACCTGTTCCAGATGCCGCGCGACGAGGCCAAGACGCAGGCGACGGTGGATGTCGCGCGCTTGATCGAACGTGAGAGGCTGGCGGTGCTGGAGCAGGACAGCGTGCCGATGTCGGTCACGGCGTTCAATGCCGTGCTGCCGGATATGGTCCAGATCGGCAATGTCTACACCCCGCCGGACCTGCGCGGCTGCGGGTTTGCCCGTCGCGCGGTCGCGCTGCACCTGGACAGGGTGCGGGCCGAGGGTGTGACGCGCGCGATCCTGTCAGCCTCTGGCAGGCCGGCCGCGCGGGCCTATGAGGCCATCGGCTTTCGGCAGGTCGGACACATCTCCACGCGGATGTTCGATGGGCCGCAAATCGTCGGAGGCGCGGCATGAGTTTTGTGCGACCCGAGGCCGCGCGGTGGCTGTCTCGATGGAACGAGGTGCTGACCGGGTTGGCCGTGGCGGCGTTCGGGCTGTGGTTGATGAGCCTCGGCGGGGTGTTGATGCTGGCCCTGGGGGGGATCGTCCTGGCGGTTTCGCTGGGCATGACGTTGCTGTCCTGGCGCCGGATGCGATTTCGCATGGAGATCGATGCACCGGGCGTGGTTTCGATCGACGAGGGGCGGATTTCCTATGCCGGCCCGCTGATGGGCGGCGGGGTCGACCTGTCGGAACTGGTCGAGATCGAGGTGTTGGACGTGGCGGGCGACCGTCGTTGTTGGCGATTGCGACAGGTAGATCGCCAGACGCTGTTGGTCCCGCTGGCGGCGGCGGGAGCAGATGGGCTGTACGACCTGTTTGCGACGCTGCCGGGTATGGACACTCGCGCCCTGATGACCGCGCTGGAGGGAGACGCCACCACGGCGCGCGTGATCTGGAAGCGGACGATTGCCCCCGAAGTGATCCTGCCGCCAAGACGGAGATGACGTTGCGGGGGCTTCCGGGTTTCGCCGCGCCTGCGCGCGTCGACCGGGGGCACCTCGCTTCGCTCGGTGCCCCCCTTGACTTGTGACGACCTGAAGCGCACCTAAATCGGATTGCGCGAATGATCGGAGACCTATCCCCATGTCCATCCCTCAATCCGGCGGCGGCCCGATCGAACGATACGAACAGCTCGTCGAATACCTGTCGAGCGGCTGCAAGCCGAAGGAAGACTGGCGGATCGGAACCGAGCACGAGAAATTCGGCTATGATCGGATCACCAAGTTGCCGCTGCCCTACGATGGCCCGTGTTCCATCAAGGCGATGCTGGAAGGGCTGCGCGACCGCTATGGTTGGTCGCCGATCTTTGAGCAGGACAATATCATCGGCCTGGAGCTGAACGGGGCCAACATCAGCCTGGAACCCGGCGGGCAGCTGGAACTGTCTGGGGCACCGCTGCAGTCCATTCACGAGACCTGTGACGAGGTGAACGAACACCTGCGCGAAGTGAAGTCGGTGGCCGATGATATTGGCGCCGGGTTCATCGGTCTGGGGGCCGCCCCGACCTGGACGCACGAGCAGATGCCGCAGATGCCAAAGGGGCGGTATCGGCTGATGAACGATTACATGGACAGCGTCGGCGACCTGGGCAAGCAGATGATGTACCGTACCTGTACGGTGCAGGTGAACCTCGACTTCGCCAGCGAGGCCGACATGGTGCAGAAATTGCGTGTCGGTCTGGCGCTACAGCCGGTGGCCACCGCCCTGTTCGCCAATTCGCCCTTCCTCGAAGGCAAGCTGAACGGCCACAAATCCTGGCGCTCGCGCATCTGGCGCGATCTGGATGCCGCGCGCACCGGCATGTTGCCGTTTGTGTTCAAGGATGGCTTCGGGTTCGAGGCCTGGGTCGAATATGCGCTCGATGTGCCGATGTATTTTGTCTATCGCGATGGCACCTATATCAACGCGCTTGGCCAGTCCTTCCGCGACTTCCTGAAGGGGCAATTGCCCGCGCTTCCTGGCGAAACCCCGACGTTGAGCGATTGGGCCGATCACCTGACGACGGTGTTCCCCGAGGCGCGGATCAAGAAGTACATGGAGATGCGCGGGGCCGATGGTGGCCCCTGGCGTCGTTTGTGCGCGCTGCCGGCCTTCTGGGTCGGGCTGCTGTATGACCAAGGGGCGCTGGACGCGGCCTGGGATCTAGTCAAGGGCTTTGATGACGAGACCCGCGAAGGGTTGCGGGTGGCGGCCTCGGTGGACGGATTGCAGGGTGTGGCTGGCGGTGTGAAGCTGCTGGACCTTGCCCGTGAGGCAATCGAGATCTCCCGCGCCGGGCTGGAGGCGCGCGCCGTTCCCGGTGCTGGCGGCTTGATTCCGGACGAGACCCACTTCCTCAATGCTCTGCAGGAAAGTGTCGAGGCCAGGCAGGTTCCGGCCGACGAACTGGTGGCGCGCTTTCAGGGTGCGTGGGGTGGGAAACTCGATCCGATCTTTGACGAGTTCTCCTACTAGGCAATGCCAGCAATGGGCGCCGACGTGGCGCCCATCTATTGCGTCGCCCGCATCGCAGGCCATGATCGTGGCGTCCCGGTCAGATCGACCGCTTCACGACCCGCGGCTCGGGGCCAAAGGTGTTCGCGCCCTTGGTGCCTTCCTGAATGTAAAAGTAGATCAAGACCAGCACACCAACCAGCGGTATCAGGCCAATCAGGATCCACCATCCGGATTTGTCCGTATCGTGCAGGCGTCGAACGGCAACGCTGATATAGGGTAATAGCATAGCCAGACCAAAGATCGGTCCCAACACGCCGAAGTCGGATCCGAAGAGCATTCTGTCAATTGCTCCGGTGATCCACGCGCCGATGAACACGAACAATGCAAACCACCAGAATTCTGGCCGACGCGCTCTTCCACTGAAAGCCACGTATTTGCCGAGGCACGTGCGAATCGAGTCCTGAAATGTCATTTGATGTCTCCGAAGTTTGTGCTCCCTTGGAACGCTAGCCACTTGCTCAGGACTTGTCAGCCCCGATGCGGGGCTCCTCGCCGCGCCGTAGGCGCCGAATATTGTCAGCATGGCGGATGTAGACAAGGATCGTCAGCGCGATGCCGAGGAAGAAGGCCTCCCCCTGCCCGAAGATGAACATCCAGAAAGTCGATAGCGCGGCCGCAATCAGCGCAGCCAGAGACGACAGTCGCGTGACCAGAGCGATCACGAGCCAGGTCGCGCAGCAGGCGAGGCCGACGCGCCAATCCAGCGCCAGCATGACGCCCAGAAAGGTTGCAACCCCCTTGCCGCCCTTGAAGCCGAGCCAGACCGGGTAGAGGTGCCCGAGAAAGGCAAACAGCGCCGCCACCTGGGCGGCGTCTTCCCCCAGCGTGGCCCGCGCGATCAGCACCGCGACCCCGCCCTTGGCGGCGTCCAGCACGAGGGTCAGAAAGGCGGCAAGCTTGTTTCCGGTGCGCAGGACGTTGGTCGCGCCGATGTTCCCGGATCCGATTGACCGCAGGTTGCCGAGGCCAAACACCTGCGCCATCAGCATGCCAAAGGGAACGGACCCGAGCAGATAGGCCAGCAGCGCCGTCAGGGCCAATGCCATTGGATCGGTTGTGAACATCGGCATCGGCAGTCTCCTTCGCTCGGGTTTTTCGGACTATCTCTGGCGGGATGGGAAAAGTCCACGCGCGAACCCACCGCAAGGGCAGCCTTAGGGCGCCCGGTCAAGGCGGCGACGTCACCGTGGCGCGCTGCGCCCGGAGGGCGCCATGCCCAACCGTGGACAATGCCCGAAGGGCGGGCCCAACGGGCGGGAGCACTCCGGGGTGGGCGGCATCACGATCCCGCAGCGGGAAAACCCGTCCGGTCAGGCCCCAAGTTTGGCGTGCACCTCGTCCAGGTCGATCTCTCCCGCCGGCATCTTGTTGGCGGGGTTCTCGAAATCATACCGGAAGAGATCAAAATCCTTGTGATAGATTTCATAGACCAGATGCATCGCGAGATCATCGAAATAGGCCTCCACCGGATGCGCGCGCTTCGGGCCGTGGCCTTCGCTTTCGTTGAATCTCGGGATGTCCTCCAACGTGACGGGGTGGGCCGTTTCCACCTGCTCCAGAACGTCCTGCATGCCGGTGTTGAAATCCTCGGTCCAGAAGATCCGGTCGTACCGGCCACCGTTGAGCACAAAGGTCGATACATGGCCCGACATCGACGACCAGTGAATGTCAGGGTCCATCGGGCGTCGGAACCGGATCGTGTCCCGGGCAAACAGCAGGAACCGGCGAAAGCTCTGGATCTGGTCGAACTCGAACCCGTTCTCGGGCGTTCCGACATCGATGCCGTACTTCTGGGTCAGCATCGGCACGAGGTTTCCACGATAGCGGCGGCCATTGCGTTGAATGCCGCAGATCTTGTCGAAAAAGGAGGACAGGATTCGGGTGTAGGGATTGCGCACGCAAGTGAATGTCATCGAGCGATGGGCCTGAACGTTGGCCTCGATCAGGGGCTGGCTGGCCTCGTGCGCCCACTTGTGCAGCCCGTCCTCGGCATCATGGATGTCGCCATCAAAAAAACGGCCGTAGTCGGAGTAGTACATGATCTGGCCGATCGTCGAGCAGGCGCATTTCGGCACCACGCGATAGACCATGCTTTCGCTTTCTGTCATCCATGTGCCCGGAAACCCCATGCCATCAATCCCTTTGTTGGCTCCTGCGGCAGTCTTTTCCGCAACGCTTACAAAAAAGCAAACAAACACTGTCGATTCAATTGGCGTTCACGTTATTCCGGTTGAACAGTGTTGCCCAAGTCTCGAAGATCGTTTCCAAAATGGTACAAATCGCGTTTATCCTGCTGTGTCACAAGGACCCCGAGGCCATAATTGCCCAGGCCCGGCGGCTGACGGCTGTCGGCGATTGCCTCGCGATCCACTTTGACGCACGCGCCGCCAAGGCGCACCATGATCGAATTCGCGATGCATTGGCAGACAATCCGAACGTCTGCTTTGCCGCAAAGCGGGTCAAGTGCGGCTGGGGCGAATGGAGCCTTGTCGAGGCCACACTGCACGCGGTCGAGGCGGCGATGGAGGCATTTTCACAGGCGACCCACTTCTACATGCTCTCGGGCGATTGCATGCCGGTGAAGACGGCCGAATACGCCCATGCGTTGTTACAGTCCGGCGACACCGACTACATCGAATCCGTCGACTATTTCGATGGCGGCTGGATCAAGACCGGATTCCGCGAGGAACGGTTGATCTATCGTCACTTTTTCAACGAACGTCAGCAGAAATGGCTGTTCTACAAGAGTTTCGACCTACAGAAACGCCTGGGGCTGACCCGCCGCATCCCTGACGACCTTCAGATGATGATTGGCAGCCAGTGGTGGTGCCTGCGGCGGCGCACGTTGGAGGCGGTTCTGGAATTCGCCCGTGAACGCCGGGACGTGATGCGATTCTTTGCAACGACCTGGATCCCTGACGAGACCTTTTTTCAGACGATCGTCCGTCATCTTGTCCCGCGGGAAGAGATCGAGTCCCGCACCCTCACCTTCCTGATGTTCTCTGACTATGGAATGCCTGTAACGTTCTACAACGATCATCATGATCTGCTGCTGGGGCAGGACGCCCTGTTCGCCCGCAAGATCAGCCCGGAGGCGACCGAGCTGAAGCAGCGTCTGGGCAAGCTCTATTCGGCGAAGGGGAAAACCTTCGAGATCTCGGGCGAAGGGCGAAATCTCTATCGGTTCCTGACCGGGCGCGGGCGCGACGGGCGACGGTTTGCGCCCCGCTTCTGGGAGGGGGGCGGAACACTCGACCGTGACAAGGAGCTGCTATTGATTGTCTGCAAGAAATGGCATGTTGCAAAGCGGCTTGTCGCGGCCATCCGGCAGCAGACCGACATTCCGGCGGTGACGTATCTGTTCAACGAAGAGGATACGGAGCTGCCGCATCTGGGTGGGATCGAAACCCGTCTGGACAAGCGCATGCGCCATCGCCGTGTGCTGGTCAGCATGCTTTTCGGATACCACGGCGGCCATAAACTCATCCTGTGTCTCGACCCCGCAATGATCGACATGATGCAGGATTTCCAGTCGGATCGGGCCACGACCCGGATTCTTGAGATCGAATGCGCGTTCACCGACGCATACTTACAGGGACACGTCCGGCGGATCGGTCTGGCGGGCGATAGTACGCCCGAAGACACGCTGCGGCAGATTCTGCCGACAATCCGGAATGATATCGCCTTTGAGGCCGATCAGATGCAAGAGGCCGGGTTCCCGCACCACTACCATCTCCGACAAGTCGGTTCGGTGGACGAAAATGCGGTACCCTTGTCCGAGTTCCTGTCTATACCGGTCCGGACGGCGCACGGTATCGCGTCGACCGACAACCTGTTTGATGACTGACACGAGGGAAGGGCGCCCGGATGGCCTATGACTATGATGACCAGAACATCTTTGCGAAGATCCTGCGCGGAGAAATTCCCAACAGCACCGTGCTGGAGACCGAGCATTCGCTGGCCTTCAACGACATCGTTCCGCAGGCGCCGCTGCACGTGCTGGTGATTCCGAAGGGGCCGTACGTCTGCTATGACCATTTTGCCCTGACCGCGACCGATGCGGAGATCGTGGATTTCACCCGTGCCGTGGGAGAGGTGTGCCGCATGCTTGGCGTCCAGCCCGGCGAGGGCGACGAGGGGTTCCGCCTGATATCCAATGCCGGGCGCGACGGTGTGCAGGAAGTGCCACATCTTCATGTGCATATTCTCGCGGGGCGTCACCTCGGGCGTATGCTGGCGGCCGCCAAATGAGACGAACCAAATAGCGCGCCTTGCGGCGCATTCCTCCTGAGCACTGCGTGCGGTTGGCGCGGGGGGCCGACATCGCGCGATAGCGTCAGGCGGGGCGTGTGTCGTGAGGACGGGTCAGGGCCTGTCGAGCATATCGGTGACGACGGCCAACGCTTGGGACCAATGTGCGGGGCTGGTCGACGCGTAGTAGTCGAGGCCAGGGGCGGAGTTCACCTCGAGGATCACAGCGCCGTCCGTTCCCTGTGCGAGGTCGGGGGCGATAATGTCGACTCCGGCCACGGTCAGGCCCAGGGCGGAGGCCGCGCGCACGGCCAGACTGGCGGCGTCGGCGTGCACATCCGGGCCGAGATCGTGAAGCGTTCCACCGGTCGACAGGTTGGCATTCCCCAGAATCCTTACCCGAAGGCCCGGCGCCGGGATCGACTCCAGCGTCAGGCCCTGATCTGCCAGACCCCGAAGGATGCGTGCGTCGTCTGGTGACAGCTTGGCCCCGCGGTGCGTCTCCGACAGGCAGTCCAGTGCTTCGCCCAGCAGCGCGCGGATCGGGGATCGACCGTCTCCGGTGACCGAAAAGGGGCGACGTTCGTAGGCCAGCCGAACCGTCCCGTCGAGCACCAGGAACCGGTAGTCCCGCCCGGGCAGAAAGGTTTCGACCCGGATCCGCTCATCGGTCCTGAAGGCATCGGCAAGGTCCGTGTCCAGCTCTTCGGGCGACTGGGCACGTCGAATGTCGCGCCCCTCGGAGCCACAATTTGGCTTCACGATCACGGGGTAGCCAGTGGCCTCGGCAAACCGACGCGCCGCCGGCACGCCGGGCAACCGGGCGGCGACATCGCGGTTCTTGAGAGCCATGCGGGCGCGGTAGGTCTCGCTGAACACCAATTGTCCGTCGGGCGAGGGCAGGCCCTCGGCGGCGAGCAGCCGGGCGGTGTAGTCCTTGTCGGCGGCCAGCGCGGCGGCGGAATCCCGGTTCAGCCCGAGGGATTTTCCAAAGATCGCCCGGGTGCTTCCGTGGCGGTCGCGAAAGCGGCCGACGAAGCCATAGTCGGCCTCCATCTCCAACGTGCCGCCAAGGGCAGCCGCCGCCTCGGCCAGAAGCCGCACGAACGGCGTGCCCCGCGCCAGCAATTCCGGCGACGGCGGCGCCAGGGGCAGCGGAATCATGCGGCCCGATCGTCGCCGGCCGAGGAGGTCAGCGCCAGGAAGACATCCTCCAGGTGCGGGTCCTCGGATGCGACGTCGTGGATACGGATGCCGGCGGCGCGCACGGCGTCCAGCACGTCTTCGGCGGCGGTTTCGTTGCGGCGATAGGACAGCGCCAGCGCGCCATCCGCCCGGCGGGACAGGGCAACGCCGGCGGGCAGGTCGATGTGGTCCGGCGCGGGGGCGACGGGCTGGATCACCAGCGTCTTGGCATCCAGTCGCCCGATCAGGTTGGAGGTTTGATCATGGGCGATCTTGCGGCCCTGATGGATGATCGCAATCTCGTCGCACATCTCTTCGGCCTCTTCGAGGTAATGCGTGGTCAGGATGATGGTCATCCCCTGCTGGTTGAGCTTGCGGATGTTCTGCCACAGCATCTGGCGCAATTCGATGTCGACTCCGGCCGTGGGCTCGTCCAGCACCAGCACATGCGGCCGGTGCACCAGCGCCTTGCCCAGAAGCAACCGCCGCCGCATCCCGCCGGACAGTGTCCGGGAATAGGCGTTGGCCTTGTCGGTCAGGCCGATCATCTCCAGAATTTCGTCCGTCCGCCGATCGGCCTTGCGAACCCCGTACAGCCCCGCCTGAACATCGAGCGCGGCCCGCGGGGAAAAGAACGGGTCCATGTTCAGCTCCTGCGGCATCACGCCGATGGAGGCCCGGGACTGCCGCGGGTTCACGTCCTGGTCAAAGCCCCAGATCCTGGCCGACCCGGCGGATTTGCGCACCAGACCGGCAAGGATGTTGATCAGGGTCGATTTTCCAGCGCCGTTCGGCCCCAACAGGCCGAAAATGGAACCGGCGGGCACCGTCAGGTCGATGTCGTTCAGGGCGGTCTTGGCGGGTTCGCCCCGCTGCGCGGCGTAGGTCTTGGACAGCCCGTTGATCTCGATTGCATTCTGAGTCATCTGCGGCGCTCCGGCACTTGCCCGATCCGGGCGGTTCCCTATGATGCCGCGAACCTAAGCCGTGCCGCGCGGCGCCACAAGAACGCCGACGCAAAGATCCGCAGGAGCCAGGCATGAACACGATCCCGCAGCCGCCCGAAACTGAAGTCGTCACGACGACCCGAGTCGCCTGCGATGGTGGCGAAGGTGCACTGGGCCACCCTCGCGTCTGGCTGAGCCTGGGTGAGGCCGGCGAAGCCGTATGCCCCTATTGCGACAAGAAGTTCGTTCTGGCCAAGGACGCGCCCGCGCACTGATTGCGTGGCGTTACAGGGTCTGCAAGCCAAGCCAGCCAAGGTAGGCGGCGTAAAGGCCGCACAGTAGCACGCCTTCGGCGCGCGTGACGCTGCGGCCGGTTGCGGCGACCAGCAACAGAAGCGCGGTCGCGCCGATCATCACGGCCAGGTCGATCACCATGTCCGGGCGCAGCCCGGAGATCGGGCGAACCATTGCTGTTGTGCCCAGAATGCCCAGCAAGTTGAAGGTGTTGCTGCCGATCACGTTGCCGATTGCGACATCGGCATGTCCGCGCCGCGCTGCCGTGATCGAGGTCACGAGTTCAGGCAACGAGGTGCCGATGGCGACGATGCTCAACCCGATGATGGCATCCGACACACCGAGTCCCTTGGCGAGCGACACAGCACCATGAACCAGCATTTGCGCGCCCAGAAGGGTCAGCAACAGCCCAAGGCCGAACGCCACGCCGGCTTTCGGAACCGACGGGTGGGGCAGATCGGGTGCATCTGCCGGGGCGGGGTTTGACGCTGCGCCCCTCAGGGTGAACATCAGGTAGACGGCAAGGCCGACGAGCAGAAGTGCCCCGCCGCCGCGCCCGATATTGCCTGGCACCAGCAGCGCCGCGGCCGCAAGCGTCACGACGGCAAGCGCCGCGCCGTCCTGGCGCAGCGCCTGAGGCGCGACGGCAATCGGCGCCACCAACGCGGCTGTGCCGAGAATCAACAGGATATTGGCGATGTTGGAGCCGATGACGTTGCCCACGGCGATGCCGGGCGCACCTTGCAGCGCGGCCTGCACGCTGGTCACCAGCTCGGGCGTCGAGGTGCCAAACCCGACGATGGTAAGGCCGATCACCAACGGCGACAGCCCGGCACGCCCGGCAAGATCCACCGCGCCGCTGACCAACCGATCGCCACCGAAAAAGAGGGCGGCAAGACCGGCCGCGATGAGAAAGAGATCCATTCCGTTGTCCGAGGGCCCGTACGCGATGCGCCGCCCGTCGGGCCCCCAAGTGCGGCTGTTGGAAGATAGGTGCGCGTGGGGGCTCTGCAAGTGCCTTCCGCTGGACCGGCACGGAAAGCCGGGGTAGGTCTGTCGGGCAGTCACGAAGGAGCGCGCGACATGGCATTCGGCAAGGGTCACCACCTGCATCTGATCGACGGATCGGGCTTTATCTTTCGGGCCTACCACGCGTTGCCGCCGCTGACGCGAAAGTCCGACGGGCTGCCGATTGGCGCCGTGGCTGGCTTTTGCAACATGTTGCACCGCTACATCGAGGGCAATGCCGGGCCGGACGCGCCGACCCACGCGGCGGTGATCTTTGACTATTCCGGCAAGACCTTTCGCAACGCCCTGTACGACCAGTACAAGGCCAATCGCCCGCCTGCGCCCGAGGACCTGGTGCCGCAATTCCCGCTGACCCGCGATGCGACGCGGGCCTTCAACATCGCCTGCGAAGAGATCGAGGGTTATGAGGCCGATGACATCATCGCCACGCTGGCCTGTCAGGCCCGGGAGGCCGGTGGGCGCTGTACCATCATCAGTTCGGACAAGGACCTGATGCAGCTGGTCGGCGGCGGGGTCGAGATGCTGGACGCGATGAAGAACAAGCGCATCGGCATCGAACAGGTCGAGGAAAAATTCGGCGTCGGGCCGGACCGCGTGGTGGATGTGCAAGCGCTGGCGGGCGATTCGGTGGACAACGTGCCCGGTGCGCCGGGCATCGGCATCAAGACCGCCGCGCAGCTGATCAACGAGTACGGCGATCTGGATTCATTGCTGGAACGCGCGAGCGAGATCAAGCAACCCAAGCGCCGCGAAACCCTGATCGGCAAGGCGGACCAGATCCGCTTGTCGCGGCAGCTGGTGCAGTTGGACTGCAGCACGCCGCTGGGCTTCACGCTCGACGACCTGGAGGTGAAGGAGCCTGACCCGGAGGCCCTGCTGGGGTTCCTGGGCGAGATGGAGTTTCGCACCCTGTCCAAGCGGATCGCCGATCAGATGGGGGTGGAAGCGCCGGCGATTGCCGATGTGCCCGCCGTGGCCGAGGCCGATGCGCCGGCGGCGCTGCCGTTCGACCATGACCAATACGAGGTGGTGCGCGATATGGCGGCGCTTCAGGTCTGGATCGACCGGATCAATGCGCGCGGCATCGTGGCCGTCGACACCGAAACAACCGGTCTGAACGAAATGGTCGTCGACCTGGTGGGGATCTGCCTGTCGGTGACGGCCGGACAGGCCTGTTATATCCCGTTGGGCCACCGCGCCGGAGGCGGAGACGGGCTGTTTGCCGAGGATGCGCTTGTCGAGGGCCAGATGCCGCTGGACGCCGCGCTTGCCGCGCTGAAGCCGGTGCTTGAGGACCCTGCTGTGCTGAAAATCGGCCAGAACATGAAGTACGACGCCAAGATCCTGTCGCGCTATGGCGTGCAGGTGGCGCCGATCGATGACACCATGCTGATGTCCTATGCCATGCATGCCGGGGTGCACCGGCACGGGATGGACACGCTCAGCGAGCGATATCTTGGCCATGTGCCGATCCCGATCAAGGATCTGATCGGTTCGGGCAAGGGCCAGATCACCTTTGACCGGGTCGAGATCGACACGGCAGCAAAATACGCCGCCGAGGATGCCGACATTACGCTGCGCCTGTGGGAGGCGTTCAAGCCGCAATTGCACCGGACGCAGGTCACGACCGTCTATGAAACGCTGGAACGGCCCCTGGTGCCGGTGCTGGCGCGCATGGAGATGGCCGGCGTCAAGGTTGACCGCGACACGCTGAGCCGGATGTCCAATGCCTTTGCCCAGAAAATGGCCGGGCTGGAGGCCGAGATCCACGAGCTTGCCGGCGAGACCTTCAATGTCGGCTCCCCAAGCCAGGTCGGCGAACTCCTGTTCGAGCGGATGGGACTGGAGGGCGGCAAGAAGGGCAAGACCGGCAAGTATGCCACGCCAGCAGACGTGCTGGAGGATCTGGCGACCGAGCACGAGTTGCCGGCACGGGTGCTTGACTGGCGCCAACTCCAGAAGCTCAAGTCGACATATACCGACGCGCTGCAGGAACATATCAACCCCGACACCGGGCGGGTACACACGTCCTATCTCCAGACCGGGGCGAATACCGGGCGTCTGGCCTCGTCCGACCCGAACCTGCAGAATATCCCGGTGCGCAGTGAAGAGGGCCGTCGCATCCGCGAAGCCTTCGTGGCCGAGCCGGGCAAGGTGCTGGTCAGCCTCGACTATTCCCAGATCGAATTGCGGATCCTGGCCCACGTCGCCAACATCGACGCGCTGAAGCAGGCGTTCCGCGAGGGGCAGGACATTCACGCCATGACGGCGTCGGAAATGTTCAACGTTCCGATGGACCAGATGACCCCGGACATCCGCCGTCAGGCCAAGGCGATCAACTTTGGTGTGATCTATGGCATCTCGGGGTTCGGGCTGGCGCGCAATCTGCGCATCCCGCGCAGCGAGGCACAGGGCTTCATCGACCGCTATTTCGAACGATTTCCCGGCATTCGGACCTACATGGACGAGACGGTGGCCTTCGCCAAGGAACATGGCCGGGTCGAAACGCTGTTTGGCCGCAAGATCCACACGCCGGAGATCAACGCCAAGGGGCCGGGCGCCGGCTTTGCCAAGCGTGCGGCGATCAACGCGCCGATCCAGGGCACGGCGGCCGATGTGATCCGTCGGGCGATGGTCCGCATGGACGACGCCATTGTCGACCTGCCTGCGACCATGCTGTTGCAGGTTCACGACGAACTGATTTTCGAGGTGGACGAAAGCGCGGTCGACGAGACCATCGCCCGGGTCCGCACGGTCATGGAAACCGCCGCCGAACCAGCGGTCAGGCTTGACGTGCCGCTGGTGGTCGATGCCGGGCAAGGGGCGAACTGGGCCGAGGCCCACTGAGTCCAAGGCGGTCATCGCGTCCGGAGACGGGGTGACGGGGTTTGTCTGGTCTGCGCGGAACAGGGTTGGCGCTGATCCGGTCTCGAGACGTTTCGCCCCCCGGCGGCGGCTGCGCATCATCGGACTGGGCCTTGCTTCCGGCAGGGGCATTTGATCCAAGAAGCATGACACTGCCCAGAGGCTCCGACGATGCCACACGATCATCATCACCACGACCATCCTCACATTGATGTCGACAGCGGGGACCGGCGGGTTTTTGCGGCGGTGGCGGTGAACGTGCTGCTGACCTTTGTACAGATCGTGGCCGGGGTGCTCTCCGGATCTCTGGCACTGATTGCGGACGCAATTCACAATCTCAGCGATGCGCTGTCGCTCGTCATCGCCTTTGTTGCCCGCCGGATCGCGCGGCGCCCCGCCGATGAGCGGATGACCTTTGGATACGGGCGTGCCGAGGTCGTGGCCGCGCTGATCAACTATACCACGCTGGTCGTGATTGCCTTTTACCTGGCGGCGGAGGGGGTGAACCGGTTGATGGATCCGCCCGAGGTTCAGGGCTGGATCGTGGTGATCGTTGCCGGGGTGGCGCTGGTGATCGACACCGCGACGGCGCTGCTGATCTTTGGCATGTCGAAAGACAGCGTGAACATGCGCGCCGCCTTTCTGCACAACGTGATGGATGCGCTCGGCTCCGTGGCGGTGATCGTCGCGGGCACGCTGATCCTGCTGTACGATTGGCAGCTGGTGGACCCGTTGGTGACGCTGATGATCGCGGGATACATCCTGTGGCACACGGGCCGCGAAATCGGGCCGGTGATCCGGATTCTGATGCTGGGCAGCCCGGACCGGCTGTCGACCGGCGAGGTGCTTGGCGCCATGGAGGCGACCAAGGGCGTCGCGGATGTGCATCATCTGCACTTGTGGCAGATGGGCGAGCACGAGGCGTCGCTGGAGGCGCATGTCGTGCTGGAAGACGACGCGAATCCGACCGACGTGAAGCTGGCCTTGAAGGACGTTCTGACCAGCCGTTTTGGCATTGCCCATTCGGCGCTGGAGATGGAACGCTGGAACGATCGTTGCCCGGATGCCTTGCGGATCGGCCATGCGTGCGGCCCGAAGAGCAAGGCGACCCACCGTCACGCTTGACGTACAGGTCAGCGGTGTCGTTTGTTCCTGCGAAGTCTTGGAGAGGAACGGATGTCAGAAGAGCTTGTAAGGGTCGTGAATATGACCGGGCCGGTGGCCGAAGTCTGGTTGAATCGCCCGAAAAAGAAAAACGCCCTGACATTGGAAATGCTGGACGCGCTGGTTGCCGTTGGCAGGCAGTTGGCCGCAGAGCCGGGCCTGCGCGCGGTGGTGCTGGCCGGCGAGGGCGAGGATTTCTGCGCCGGGCTGGATACCAGCGCGTTGATGGCGATGGCCGGCAAACTGGACGCAGTGAAGGCCGAAATGCTCAATCCGCCGCACGGCGAGACGGGCAACCGGTTCCAGCTGCCCGCGCTGATCTGGTCGCGGGTTCCGGCGCCGGTGATCGCAGCGCTGGACGGGGTGTGTTTCGGTGCCGGGGCGCAACTTGCCCTCGGGGCGGATTTTCGGATTGCGCGGCCCGATGTCCGGTTCTCGATCATGGAGGGCAAGTGGGGCCTGATCCCGGACATGGGGATTTCGCAGAGCCTTCCGCGCCTGATGCCCGCCGACCGGGCCAAGGAACTCGTCATGACGGCGCGCATCCTGCGGGGCGCCGAGGCCTATTCGCTTGGCCTGGTCACGCGACTGTCCGACGATCCTGTCGCAGACGCGCGGTCCTTTGCCCATGCGCTCGCTGCGCGGTCCCCCGATGCGATCCGGTCCGGCAAGGCGCTGATCGACCAGATGTATGCCCCCGCGACCGAAGATGGACTGGCTCTGGAGGCAAGGCTTCAGGCCGACCTGATGGGCTCGCCGAACCAGGTCGAGACAATCATGGCAAACATGCAGAAACGCGAGCCTGTCTATCGCTGACGCATGTACCAGCCTGACGCACCGTATGTGGGCGTCAGGCCTTGGCCGCGTCGGTCTGGGGCGCCGGGGCATCCGGGGCGACGATCCGGTGCACGATCCGGCGGGCGACGGGCCCAACGACCGTGACCACCGGGAAGGCGATGGCCCAGGAGGTCAGCCAGCTTGACAGCCACAGCAGGACAAAGCCGTCCACGAGCCCGAGGGCCCGGTAGGTAGAGACGCCGGAGATGATGAACGACATCATCGACGACAGGACAAGCGCAAAGACATAGGGTTCGAAGCGTCTGGGGATCATGGGGCAACTCTATCTGATTTGCGTTGATGGATTCCAACACGTGAATGGAAATGCCAACCCTGCGGCCCGCACAAGTGTTGTGCGGGATAGCAGGCGGCCGGAACGGTTCAGGGAAGCTCCGAAGTGAGGATCACCGGGAAAAACACCCCCGCTGACCACAGCCCGAACCACACTTCGCCCTGATGGTTGTGATGCTGGCCAAGGTCGACGAGCCGGTAGAAGGTCTTGCGGTCGATCAGGGCCTCAAGGTTCACCCGCACCAGAACATAGGGCGATGGCTCGCCGGTGTCCGGGTCGCGCTCGACCCGAATCGGGTGCTCCGGGCCTGCGGTGACGGTATCGCCGACATGGGTGGTAAAGGTGATGACCTGGTCGACGCCGTTGCCCACCGCATTGGCATCATTGGCCACGAAGGGCGCATCCTCGACGCGAATCCCCACCTTTTCGACAGGTGTGACAAGGAAATAGTCGTCGCCGTCCTTGCGCAGGATCGAGGAAAACAGCTTGACGAGGGGTGCCCTGCCGATCGGCGTGCCGTTGTAGAACCAGGTGCCGTCGCGGCGGATTTCCATGTCCAGATCGCCGCAAAACGGCGGGTTCCACAGGTGAACGGGCGGCAAGCCGCCCGATCTGGCGGCTTTGGTCGCGGCGGCGGCAAGGCTTTCGGCAGTTGGCGGAGCACCCATTTGTATTGTTCCCGTTTTTGTCATTTGTTCCGGGCGGATTATCTGCCTTACTGGTCACATCACAAAATGCCCGAGGAACTTCTTCATGTCCGATCCTAACGAACTTGTCGCCGAAATCGAAGCGTTGGGTGAAAAGCTGGCCGAGGCAAAGGGCTCGATCACCAAGCGGTTCATCGGGCAGGAACGCGTGGTGGACCTGGTGCTGTCGGCCTTGTTGTGCGGTGGGCATGGGCTGTTGATCGGGCTTCCGGGGCTGGGAAAGACCCGCCTTGTTGATACCCTTGGCACCGTGATGGGGCTGAATACCAACCGGATCCAGTTCACGCCTGACCTGATGCCGGCCGACATTCTGGGTTCGGAAGTGCTGGAAACCGACGTCGGCGGCCGCCGCGATTTTCGCTTTATCGAGGGGCCGGTGTTCTGTCAGCTTCTGATGGCCGACGAGATCAACCGCGCCAGCCCGCGAACCCAATCCGCGCTGTTGCAGGCGATGCAGGAAAAGGAAGTGACGATCGCCGGCGAGCATCGCGCCCTTGGCGCGCCGTTCCATGTTCTGGCGACCCAGAACCCGATCGAGCAGGAGGGCACCTATCCGCTGCCCGAGGCGCAGCTTGACCGTTTCCTGGTACAGATCAACGTCCCCTATCCGGACCGCGCTACCGAGCACGATATCCTGCTGGCGACGACCGGGACGGAGGAGGCTGCCGCCCACGCCGTGTTTACGCCCGAGGAATTGTTGGCCGCGCAGGTGGTGTTGCGCCGGATGCCGGTGGGGGAAAAGGTTCTGGAACTGATCCTGGACCTCGTTCGGGCCTTCCGCCCGGAGGAGCCGGGCGTGCCCGATGCCGTTCAGAAAAATGTCAGCTGGGGTCCGGGGCCGCGGGCGGCGCAAGCGCTGATGCTGACCGTGCGGGCGCGCGCCTTGCTGGATGGTCGGTTGGCGCCGTCGCCGCAAGACGTGGTGGAGATGGCTGAACCGGTGTTGTTGCACCGCATGGCGCTGACCTTCGCATCGCGGGCCCGGGGCGAGAACCTCGGAGACCTGATTCACACCGTTGCCGCGCAGGTCAGCCGAACCGAGGCTGCCGCGTGAGCCAGGCCGGACCACAGCTTCGAACCCGTGCCGAGGGGCTGGCCACCGCGTTGCCGCCGCTATTGGCGCAGGCGGAGCATCTGGCCTCGACCGTGATGCTGGGGTCGCATGGACGCCGCCGCAGCGGCATGGGCGACGAGTTCTGGCAGTACCGCCCGATCAGCCAGGGCGACGAGGCCCGCCAGATCGACTGGCGGCGGTCGGCGCGCTCTGATGTGCATTTCATCCGTCAGAAGGAATGGCAGGCCGCACAGAGCGTGGTGATCTGGGTCGACGGGTCTCGCAGCATGGGGTTTTCGGGCGACAGCAACCGCCCGGCAAAGTCCGACCGGGCACGCCTGCTGGCGCTGGCGTTGTCGGTCTTGTTGGTGCGGGCGGGCGAGCGGGTCGGGTTGTCGAACCTTGGCACCCCACCGCGCAGCGGTCAGGTACAGCTGGTGCGGTTGGCCGAGGCGCTGAGCGGCTCGTTGTCGGACGACGATTACGGCACCCCGCAGACGCCGGGCCTTCCGGCCCATGCGCGCGCCGTGTTCCTGTCGGATTTCATGGGAAACATGGAGGGCGTCGAAGCGGCGCTGGCCAAGGCCGCCGATCGGGGGGTGCGCGGCACCCTGTTCCAGATTCTCGACCCGGTGGAGGAGACGTTCCCCTTCGACGGGCGGACGATCTTTGAAAGCATGGGTGGCACGCTCAGCCACGAAACGCTCAAGGCAGGCGAGTTGAAGGATCGCTATCTGGAACGGCTGGCCGAACGCAAGGACAGGCTGGACCATCTGGCCCGACTGTCGGGGTGGCTGTACGAATGCCACCACACCGGTGACAGCGCGCAATCGGCGCTGCTGTGGCTGTATTCCGCGTTGGAGCGCCGCCGCTGATGTGGATGCTGGGCCCCATCGGATTTACCGCGCCTTTGCTGTTGCTGGGGTTGCTGGCGCTGCCGATCCTGTGGGTGATCCTGCGAGCGGTGCCCCCCGCGCCGATCCGCCGGCGGTTTCCCGGCGTGGCACTGCTGCTTGGCCTGACGGATGACGAAACCCAGACCGACCGCACGCCCTGGTGGTTGCTGCTGTTGCGGATGCTGGCGGCGGCGGCAGTGATCCTTGGATTCGCCGGGCCGGTGCTGAACCCGCAATCCGATGAGACCGGCTCCGGCCCGCTGCTGATCGTGCTGGACGCGACCTGGGCCGATGCCGGTGACTGGGCCCGTCGTCAGGACAAGGTCGCTGCCCTGCTTGAGGATGCCTCCCGGGCGGGCCGACCGGTCGCGTTGGTGCGGCGCTCGGACCTTCCGGTAGGGCCGCCGGAGTTCCAGTCGGCGGATCGTTGGGCAAACCGCCTGTCGGGGCTGAGCCCGAACCCGTGGCGCGTCGACCCCGACCGTCAGTCCGCCTGGATCGATGGCCTCGGCGGGGAGCGGTTCGACACCGTCTGGCTGTCCGATGGAATTGACGAAGACACCCGGGTGCCGATGCTGACGGCGTTGGAGGCGCGCGGCGACGTTCGGGTCATCGAGGGTGGCAGGCCGGTGCTGGGGTTGCGCCCGGCAAGTTACGCAGACGGGATCATGCAGTTGACGGCGCTTCGGGCGGTGCGGGGCTCGGAGCAGCAGGCCGATATCACCGCCGTCGGGCTGGACCCGTCGGGGATAGAGCGGGTGCTTGCCAGCGCGCCCGTTACCTTTGCTGCTGCCGATAACGTGGCCCAGGTGGAGCTGTCGCTGCCGCCCGAATTGCGCAACCGGATCACCCGGTTCGAGATCTCCGGGCAACGCTCGGCGGCGGCTGTGACGTTGACCGACGACAGCCTGAAGCGCCGCGAGGTTGCGTTGATCGCCGGGCGCGACGACCGCGAGGGGCTGGAGCTGCTGTCGCCGCTGCACTACCTGCGGCAGGCGCTGGAGCCGACGGCAGACCTTGTGGACGGTGCCCTGATCGACCTGCTGGTCGCCAACCCCGACGTGATAGTCCTGGCCGACGTGGCACGGATGGCGGCGGGCGAAGAGGACGGGTTGGTCACATGGATCGAAAACGGTGGCCTTCTGGTGCGGTTTGCCGGGCCACGGCTGGCCGCGTCGGATGTCAGCCGCACGACGCTGGACCCGCTGATGCCGGTGCGTCTGCGGGCGGGTGGGCGCAGTGTTGGCGGCGCAATGAGCTGGGGTGATCCCAAGGGGCTGCGACCGTTCGCCGAAGGCTCGCCGTTCTTTGGGGTGTCGGTTCCCGAGGAGGTTGTCGTGACCTCGCAGGTCATGGCCCAACCCGATCCGGAACTGTCCGAACGGGTGATCGCGGCGCTGGCCGACGGCACGCCGCTGGTGACCCGCAAGCGGATGGGCGCCGGGCAGGTGGTGCTGTTCCACGTCACCGCCAATGCCGAGTGGTCGACGCTGCCGCTGTCGGGGTTGTTCGTGCAGATGCTGGAACGGCTCGCCGTTTCGACCCGGCCCTCCACCCCGTCGGCCGAGGAACTTGTCGGAACAACCTGGACGGCGGAAAGCGTGCTGGACGGGTTCGGGCGGCTCGACAACGGCGAAGCACTGGCCGGCATCTCGGGCGAGGCACTGGCCGCGCGGCGACTTGGCCCCGATCTGCCGCCGGGGGTCTATGCCGGGGATGATCGTCGCATCGCGGTGAACGTTCTGGATCCCGACGCGGAGCTTTTGCCGGCCGCCTGGCCCGCCGGAACCGTGATCGAAGGCCTGTCGGTCGGGCGGGAAACCCGGCTGAAGGGATACGCCTTGGCTGCGGGACTGGCGTTGCTTCTGCTGGATCTGCTGGCGTCGCTCTGGCTGTCCGGGCGGCTGCGCGGGGCGCGCTCCGGGACGGTGGCAGTGGCATTGGCGCTGGCGCTGATGATGCCGACACCACAGGCGCAGGCGCAGCCCGTCGATGACACCTTTGCGCTTCTGGCGACCTCGGAGGTCGTGCTGGCGCATGTGCTGACCGGAGATGCCACGATGGACCGCGTGGCGGAGGCCGGGCTGCGCGGCCTTAGCGAAACGTTGTATTCCCGGACCTCGATCGAGCCGGCAGACCCGGTGGGGCTGAACCTGGAACTGGACGAACTGGCGTTCTTCCCCTTCCTGTACTGGCCGGTGACAGAGGCGCAACCGATCCCCTCGTCCGAGGCCTATGGCAAGCTGAACCGTTATCTGCGATCGGGCGGGATGATCCTGTTCGACACCCGCGATGCCGATCTTGGCGGGGTCGGGTCGGGTACCGTTGGCGGGCGCAAGCTGCAGCAACTGGCCCGCCCGCTGGACATTCCGCCGCTGGAACCGATCCCGCAGGACCATGTCCTGACGCGCGCGTTCTATCTGTTGCAGGATTTCCCCGGACGGCACGCGGGACGGGATGTCTGGGTCGAGGCCGCGCCTGAGGATGCAGAGCAGGTCGAGGGCATGCCGTTTCGCAACCTCAACGACGGTGTGACCCCCATTGTCATCGGTGGCAATGACTGGGCTGCGGCCTGGGCCATTGATGAGCGTGGCAATGCCATGTTCCCGGTCGGGCGCGGTTTTGCCGGGGAGCGCCAGCGTGAATTGTCTCTGCGCTTCGGGGTGAACCTGATCATGCATGTGCTGACCGGCAACTACAAATCGGACCAGGTCCATGTGCCTGCCTTGCTTGACAGGTTGGGCCAATGAACAGTGCCGCCGACATCCTGTTTGACCCACTGCTGCCCTGGCCGGTGCTGTATCTCGCACTTGGTGCGGCTGTGCTTCTGGTCGGGTTGGCGCTGTGGCGCGGGTTGCGGGGCTGGTGGCTGCGGGGGCTGGCGGCGCTTGCGCTGCTGGTGGCGATCGCCAACCCCTCCTACCAGGTCGAAGACCGCACGCCGCTGTCCGATATCGTTCTGATGGTCGTCGACCGCACGGCAAGCCAGCAGATCGGGGATCGAGCTGACCAGACCGATGCCGCCGTCGCCCGCCTGACCGCCGAAGTCGAAGCGCTGCCGGGCACCGACCTGCGCAGCGTGACCCTGCTGGATGGGGCGGACAACGCCGGTTCGTTGGCGATGTCGGCGCTGGCCGAGTTGATGGCCGAAGAGCCCCGTGCCCGCATCGCCGGTGCCGTCGTCATCAGCGATGGGCAGATCCATGACATCGAGCGCGCGCCCGACCTGCCTGCGCCGCTGCACCTGTTGCTGACTGGCCGCGAGACCGACTGGGACCGCCGCCTGCTGGTTCGCAATGCGCCCACCTTTGCCATCGTGGGCGAGGAACTGTCGTTGCGGCTGCGGGTCGAGAACAGCGGTGCGGTGCCGGTGGGCGAGACCGGGTCGGTGCGGATGTCCATCGGGTTGGACGGCGCGGAACCGTTCGAGGTTGATGTGCCGGTGGGGCAGGACCTGGACCTGCCGTTGACGCTGCCGCACGGGGGCATGAATGTCGTCCGGCTGGAGGTCGCCGCTGGCGAAGGCGAGCTGACCGACCGCAACAATGCCGCCGTGGTCCAGATCAACGGTGTGCGTGATCGGTTGCGGGTGCTGCTGGTCTCGGGGGAACCGCATGCCGGCGAACGGACCTGGCGCAACCTGCTGAAGTCGGACAGTTCGGTGGACCTGGTGCATTTCACCATCCTGCGCCCGCCCGAAAAGCAGGACGGCGTGCCGGTGACGGAACTGTCGCTGATCGCCTTCCCGACACGAGAGCTGTTTCTGGACAAGGTGGACGAATTCGACCTGATCATTTTTGACCGCTACAAGCGTCGCGGCATTCTGCCGATGCTCTACCTTGAGAATGTCCGGAATTACGTCGAACGCGGCGGCGCGGTGCTGGTGGCGGCGGGGCCGGATTTTGCCACTGCCGACAGCCTCTATCGCTCGCCACTGGCCGCGATCATGCCTGCCGCCCCTACGGCGCGGGTACTGGAAGAAGGCTATCGGCCGCAGATCACCGACACCGGCCAGAAACACCCCGTGACCGAGGGGCTTGATGCCCTGTCGCCGCCGTTGGACGATGGCAGCGAAGGGCCGGGCTGGGGGCGCTGGTTCCGGCTGGTCGATCTGGTGGCGGAGGCCGGGCAGGTCGTGATGTCGGGGCTCGATGATCGTCCGTTGCTGGTGCTGAACCGGGTGGGCGAGGGGCGTGTGGCGCTGTTGGCGTCCGATCACGCATGGCTCTGGTCGCGTGGTTTTGAGGGCGGCGGGCCGCAGCTGGAGTTGCTGCGGCGTCTCGCGCACTGGATGATGAAGGAACCGGAGCTGGAGGAAGAGGCCCTGACCGCCACGGCGGAAGGGCTCGACGTGACCTTGACCCGTCGCACGTTGGGCGGAACGCCCGAAGATGTTGTGGTGACAGCGCCGGACGGGACAAGCGTTGCCGTTGCGCTGACAGAGGTGAGCCCCGGGCGCTATGTCGGTCGGTTCACCGGCGAGGACCCGGGCCTGTACCGGCTGGCCGAGGGAGATCTTTCGGGGGTCGTGGCGCTTGGCCCGGCGGCGCCGAAAGAGTTCGAACAGACGATCGCGACCGGAGACCTGTTGGCCCCGGCCGTCGAGACCCGCCGGGGCGGGGTGCAGCGGATCGAAGAGCGGCTGCCCGATATCCGGCAGGTGCGCGACGGGCGCGCCGCGGCCGGGCGCGGCTGGATCGGGATCACGCCACGTAACGCCTATGTCACTGCGGATGTCACGGTCATTCCGCTGGTCGCGCCGCTGTTGTTCCTGTTGCTGGCGATGGCGCTGACGGTCGGGGCGTGGCTGCGCGAGGGACGCCGCTAGCCCCGCGCTGGCAGTTGTCGGGCGGGCTTAGCCGGGCAGGTCAAAGACCACGCCGGCCGGGTCCCAACCCTCGGTCAGGGTCCTGGCCTGCACCATGACCGAGGACAAGGTGTCGGGGATGACGATCCCACCCTGTGATCGGGTGAAGGGCTGCTCGGTTTCGTGAGGGTGGGCCAGAACGCGGGTGCCCAGCACCGTGCCATCGGGCGCAACCACACGCCAACCATCGGCATAGTCGTCCCAACCTGTATCGCCATGCCGCAGCGTGACCGAAAAGGTCCAGCCACGGGCCGATTCGGTGGCCACGATCTTTTCGATGACGGCAGGGTCTGCCAGGGCGGGGCCGGCGATCAGTATCGCGAGGATGGCACAGATTTTTTTCATTCGACCATCTTGTCAGAAATTCGATGCCCCGGGGGGTCACGATCCTGTCAGGCATCGTCGCGTTGCAGAACGTCCCGGCTGTGCGAGGCGAATTCCCGTCGCCAGATCATCAGCAGGACCGCGAGGGTGCCCAGCAGCAACGCCCAGGCACCCGCCAGCCAGCAGACCGAGGCGAGCGCGAAATAGACCGACCGCATGCCGCGATTGAAGCTGCGCGCGGCTTGCGCGTTCAGGTCGGCGGCCTTGGCGGCCCTTGGATAGGCGCGCGGGTCGTCCGGGTCATTCGGGACCGCGGCCATCATCACGGCACTGTAGCCAAACAGCCGATGCGACCAGACGAACTTCAGGAAGGCACCGGTCAGGAATAGCAGGATCAGCAGGATCTTGATTTCCAGCAGGATTTCCGGCGTCGGGTCCTGCGTCAGATCCTGTGTCACATCGCGCAGCGGCGCCGGATTGCCGATCAGCGCCAAGCCACCGCCAATGGCGATCATGCTGGACGAGGCAAAAAAGGTGGTGCCCTGCCGCAGTGTCGACAGGATGGCGCTGTCAAAGATCCTGGGTTGCCGGGTGACCATCTCGCGCATCCAGTCGTCACGGTATTGCCGCATCAGCATGGAGGTCGATTTCCGGTTGCCGACGGGATGTTCGATCAGCCAGGCAACGCCGAACCAGCCAAGCGCAAGCAGGCCAAGCGCAACAAAGTCCAGCGGAGTCAGAAGGTTCAATTTGTCAGTCAGCATCATGTCCGGACACTAGCCGCGAATTCCGCGCTTGCCACGGTGCAAAATTGGTTATATTTCCTTACCAATTGATGTGGGAGGACAGATCATGGAAATGCCAGCCCCGAATCCGGCCATTCTTGCCAAAAAGGATCAGGTGGTCCGCCGCCTGCTGTCGGTCCTGCCAAAACGCGCCGTCATCCATGACCCGACGGAAACACGCGCCTATGAATGCGATGCCCTGACCGCCTACAAGTGCCCGCCGCTGGTCGCCGTTCTGCCGTCGACCACCGAGGAGGTCGCCGCTGTTCTGAGGATCTGTCACGAAGAAGGGGTGCCCGTGGTGCCGCGCGGGGCGGGCACGTCGCTGGCTGGCGGCGCCTTGCCGACGGCGGACAGTGTCATCCTTGGCACGGCGCGCATGAACGCGGTGCTGGAAACGGACTACGACAACCGCATCATCCGGGTGCAATCCGGGCGAACCAACCTGAGTGTCTCGGGCGCGGTGGAGGAGGAGGGGTTCTTTTATGCCCCGGACCCGTCCAGCCAGCTGGCCTGTGCGATTGCCGGAAATATCGCGATGAACTCGGGCGGGGCACATTGCCTGAAATACGGTGTGACAACGAACAACCTGCTGGGCGTCACCATGGTGATGATGGACGGCACCGTCGTGGAGATCGGCGGCGCGCATCTGGATGCGCCCGTCTACGACCTGCTGGGCGTGATCTGTGGCTCGGAAGGGCAACTTGGCGTTGTGACGGAGGCCACGTTGCGCATCCTGCGCAAACCAGAAGGCGCGCGTCCCGTGCTGATGGGATTTGACGATACCGAGGTGGCTGGTCAATGCGTCAGCGACATCATCAAGGCTGGCGTGCTGCCGGTTGCGATCGAATACATGGATCGGCTGTGTATCCGCGCCACCGAGGATTTTGCCAAGGCCGGATATCCCGATTGCGAGGCGTTGTTGATCGTCGAGGTCGAAGGTTCGGACGCCGAGATCGACGCGCAGCTTGGTACGATCCTGCAGATCGCGCGCCGCCACAACCCGGTGGAATTGCGCGAAAGCGCTTCGGCCGAGGAATCGGCGCGGATCTGGCTGGGACGCAAGTCGGCCTTTGGCGCGATGGGCAGCATCAACGATTACATCTGTCTGGACGGGACCATCCCGGTATCGTCACTGCCGCTGGTTTTGCGCCGGATCGGAGAGTTGAGCCTGAAATACGGGCTGGACGTGGGCAACGTGTTCCATGCTGGCGACGGAAACATGCACCCGCTGATCCTGTTCGATGCAAACAAGCCCGGCGACCTGGAGAAATGCGAGAAATTCGGAGCCGAGATCCTGAAACTGTGTGTCGAGGTCGGGGGATGCCTGACCGGTGAACATGGGGTCGGGATCGAGAAGCGGGACCTGATGGACACCCAGTTCCTGGCCGAAGATCTGGAGATCCAGATGGCGGTGAAGGACGTGTTCGACCCGAGTTGGTTGCTGAACCCGGCAAAGGTGTTTCCGCTGGGTGCGTCGGCGACCCGCCGGGAGCGTGCGGCATGAGGTTGGCAGGTTGCGTCTGGGCGGTGACTGCCCACTCTTTGCCTGACGGCAAGTTCACCCGCGAGGGTGGTTTTGCCAGGAAGCTGCGGAAACGGGTGCCGGAATGATCGAACCGACATGTGAACAGGACCTGGGCGAGGCCATTTCCGGGGCGAGCGGCCCGCTGCGGGTGCGGGGGGGCGGAACCCGTCCGATTGGCGCTCCGGTCATGGGCGAAGTGCTGAGCACGGCGGCATTGACCGGGGTGTCGCTGTATGAGCCGGGCGCCCTTACCCTGGTGGCGCGGGCCGGGACGCCCTTGGCCGAGGTCGAGGCGACGCTGGCCGCAGAGGGCCAGCGGTTGCCCTTTGAGCCCATGGATCATCGTGCGCTGCTGGGAACGGAGGGGACGCCGACCATCGGCGGTGTGGTCGCGGCCAACGTGTCGGGCCCCCGGCGCATTCAGAGCGGGGCGTGTCGGGACTCGCTGATCGGGGTGCGGTTTGTCGACGGAAACGGGACAATCCTGAAAAACGGCGGCCGGGTGATGAAGAACGTCACGGGCTACGATCTGGTCAAGTTGATGGCGGGAAATCGTGGCACGCTAGGGGTGCTGAGCGAGGTGAGCTTCAAGGTACTGCCCCGCACCGACGTGGCTCATACGCTGTTGATGCAGGGCTTGAGCGATGCGGAAGCGATCAGGGCGCTGTCGTCAGCACTTGGTACACCCTTCGAGGTGACGGGGGCCGCGCATTTGCCGCGTGGACCGGAGGGACCGCCGATGACGTTGATCCGGATCGAGGGGTTCGAGGCGTCGGTTGCCTATCGGGCAGCGCGGCTGGCACAGGCGCTGGACGAATTTGGTATCGTACGGATCGAGGCTGATCCGGAGACCAATGCCGCATTGTGGAAGACCATTCGCGACGTGATGCCGTTCGCCGGCTCGGACGGAGATGTCTGGCGGGTGTCGGTCAAGCCGTCCGACGGGCCGCGGCTGGTGTCGGGGGTGTCGGCCACGGACATCGTCTATGACTGGGGCGGTGGCTTGATCTGGGCGCTGATGCCGGCTGGCACCGACCTGCGGGCAGCCATGGAAGGTATTCCGGGGCACGCGACATTGGTGCGTGGGTCGGACGCCGACCGGACACGGCTGTCGGTCTTTCACCCGGAACCTGCGCCCATCGCGGCCATATCGCACGGATTGCGAACCCGGTTCGACCCGCGTGGTGTGCTGAACCCCGGGATGATGGGATGATCGGTTTGACGCGGATTTCTCCGCTGGTATCGGCCGATCCCCGCGCCGGGATGGCGCCGGCACATCAGTCCTGCAAATCGTCGGTTACGGCGAAATAGGAAACACCATGCAGACCAACTTTTCTCCAGACCAATTGCAAGACCCGGGCATTCAGCGGGCCAACGAGATTCTCCGCAGCTGTGTACATTGCGGGTTCTGCACCGCGACCTGCCCGACCTACCAGGTTCTGGGCGACGAGTTGGACAGCCCGCGTGGCCGGATCTACCTGATCAAGGACATGCTTGAGAACGACCGCCCAGCCGACGAGAAGACGGTAAAGCACATCGACCGGTGCCTGTCCTGTCTGGCCTGCATGTCGACCTGCCCGTCGGGTGTGCACTACATGCACCTGGTGGATCACGCCCGCGACCACATCGAGAAGACCTACAAGCGCCCGATGATGGACCGGCTGCTGCGCTGGACGCTGGCAAGAATCCTGCCTTATCCGGGGCGGTTCCGTGTGGCGCTTCTGGGGGCAAAGATCGGTCGCCCGTTCCGCCGGTTGATTCCGGATGCGCGGCTGCGGGCGATGCTGGAGATGGCGCCGAAACAGATCCCGCCGGTCAGCCGCAACGACGACCCTCAGGTCTTTCCGGCCAAGGGGCCGCGACGCAAGCGTGTGGCACTGATGACCGGGTGTGCGCAGCGGGCGCTGAACACCGACATCAACGATGCCACCATCCGGTTGCTGACACGGCTGGGCTGTGACGTGGTCATCGCGCGTGGCCAGGGATGTTGCGGGGCGGTCACCCACCATATGGGCAAGACCGACGAGGCGCACGAAACAGCGGCGCACAACATCGATGCCTGGACTGCGGAGATGCAGCACGAAGGGCTGGATGCGATCGTCATCAACACCAGCGGCTGTGGCACAACCGTCAAGGACTACGGACACATGTTCCGCAACGACGCGATGGCCGAGGTTGCCGCCCGGGTCAGCGAGTTGGCCAAGGATGTCTCGGAGGTGTTGATCGATCTGGGGATAGACACCACCCCGCCCGAACCGATGACGGTCGCCTATCACGCGGCTTGTTCGTTGCAGCATGGTCAACAGATCAAGACCCATCCCAAGACGTTGCTTCGGTCCGCCGGCTTCAAGGTGGTGGAACCGGCAGATCCGCATCTGTGCTGTGGGTCGGCGGGCACCTACAACCTGATGCAGCCCGAAATCTCGGGCGAGCTCAAGGCCCGCAAGGTGCAGACACTGGAAGCCACGGCGCCAGATGTGATCGCGGCGGGCAACATCGGCTGCATGATGCAGATCGGCTCTGGTACAGGGATCCCGATTGTTCATACGGTGGAGTTGCTGGATTGGGCGACAGGCGGACCGAAGCCTCCTGCGCTGGTCGAGAAGGATCATCCGATCTGACGGGCGGACAGGTCGCCATATTCTCGCCCGAAGCGCAGGTTAGCTGTTCGTCAACGTTGCGGAGGTCGTATGGTGCGCTGGTATCTGTTTTTGATCTGTCTTCTGTTTTCGCCGGTCGCCTTGGCGCAGACGCCAGAGGCAAGCCGTTTGACAGAACTGTCGACCGGGGATGCGACGCGCGGTTGGGAGGCCGTCGGGCGGCTGGACATGGGGCACGGCAGTTTCTGCACCGGGGCGCTGATTGCCCCCGACCTTGTCCTGACCGCCGCGCATTGCCTGTTCGACGAAGACACCGGAGAGGCGATTCCGGTTGCCAGGATGGAATTCCTGGCCGGGTGGCGCAACGGTCGTGCCGAAGCCTATCGCGGCGTGCGCCGTGCCGTGGCGCATCCGGGGTATGCTTATGATGAACCGCGCGAGGTCGCGCGCGTTGCGACGGATCTGGCGCTTGTCGAGCTAGACCGTCCGATCCGCAGTGGCCGTATCAAACCCTTTGAGACTGCTGCCAGTCTGCGCAAGGGCACGCAAGTCACGGTTGTTTCTTATGCAGAGGATCGCGCCGATGCGCCGTCCCTGCAGCAGGTCTGCCACGTGCTTGAACGCTACGGCGGCGTCGTCATGCTGTCCTGTTCGGTCAACTACGGCTCTTCCGGGGCGCCGATCTTCCTTGTGGAGGACGGTACGGCGCGGATCGTGTCGGTTGTGTCGTCCAAGGCCGAGGCCAACGGTGCGCCGGTTTCCCTGGCCGGAGAGCTGCGTCCGTCCTTCGCAGACCTTCAGGCGGAGCTGTCTCGTCAGCCGGATGGTATCCTGAACCGAGGGGGCGGGTTGCTGGGCACCCGCACCACTGGCGGGTTGGGCGCAAAGTTCGTGCGGCCATGACCGGGCGCGCGCGAGTCCGCTACGTCCTTGTTGCAGCGCTGATCTCGGCCCTGAGCCTGTTGCCGGACGCTGTGCTGGCCGATTCCGGCTTGAAGCGACTGACACTGCGCCAGGATGCCCTCGGCTGGGAGGCGGTCGGGCGGTTGGACCTGGATGACAGGGGCTTCTGCACCGGGGTTCTGATCGAGACCGACCTTGTGTTGACGGCGGCGCATTGCCTTGTCGATGCACGTTCCGGCACGCGGACCGATCCTGCACGCATCACCTTTCACGCCGGGCTGCGCGACGGCGCCGCGATTGCTGTCCGCACCGGCAGCCAGGCCGTTCTACACCCCAACTATGACCCCCATGACACGGACGGCTGGCGGCAGCTGACCTCGGACGTTGCGTTGCTGAAACTGGATGCCCCGATTCCAGCCGCACATGCTGCACCGTTCAGGACCAGTAGTCGGGCTCGTGCGGGCACCACGGTCAGCCTCGTGTCCTATGCGCGGGGGCGAGACCGCGCGCTCAGCTGGCAAAAGGCCTGCGAGACGACGGGGCAGGGCCGCGGCGTGCTGATGTTCTCCTGCGATGCCGACTTCGGGTCCTCCGGCGCGCCCGTGTTCGAGCTGTCTTCCGGGCGGCCGCGGATCGTTTCGCTGGTGTCGCGCGGGGCGCGCGAACCGGGACGCATCGAGGTTTACGGCATGGAAATCGAGGCACCCGTTGCCGCGCTCCGCAAGGCGCTGCGCACTGGCGAAGGCGTCTGGCCGGATTCTGCGACATCGGTCAAACACGCGACGTCCCGGCCGCAGCCGTTGTCGCAACGCAGGGAAATCGGCGCCCGCTTTTTGCGGCCGTGACCTGAAAAATCCCTCTTGAAACCGGCTTTCGGGGTTCCCAAATCTGGGATGTTCGGGTGCCGCATGTCGGGTCCGGACGTCTGAAACCCAGCGTCTGTCCATTTGGAAGGCGCGTTCTGAACATCGCTCTGGAGAGGATGAACCCTATGCGTACTCTTGATTTTGCCCCGCTGTACCGTGCAACCGTCGGCTTTGACCGGGTTGCCGACATGCTGGACCGGGTTATGGAAGCCGAAGCTCCGACCCCGACCTATCCGCCCTACAACATCGAAAAGACCGCCGAGGATTCCTATCGCATTTCGGTCGCCGTTGCCGGTTTCAACGAAGCCGAGTTGAACGTCGAAGTGAAGGAAGGCTCGCTGATCGTGTCGGCCCGCAAGGCGGATGACGACAAGGAGCGGACCTATCTGCACCGCGGCATCGCAACCCGCGCGTTCGAGCGTCGGTTCCAACTGGCCGACCACGTGCGCGTGTCCGGGGCCAGCCATCTCGATGGCATGCTCCATATCGATCTGGTGCGCGAAGTGCCCGAAGCCCTGAAGCCGCGCCGGATCGAGATCAACGACGGCAAGGCGATCGAGGCCCATACCGTCGAGATCTGATCCCGTTCGACAATCTGAATGCCCATGGGCGCGCGACCACCCGGTCGCGCGCCTTTTTTCTGTTTGCGGCTGTTCGGTTGCGCTACTGGCGGGCATGATCGGTCGGTTTTCCCTCGCACCTGGTGTCCTGCTCCGCCTGACCGCCGCGTTTCTGATCACGGCCATGGCGGCGGTGATCCACGCGGTGGCGGATGTCGTGCCGCTGGGCCAGATCATCTTCTGGCGGTCTGCGGTCGCAATCGTTCCGATCTGTGTCTATGCCGCGCTGCGCGGAGGGTTTCCGCGCGCACTGGCGACACGCCACCCGCTGCTGCACCTGACCCGGGGTGGGTTCGGTGTCTTGTCGATGGCGCTGTCGTTCCTGTCGCTGACCTATCTGCCGGTAGCCAACGCGATGGCGCTGTCCTACCTGGCGCCGGTGCTGACGCTGCCGCTGGCGGCGGTTTTGCTGGGGGAGCGGCTGTCGCCGCGTATCCTGATGGCTGTCGGGTTGGGCTTTGCAGGTGTTCTGGCCATGCTGGGCGCGGCGTTGGAAATGCCGGGCGAAGACGCGCTGATCGGCGTCGCCGCAGGCCTTGGGTTTGCCCTGACAACGGCCTTTGTCCGCGTCCACATCAAGACGATGACGGCCACAGAAACGGCTTCGGCGATTGCCTTCTACTTTGCACTGACGGGCGCCGTGATCGGTCTGGCCACGATGCCGTTCGGCTGGGTCGCGCTTGCGTCGCCAGACCTTGTGGGGCTGGTGGCAGCTGGCCTGCTGGGCGGGCTCGCCCATATCGCCGCGACAGAGGCCACGGCCCGCGCGCCGGTCTCGGCGTTGGCGCCGTTCGATTTCACAGGGTTGGTCTGGGCTCTCGGCTTCGACCTGTTGCTGTTTCAGGTTGTTTCAGGTGGCTGGGGCCTGATCGGTGTTCTGGCCATTTCGGCGGCAGCGCTGACGGTCACCCTCGCGCCAAGGGCATCCCAAGGCTGATCCGATCATGGGGCAGGTTTTCTGCGCTTCTCATCAGCCGTGCCGCCGCCGCGCGATTTCCGGTTTCGGCTTCACCAAACACCCCTGACGCATCAATCCGTCAAGGGTGATCTGGATCAAGGCATAATCTTCTAAAATACATACCGTCAAATTAGGTTTTAAGCCGCCGACTGGCTTGCAGGGAGCGTTTTGGCCGGGGCACTGGCCCCAGAAGGGGGAGACATGACCACGCGGACAAAGACCGACACCGGGTATCGGTTCGATGGGACCATCGGCAACGACATCATCTATGACACGGTCGGCGGTGACGAGATCTATGCGGGTGTCGGCAACGATCAGGTACATGTCAGCTATGGTCGGGACTACGTCAATGGCGACGCTGGCGACGACTGGCTGTACATCGGCTGGTCCGGAATTGCGGAGAATGCGACGGTCTGGGGCAGCAGCTCTCAATACGCCTATGTCGGCAATTCCTACAGTCTTGCCACGCGGCGGGTCCAGTTCGACGGGATGGAGCATCTCAATGTCCGTACCGGCTCTGGCGATGATTCAATTCAGGGGTTCTACAACAGCAAGGACTGGATCGACGGTGGCCTTGGCGTTGATCTTTGGATCGACAGTTTCTCGACCTATACAAGCGGGATCAACGTCAGCATGAGCGCGGCACAGGCCGATGTCTGGGGGCTGCAACTGCCAGATGGGACCCAGGTGCGAAACGTGGAGCGTGCTCAACTCGACCTGTCGCCGAACAACGACACCTTCACGGATTCGAGCACTGTCCGGTACGATGGCACCGGGTATGACGACACCGTCTATGGTCTGGCTGGCGATGACCGGATGACCTCGACCCACGGGCGTGACTATCTGAATGGTGGCGAAGGCGACGACACGATTGTCATCGACTGGCATACCGACCGGGATGGCGCCACCATCTGGGGCTCCAGCAGCCAGTATGCCTATGTCGGGAATTCCTACAGCGAGGCGACGCGACGGGTCCAATTCGACGGAATGGAACACGTCGAGGCCAGCGCAGGGTCTGGCGATGACTCGATTCAGGGCTTCTACAACGCCTGGGACAAGATCAACGGGGGGGCCGGCGACGATCTGTGGATCGACTCGTTCTCGGACTCGACAGGCCCGATCGAGCTTCGGTTGCAGAACAACACCCTTTCGGGCGCCTGGAAGAGCCAGATCACTGGTATCGAGCGGGTCAGCCTGACCCTTGGCCAGGGGAATGACACCTTCCGGGACTACGGGGAATATGACGACGTGGTCTACGGGTCCGGCGGCGATGACAACCTAGGCACCAGCAATGGGCGCGACTACATCAACGGTGGCGCTGGCGACGACCGGATCTTCATCAACTGGCACGACGAAACCGACAACGCGACGATCTGGGGGTCGTCCTCTCAATATGGCTATGTCGGCGGGTCCTACAGCGCGGCCGCGCGGCGCGCGCAGTTCGACGGGATCGAGCATTTGCAGGTTTGGTCCGGATCCGGGGACGACTCGATCCAGGGCTTCACCAACGCCTGGGACATCATCAACGGTGGCAAGGGTGTCGATCTTTGGACTGACGATTTTCGGGATATCGACGGCTTGTTGAAAATGAAGATGAGCCAGATCTCCGGGCCGGGCGGTCAGCAGTTCTGGGACGGCACGTTGGTCAAGAACATAGAGCGGGTCAATCTGGACCTGACCGAGCGGAACGACGTGTTCAAGGGCTACGGCAACTATGACGACACGATCTACGGGCTTGGCGGCAACGATGATATCAGCACCACCGGCGGGCGGGACTATATCAACGGCGGCGAAGGCTATGACCTGCTGCGGATCAAATGGGGCGATTCGACCGAAAACGTGACCGTTTGGGGTCCATCCTCTCAATATGCCTATGCCGGGGCGGGCTTCAGCGCGGCCACGCGGAGCGTCCAGTTCGACGGCATGGAGAGGCTCGATGTCACGACCGGTTCCGGCGACGACAGGATCCAGGGGTTCAGCAACAGCCGCGACCTGATCGATGGCGGCGACGGTGTGGACACCTGGGAGGACAACTTTTCCAACCGCTCCAAGCGGCTCGAAGTTGATATGAAGCTCCTCTCGTCCGATGTCGGGACGCGTCTGTTCGATGGCAGCAAGGTGGCCAACATAGAGCAGGTCGATCTTGTCCTGACAAAGGGCAAGGATCTGTTCCGCGACCTTGGCCAGTTCAACGACGAGGTAGAGACCGGGCCGGGAAACGACACTGTGTACACGGTCGGCGGCATTGACCGCTTCAATGGTCAGGACGGCTTTGACAAGCTGAACATCGACTGGAGCGACGCCGTCGAGCGCATCTGGGTCGATGGATCGCTCAATGGCTACGCCTATGTCGGGGCAAGTCTCGCCACGTCGGCGCGCTCGGTGAACTGGACCTCCTTTGAAAAGGTCTTTGTCAAGCTCGGGGCAGGCGACGACTATTTGAGCGTGGACAATGGCGCCGACACCCTCAAGGGCGGCAAGGGCAACGACGAATTGCGCAGCCATGACCGCAACGACAGGCTCGAAGGCGAGGCTGGCAACGACACGCTCCGGGGCGGCGATGGCTACGACAAGCTGTTCGGCGGCAAGGGTGACGACACGCTATATGGCGAGAACGATGGCGATTGGCTGTATGGCGGCAAGGGCAAGGATACGCTCGTTGGCGGCGACGGAAGCGACCGGATGATCGGAGGCGGCGGAAAGGATACGCTGCGTGGCGGCACGGATGCCGACACCTTCGTGATCAGCGTCGGGACCGGGGTCGACAGGGTGCTCGATTTCGAGGACGGGATTGACCGGATCGGCCTGGCCGGCGGGCTGAAGTTTTCCCAGCTGCGTGTCCGGGAGGTTGATGGGCAGACGTTGGTCGAGTTGCGGTCCAATGGCGCAGATCTCCTCATGATCGACAACATCGACGTCAGCGATCTGGGCGCCTCCGACTTCATCCCCGTGTAGGCCGCAACACTCGGGCGATTGCGGCACAGCGATGGCCCGAAACCACGTTTCCGACAACGGTCACTAGGGTCAGGACCCATTGATTTAGATCTTGTGGCATGATTCACGGCACCTCCTGGAAGGTGTGCTATCGGTGATGTTCTCTGGTTAAACGATGAACAGATGGAGCGTTTGCGCCCGTCCTTTCCGAAATCGCACGCGGCCGCGTGTCTATGGCATGATTGTTCTGAGTGGAGTTATCTCCGTCAATCGCCATGGGGTGATGTGGTGTGATGCGCCTGCCGAAAATCGGTCGTCACAAGCAGTCTGGGCGCCAAAATAGGAGATTTGGACGTCTGGTAGGGCGAACCAAGGGTGGTATGAACATCAAATTCCGTGGTGCCATCGGCCGCGATGGACGCCCGATACGGGTCTTCGTCACCGTAGGCGGGTCAGTGACCACAAAGGAGCGGCGGTCATGTTCAGCTCATGTCCGGCTGCCCGATGGCTGCTGGCGGATCGGGGAACTTGACAATGCATCCTGCTCAGGAATCACCGAAAGAACACGACAAGCGACGCTATCTTGTCGTGTGCAGGCTTGATGGCCTGAAGGAAGGGCGACGAGTGGCAGTGCGCCAAAACAGATGTCCGAAGGTCTTCCCATCCGCAATCGCTCTCGCGGTTACCGTCGTGTTCTGGTGATGTGTCCTGACCCAAGGCCTGCGCGTTCTTCTGGTAAAAACGGCGACCCCATTCACATCGCACAGCGTCTTGATGCATATGATGCCCCTGCACTCGGAATGTCTGCATATCCGACCTTGCGGATATATGAAGGTGTTGGTCAGAATGTCCTCTTCCTTCATGGCTTCAAGGTTGCTCAGTGATCGGCGTGCGGTAACCAATGTCCTATGCAGTTCGGGCGGCTAGTCGACCTTGATTCGGTCACTGGGCTTCATCGTCGCCCGACACAGAGCGATAGCCATGACACCTGCCTTTTGAACGACGCCGACTGGGGTGGCCTCCTTGCAGTGAGGGACCAGCCCCGGTTGAAACTTGTCAATCTGGTGACACGGATTTCGCAGGCCGGTCAGTTCGATGTTCGCCTCGTCGCCCAAGAATAGCCGCGTCCCTGCCGGAAATCTCAGCAGATCGACACCACGAGGCGCGATATTCTCTCCGAGATCAGCTGGACGGACGATGTGTCCCGCTTCCAACACCTGATCGAAGAACTCCGTCTGGATCAAATGCACTTGTCGGAGGTTCGGCTGCTGGCCGATACCCCTGATGTGAAAGAGGTGCCGATCGGTTGGACCCGAGTGGGCGTCTCCTTCGACCCCGTGGTTCGCGATGAGGCGAATGGCGCCTTGGGTGCCTTGCCAAACAGGTGCCGGCGACCGACTTGCACCCCAACAACTTTGGGAACGTCGTGCCGGTAAGAGGATTGCAGCGTCAAGGTGTCGGTGTATCCAAGCCAAGGTCCAGGATGCGCAGACCGACGTTGTCGGCTTCAAGGGCCTCGACGATCTCTCCGCGGCGGCGAACAGAGCATGCCACCCTGTCGAGCTTGGTGACGACATGCGTATCGCCGTCGCTCGCGAAGTTCAGGGCGCCGTTGAGAGCGTCTCTGATTGCGACGGAGGACACCTGCTCTCCCTAGGTCCGATCACAACCGAGGACATGCAGGGCGTCCTTCTGGGCCTCCAGAGACGCCGTCTGATCCGGTGTCGATGTGCGGGCGTGGCCGGTGAGCCTGGGAACGGTCCTGGTCTGCCAGTACCATCTAGGAGCATGAGAAATGCACCCTCCCAAAGGCAAGATCCGACCCCAATGGCGAGTCAATCTGACTCACTCAGGCCCTGCCATATGACCATGGTCTGTTGGATGGACGTAGAGGCCGGCCCAGCTCTTCGGAACATCATCGTTCCGTCGTCCGGTTGTCGGAGGGACGACTTCCAGTCTTGTCCGGGCCCACCACTCTTGGCTGTTTTGTGAGCTTCGGGCACTATCTGGGAAGTCTGTTGAACGGGGCGCCCTTTGGCCTTTCCGGCGTCAGGGTCTTACACGACGGGGCGGTATGGGGGAGCGGCACAGCGCGCGCGGAGAGAAAAATGCCGGTGGATCGCCGGCCAGTTTTTCGAAAAGGAAACTGAGGGGCAAAGGACAGTCATCGCCATTCCCCTTTCGTAGGGCGAGTTGGATCTTCCAGACCCTCTCTTGCCGGTCCGCCTGACCTTTGCTCCACGAGGTATCGTATGACCTCTGGCGTTGGCGAGCGACTAGCCACAGTTGCAAAACTTGCGGTAGCATGGGCTCAGATTTCATCAGGCTTCTGGATCGGGAGCGCGAGTTCAACAACGCACGAGCCAGATCTCGGGAGCGTGGATTGCCAGCCGTTCGGCGCTTCGGGATGAACTGGCTGATTGCTGGAAGGGAACAATCCGATGAACACGATCATTGGAACGGCATCGGATGACACGCTGATTGGCACCGGAAACGCTGACTACATGCGTGGGTTCACGGGCGCTGACGTCCTGAAGGGCCTTGGCGGCAATGATGTCATCGAAGGAGAGGCAGGCAACGATACCCTCAAAGGCCAGAACGGAGCTGACCACCTGTTGGGTGGCACGGGCAACGATATGCTGGAAGGGGGATCCGGCAAGGACATCCTGGACGGCGGATACGATGGCTTTGACACCGCCGTGTATTACGGGACAGAAGCGATTTCGGTGTCCCTCAACAAGCTCGGTTATCAGAATATCGAGGGCCACGGTCGCGACAAGATCGTCGACATTGAAAACCTGATCGCTGGCAGCGGTGACGACGTTCTCAGGGGAAACGCACTTTGGAATTCCTTGTCCGGCGGCGCGGGCAACGATCACCTCATTGGGTTGGCAGGAGCGGACACCCTGAGTGGCGGCGCGGGGCGTGACATTCTGGATGGCGGCTCCGGGCGTGACTGGGTCATGTACTCAGCAAAAACCGGAGTGACGGTCTCGCTTTCCAAGAGCGGCTTCCAGAAAACGGGTGACGGATGGGACAAGCTTGTTTCCATCGAGAACGTCCGTGGCACGAAGGCCGCCGACGAGATCAAGGGGAACGGCGAGGACAATCGTCTCGAAGGCCGCGACGGAAATGACCACCTCGAAGGGAAAGGTGGCGATGATTGGCTGAGCGGGGGGGCTGGAGCCGACATCCTGAGAGCGGGCAACGGTTCCGACGTGCTCAGTGGCGGCAAGGGGGTGGACCAATTGGAAGGTGGCCGGGGCGAGGACACTTTCGTTTTTGATGCATTCAACAAGTCTGATCGGGACGTCATATCGGACTTCGCACCTGGAAAGGACAGGTTGGTACTTCGTGATGCCGACTACACCACAAAGATCGTGAATGGCGATGCCGTGTTGAAATTCTCCAACGGAGCAAAGCTGACGCTCCAAGGGATTGAGAAATTTTACTTTCTCGATTCCACCGTTGATCAGAGTCTTTCTCCGTTTGTGATCTACGGCCTCGGAGGAATCCTTGATCAGGGACCGAGCGAGGGTACCTCAAACGGTGTTGCTCGCTGGGAAGGCCAAACTGGCCAGACCGTTGAACAAATTGAACTGGTTCAGGCTTCCACCTTCGAGAGACTGATTGAGCAAATTGTACGTCGCGGTTTCGACACGGTTTTTCTCGCCGACCCGTCAACGAACGATGGCGCAATCACGGATCAGCTTGCCGAAGTCGCCCCGATGTATCCGGAAGTGGAATTCGGTCTATTCTTGGGAAAGGTAGATGAACCAAACGTTACATCCTATCCAATCACACCCGGAGCGGACCCAACATTGGCAGAGCTCAGAATGCTCGCCAACGAATCCGTCTACGATTTTCTTGAAACCGCAGAACTCGATTTGCTGACCGGGTGAGCCTCCCCCAATGAAGTGGTTCGCTCCTATGACAAGGACGCGGAAGACCTTGGAGGGCGAGCGAGAGACCCAAGCCTGACGGGATTGTCTTAGAACTACAGCAGGTTGAAGCGATTGCGGGGCAAGGCATGCCCCGGATTGAGGGGACAAGGGGTAATCACCCCCGAAAGTGAGGGGATGCGGAAGTAGAATTTTCTCGGCAGGATGATCGAGGAGATTCCTATGAAGAAATCACGTTTCAACGAGGCCCAGATTATGGGCGTCCTGCGTCAGGCAGAGGGAGGCGTCCCTGTGGCTGA
>CANLZY010000025.1 GCA_947495685.1 uncultured Tropicimonas sp.
GAGCGCATCGTTGTAGGTGGACCAGTTCGTCGTGCGGTAGCGGGCGGGCTTGGGCTTGCTCATGCCGCCCGTCTAACCGCATGGATTCGCGAAGGGAATCCTTCACGGTGAGAGTTCTGCAACAACGCCGATCAAGAGCAAGCGTTTTCGAGACATTCAGTCTGGCAGATTGCCTCGCCCGATAAAAATCGGATGCTCCTCACGTTGGCGACGGACCGAGGTCCTCAGTTTCGTTGATAGCCTCTGACGCCTCTCAATTTGCACGAAATCTCCGTTGGACGCCGGATCAATTCTTGCCCCGGGGCTGGTTCCCAAAGAGGCGCGAGTCCGGAGCTTTGTTCTCTCTCTGACCAGCCTCTGAATAGCTTTGGAGCGCTTGCCGAAGCATTGTGTCCACGGTCTCCAGCACGGCGCCGCGTTCCGTCATGTTCCACTCAGAGCCGTAAGTGTCGATTGGAGGGGCAATTGCGCGGTTCGCCTGGGCCATTTGTCGTTCCAGTACAACGAGCGGCCCGAGCGGCGCTCGCAACCGCATGCAAGCAGCAATCCTGCGCTGGTCTGACGATGCCGGATCCTGCATGTCCCCGTATGTCGTCATGCCGGGGCCGAAAAACGGAGCGGCAGGATGGATCTGAAACCGGATCAATCGCAATCATTGACCAGCTTTCAGGGTCAGGTGTCGCGTATGCACAAAGGAATTTCTTTCATCTTGATGCATCATGCCAGCGGATCGTCAACGATCCGCGCTGCTTCAGCGCCTCATTGCAAGCCGACCAGTTCGTGGTCTTGTACGTCGCAGGGGCTCAACTGCTCATGCACTCGAGTTATAATGTTGGATTCAGGCAGTGAATCCCTCACCTGATTTGTGAAACAAAGCCAAATGGTTGTACAAGTCCACAGGCTACATCTCCCCACCCTCCGCTCATCCGCCTCAGGTGTCAGACTGCGGAATTCTACTCCGCGACGCTCAGATCTTCAGACCGTTTCTGTGGGCATCCTGTCTCCGGGAGTCACACTCCTGCGGTGTCGGGGGGGCGTCCCATTCGGCCGTCTTCCACTGGCCACAAATACCAACGCCGGCCCCGATGGGTCGGCGTTGGTACATTCCCGAAGTCGGTGCCTCCACCGAACGACAGGCGGTCCGCCCGCCCTCTTTCAGGTCATACGAGTCTGTGCTGCGTCAAATCGTTTGGTGCGATGGCCTGCGTTCCCGGAACGGCCCCCGCAGCAACTCATTCTGCCCTGCCGGGCAGATCCACGCCGAACCAGGCGAACTCCTCGTCGCTGTCGTTGATCCAGCCGTGCTGTGCACCGGCGGGAAAGACGATCAGCGTACCTGGTGAGAACGGCAACTGGGCCGTGGCGAGCTGCGCATTGTCATAGAGTGTCAACTGGCCGGAGCCCGACAGCACGCAGACGGCATACAGGTTGGGCCCGGCGTGGGCTGGCACTTCCTTGCCCGGCGGAACGACGCCGCGGGCGAAGTTGACCCCTGCCTCGGGCAAGTCCACGTGGACGCCATAGGAGAAGTTCATCCCGTCGATGTCCTTCATCGCCAGGGCCGGCTGCTGTTCAGGGGTCAGCACCCCGTCGTCGCCAGATCTCAGGACATAGGTGTCGTTCGCCATCGCCGTTCCTCCCGTTGAACGTCATCCGGGCCGTCACCGCCCCGGATGGCGCGCCGCATAGTCGATCAGTACTTCATGTAGACGGTACGTTTTTGCAGGAAGCACTCGATCCCGTGCACCCCGTCCTCTCCGCCAAGCCCCGACAGCTTGTGGCCATTGTGGTAACCCTGAATGTAGCCGACGATACCCTTGTTCATGAAGATCGTGCCGGTCTCCATGCGCTGGATCGCGTCCATCTGGATGGACGGATTCCGGGTCCACAGATAGGCCGATAGCCCATCATCGCGGGCATTCGAGATCGACAACGCTTCTTCGTAACCGCTGATCCGCACGATGGGCAGGACGGGCCCAAAGGTTTCTTCGCGCACGCAAGGTGTCTGCGGGGTGGCGTTCAGCAGGACGGTGGGCTCGTACCAGTTGCCCGTTTCGAACTCCGCGCCCTGTGGGCGGTTGCCGCCAAGGGCGATCTCGCAACCTGCGGCAACGGACTCGGCCACCAACCGCTCGGACCGGTCACGCGCAGCAGCAGTGGTCAGCGGCCCCATGCCGGCATTGGTCATCGGGTTGCCGGGATGCACTTCGGCGGCCCGCTTGAGCACTTTCGAGGTGAATTCGTCGGCCACGCTGTCCTCGACCAGAACGGATTCCGCACAGATGCACACCTGGCCGCAATTGGCATATCGCGCGATCACTGCCGCCTCGGCTGCGGCGTCGATGTCGGCGTCCTTGAGCACGATGAACGGGGCGTTTCCACCGAGTTCCAGAACAAGGGCTGCGAGGTTCTCGGAGGCCGATCTTGCGATTGCCTGGCCACCGCGGATCGACCCGGTGACAGAAACCAGCCGCGTCATCGGGCTGGTGACCAGCTTCGAGGCCATCTCGACGCCGGTGCCAGAGAGCATGTTGACAACGCCCTTGGGCAGGCCTGCCTTGAGCACCAGCTTGCAGAATTCCGACGCTGTCACCGGCGTGACCTCGTTCGGCTTGATGATCATGGTGTTGCCGGTCGCGAGCGCGGGGCCAAGCTTGCGACCGATCAGGGCGAGCGGGTAATTGTAGGCGCACAGGCCAATGGTCACCCCGTAGGGCACCTTGTAGATGAACAATTGCTCGTTGGGGGCATCGGCGGGGAAGATATCACCGCGCAACCGCCGGGCCGCCTCGGCGGCATAGGCCATGTAGCGGACGGTATCGTCGACCTCGAACTCGGCTTCGGCCAGCGTCTTGCCCTGTTCGCGCACCAGCAGGCGGGCGAAATGATCCTTCTGTGCCTTTAACGCTTCGCAGATTGCGTAGAGGTGGTTGGCCCGTTCATGCGCCGGCAACAACGCCCAGGTTTTCTGCGCCTTGTAGGAGGATTCAAGCGCGGCCTGCGCATCGTCCACCGTGCAATCGGGCATCTCGGCCCAGACCTCGCCCGTGGCCGGATCTTCGACCTCGAACCGTTTCCCGGAAGAGCTGTCGATCCACTCGTTGTCGATGAAGCAGCGATAATAGTCCATCCTGGCCTCCTGTCCTTTGGATGTCGCGCGCCAAGGTTTGCTTGCGCGCCCGTGTTCGGAATTTCTGTCCCGGCCTATCCTGCGACTGCCGCCCCCTGGATGCGGGCCGCGCGTTGTGCCTCCACGGCCTTCTGCTGGCGGACGGCAGAGATGCGGTCGACGGCCACGGCGGCCAACAGGACCGAGCCGCGCACGATGTCGTAGATGTAGGGAGACGCGTTCATCAGGTTCAGCCCGTTGTCGATCAGGACGAGGAACACCGCACCGATGACCGACCCTGTCACGGTGCCGGACCCGCCGGTCAGCTTGGTGCCACCCAGGATCACGGCTGCGATCACGGTGAATTCGATGCCGATGCCGATGCCTGATTGCAGCCCACCGACGCGCGCCAGAAGGATCAGCGCGGCAATCCCGGTGACGAAGCCGCTGACGGCGTAGACGGCGATGGTGACGCGGTTCACCGGCAGGTTGGATTCCTGCGCGGAGCGGGCGGAGTTGCCGATGGCGCGCGTGTAGACTCCGAACCGGGTGCGGGTGAGGGCGTAGACACCGATGATGAAAATCACGATCATGATGATGATCGGGACAGGTACGCCGGCCAGTTTGCCATTGCCCAGAAATCCCATTTCGCGCGGAACGGGGATGTTTTGCGCGCCCGTCAGATGGATCGCCGCGCCACGGTATATGGAATAGGTCGCAAGGGTGGTGATGAGCGGTGAAATCTTGAACTTCACCACCAGAACACCGTTGAGCGCTCCAAGAAAAGTCGCACAGGCCATCGCCGCGCTGAACGCCAGCAGATAGCTTTCGGTGTCGATCATCAGCTGCGCAAACAGCGCCGAGGTAAAGAACAGGATCGCCCCCACCGAGATATCGATGCCAGCGGTCAGGATGATGAAGGTCATGCCGATGGCCATGATCGCGGTGACAGAGCTTTGCACCAGGATCGACTGCATGTTCGACAGCGTCAGGAACACCGGCGATACAGCCGTCAGGAGCCCTGCGAGCACGATGGTCGCCACCGCAATGGCCATCCATTTCTGGCGGGCAAAGATGTTTCGGATGGTCTCACCCATGTCCGTTTCCCCCCTCTCCGGCGCTTGCCGCCAGCGAGATGATCTTGACTGAATCAAATTCCTCGCGCTGGAACTGGCCAACAATGTGCCCCTTGCGCATCACCAGGATGCGGTGGGTCGTGTTGAGCAGTTCCGGCAGGTCGGATGACACGATGATCACGGCCCGTCCGTTGCGCGCGAGCTCTGCGATGGTGTTGTGAATGTCGAACTTGGCGCCGATGTCGACGCCCTTGGTCGGTTCGTCAAAGATGAAGATCTCGGGGGCCATCGATAACCAGCGCCCCAGCAGAACCTTCTGCTGATTGCCGCCCGACAGGTCGCTGGCCCGGTTCTCGATATGGGGGACAGAGATATTCATCTCGTCCACCACATCTTGCGCCTTGCCCTTTTCACCCTTGAAGCCAATGCCCTTCAGGGCGCGTTTGACATAGTTCAGAATGGCCGCAGCAGAGAGGTTTTCGCGCACTGGGCGGTTCAGGAACAGCCCGTTTGTGCGCCGGTCTTCCGGCACGTAGCAGACGCTGCGCGCCTTCATCGCCTTCACGGTCACGGGCGAAACCAGTTCCCCGTTGACGAAAACCTTGCCCGCTGCGGGGCGCAGCCCAAAGATGGCTTCGGCGATTTCGGTTCGCCCCGCGCCCATCAGGCCCGAAATCCCGAGGATTTCCCCCTTGTTGACCATGAAGTCGACGCCGTCGAAGTCCACGGCCGTCAGGCCCTCCATCCGCAGGGCTTCCTTGGTGCCGGGCGGCGAAAGATCGATCTTGCTGTCCTCGATGGTGCGGCCGACCATCATTTCTTCCAACTGGCGCTGGGGCACCTGGGCCAGATATCCGCCGCCCACCTGCTTGCCATCCCGCAGAACGATGAACTTGTCGCAGACGCGGTAGATCTCTTCCATGAAGTGCGAAATGAAGATGATCGCGACACCGCGCGCCTTGAGCTTGTCGATGATCGCGAACAGTTTCTCGCGCTCCACCGCTGTCAGCGAGGTCGTCGGCTCGTCGAGGATCAGCACCCGGTCGGCATGCAGCAGGGCCTTGGCGATCTCCACCACCTGCTGGCGCCCGGCGCCGAGGCTTTCGATCGTCGCCTGGGTGTCGATCTCGATTCCCAGAAACTCCAGCTGCGCCTTGGCGATCCGGTCGGCTTCCTTCCAGTTGATCCGAGCCGGCGTTCCGGGAAGGTCGGTGATGCACATGTTCTCGGCCACGCTCAGGGTGCCGAACAGCGACAGTTCCTGATGCACCGCCGAAATGCCGTGTTCCGGTCCGTCGATGTGAGGGACCACATCGCCGTCAACAAGGATCTCGCCAGCGGTCGGTTTCAGCAACCCGCAGAGCATGTTCTTGGTGGTGGACTTGCCAGCGCCGTTTTCGCCCACCAGCCCGATGACCTCTCCCGGGAAGATGTCGAACGAGACGTCATCGACAACGGTCTTGCCGGCAAAGGCCTTTGACAGGTTGCGCACCGCCAGGACCGGTTTGGTGTCAGCGTCTGTTTGAGCCGCGTCCAACATCATTGGCTCCTCTGCCCGCTGAACTTCATCGCCAGCCAGGTGCCGAAGAAGATCAGGATGCCCTGGATGATGAGTTGGTCGTAGAACGGGATGCCGACAAGGTTCAGCCCGTTGATCAGGATCGCCAGCAGCATGACACCCAGCACCGTGCGTTCGATCGAGCCTTCGCCGCCGGTCATCGCCGTGCCGCCAAGCACAACCGCGCCGATGATCATCAACAACAGCGTGTCGCCGACGCCGGGGATCGCATTGCCGAGGTTGGCGATGGAGATGAAGCCCGCAATGCCGGCCAGCACGCCGGCAACCAGATAGACGGTGAATTCGATGAAAGGCACGTTGATGCCAGAGTATCGGGCGGAATTCGGATTGGAGCCGACCAGCATCACCTGCCGTCCCCAGGTCGTCATCGACAGGGCAAAGACAGAGAGCCCGACCAGCACGAGGCCGACGATCGTCACCGCCGGGATGCGAAACCAGCTCATGAAGCCGAAGTCGAGCACCCAGTAGGGCGTGCCCTTCACGGCGATGCCGTGGCTCAGCACGAAGGCGATCCCCCGGGCGATCAACTGGGTCGCCATCGTGGTGATGAAGGGGGTCAGTTTGAAATAGCCGATCAACAGGCCGTTGACCGCGCCAAACCCCGTGCCCACGACGATTGCCGTCAGCACCCCCAGCGGCACGCTGTCGGTCTGGGCCATGACGATGCCCGAAATCACCGCGCTGGCGCTGATGACGGTGGAAATGGACAGGTCGATGCCGCCAATCAGAAAGACGAAGGTCATGCCGATCGCTGCGATCAGGACGACCGCGTTGGCGCCCATCATGGCCTCGAAGTTTCCGCCGGTCATGAAATACGGCGAAAGCAGCGAGAAGGCGACCGCAAGAGCCACGATGATCGGGATGGCTGGGTAAGTCTTCAGCGATGCCACGGTGGATTTAAGCATGAGTCATGTATGCCCCAAGGTTCCGGGGAGCGGCGCACCCTGAACGGTGCGCCGCGATGATCGATGGGGCAGGCTCAGTTGGCGCCCCAGATCTTGTCCTTGTTCGCTTCGACGTCAGCGGTCGTATAAAAGTCGCCGGGGATCACGTTGACCCGCTCGACTTTTTTGCCATCGAGGATATCGGCAACCAGGTCCACGGCCTTGCGGCCGGTCGCGTCGGTGCCCATGACGACAAAGCCGTCTGCCACACCTTTGACGACAGCCTGGTAGCCGTCGTTGGAGCCGTTCACACCGGTCACGACCACGTGGCCGGGTTCACCCTGCGGGATGATCTTGTCGAGGTCGGCCAGAACGGTCTCGACGCCCGGGATGTGGGTGTCGGTTGCCGCAAAGACGGCCTTGATGTCCGGATTGGCCTGGAAGGCGTTCTGCGTACCGGCCAGTGCGCGGGCGCTGTCCCAGTCGGTCGGGACCTCGATCAACTTCACGTTCTTGAGCGAGGCGATGCCTTCGCGGAAGCCCTTTGAGCGGTCGATTCCGTTCTGGTCGTTCAGGGCGCCGATCAGCTCGACGATGACGATCTCGCCATCGACACCGTCAAGTGCCTTGGCCGTGTAGAGCCCTGCCTCCTTGCCGTCGAATGTCGAATCTGGTCCGACGAAAGCCTGCACGACGCGGCTGTCAGGCAAATCGCGGTCGTAGGCGACAACGGGGATGCCGGCCTTCTTGGCGGCCATCAGGGCGCGTTCGATGGTATTCTGGTCAACGGCGCACACCAGGATCGCGTCCACTTCCTGAGTGATCAGCGACTGGATCTGGGCATTCTGTTGCTGGGCGTCACCATCGGCCACAACTTCAATGACCTCGTAGCCGCGATCAGCCGCGCCGGCCTTGATACCGTTGTTCACGGCAACCCGGCTCTCGAAAAGTTGGTCGACCGACAGGCCGAGCGTCACGCCGTCGGCATAGGCCGCGGTCGTCATCAGCATCGCAGTTGTCGCAAGTGCGCCAAAGAGTTTCTTCATGTTCAGAGATCTCCCATTCTCAGTATCGACCAAAGCGGTGAATCGGTCTTTGGTCAGACCATAATTGGTAAGTGGCGCGTTCGCAAATCCTCCCTGCAACGCGCCGACGATTTCATATAGGCAAGTAATTTCCACAAGCGCAAGAAAAAAGGCATCGCCGCCCACCGGTGAAGGTGCAGGATTCGGCCCTTGAGGGGATGGTGCCGTCCTTTCTCGGAGCGCCGTGGAGGTGAGTCCCCTCACCTGCCGCGAAAGCCGGGACCCGGCGCGTTACAGCGGTGCAGACGCGAATATCTGCGGATTGGGAGTCTGGGGCTCTGGCGCTGATGATGTGTGTTTCAAGCGGCGCGAGGCGCCAACCGGCAGTTCGTCGACTGGGTGGGTGTCATGCTCTTTCGCGCAATGATCCCTTGCGGCGTGAAGGCGCCGATGTCGTGTCGTGCGAGCATTGATCGACGTGGAGGATGCCGCCATGGAAATGCGAGCGCGACGGATGTGATCTTGGCTGGGCGCGGTGGCAAAGGCCCGGTGGCTGGACAGGTAGCCGCCGGTTGGGAGCCGTGTTTGGCGCAGGAGCTCTCTCCTGCGTTCTCTGTTCCCGCGACGTCGCTGATGCCGCCCAGTGCTTGTTGGCTGGCATCCGTCGGCGTGACTGTGGTAGCCGATGACTCGGTTACAGTCGTTGCTTGCCGTCCTCCTGTCTACAAGATGGCGAGTGGATCACACAAGGCACTGAAAAATGGCATATAAATCCACCTTCCGGGTCTACTACGAAGACACGGACCTGGCCGGTATCGTCTACTACGCGAACTATCTGAAATTCATCGAGCGGGGGCGGTCTGACTGGGTCCGCGAGATCGGAATCGACCAGACCTCCCTGAAGGAAGATCACGGTGTTGTCTTTGCCGTGCGTCGGGTCGAGGCGGATTACCTGCGGCCTGGACATCTTGACGATGTGCTTACGGTCGAAACCACCCTTCGTGAGGTGCGCGGGGCCCGGTTCGTGATGGATCAGCGGGTATTGCGCGGCGACGAGGTTCTGTTCACTGCCCGCGTGACCATCGTGACGATGACCCTGGACGGACGGCCAACGCGCCTGTCGCCCGAGATACGGGCGGTCATGGGGGCCTGATCGCGCTCTCCGCATCGGCAGACTGCGGTGTTTCGAACGTTGTGCTTCGGTGGAGTTCCGCGCCGCAGGCGCGGCCACGCCCAACGCCATTCGGGCGACGCTAGTCGTCTGAAAGGGGGCGGGAGCACCCCCGTTTTGCCTGTCAGACCAGTGCCGGTGCGGCGGGATCCCGCCAAACCACACACCTTGGGCAGCGTATTGGCCGATTCCTGCCCGACCTTGCGCCTTCGTATTGGCATTTGCGCTTCAAACAAGATACGTTTGCACCAATCAACACCGCCGCAAGAGCGGTAAACAAAACGAGCAGGCAGCATGGATCCCTCCACCCTTCCCATGGCGCAGGAGATTGACTTCTCCTTGTGGGCACTCTTTGCGCGCGCCACCTTCACCGTGAAACTCGTGATGCTGTTGCTGATGGTTGCCTCCTTCTGGGGCTGGGCCATCATCATTCAGAAACACATCACCTTCCGGTTGACTCGCCGCAATTCCGAAACCTTCGACGAGCAATTCTGGTCTGGCGAGCCGCTGGACGAACTGTTTGACAAGGTCGGCGCAGAACCGTCAAGCGCGTCCGAACGGATCTTTTCCGCCGGCATGATCGAGTGGCGCCGCTCACACCGCGAAGACGGCGGGTTAATCGCCGGGGCGCAGGCCCGGATCGACCGGTCGATGGACGTGGCCATAGCGAAAGAGGCCGATAGCCTCAACAGAGGGCTGGGATTCCTGGCGACGACCGGGTCCACGGCCCCCTTCGTCGGCCTGTTCGGCACGGTCTGGGGCATCAAGAACGCCTTCGAGGAAATTGCCATCGCCCAGAACACCAACCTTGCCGTCGTGGCGCCGGGTATCTCCGAGGCGCTTGTCGCAACGGCGCTTGGCCTGCTCGCCGCGATCCCGGCGGTGATCTTCTACAACAAGCTCAGCGCCGACAGTGATCGCATCATCGGCGGCTACGAGAGCTTTGCCGACGAGTTTGCCACGATCCTCTCGCGTCAGCTGGATTCCTGAGCCATGGGCGCTGGTGTCATCAAATCGGGCGGTGGGGGCGGAACCCGGCGGCGCAGGCGTGCCAACCGTCACCCCGTTGCAATGTCCGAAATAAACGTCACACCCTTTGTCGACGTCATGCTGGTGTTGCTGATTATCTTCATGGTCGCTGCGCCGCTTCTGACGGTCGGCGTCCCGGTCGAACTGCCCAAGACCGCGGCCGATGCCATGCCGTCCGAGCAGGAGGAGCCGCTTGTCGTCAGCCTGACAGCCGACGGACGGGTCGTCATCATGACCACCGAAACGCCCGAGGCCGACCTGGTCAACCGACTGCGGGCGGTTGCCGCCGAACGTGCCGACGACAAGGTGTTTCTGCGGGCCGACGGCTCCATCCCCTATGAACGGGTCATGCAGGTCATGGGAGCGCTCAATGCAGGCGGATTCTCCAGCATCGGTCTCGTGACCGACACCGGCGGCCCGACGCTTGACGGCGGAGATGGTTAACGGACTTCACATGAACACTGGAGTAAAGATCTCCGGTGCGGCCCATTTGGGGTTGATCCTGTGGATGTTGGTCGGTGGGATTTTTTCGTTCGACCACTCGGATCCGCTCGACGTTTCGGACGTCACGCTGATCTCGGGCGAGCAGTTCGCGGCGATGATGGCCGCCGGCAGCACAGCGCCCGATGTCACCGAGGCACCAACCTCGCGCACCGCACCCGAGCCGGAAACCCCACCGGAAGCGCCCGATGTGCCCGCGCCCGAAGTTGCACCCGATGCCCCCGAAGCGCCGGATGCTGCAGATCCCGTCCCTCCGGAAGCGACTCCGCAGGTCGAAGAGGCCTTCGAGCCGCCGCAGGCGGACGTCCAGCCGGTTGCCCCGGTGGCGCCGACCCAGCCCGAGGTGCCCAACGGCGCCTCGACCGTGCTGGCACCCGAAAACCCGCCGGCCCCGCAGGCCGCCCCGCGCGTCGCGCCGCGTCCGGCAGAGCGCCCGGACCGTGACGTTGCGGTGGCCGACGAGGTTCAGGAAGCCCCGCAACCTGATCCGACCCCGGCCGAGGTGCCCACGCCGACACCCCCGCGCGAGGAGGCCGCGCCCGAAGAGGCCGCGACCGAAATCGCCACGGAGGCGACCGAAGCGCCGGGTGGAACCGCTGTCGCGTTGGCACCGACAGGCACGCCGCGCCCGCTCAGCCGTCCGCGCCGTCCGACCCCGACACCGGCGAGCCAGCCCGCCGAGACGTCCGAAAGCCCTGCGCCCCCGGCTGCGGAAGATGCCATTGCGGCTGCGGTCGCCGCGGCGGTTGCTTCGGGGGCCTCGACACCTTCTGGCAATGGAACGGCGCCAACCGGCCCGCCGCTGACATCGGGCGAAAAGGATGCATTGCGCATTGGCGTTCAGGCCTGCTGGAACGTCGGCTCGCTCAGCACCGAGGCGCTCCAGACCACCGTCACGGTCTATGTCCTGATGAACGAGGATGGCACGCCGGACGTAGGCGCCATTCGCATGATCGAGCACAGCGGAGGCGGTGATGCAGCCGCGCGGCAGGCCTATGAAGCCGCGCGTCGCGCCGTGATCCGCTGCGGTTCGCGTGGCTTCGACCTGCCTGCAGAAAAATTCTCCCAATGGCGGGAGATCGAGATGGTATTCAATCCCGAAAAAATGAGGATCAAATGATGTTCCTGCGCTCGCTTGTTTCCGCACTCGCCCTGGCCCTGGCCATCGCCGTGCCGGCGGCCCCCGCATTTGCGCAGGGGCCGCTTCGAATCGAGATCACCGAAGGTGTGATCGAACCGTTGCCGTTTGCGATCCCCCAATTCCTGCCGGAATCCTCCGAGGCTTCGAAGCTGGCGGCGGATATCACGCGGGTCATTGCGGCGGACCTGCAGGGCACTGGCCTGTTCCGCGAGATTCCGGCGGACGCCCACATCAGCAGGATCACCAGCTTCGATGCCCCGGTGTCCTATCCCGACTGGAAGGCGATCAACGCGCAGGCGCTGGTCACCGGTGCGGTCTCGGTCAGCGGTGACGGGCGGGTGAACGTGAAATTTCGCCTGTTTGACGTCTATTCCAATGGCCCGCTGGGCGAAGGGTTGCAGATGGGGGGCTCGCAAGGCAGTTGGCGCCGCCTGGCGCACAAGGTCGCCGACCAAGTCTATGCTCGGATCACCGGCGAAGGTGGATATTTCGACAGCCGCGTTGTGTTCGTGTCCGAGGATGGTCCCAAGAACAATCGTCAGAAGCGACTCGCGATCATGGATTACGATGGTGCAGGCGTACAGTATCTGACAGACAGTTCCTCCATCGTGCTGGCGCCGCGCTTTTCGCCCACCGGTGATCGGGTGCTGTATACCTCCTACGCAACCGGTTTCCCCGAGATCTACATGATGCGCGTCGGCGATGTCCGGCAACAGAAGCTGACCGATCAGCAAGGCGCCATGACCTTTGCGCCGCGCTTTGGGCCTGACGGAGCGACAATCGTCTATTCGGAGGCCCGCGGTGGCAATACGGACATCTTTACCAAGCAGATCGGTGGGCGGGCTCAACAACTGACCAACACGCCAGCGATCGAGACCGCCCCCAGCTACGCGCCGGACGGCAGCCAGATCGTGTTCGAAAGCGACCGTTCCGGCACCCAGCAACTCTATATCATGTCGGCCCGCGGCGGCGAGGCGCGGCGGATCTCGTTCGGCGAGGGCCGTTATGGCACGCCTGTCTGGTCGCCGCGCGGCGACCTGATCGCCTTTACCAAGCAGAACCAGGGCAGGTTCCACATTGGTGTCATGCGCACGGATGGCTCGGAAGAACGCCTGCTGACGGCCTCGTTCCTCGACGAGGGGCCCAGCTGGGCACCGAATGGACGGGTAATCATGTTCACCCGGCAGAGCGCCGGCGCCGGGGGGCAACCGGCATTGTATTCGGTGGATATCACCGGGCGAAATCTCAAGCGCGTGCCGACACCCGGTCCGGCGTCGGACCCGGCGTGGTCGCCGTTGTTGCCTTGAGGCAGCAAGCGGCAGGACACCAGGGGCGACGGGGCATCGTCGCCTTGTATAAGCCTGCCCGCATCCCGGTCGTGGGCGGATTCCCACACCTGCGCCTCGCTTGATCAAGCGGGGCGTTCCCATGGTCGAAGCAGGGTGCTAGGAGAAGGCAGAGGCAGACAGGAGCAGAAAATATGGCCCACCTCGTGATCAAGGCAGTTCTTCTTGTGGGGGCGCTGGCCGTTTCCGCATGTACAAACCCCGACAAGTACGGATCCGGCAGCAACGGCTATGATGGCTCCGGTGCCAATGGCGGTGCGGGCGCGGGCGGCATCGTCCCCGGCAGCGCAAACGATCCCACCTCTGCGTCCTATTTTCAGACCGCTGTGGGTGACCGTGTGCTGTTCCCCGTAGACCAGTCTTCGCTGACGGCCGAGGCGCGCGCCACCCTGGACAGCCAGGCCGCCTGGCTGGCGACAAACACCGCATACAACGCCACCGTCGAAGGCCATGCCGACGAGCAAGGCACGCGGGAATACAACCTTGCGCTTGGTGCCCGTCGGGCAAATGCGGCGCAGGAGTACCTGATTTCGCGTGGCGTGGCCGGAAGCCGCCTCAAGAGCGTGACCTACGGCAAGGAGCGTCCGCTTGAAGTCTGTTCGGACGAGACCTGTTATGCCAAGAACCGCCGCGCGGTGACCTTGCTGCAGGCCGGTCTGGGCAGCTGAGGAGGATCGCGATGCGCCTGACTGTTCTTGCCGTCACCCTGTGCCTGGCGATCCCCGGGGCAGGTCTTGCCCAGGATCGCGGCCAGACGCTGGCGGACATCCGGCAGGAGTTGTCGGTTCTTTACGTCGAACTGCAACAGCTCAACCGGGAGCTTTCGACCACGGGCGGCGCGGCAACGCTGGTGCCGTCTGCCTCGGTGCTGGACCGGGTCAACGTGATCGAGTCGGAATTGCAGCGGCTGACGGCCAAGTCCGAAGAGCTGGAATTCCGCATCGACCGGATCGTCAAGGACGGGACCAATCGGATTGGTGATCTGGAATTCCGACTGTGCGAACTGGAGGCTGCCTGCGATATAGCAAGCCTCGGGGATACTCCGACGCTCGGTGGCGGCGCGCTGCCCACGGCTCCGGCGGCGGCCCTGCCGTCCAACGCGGGCAACGGCGCGCAGATGGCAATGGGGGAACAGGCCGATTTCGACAAGGCAAAGGAGGAGCTGGACAAAGGGTCCTTTCGCACCGCCGAAGAGCTCTTTGCGGCCTTTGCCGAGGCCTACCCGGTCGGACCGCTGACAGCCCCGGCGCATTTCAATCGGGGCGTCGCACTGATCGAACTGGGCGAGGTTGCCCCGGCGGCGCGGTCCTACCTGAATGCCTTCTCCGCTGATCCCGAGGGCTCGATGGCTTCCGACTCGCTGTTGCGGCTTGGTCAGAGCCTGGGCCGGTTGGGGCAGACCAACGAGGCGTGCATCACCCTGGGCGAGGTGCAGACACGGTTTCCCGGCAGTACAGCAGCCACCGAAGCCGGCGCATCCCGCGCCAGCCTTTCCTGCCAGTGAGCCTGACGGTCGCGCAATGACGCTTGCGGACCGGTTCGGCGCGGGGCTGGAGCGGCTGCTTGGGAGCCCGTTGCCCAACAGGATCGGGCTGGCCGTGTCTGGCGGCAGCGATTCCACTGCATTGCTGACGCTCACCTCGGACTGGGCCAGGGACCATGGGATCACGCTGCACGTTGCAACAGTCGATCACGGTCTTCGGCCCGAGGCAGGGGCAGAGGCGGCAGAGGTTGCCGCGCTCTCGGCCGGACTGGCGGCAACACACGATACACTGAACTGGCGCGACTGGCAGGGGCAGGGAAACCTCCAGGACGCCGCGCGCCGCGCCCGCTATCGCCTGTTGGGTGACTGGGCAGAGGGCCTCGGGCTGGACACTGTCCTGCTGGGCCACACGCGCGACGACAATGTCGAATGCCTGATCATGGGGTTGTCGCGTGGCGCCGGGCTGGACGGGTTGTCCGGGATGCGCCCGGTGTTCCATCGCGAAGATTGTCGGTTTGTGCGCCCGATGCTGGATCTGTCCCGGCAGGAGCTGCGCGAGCATCTGCGTGCCAGTGGCGTTGGCTGGTGCGATGACCCGTCAAACCAGAACCCCCGCTTCGCCCGTGTCCGTGTCCGCGAGGCGCTCGCAGTGCTGGATGGGTTGGGTCTGACGCAGGACGCGTTGGCCCACAGCATCGCAAATCTGCGCTCCACCCGGGCCGGTTTGAACGCTGTCTTGCGGGATTTCTGCCAACGTCATGTCACGCAACAGGCCGGTGACCTGATCATCGCGCCCGATGCCTTTGCCAACCTGCCGGACGAAGTGGCGCGGCGGTTCCTGAACGCTGCCTTGCGATGGGTGTCCGGATCGGACTATCCGCCTCGATCCGAGAAGGTCGTGCACCTGATGGCCGATGCCGACGCACGGCGAGCCGGAATGACCCTCCATGGCTGTCTAATTCGGACCGGTGCGGCGGGGATGCGGATCTCGCGGGAACCCGAGGCCGTGGTCGGGGCACAGGTGCCGGCAGGGGCCGTCTGGGATGGCCGCTGGCGGATCGTCGGGCCTGTCAGGACGGGGATGACGATCCGCTGCCTCGGAACCTTGGGGCTTGCGGACCGGCCAGACTGGCGCGCGTCCAAGCTGCCCAGGTCGACCTGCCTTTCCAGCCCCGCCGTTTGGGACGGATCGGGTCTGGTCGCCGCCCCGATGCTCGACGGGGAGGGGCCATTTCAGGCGGTCCTGGTGCGCGATTTCAGTGCAAGCCTGTGAACCGCGAGGGGCGGCGGCGATGCGCCAGCGTTCGTGGCGATCGGCGGTCTCTTGAAAAGTGCCGCAAGGGTGACTTCGTGGGGCCGAGGTTGCCCAATGGTGCCGGCCGTGGTCAAAAATCACGCACCCAGGCCGAGTGATCCTGTCATCCGCACGCCCATTTCTACAACTGGCGCCCGCGCCGGAACGAATGGATGGCGAAAAACCGTCCGCAGGGCGCAGGGCCACCAAGGCGCAACCGACCTCGCGCTTGCCGACATCAGTGCCGGTGCAACTGCGGAAACCCTCAGAACGGAGGGTCTGCGGTCGCCAAATGGTCAGATGTGCAGCGACGGCAATGTCCGTGCGGTCCGACATTGATCCCCGGATGTTCTGAGGCCGCGACGGTCATCGCGTAACGGTCTCCCGATCAAGGGTGAAACTGGCCGTCGCGGGCATCACGGAAATTGCAGTGCAACGCGTGAAAGCGTCTGGCAATGCTCGTCGGGCGAGCTATCTCGACGAAATGCAGAAAACGAGACGATCAACCGAGCCGGGTTCATCCGGGTGGAGTCACGGGCGCGCCGACCGGATGGAGCCCCCTGTACACGAAGAACACACGTTCCAAGGGGGCGGGGCGTCTGGACAAGTCAGGCGGTTTCGCATGAATAAGAGCAACAGAACCGAACGTCTGCCGAGAGCGATCATTCAAGACGTAAAATGATAAAGCAAGAAGGGGAGGGTACGATGCAGAATCGTCCTGGTATTTTTGGAATGGGCGCGATCTGGGCCGCTCTGTTTGCGGTTTTTGCATCCGTATGGCTGATGGCAGGGCCCGCGTTGGCACAAGACGAGGCCGCTCCCGTCCCTGCCGAGGCGGCGTCCGCCAGCGAGGCCCCGGCAGAGGAAGCGGCAGTCCCCGCGTTTCCGGCCGGTCTGGACGACCTCGGTATGGATTTCGAGGAATTGCAACTCAGGCTCTTGCCCCTGACGGTCGAGCAACTGACAGCCCTCGCGGATACCTGGCAGGGGATTGTTCAGCAACAGACGCAGGCTGTCGTCGAGGCAACCATCGCGTCACGCAACGGTGACGGAGACCCAAAGGAAGAGGCCCTGGACAAGATCGTCGAGTTGACGGACCTGCGAGGACAGGGCTTTACCCGCTATTCTGCCGTGATCGACAATCTGGAGAAAAAGGGTGGTGACGCCGCAGCCGTTGCCGCCTTTCGGACCTATCGGACCGCGATCGCCGTCGAGGAGAAGCAGAGAGCAGATTGGCGCACGCTGACAAAGATGTCCGCGAACTGGATTGTCTCGCCAGATGGCGGCCTGAAGGTTGCCAAGGGCGCCATCGTTCTCCTCGTCGTTCTTGCCGGCCTCACCCTTGTGGCGCGCGTTGCCCGGGTTTACGCGCGTCGCGTCTTCAGCCGCGTTCCCGACCTGTCCAAGCTGCTTCAGGCCTTTCTGGCGATGGTTGTCTACTGGGTGACGATTGCCGTCGGCCTGATGGTCGCGCTGTCCGCTCTTGGGGTTGATATCTCGCCGCTGTTCGCGGTGGTTGGTGGTGCCTCTTTCATCATTGCGTTTGCCATGCAGGATACGCTGGGCAACCTGGCCGCCGGCCTGATGATCATGTTCAATCGCCCGTTTGACGAGGGCGACTACATTACCGCAGGTGGCACCTCGGGCACGGTGCGATCCGTGTCTGTTGTGTCAACCACGGTCACGACGCCGGACAACCAGGTGATCGTCATTCCGAACTCGAAGGTCTGGGGAGACGTCATCACCAACACGACGGCGTCGGAGGTGCGGCGCGTCGACATGGTGTTTGGCATTGGCTACAACGACTCGATCGAAGAGGCGCAGACCGTCCTCGAAGAAGTCGTGAATGCCCATCCCGCCGTGTTGAAAGACCCCGCGCCGGTGATCCGGGTCGGAGCGCTGGCGGACAGTTCGGTCAATTTCATTGTTCGGCCGTGGAGCCGCAGCGAAGACTATTGGACATTGCTGTGGGACCTGAACCGGTCGGTCAAGGAAGCCTTTGACGCGCGCGGCATCTCGATCCCGTTCCCGCAGACGGATATGCATCTCAAGGTGGACCAGGGCATCATGATCCCCGCAACAGGCATTGTGTCGGCCGCCACAGGCGATCACGGGCGTGGCACGCCGCAAGGTGGCGCCGATATCAGCCAGGGCGACGACAGCAATTCCGAGGATGAATCCTCGCAGAGTTGATCGGCGAGCCCGTGCCGACCGTGTCGATATGGATTTTCGGTTCGTCGGGATCCATCCGTTCCCTGAACGGACGCATGGCCGGCGGTTTCGTCAGCGCGCACTTTGGCACGGCCTCCGGGATCGGATCTTTGCCGCTGTCTGACTTCGGGCACGACAAGCCCGCATTGACGACACAACAGGAGATAGCGACATGATACTCTATGGACTGAGCACCTGTGCATTGTGCCAGAAGGCCCGAAAGGCATTGGAGGCAGAGGGCAAGGAAGTCAGTTTCCGGGATGTCCGGGCCGAACCGCTGAGCGAGGCCGAACTGGCGGAGCTGATCGTGGAGTTCGGAGACCGGTTGGTGGATCGGAAGTCGAATGACTACCGGGCGCTCAACAACTGGTTGAAAAACTCAGAGGCCGAGGCGCAGATTGCCGCCCAGCCCAAGGTGATGGCGCGTCCGGTGATCCGCGACGAGGACGCGTTTTACCTTGGCTGGGATGAGACGGTTCAAAAGGCGCTGATTTCGGGCTGATGCCGTGATCCAATGTGTGGGCGCGTCGGGTGAGACCCGTTGCCGCCCCCGCGGCAGGGAACCCGTCTGCTGGCGTGCGAGTTTGGTGGCGCATGTCGTCGACGCCCTCAGATGATCTCGTCCTCGTCAAAGATGGGATCGCCCTCAAGATCGGACCTCAACACTTCCATCCTGTCTTCGGCGTCCGCGGCAGATGCCGTCTGGGCGATATGGAACAGGGCGTCGCCCTCGTTGACGATCGGCATCACGGCACGACCGATGATGATGCCACCGATCGGCGCCAGGACCTCCCGCTCCTTTTCCCCGAATGGATCCGAGACAACCCCCAGGACCTCGCCGGCCACCACGACATCGCCGGAATCCCGGAATACGCGTATCAGACCGCCCTGCGGCGCCCGAACCCAGCGGCTCGATTTCAGGAACATCGCCTGACCACGTGGCTTTGACGCCCCGCGGCTGCTGACCATGCCAAGGTCATGCAAGATCCTCAGTGTCCCTGCGACGCCCGCCCGCACCGCGAATTCGTCGAACCGGAGCCCTTCGCCGGCTTCGTAGAGCAGGACCTTCACGCCAAGGTCAGCCGCAGCGGCGCGCAGCGAACCGTCGCGTTGCGACGATTGCAGGATCACCGGAGCCCCGAACACCTTGGCGAGGCGCAGGCTCTCGTCGTCACCCGCCGATATCCGGATCTGCGGCAGGTTGGTCCGGTGAATGGCCGCCGAATGCAGGTCGATGCCGACATCGCTCCGCTGGATGACTTCACGCACCAGCAGATCGGCCAATCGCGCGGCAAGCGATCCCTTTGCCGATCCGGGGAAGCACCGGTTGAGGTCCCGGCGATCCGGCAGGTAGCGGGATTGGTTCAGGAACCCGAAAGCGTTCACGATCGGAATCGCGATCAAGGTACCCTTGAGGGAACCAAGGACTTTCAGGGCCAGCAACCGGCGCACGATCTCGACGCCGATCACTTCGTCCCCGTGAATGCCGGCTGTGACGAAAACCGTCGGGCCGTCCCGTCGGCCATGGATCACATGGGCCGACATGGACACGGGCGTATGATCCGACAGGACGCTCACCGGTATGTCCACCGTCCTGCGGGACCCGCTGGCAATTCTGTCTTTCCCGATTTCAAAAGGTTGACGCATGTGATTCAGCCGGTTCCCTTGGTCTTGGTGCGGCCGGGTCTGGCGTTTTTCTCGATATATTCGATGATTGCACCGGCGATGTCCTTCTGGGTTGCGGCCTCCACACCCTCCAGGCCGGGCGAGGAGTTGACCTCCATCACGACCGGGCCATGATTTGACCGGAGCATGTCGACGCCGCAGACGTTGAGCCCCATGGTCTTGGCCGCGCGCACGGCGGTGGACCGCTCCTCGGGCGAGATCTTGGCCAGGGTGGCCGAGCCGCCGCGGTGCAGGTTCGAGCGAAAATCACCCTCGGCGCCCTTGCGCATCATCGCCGCCACGACCTTTCCGCCCACCACAAGGGCGCGGATGTCGGTGCCGCCGGCCTCCTTTATGAACTCCTGCGCCATGATGTTGATCTTGGCACCCCGGAACGCCTCGATGACGGATTTCGCGGACCGGTCGGAATCCGCCAGCACAACGCCAATGCCCTGCGTGCCTTCCAGCAGCTTGATCACCAGCGGGGCGCCACCCGCCAACCTGACGACCTCGTCGGTCTGCTTGGGGTCATAGGCGAACGTGGTGACAGGCAGGCCGATGCCCTCACGCGCCATCAGTTGCATCGAGCGCAGCTTGTCCCGCGACCGACCGATGGCAATGCTTTCGTTGAGGCAATAGACGCCCATCATCTCGAACTGGCGCACGACGGCCATGCCGTAAAAGGTGACGGAGGCACCGATGCGCGGGATGACCGCGTCATAATGAGGGAGCTTTTCTCCGTTGTAGTAGATCTCGGGCCGTCGCGACGCGATGTTCATGTAGCACCGCGTTGTATTGATGATGTCCAATTCGTGCCCCCTGGCTTCTGCGGCTTCCTTCAGGCGCCGGTGAGAGTACAGGTCGGGGTTCTTGGAAAGCATTGCGATTTTCATTGTCTTTTTTCCTATCTGACAGCGACGGATGACTTGGGTTTGGTCAGCCACGAGTGGCTGCAATCAACGACAAGACGGTGACCGCGAAGCGCGGTTCTCCCTATGATCATTGGGTATTTCATTTCCGCACGGTCGCTGAGCGACGCCTCGATCAGAAAGGCGCGTTCGCCGATGTGGAGACGCGTCCGGATGAAAAACCGTTCCTCCGAGGTGCCTCCACTGTTCTTGACGGACCGGAAATCCGTCACGCGGGCATGACACAGGTCGGGTGCCGCATGACCAAGTTCGGGCGGACGGAACTGGACCCAGACTTGCCCGTCGTCGGACTTGTACCGGACGATATCGGACGCATGCAGGGCGGTCGTTCGGGCACCCGTATCGATCTTGGCCGTGAAGTCGACCAGGCCGAGATCCGGGAGAGACACGTACTCTCGCCAGCCGATGATCAGCGGCGGTTTTTTCGAGTTCGGTTTCTGCGTGGTCTGTCTCGGGGGGGAGCTTTCAGGGGACTTTTTTGTCATGGCCATACTTTCAGATCAGCTTTGGCATCATCAGGGTTGCAAGGGACAGGACGAGGAAAAACCCGGCCATGTCGGTGATGGTGGTCAGCAGGGGGCCGCTGGCCGCAGCCGGATCCTGACCGACCTTCTTGAGAAAGAGGGGCACCACGCCACCGATCGACACCGCAATCATGGTGTTCACCGCCAGCGCCAGCCCGATGACCAGGCCTAGCCAGGCGTTGCCTTTCCAGATCCAGCAAACGAGCCCGACCAGAATGCCGAGCGCGATGCCATTCACGACTCCGACAGAGATCTCCTTCAACCACACGCGCCAGACATCCACCGGGCGGACGAGCCCCAACGAGAGTTCGCGCATTGTGACGCCGACAGCCTGATTGCCCGAGCATCCGGACATGTCCGACACCATTGGCAGAAACACGGCGATGGCAATCACTGCGGAGATAGTCGCCTCGTAGGCCGAGATGACGCTTGCCGCGATGATGTTGAGGACGATGTTGACCGACAGCCACGCCAGTCGCCGTCCGGACCGGATCCGAAGCGGCATGGAGCGCAGTTCGTCACCGATCACACCCTGTCGACGCAGGCTCTGGCTCTCGGCCCGTTCGGCCAAGGCATCGGTGACCGCCGAGCGCGTGACGACGCCGGCAAGACGTTCGGTCTGGTCCACGACCGGAAACGCCAGGAACGGGTGCTCGTCGAACATCTCTTCGAGCGTGTCGAGAGAGGCATCGACCGGCACCGAAATCGGCGAGGTCATGACCTGTGCCAGGCGGGTCGTGCGCCGGGCCGACAGCAGTGCGCGCAACGACACGACGCCGATCAGAAGACCGTCGGGGCCCACGACATAAGGATTTTGTGCGCGGTATCGGTCGAACTCGTCCTCGTCGTCTGCAATCCGCTGTATCACGGATTTCACGGTCGCTTCTGCGGCAAACGAAAAGGTTTCGGCCGACATCAGGCCGCCGGCGGTGTCGTCGTCGTACTCGACCAGCCGTCTGACATCGGCGGCACTGGCGGCGTCCATCTCTGCCAGCACGGCGTCGGCTGCGGTGGTGTCCATCTCGCCGATGACGTCGGCCTGCACATCCGAGCCAAGTTCATCGAGGATCTCTGCCGCACGTTCGGCATCCATCGCCCCGATGAAGTCAGCGGCAAGCTCACTGGGGGCTTCCTCGACGAGTTCGGCTGCAAGGTCCGCCGCCATGACGCGAAAGGCCTCTCCGCGAACCTCGACACCCAGATTGAGAATGAGCCGCAGGGCCTCGCTTGGCGGCAGTGGGTCCAACAACGCATCCAGGCGCGCTTCGTCCTCCGCTTCGATCGCGGCACGAAGGGCGTCGGTGAGATCCCACGGCAATGTGTCTTGCTCGTTCATCAGATGGGTTCCGGATATATGGTTATAAAAGTTTGCCCATGGACAAATAATATTTGGCTAGGTAGATGAAGGCATGATGTATGACAAGCAATATCTTCAGGTCGCCGAAACGCTCGCGGCGTTCTACAATCAGGACTTTGGTGGCAAGGAAAAGGGCCGGTACCGGATTTCGGTCAAGCTGATGCGCACCCTGCTCGGCCGACGCCGCCTGTACGAGGGCGATATCACGGCCCTTGCCCGCGCCCTGTTGGAACAGGGCTTCGTCCTGGTGGACATGGAAACCTTTTTTGTTGTGATGAGTGCCAATTCGTTTGTGAACTATCGGCGGGTTGGCGACGCCGCTGTGCATCAGACGATCGAGAGCAAAGCCGATTGAAGCCGAACCGCTCGTGGCGATCTGCGTCAATTCCTTGCTTTCAGGCTGAACGCCGGTTCGTTCTTGGACGCTCTGGTTCGCTTGGCGGCCCGGCGGGATCACCGAGGGCGGGCGGACGGAGCCGGGCTTCTGTCTGTACTGCAAGGCAAAGACGATAGCCTGCCGGTCTGTCCTGGTCCGGGTATCAAAGTATTGCGCCACACCACCTCAGGCCACCACCCGGTGTTAGCAGACAACCGTCCGGTTGGCCCCGCCGATCAGGACAGCGCGCGGCTGCCGGTCTGCTCAGGCGCAGGATGAAAGACCACCCTGCCGTGTCCTGTGCCGGAGTGACAGCCGATTACATCGGCCAGACGATAAGGATCATGGGAATGGACACTGCGATCACCAGGATCTCCAGCGGCAGCCCCATCCGCCAGTAGTCACCAAAGGCATAGCCGCCGGGCCCAAGGATCAGCGTGTTGTTCTTGTGACCGATGGGGGTCAGGAACGCACAGGACGCAGCGACGGCGACGGCCATCAGGAAAGGGTCCGGATTGGCCCCGAGGCTATGGGCCATCTGAATGCTCACCGGTGCCGCCACAATGGCCGTGGCGGTGTTGTTCAAGACGTCCGAAAGCGTCATCGTGACAACCATCAAGACCGTCAGCACCGCCCACGCCGGCCATCCCTGGGTCAGGTTCACCAGCGTTCCGGCGATCAGAGCGGTGCCCCCAACATCATCCAATGCAGCGCCAAGCGGTATCATTGATCCGAGAAGCACGATGACAGGCCATTCCACATGATCATAGAGGTCCGACAGGGACAGGATACCGGTCAGGACATAGGCCACGACGACAATCCCGAGGGCGACGGGGAGATACAGGAAGCCGAGGGATGCAATCGCGACCGCGGCGGCGAAAATCCCGATCGCGAGCCATACCTTGCTGGCATCGGTAACTGCCAGACCGCGATCGGCGAGCGGCAAGGTGCCCAGCCAGTCGGCAACCGCCTCTCCGTCTCCTTCGGGTGTCAGCAACAGCAGAATGTCGCCCGGCTCCACCAACGTCCGACGGACTTCCTTGAAGATCTTGCGCCCCTGTCGGGAAATCCCCAAAAGGATTGTCCTCTGCCGCAAGGCAAGCCCGACACTCCGCGCAGACTTGCCGACAATACGGGCCCCGACGGGAACAACGACTTCGACGATGGCCAACCCGTTGCCCTCGGCCGTCAGGTTCTTCTGGTCGAGATGGTTGGTGAAATCGAGCGACAGGGCCGTGCGAAACTCGTCCAGCGCTTCGGGTTGGGCCTCGATCACGATCGTGTCGCCCTCGGCCAGCGTGGCATTGCGCTGAGTGCCGTACAGCCGTTGGCCGCCACGGATCAGGCCAAGGATGGCCACGTCGTTCTTTTCTGCAGGTTGGTAGAGTTCGAACAACCGCTTGCCGACAAGGTCCGAGCCCGGCGGAATCGAAAGCTCTGCGATGTAGTCCTTGAGGCTTTGACGTGCATCGGAAATCGCGCCTTCGCCATCACGATTCGGGATCAGTCTCCAACCGATCAGCGCAACGAAGACGAGGCCGGCCAGAGCTGTCACTCCCCCGACCGGCGCAAAGTCGAACATGCTGAAGCTCTCGCCCAGATTGTCCTTTCGGATTGTCGCGATGACAATGTTGGGCGGGGTGCCGATCATCGTGACCATACCGCCGAGGATCGTGCAGAAGGACAGCGGCATCAACGACAGGCGCGCTGCGCGGCCCGCCTTCTTGGCTGTCTGGATGTCCACGGGCATCAGCAGGGCAAGGGCGGCAACGTTGTTCATGAAGGCCGACAGGACACCGCCGATGGAGCCCATGAAGGCGATGTGTGAGCCCAGGCTGCGTTCCGGATCGACCAATGTCCGCGTGATGAGAGACACAGCGCCGGATCGGACAAGCCCGGCGGAAACGATCAGGACCAAGGCCACGACAAGCGTTGCAGGGTGCCCGAATCCGGAAAAGGCATCGTCTGCCGGCACGGGGCCCAGAACCACACCGAGCAACAGCGCCGAAAAGGCAACGAGATCGTATCGAAACCGCCCCCAGAGGAACATCGCGAAAACAAGTCCGAAGAGTGCGAACAGGATTATCTGGTCAGATGTCATCGCCCAACGTTAGTGCATCCGGTTGATCGATGGATAGGGTGAAAATCGGGCACCCTCCGATAAAGCCCCGGCCGCCTGCTATGTCAACGCACGCATGGATTTATGCCGTCCGGTGTCGATCCGGGCCGGTCCACTTCGCAACTCGAATTGGGGGCCGGGCGTCAGGGGCAACGGTGCCGTTTTCTTCGGTGGAAAGACGTCGTCCGGTCCCGACATTCGTCCCGCACCCCGGCCCTGGCCGGTTGGGCGAATGAGCCCTCGAGCAACGCCATCCAAGTACAGGTCCGGCATGGGCTCGGGGGCTCAAAGCAGTGGCGAAACCGGAGGCCGATGCAGTCGATCCCTGGGGAAGCCGCCCTCCCTGACGCGCCTGCCACGCAGGCTGCAATTCGGACCTTTGTCGCCAACACTTGCATCGCCTTGTAAACATGGGCTCTGGCGAAACCCGCTCAGGGCCTCGAAACCGCCCACACTTGCCACAAACGATCTTGGCTAAGTGTCTGAAAAAATTCAAATTCAAGCCGTCAGCTGAGCATTCTGGCAGGGTTCTTCGAGTATCACGTTGAACCTCGCCACTAATCCACTATCTTAGAAGGAACCGGCCTGCGCTTGGCGCGAGGCCCGATTGAGGAGTTCTACCCCCGTGGGAAATGCCCGTAATATTGCCTTCTGGGTCGTGCTGTTTTTGCTGATCCTTGCGCTGTTCAATCTGTTCAGCGGTGGTCAGAGCACGATGTCCGCCCGTACGCTCAGTTATTCAGAGTTCGTCCAACAGGTTGAAGACGGGGCTGTTTCCTCTGTCACGATCGATGGCGAGCGCGTCCGCATTCGCGGAACGGATGGCACGATGTATTCGACAATCCTGCCGGATGGCGTGGATGTGACAGACCGTCTTCTGGCTGAAAACGTCGAGGTAACGGCGGAAGCTCAACAGCAGAACGGGCTTTTGGCCTATGTCGGCACGCTGTTGCCTTTCATCATTCTGATCGGCATCTGGATTTTCCTGATGAACCGCATGCAGGGTGGCGGACGCGGCGGCGCGATGGGCTTTGGCAAATCCAAGGCGAAACTGCTGACCGAAAAATCGGGCCGGGTGACCTTTGACGATGTCGCCGGCATCGACGAGGCCAAGGAAGAGCTGGAAGAGATTGTCGAATTTCTCCGCAACCCGCAGAAATTCTCCCGCCTCGGCGGCAAGATCCCAAAGGGTGCGTTGCTTGTCGGCCCACCCGGTACTGGTAAGACCCTGCTGGCCCGTGCCATTGCAGGCGAAGCCGGCGTGCCCTTCTTCACCATCTCGGGCTCGGATTTCGTGGAAATGTTCGTCGGCGTTGGCGCGTCCCGGGTCCGTGACATGTTCGAACAGGCCAAGAAGAACGCGCCCTGCATCGTCTTCATAGACGAGATCGACGCGGTGGGCCGCTCGCGTGGCGTTGGCTACGGCGGCGGCAACGACGAGCGCGAGCAGACGCTGAACCAGCTTCTGGTCGAGATGGACGGTTTCGAGGCCAACGAAGGCATCATCATCGTCGCGGCAACCAACCGCCCCGACGTGCTCGACCCCGCGCTGCTGCGGCCCGGTCGGTTCGACCGGCAGGTGCAGGTGCCCAACCCGGACATCAAGGGCCGCGAGAAGATCCTCGGCGTGCATGCCCGCAAGGTGCCGCTTGGGCCCGATGTCGATCTGCGCATCATCGCACGTGGAACCCCCGGTTTTTCGGGCGCCGATCTGGCCAACCTGGTCAACGAAGCGGCCCTCATGGCCGCACGCATCGGTCGACGATTCGTGGTCATGGAAGATTTCGAAAGCGCCAAGGACAAGGTTATGATGGGGGCGGAGCGCCGCTCGATGGTCATGTCCGAGGACGAGAAAAAGCTGACCGCCTATCACGAGGCAGGGCACGCCATCGTCGGCCTGAACGTTCCGCAACATGATCCGATCCACAAGGCGACGATCATTCCACGCGGACGCGCGTTGGGCCTCGTGCTCAGCTTGCCCGAACGCGATCAGCTGTCGGTGACCTATACCAAGTACAAGTCCAAGATCGCCATGGCGATGGGCGGCAAGGTTGCCGAGGAACTGACCTTCGGCAAGGAGAACGTGACCTCCGGCGCCGCCTCTGACATCCAGCAGGTGTCCAAGATCGCCCGCGCGATGGTCACGCAGTTCGGCATGTCCGATGAACTTGGCAATATCGACTATGCCAACGAGCAGCAGAGCTATCTGGGCGCCTACCAGGGGCAGGCGACGGCATCGCCCGATACGCTGGAGCGTATCGACGATGAGGTTCGCCGATTGGTGGACGAGGGATACGAGACAGCGAAACGCATCCTGACGGAGCGGTCGCAGGATCTGAAAAACCTGGCCGAGGGCCTGCTGGAATACGAGACACTGACCGGTGTCGAGATCGCGAAGGTGATTGGTGGAGAGCCGCTGAACCGCGGGGATGACGACGATCAGCCCTCCGATAGCGGCAGTGCGCCGTCGCTGACGGCGATCCCGAAGACCAAGCCCAAGGCACCCAAGGCCGACCCCGGCCTGGAGCCTGATCCCACCACGTGACCCAAGGGGCAGGCAACGACTGGAACCCTGGAACCTACCTCAGGTTTCAGGGTTTTCGTTTGAGACCGGCGCTGGACCTTCTGTCCGCGGTGCCGGACCTGCCGGACGGGGATCTGGTGGACCTTGGGTGTGGCCCCGGCACAGTTGGGTCAGCGCTCCTTGGGCGGTTCCCGATGCGGCGGTTGATCGGCGTGGACACCTCGCCGGCGATGCTGGAGCAGGCACAGGCGTCGGGCGTCTATACGACCTTTCATCAGGCCGATATCGCCGAATGGGTGCCGGATCGCCGCCCGGCCCTGATTTTTTCAAACGCTGCTCTGCATTGGCTGCCCGATCATGGCTGGCTGTTGCCACGGCTCTTGGGCCAACTGGCTCCCGGGGGCTGTCTGGCCGTTCAAATGCCACGACAGAGCCTTGCGCCGGCACACAGGATCCTGCGGGACCTGGCGGCGGTGATGTTTCCGGACCGGTTCGACTGGAGCAATTGGGAGCCTGCGGTTGCGGTGCCCGAAGCCTATGCGTCACTGCTGTCTCCGCTGGGCGAGCTGTCGCTGTGGGAAACCGTCTACTATCAGCGGCTGGCCCCGACGCCGGAGGGCAACCCGGTTCGCCTTTTCTCCCAGTCCACAGTTGCGCGCCCAATCCTTGAAGTGTTGACAGAGGCCGAAACCGAATGGTTTCTGTCAGCAGTAGATTCCAGCCTGGCAGAGGCCTATCCCGCGTCGCCGGACGGCAGCGTTCTCTATCCATTCCGCCGGCTTTTTCTCACGATTTGCCGACCGGACTGAGGCGTGCGACACGTCGGCATAGAGCCCGACCGACAGGAGACCCGACCATGCCTGCACTGAAACCGACCGGCCTGACCGGGACCATTGCATGGTTGGGCCATGTGCCTGACCGAGACGACACGCTGCGCTCTGTTGCTGTCGATCATCTTGAGGCGTTGTTTTCCGGGATCACAGCAGAGGAACACGGCGGTCTGACGCGGCCGTCCTGTTCGCGCGTCGTGGCGCAGTATCCACGCGGCACGGAGATACGGAACACGCGGCAATTGTCCATTGTCTCGGAAGAGGAGTTGGCGGAGATCGCATCGCTGATCGGCGTCGAACACTTCAATCCGGCGTGGATCGGCGCGACGATGGTCATCTCGGGTTTGCCGGATTTCACACATATTCCCCCGTCGTCGCGACTTCAGACGCCGTCGGGAACGACATTGACCGTTGATATGGAAAACCGCCCCTGTGTTCTGCCGCACCCGGAGATCGACGCCGATGCACCCGGCCATGGTGCGGCGTTTCGCACGGCGGCCAAGGGACGGCGCGGCGTGACCGCATGGGTCGAACGGAAGGGGCCGTTGGTCCTTGGAGAAACGATTTCCTTGCACATTCCCGACCAGCGCCCCTGGAAGGCCCCGCGCGGATAGGCGGGGGCCCTCCCGTCCGTCGGGCATGCATCGCAGATGCATCCACTCCCGTTGGGCGTGGCGCCCTTCGGGCGCACCGACCTATCGACATCCATCGACGGGTGGTATCGGCGGGTTCGATCATCGTCGACAAGGGAAGCGGAGTGCCTCGGTGCGGTTGGGACGGTACGCGGGATCGGCGGACCGTGATGACAGTGCGGAAGTGCATGGAGGCTCGGCTGATCACTTCGTTGAAGCGGGTTTGAGCCAGGTCCGGGGACCTCAGCCGTGTTCTGACCCGCGCCTGTCTGGTCCGTTGTGCGCTGTCTGCAATCGGCGGAACGGACTCGCGGGTGCGAATGCCCTGTGATGGGCCGTCGGATTGACACCGCTTGCAAAAGAGGCGACCGGTTTGTGGATGAGTCTTTGGGCACGCCAGACCAGTGGGGAACGAAAACGATGACAGCGCACATCATTGACGGGAAAGCCTTTGCGGCTCGCGTACGGGAGAAGGTTGCGGGCCATGTGGCCCTGTTGAAGTCCGAAGCCGGATTGACCCCGGGTCTGGCCGTGGTCCTGGTAGGTGAAGATCCTGCGAGCCAGGTTTATGTACGCGCGAAGGGCAAGCTGACGGTCGATGTCGGGATGGCATCCTTCGAACATCGGCTTGATGCGGCAACCTCCGAGGCGGATCTCCTGTCATTGATCCAATCCTTGAACGCGGACCCAAAGGTGCATGGCATTCTGGTGCAATTGCCGCTGCCGGATCACCTGAATTCGGACCTGGTGATCAACACCATTGATCCTGCCAAGGATGTGGACGGCTTTCACATTTCGAATGTCGGACTTTTGGGGACCGGGCAGAAATCCATGGTGCCCTGCACACCGCTGGGATGCCTGATGATGCTGCGGGACCACCACGGATCGTTGTCGGGCATGGATGCCGTGATCGTCGGGCGCTCCAATATCGTTGGCAAACCCATGGCCCAGCTGCTGCTGGGCGAGAGCTGCACGGTGACCATTGCGCATTCGCGAACCCGGAACCTGGAAGAGGTCGTACGTCGGGCGGATATCGTCGTGGCTGCGGTTGGCCGACCGGAAATGGTGCCGGGGGGCTGGATCAAGCCGGGGGCGACGGTGATCGACGTGGGCATCAACCGCATCCCGGCACCTGAAAAGGGCGAGGGCAAGACGCGGCTGGTTGGCGACGTTGAGTTCGCCAGTGCCGTCGAGGTCGCAGGTGCGATCACGCCGGTGCCGGGTGGGGTGGGGCCGATGACCATCGCCTGCCTGTTGGCCAACACGGTGACGGCCTGCTGTCGGGCCAATGGACTGCCGGAACCGGACGGGCTGACCGTCTGACGGCAGCGCGGTGGCACAGGCGGGCTCCCGCTGGTTCTGCGCGCCCGAAGGGTTTGAAACAACGGTTGGGTCGCGCGCGGCGCGCACGTTGCTTTTGGGGCGAGTTTGTTGTGGGTGGGATCGGTCCCGGCCTTACACCGGGATCATCGTCCCCTGAAGCACGGCGATCAGCTTGCGTTTGCCGTTTTGCTCTGCCGCGACCTCTGCGGACACGACGATCAGCCGCCGACCGGGTTTGATCACACGCCCGGTCGCGATCAACCGATCGCCTGCCGCCGGGGCGAGCAGGTTGATCTTGATTTCCGCTGTCACGACATCGGCGCCCGGTTCCAGCTGTGTGAGGGCGGCATATCCAGCGGCGGAATCTCCCAAGGAAAACGTCAAGCCGGCATGACCGAAGCCCTGCTGCTGTCGGGCACCGGGAAGGATCGGCGCCGCGATCTCGACCAGCCCCGGTGCGATCTGGACGAGCTCCGCTCCGAAGGTCTGCATCAGGCTCTGCCGGGAAAAGCTGTCACGAATGCGGGTTTCGATGTCGGGCGCGGTGTTGGTCATGGTGTCCTCGTCTGTCTGCCCGATCGTGGCATGCGCCCCCCGTGGCAGACAAGCGGCTATCGCCGGATTGGAAAGCTGACGGGCGACGGCCCGGTCATGACGGCCCATGCCTTTGGACCCATCAACTCCGAAAGCGCCGGCGCGGTGCAATCCAGCCCGCCAGTGAACGCCCCAAAGGCCGGGAGGATCAGCCGTCTCGTATCGATCAGAAAGCAGGGACGCCGCACGCCACCCAGCCGCGCCTTGGGATGGTAATGCCCAGAGACCTCGCCCGGGGCCGCATCCGGTTGCGCGATGTGGCGAAAGACCAAAGCGCCGACCCGAATTTCCGCCAAGTGACGCCCCCCCAGCGTCAGTGGTCCGGGATCGTGGTTGCCCTCGATCCAGACCCAGTCGCGCCCAGCCATCATCCGGGTGAGCCAATCGGTTTGTCGATCTGACAGGCTGTTTGCGGCAAGGATGTCGTCGAAACTGTCGCCAAGGCAGACCACGGTCTGTGGGGACTGTGCCTCGATCTCGGCGTTCAGGCGGGTCAGGGTCTCATCGCATTCATATGGCGGCAGCAGGCCACCCGTTCGGCGGGCGTGCCGCTCTGCCTTGCCGAGGTGGAGGTCCGACACGCACAGCAGCCGCTGGTCGGGCCACCAGAGCGCCCCCGACGGCAGCGGGACGAGGGTTTCGTTGGCAAGGTGAATCGGCGAGATATTCATGCTGCCGTCTAGGGCGGGCGGAAGCGGGAATGCAAGCCCGACCGCGATCAGGCCGGATCCAGCCCTGCGGCGCGCATCAGGCGATCGGCTTCTTCTGTCACCAGACGCTCGCGCCCGGCACCGACGACCGGGACCTTGCCAACGTCGAGCAGGAGCGGGGCGGCCAGAGGCGAGATGCGATCCAGGTGCACATGGTCGATCCGACCGTCGATGCGATCAATCATCGCCTCGATCCGACCAAAATCCACCAATCCGCGCAGAGCCTCCTCGCGGGTGATCTGCATCAACAGGTGATCAGGGTCATATTTCAGCAGCGTGTCATAAAGGATATCGGAAGAGAACGTTGCCTGCCGCCCGGATTTGCGGGCCTGCGGCAGGTTGCGCTCGATCAGCCCGGCAATCGTGGCCGACGTGCGAAAGGTGCGTTTCATCACCGCGTTCCCGGCCAGCCACGAGTCCAGCCCGTCCCGTAGCGCAGCGCGGCCAAACAACGGCGCGGCATCAACCAGCGGCTCAAGCCCCCAGATCAGGGTGGCGTAGTCGCTGGAGACAAAGCCGAGCGGTTGCAGGCCCGCGTCCTCCATCCGGCGCGTCAGCAACAGGCCCAGCGTCTGCTGGGCGTTCTTGCCGGCAAAGCCATAGACGCAGACATGGTGCCGCCCGTCGTGGGGAAAGCTCTCGACCAGCAACCGTTCGCGCTCCGGCAACCGGGAGACATCGCGCTGCAACGCGAGCCAGCTGCGGGTGTGATCGGGCAGGTCCGGCCAGTCCGGCTGTCTGAACATGCGCAGGATGCGGTCTTGCAACTGGATGGAACTGGCGAACTTGGTGCCCGAGAACACCGCCAGTTTCGGCCGTTTGGCGGCGTGGCGGGTGACCTCGACGGTCATCTCGCGCAGCCGTTCATACCGGACGATCTTGCCGCCGATCAGGAAGGTATCGCCCGGGGTCAGCGAGGCCGCAAACGACTCCTCGACCTCGCCCAGAGGCTTGCCGCCCCGGCTGTTTCGCAGCCGGACCTTGAGCGTGTCGGTGTCCTGTATGGTGCCGATGTTCATGCGGATCCGTTGTGCCGCGCGCGGGTCGCGCAACTGCCAGAGCCCGTCTGGCCGGTGGAGCAGGCGTTGCCATTTGTCATAGGCGCGCAGCGCGTAGCCACCGGTGGCGCAAAAGTCGAGGCAGGCGTCGAAACCCGCCCGCGACAGGCCCGCATAGGCCCCGGCGGTGATCATTTCGGCATACAGGGCATCGGCGTCAAAGGGACCTGCGCAGGCCGCAATCAGGATGTGCTGGCACAGAACGTCGCGCGGGCCCGGTCCGCGTGGCGTTTCGTCCAGGTCGCCGACGCGGGCGGCCTCCAGCGCGGCCTGGCACTCGACGATCTCAAAGCGGTTGGCTGGCACCAGCAGCGCCTTTGAGGGGGCGTTGTAGCGGTGGTTGGCGCGCCCGATTCGCTGCACCAGGCGCTTGACGTTCTTGGGGGCACCGACCTGGATCACCAGATCGACATCGCCCCAGTCGATGCCAAGGTCCAGCGAGCCGGTGCAGACGATGGCGCGCAATTGTCCGGCAACCATCGCAGCCTCGACCTTTTCGCGCTGTTCGCGGGCCAACGAGCCGTGGTGGATCGCGATCGGGAGGCCGTCGTCGTTGGCCATCCAGAGGTGGTGGAAGAATATTTCGGCCTGGGCGCGGGTGTTGTGAAAGATCAGGGTCGTCCGGTGTTGGCGCACCTGATCCAGCACGGCAGGGATCGCATAGCGCCCGCCACCACCCGCCCAGGGCGGTGGCGCGTCTGTTGCCAGCATGGAGATATCGGCAACCGGTCCCGGATCTGCCTCGATGATCCGGACCGGATCCGGATGCCGTGCCATGAGCCGCCCGATCTGCGCGGGGTCGTCGACCGTGGCCGACAGGCCGACGCGGCGCAATCCCGGCGCAAGCGTCGACAGGCGGGCCAATGCCAGCATCAACTGGTCGCCGCGCTTGGATTCAGACAGGGCGTGGATCTCGTCGATGATGACGCGCGACAGGCCTGCAAACATGCGCGGGGCGTCGGGATAGGACACCAGCAGCGCCAGCGATTCGGGCGTCGTCAGCAGGATGTGGGGCGGGTCGGCACGTTGGCGTTTCTTGCGGCTGGCGGGGGTGTCGCCGGTGCGATCCTCGACCCGGATCGGCAGGCCCATCTCGGTGACCGGCGTCGAGAGGTTGCGACGAATGTCCGCCGCCAGCGCCTTGAGCGGCGAGATGTAGAGCGTGTGCAACCCGTCATGCGTTCCGTCCGCCAGTTCGGTCAACGTCGGCAGGAAACCGGCGAGGGTCTTTCCGCCGCCCGTTGGAGCGATCAGCAACAGGGCAGGGGCGTCGGCCTGCTCCAACATCTGGTGCTGATGCGGATGAATCGCCCAGCCGCGCGCGGAGAACCAGCGGTCAAAGACGGTCGGCAATTTCGGTTGGGAGCGCTCTGGCAGCATTGCGCGATCCTAGGAACAGGCGCAGTGCTTGACCAGCCTTGCCGAGGCAGGGCACGAAAATGTCAGCGGGGGCGGGGTGCCAGGGCGCGGATGGCGGATTGCACTGTCCGTGGCAGGGATGTGTCGGCGCCATCGGGCGCCGCGTCCAGCGCCGCCGCGACATCCTTGGTCAGGATTCCGATGGTGTTGTCCTCGGCCCAGCCGTCGCGGGCAAACTCGATCTCGTCAAAGCCGCTGGCCAGCCAGTTCTGGCCGGAGGAGGTCGCGATCAGGTCGAGCAGCCGACCTTCGTCAAGCCCTGCCTGATCGGCCCAGTCTAGAACCAGCCGCGTCATGGCGGTGGACGACGCTGCCAACAGGTTGTTGAGCACCTTGGCCTGCATTCCGGCGCCGAACGGACCCATGCGATGCAGGTGGCGCCCCATCGCCTCGAACAGCGGTTGCAGCGCATCGATATCTGCATCGGCACCGCCCAGCATGAAGCTGAGTCGCCGTTCCTGGGCGGCGATCTGGGCACCGGACATCGGGGCATCGACGATACGGATATGCGCTGGCACGCGGTCGCGCAGCCCAAGAACATAGCGCGGCGACAGGGTCGAGCAGACGATTAGCGTTTCCAGTTGCGTTGCGCGCGTCACCAGTGAGCCGGACCCGAACAGGACATCGTCCGTTTGATCGCTGTCACGGACAACGCTCAGCAGGATAGACTGGTCCCGGGGCAGGGCCTCTGGCCGGTCGGTGATCGGCAGGCCGTTGTCCAGCATCCGAGGCGCCGCGATATCGTACCCCGAGGCCGCGAAACCGGCGTCGACAAGGGCGGCCAGCATTGGTCCGCCCATCCGCCCGCAGCCTGCAACGACGATCGGAACCGCCGGGGTCAGTGCTCGATGTGCTCTTCCTTGACGAACATGTTCTCCCATGCGCGGTCTATCAGCTCCGGTGACATCTGGTTCGGAATGCCCTCAAACTGACAGATCGAGATCATCTGGTCGATCAGGAATATCGGCTGGTAGTTGGCGTAGATGTTTTCGATGGTCGGATACTTGACCTTCAGCAGATGGATCAGCGCGTCCTGATCCAGTGGCATCTTCCGCTTCTTGGCAACCATGGCAAAGATCTTGAGGAAATCCTCCTGGTCCGGGCCGTCGATCTTGATCTTGAAGAAGATCCGGCGCAGGGCCGCCTTGTCGAAGATCTCGTTGGGGTGGAAGTTGGTCGAGAAGATCACCAGCGTGTCGAACGGCACCTCGAATTTCTCGCCCGATTGCAGGGCAAGGATATCACGGTTTTCTTCCAGCGGAAGAATCCAGCGGTTGACCAGCGCCTGCGGCGGCTCGGTCTGTCGCCCAAGGTCGTCGACAATGAAGATGCCACCGGTGGACTTCAGCTGCATCGAGGCCTGGTAGGTCCGCGCGGTGGGGTTGTAGACAAGGTCCAGCATCGACAGCGAAAGTTCACCGCCGGTAATCACGGTTGGGCGCTCGCAACGAACATAGCGGGTGTCGAACTTGTTGCCGGTCCGCCGGAGGGAGTTCGGGTCGTCGACCTGTTCCTCGGCAGCAGAGTGCACGATTGGGTCGTAGACGGTGATGACCTGCCCGGCATATTCGATCGCGCGGGGAATGTAGATCTTGTCACCCAAAGCATCGCGAATGCCGTTGGAGATGGAGGATTTGCCGTTACCCGGGGGGCCGTACATCAGGATCGAACGACCGGCGGAGACTGCCGGCCCCAGTTGGTCCAGCAATGTCTTCGGCAGCACGAGGTGGCCCATTGCGCCGGTCAGCCGTTCCCGGCTGATCTGGATGTTTCGGATCGACTGGCGTTTGACCTGCTCGCCGTAGACTTCCAGCGGCACCGGCATCGCGCCATAATACTCGGATTGCGACAGCGCATCGAGCGCCCGGGCCTTGCCGGAATCGGTCAACCTGTAGCCCATTTCGCCGCCCGAATTGGCCAGCAATGTCCCGGTCGCCTCGACCAGTTTCTGGTCGCGGGCCTTGTCCACCAATTCCTGGGTGACCGGCACGGGCAGGCAGATCGCACGCGACAATTCGGTGACCATCTCGATGTTCTTGCGGAAAATCGTCTTCAGCAGGATGTCGCGCATCATCACCGCCGGCAACCGCATGTCGTCCAGCCGCCGTGGCGCGGGGGGCGCCATCACATTGCCAACATCGCCAACATCCATGTTCATGTCATCACCTGCCCGGTCTTCCCAAACAATTTGCCGATTTCGCCCGGAATTCGACATCAACCTCTGCCATTCCGCAGACAGTGGAAAAGATGCCGTGGTATTGTGGCCAAAAAATGGAAAGAGAGCAGTGATGCAAAGACAGGGTGCCGCGATGTACGGCGGGTTTCTGATCGTGGTCTGGGCCGTCCTTGGGGGAGTGCTGATGTTGAAGGGCGGGCTCTACATCGCCAAGCACGAAGGCGATACGATGCATCTGATCGACATCGTTCTGCGCCAGGCGCAGGGCGAGTGGCCGCATCTAGACATCGCAACGCCCATCGGGTTCCTGGCGACGGCACCGATTGCGCTGTTCGTCCACTTCGGGTGGGGCGTCGGCATGTCGATGCTGGCGGCGCAGGTGCTGGTTGCGGCGCTTCTGGTGCCGGCCATCTGGTGGGTCGGCGCATCACGCCTTCAAACGGGCTGGGCGATGGTGTTCGGGGCCTTGTGCCTGGGGCTTTCCATGGCGTTGGTCCACGGAGAATCCCAACCTTCGATTTCTGTTTCCATGCACTACAACCGTTGGGCCTGGGCGTTGGCGTTTCTGGCGATATCGGTGGCGTTGTTGCCGTCCCTCAACCGGCGCAACGCGGTGGCGGACGGTATGGTACTGGGGCTGGCGATAGCGGCCCTTGCGCTGATCAAGGTCACCTACGTGGCAGCCTTCCTGCCGCCGATCCTGTTGGCGCTTGTTCTGCGGCGGGACTGGACCGCGATCGGCGTCGCCCTGGGGGCCGGCCTGGTGGTGATTGTCGTTGTAACCTTGACCGCAGGCCTAGATTTCTGGGGCGCCTACCTGAACGATCTGCTGACGGTGGTTCATTCTGAAACCCGGCCGCAGCCGGGACATGCCCTCAAGGGCGTGATCGCGGCGCCCGCATACCTGGGCGGGTCTTTTGCGGCCATCGTCTCGGTGATGCTGCTACGTCAGGCAGGCCGCAGCAACGAAGGACTGGTCTTGCTGTTGCTGATCCCCGGCTTTTTCTATGTGACGTACCAGAACTTCGGCAATGACCCGCAATGGCTGTACCTGCTGGGCGTGTTGCTGTTTGCGCTGCGTCCGGCCGCAGGGACAACCAACCCGATGGGATGGGACATGCGGCAGGCGCTGTCGCTGGCCGGGTGTGCGGTCTTCATGTTGGGCCTGCCATCGGCCTTGAACCTGGCCTTCAGCCCCTTCCGCCACCTCGCCACCGCCGAGGCGGAGTACGGGCCGATGTTTCCGCGCTCGGACCCGCATGGCGACATCCACGTTCTGACGGCGCGGAACAATCAACCGACCGGTACAATTCGGCAGCCGATCATCGGGCTCGACCGGCCTGCGGACCCGGACGATGTCCCGACACTGTTGCTTGGGCAACCGTTGCCCGAATGTGATCTGGCGGGTGGCACGATCACGGTCTTCGACGGAATGGCGCGCGACCTGGAGGCGGCGGGCTATGGCGGCACGGCGCTGTTCGGAGCCGACCTGTTGACGAGCTACTGGTTGTTCGGGGATTTTCAGCCTTTGCGCGGCGCGGCACCGTGGCGGTATGACGGACTGCCGGGTGTGCAGGACGCCACACATCTGTTGGTGCCGCTGTGCCCGTTGGACAGGCGTTCACGCGCAGGAGTGGTCAAGGCGTTCGAGGAGGGCGGATACCGCTTGAGCGAGGTGCGCCGGAACGACGTCTATGTGCTGCTGGAGATCTCGGCGCCCTGACAGGAGATCAGGATCCGTACACCGCGCCCAGCAGCAGATAGGCGGTCAGCATCCAGCCAAGCGCAAGGCCCATCGGAAAGTCGCGACGGGTCCAGCTTTGCCACTCCGGTGTGGCCGCCCGCACTGCGGGAATCGCGCGCAGGGTACGATGCACGACCAAAGCTGCAAGCGCGGTGCCAACATAGATGTAGCAAAACGTCGACACGTCCCCGAGGGCCACGAAGGGTGCCATGACGGCGGCGAACTTGGCGTCGCCCGCGCCCATTGCCCCCATGCTGCTGAGCGCGAACCCGATCGCCAGAACCACCACAAGATGCAGCCATTGCCATGCGTAGGTTTCAAACGGGAGTGCGATCGGCCCAACAAGGGCATAGACCGCGAACAGGGCCATGACGGCCTTGTTCGGGATCTTCATGCGAGCCATGTCGTTCCATGCAACCCACAGCCCGATGGGCGCGACAAAGGGCAGGAACCACATCGCCGCGTGGGCGGGAATATCCAGCGTCATGTCTGGCTCAGTTGGCCTCGAGCGCGTTCAGGCTGTGAATGGCGGCATCGAAATGCTGCGGATGCGTGTCGATGGCGTCCTGCAGCAGCGACTTACCCATGGTGACATCGCCCTGCTTGATTGCCGCCAGCGCCAGCGTGTGCAGCAATTGAGCCCGTTCCGTCTGGTTCACCTCGATGATCGGCATCTGGTAGTTGCGCTGTGCGCCGCGGGCCAGAACCAGGTTGTTCTTGGCCGTGAACAGCTTGGGTTCGTACTGGATTGCCTCGCCAAACAGCCGCTCGGCCTCGCGATAGTCGCCGCGGGACAGCTTGGAATAGCCCCAGTTGTTCAGCGTGCTGGCCGGCCGGGTGGTCAGGCCAACGGCGGTTTCATAGAAACTGTCGGCCTTCTTCCATTCCTTGTTGCCGTCGGCGATCATTGCCTCGAGCTTGTAACGCTTGAAGGTTTCATAGGTCGGCGGAACGCTGTCCAGCGTTGCCTCGGCCTTGTCCCAGTTTCCGGCCCGGATCAGCGCGTCGGCATACCCGACCTTGTCGGCGACCGTGGATTCGGGATGCCCGACAACCTTGGCCCACGCCGCGGCTGCCTCGGTGTTCTGCTTGGCTCGCACCAAGCTCATGGCCAGGTTGCGTTGCAGGTCGAGCCGGTCAGGATATTCTGCCGAGGTGCGTTTGAAATAGGCCACCGATTCATTTGGGTCGGCCACGGTCAACATGATGTCGCTGAGATTATTGTCGTCGATCGCGTTCACGCTCTGGATCGCGCGGTCAACCTCGCTGTCGGTTTCTTTTTGACAGGCGGTAAGTGCCAGCGCGCTGCCAAGGCACAGCGTAACAAGAATTGGGTGGCGCATTTTTGCGTCCTTTGCTGCTCGGTCTGCCTCAGGGTGTGCTTAGAATGCGGTATTGCCCGCTTCCCCTGCGCACCAGTTCGAATTCTGTGTTGTTTTCTGCAGTGTAGGCCGGATTCTGGATTTTTGCGAGCGCACCCTGCAGGTTTTTGCGGATTTCGGCACTTTCGCCACTGTCCAGAGCGAATGCGATGCGGAACACGCGGGCCGCTTCGCCGGTTTCTCCCTGTTCCATCAGCACCACGCCCAGGTTGTTCCAGGCCGCGGCAAATTCTTCGTCCTTTTCCGTGGCACGGCGCAGCATGCGCTCGGCCTGTCCGAGGCGGCCGAGTTTCAGGTTGGCCGAGCCGATTGCCGACAAGACATCCGCCGTCAGCCCGTGATCGCCCGCGGCGCGAAGGTATTCCTTCAAAGCCAGCTCATATTCACCCGCAGCCATCATCCGGTGCCCGACAATCAGACCGTCCACGGCATCATCCACGCCTTCAACGCCGCGCGGGAGCGGGGGGCCCTGGTTCAACGCCTCAAGCCGCGGATCTTCGGCACAGCCGGACACGGCCAGGCACAATGCAGTCAGCAGCAGGGGCAGGCGGAACATGAAAGGCCTCGAATGCGGGTGGCAAGGGGTCGTCGCAGTCTTGCCGGAAGCCGCTCGTCGCGAAAGGGCGGAGCGATGGGCACGCAACGGTTGTCCCCGATGTGTGGCAAAACCGACTCCCCCATACCGACGCATCGCTGAAATGGACCTCAACATTCGGGCTCGAAGACCGCGCTGCGGTGTATCAGGTCTGCAAACCTGTTTGCGACACTCTCACCCTATCGCACAGTTTGGCTGCAATGGCGGGTCTCCTGGGGCCTTGATGGCGCGGCCTCCCCGATCCATCTGGCTCAAGGACAAAGCTCGACCCGCAGACTGGCTGCGGGTCGATAGGGTTTCAGGACGGTATGCAGGAGACCTGAGTTCTGCGAAGCCGATGCCGCCTGGTCCGGGTCGCTCAGAAGTTCGAGGCGTTCAGGGTCGTGTAAATCTCGTAAACTGACGGGCCGATCAGGATGATCAGCAGCGGCGGCACCGTGAACATCATCGTGCCGAGTGTCAGCTTGGTTGGCAGAACGTTTGCCTTTTCCTCCGCCCGCATGACCCGCTTGTCGCGCATCTCGGCGGCGTAGACCCGCAGGGCCTCGGCGATGGAGGTGCCGAAACTGGCGGACTGGATCAGAACGGTCACGAAGGAGGCAATGTCAGGAACACCGCAACGTTCAGCCATATCCTTGAGAACCTGTACTTTCTCCTTGCCGGCCTTCATCTCGTGGGCGACCATCTCGAATTCTTCAGCAAGGGCGGGAAATCCGGCCTGCAACTCCTTGGACACCCTGATGATCGATTGCTCAAGGGATTGTCCGGCCTCGACACAGACCAGCATCATGTCGAGCGAGTCCGGGAAGCCGTTTGTGATCTCCTGCTGGCGGGCCTGAAGGCGGCGGTTCACCCAGTATTTCGGCAGGTAATACCCCACCGACCCGGGAAGGATGATCGACAGGACAATCGCCTGGGTTGTGACTTCGCCAGTGGTTGACGAGACAATGGCGTAGAGGATGCCAAGTACCAGAAAGCCGATTCCGAGTGCAAACTGGGCGAAGTGATAGGTGCGGACCGCCGATTTCGATCTATAGCCGGCCTGAAGCATCTTCAGCCGTGCCGAGGACATCTCCACTTCGTCTTGAGGTTCCAGGAAGTTGGCGAATTTGTCGAGCTTCTGGGCGCGGCCGTTGGAATAGCGGAGCGACTTCTTCGCATCCTTGCCGGCGGCGCTCGCCAAACGCCCAGAACCCTTGTTCTGGGCCTTGAGCTTGTCCAGCGGGTCCTCCTGTTTTCGCAGGAAGATCGGCAGCGTCAGGGTGATCAGGAGAATCCCCAGCACACCCACGGCATAAAGCGGTCCGAGTTCGCCAAACCGGTTGATCAGCCAGTCGTTTGCGTTGGTCAGGAATTCCATGGAGGGACCTCAGACTTTGATGTTCACCATGATCTTCATGAAGATCACGTTTACGAGCAGGAATGTTCCAACAACAAGACAGGCCGGGATGAAGACAGATGTGTCTTTGACCTTGTCGTAATAGTTGGGCTGGATGACCTGGATTGTCACAAGCGCCAGGATCGGGAAGACGGACAGGAACATGCCGGACCACTTGGCTTCGGCCGTGATGGCCTTGACCCGCCGGAACAGCTTGAAACGGGCCCGGATGACTTTGGCCAGACCGTCAAGAATCTCCGCCAGGTTGCCGCCCGATTGCTGCTGGATCGTGACTGCTACGGCAAGGAAGCGAAGGTCCTGCATGTCCATCCGTTCGGCCAACGATTTCAGGCTTTCAGAAATGTCGCGGCCATAGGCGCTTTCATCGGCAATCATCCCGAATTCGCTTCCCAGGGGATCAGACACTTCGCGGGCAACAATGTTGACGGCCGAGGAGAACGGGTGACCGACGCGCAGGCTTCGCACCATGAGTTCCACCGCGTCGGGCAGTTGTTCCTCGATCAGCGACAGGCGTTTCTTGGCCTTGCCGTTGATCCACATGTAGACCCCGCCAACTCCCATCGCCAGGGAGACGACAATTCGCACAGCCAGTCCGGCATCGGTGCCCACGGTCAGGCCGACGAATGCGACACCGGCCAGCACAATCATCACAAGGATCAACTGGCTGGGAGAAAAGGCAATGTTCGCCTTCTGCGCCTTGTCGGCCAGGATCGAGTAGAGCGGGATGCCCTTGGAATTCATGTGCTGGGACATTTCCTTGCGGAGTTGTTCCAGCACTTCTTCGCGTGCTCCGCCCTTTTCGAGCAGTTCCAGGCGACGGTTGACCTTGCTGTTCAGGCTGATCGATTTGCCGAAGGCAGTCAGGTAGATGCCTTCGACCAGGACCAGGACAGCCACGAAGATAAGGCCATAGATGAGCGGTTCGGCAGAGATTTCCATGCGATTTCAGTCCCCGACAATGGGTTCGTAGATCGACGCAGGCAGGTTGTAACCCCACTGCTTGAACCGATCCGAATAAAACGACCGCACGCCGGTGGCGTTGAAGCGGCCGAGGATCTTGCCATCTGGCTGGAGGCCCAGACGCTCGTAGCGGAACACTTCCTGCATCGAGATGACTTCGCCCTCCATCCCGGTGATCTCGGTGATGGAAACCATCCGCCGCGAGCCGTCCTGGAGGCGTGACGCCTGGACGATGAGGTTGACGGCGCTGGCGATCTGGCTGCGCACAGCCTTCAGCGGCATCTCGATCCCGGCCATGGCGATCATGTTCTCAAGGCGGCTGACAGCGTCCCGCGCCGAGTTGGCGTGGATCGTCGTCATCGAGCCGTCGTGGCCGGTGTTCATCGCCTGAAGCATGTCGATGACTTCTTCGCCGCGAGTCTCGCCGACGATAATCCGGTCCGGGCGCATCCGCAGGGCGTTCTTCAGACAATCCCGTTGACTGACGCTACCCTTGCCCTCGACGTTGGCCGGCCGGCTTTCCATTCGGCCGACGTGGATCTGCTGCAGCTGGAGTTCAGCCGTGTCCTCGATGGTCAGGATGCGTTCCGAATTGTCGATGAAGCCCGACAGCGCGTTCAACGTCGTCGTCTTGCCCGAACCGGTACCGCCAGAGACGATCACGTTCAGACGACAGGCGACCGCGGCCTGAAGGTAGGCGGCCATTTCCTCGGTGAAAGCTCCGAACTTTACCAGTTCGTCGATTCCCAGTTTGTCCTTTTTGAACTTTCGGATCGAGACCAGCGACCCATCAACGGCAATTGGTGGAACCATTGCGTTGAAGCGCGACCCGTCGGCCAGTCGAGCGTCGACATATGGGTTGGATTCATCGACGCGCCGGCCAACAGCCGAGACGATCTTGTCGATGATCCGAAGCAGGTGCCGTTCGTCCTTGAAGGTGATGTCCGAAATTTCCAGCTTGCCCGCCCGCTCGATAAAGATCTGTTGCGGGCCGTTCACCAGGATGTCGTTGATCGTTTCGTCTTTCAGCAGCGGTTCAAGTGGGCCCAGCCCGGTCACCTCGTCGAACAGGTCCTGGTGCAGTGCCGCGCGTTCTTCCTTGTTCAGAACGACGGACATCTCGTCCAGGCTTTCGGTGGCGATCGCGACGATTTCCTGCTTGAGCTCCTGGTCCGAGGCGGTCTCGAGGGCGGCAAGGTTCAGGTTGTCGAGCAGCACCTTGTGCAGTTCGAGCTTGATTTCTGCCAACCGTTCCTTGCGCTTCTTTTCCTTGTCGCCCGGCGCGGCGCGGGCTGGGGCCGGGGGGACGTTCGCGGCTGCCTTGCGGCCCGCGCGCTCCGTCTCAGGCGCCGGCGCGACCCGCTCTGTCCGGACAGGGGCTGCTTGCGCAGGGGCGCTGGCAGGTTTCTTGTAGCGTGAAAACATATCCTGACCTTCTTCCTAAAACTCGCGGAAATTCAGCCGCCCTCGGCTTCGTTGGCAATGAGGTCGTGCAACGAGGCTGCCAGCTTGGCAATCTCCTTGCGAAGTGGGTTCTTGGCCGCGTTCTGCGACAGTGGCAGCCCGTGGTCACAGGCCTGCGTCACCTGCCGCTGGCCGTCCGGCAGCATCAGGTCGATGTCGATATCCAGGCTTTCGGCCATTCTCTTGACGCGGGCCTTGCCTTGCAGATCGGTGAACTTGGGCGCGCGGTTCAAGGCGAAGCGCAACCGCTCGTAGGGGAGGTCCTCGCTCTTGAGCAGGCGGATGAAGCGCAGGGCGTTCTGGGCCGAGCGCATGTCCAGTTCCAGCAAGGTGAAATAGATGTCGGCCGAGTTCAGGACCGTTTCCGTCCACGCTACAAGCGTCGAGGGCATGTCGATGACAACCACGTCGAAATTCGCCCGCGCCCGGTCGAGGATTGCGGTGATGTCGTCCGGACCGACGATATCGAGCGGCAGCATGTCGGCCGGCGCCGTCATGACATGGATCTTGTCATTGTAGGTCTGAAGGGCCTGCATGAAGCTGTCGTTGTCCATCGCAGCCGTGTCCGACAGCAGTTCGTAGACGATGTCGCGGCGCGGCAGGTCCAGATAGGTCGAGGTCGATCCTGTCTGGAAATCGAAGTCGAGCAGGCATACGCGTGGCCCGTCTTTCTTTTCCTTGGTGGCAAGTTCCCAGGCCAGGTTGACCGCAAAGGTGGTTGCGCCGACACCGCCGGCCAATCCATGGACAGCCAGAATCGCGCCATCGTGGTTGGCGGTGTCTTTCTTGGCGGTTGTGGCGCTGTCCTGGGAGACCTGTGGATGATGTTCCGGCAGCGGCGTGCGAATCCGTTGAATCGCATCATGCAGGGCGCCTTCCGGCAGCGGGTACGGCAGGAACCCGTCTGCACCGAGGTTGAGCAGCTGATGCAGCACAACCGGGCTGACGTCTTGCGCAATGAGGATCACCTTCACGTCCCGTCCGCGAGCGATATTGATCACATCCCCGATCAGGGTCAGGTCGCTTTCGTCCTCACTGTCCATCGCAATTGCAAGAAATTCCAATGCGTTGGCATCTGGTTGATCCAGGAAGGCAATTGCATCGCCAAACGAAAGGTCGCCCCAGCTTTCGCCGAGTTCCGCTTCCATATCCTCGATCAGAAGGTCGAAATTCTGAACGTCGCGGCTGACCGTACATGCGGCCACGGGCGCCGGTTCGGGTTGAAGTGCCACACTAATACTCATTCTCGTCTCGCCCTTCATCAGAAGACCACTCCGGCTTGTAGCGACAGAGTGTTATGAAACCTCTGATGCCCCACGATTGCCGGAACCGTCGCTCGCGCGGGCCTTTTGCCCGCACTACTCCCAATGTCTGGTTTGATCGCCAATCTGGGCATCAATGGGGCCAGATTGTCGTAATTGTGCGGAAATCGATGCTGGTTCTGCTCAGGTGCCGCTTCTGTTTCCCGAGAGGGGAAAATGATGCGGCCTTTCGTCAAATGGTTAACGGCGCCCCTCTGTTGGAAGGGCGCCGTTTGAAACCGTGACCATTCGGGTCGCGTGTTACTGGTTCGACTCGACGTCCGCCCGTCGTACTGCGCCGGACGAGACTTCGGTGGCGCTGCGGACCGTCTCTCCATAGGCGAACAGGGCGTATTTGCCGTCCTGTGTGCGGCCCGGGCAGTTCGACCCGATCGGGTTTCCGTACTTGGAGACATTCTCCGGGGTCACCTTGCGACAGGTCTGTGCCAGATGATTGTTCATCGTGGCATTGCCGAAATCACCCTGGTCCAGGAATGCGCCGGCTTCGTCGTTCCAGCCGCTGCATCCGCCGACGCCGAAAGTCATCGCGATCGCCAGAAGTGTGAGTGTGCTCTTCATGTCCGTCACTCCATCACGTAGCCGTAGGAACCGGTGAAGTCCTGGCGAGCCACTTCGCCCGCGCCGCCGGTGATTGGTCGGTCGGTGACAGCGGTGATCCCGCGCATGAACAGCTGGTTCTCGGTGGGTGGGCGAACACGGTCGGTTGGCAGGGCAAGCGCATCGCCCCGAGTCGGCGTGACCAGATGTGCCGAAACGATGATCACCAGCTCCGATTGCCCACGTTCGTAGTCGGCGCTGCGGAACAAGGCCCCCAGAACCGGCACGTCACCAAGCCAGGGCACCTGGGCGTTCAGATCCTTGAAGTCGTCCTGCAACAATCCGGCGATGGCAAAGCTCTCGCCGTCCCGCATTTCCACGGTGCTTTCGGTCTTGCGGGTACTGAAGCCCGAGATCGAGAAGCCAGCGTCGGTGATCCCGATGGACGGGTCGAGCTGGCTGACTTCGGCGGCGAGGTTCAGGTTGATATTGTCGCCGATCACTCGCGGGGTCATGTTGAGCACGATACCGAAGGGTTTGAAGGTGACGGAGATGTTCCCATCGCCATCCCGCACCGGCACCGGGTATTCGCCGCCGGCTAGAAAGCTGGCGGACTGTCCCGACAAGGCGGTCAGGTTCGGTTCGGCCAGGGTACGAACAAAGCCCTTGGATTCGAGTGCTTCGATCAGAACGGCGAATTCGACGTCTCCGGCGCCAAAGCCGATCTGGAAGGCGCCTTGATTGCCGTCACCCAATGTGATTCCGGTGTCGCTATCGCCGTCGAACAGATTTCTAAGGTTGTCACCGTCAAGATATGTGCCGGTCCCGCCATTGTATCCGACGTTGCCGCTGTTGCCGATGCCATTGACGGCCATCGAAAAGCCCAGCGACTTGCTGACCGTGCGGCTCATCTCGGCAAAGCGCACTTTCATCATGACCTGCTGTGTGCCGCCGACGACCATCAGGTTGGACACCCGGTCGGGGGCATAACGGTTGGCCAGGTCCATCGCCCGGTCCAGCGCCATTGCACTGGTCACGGTTCCCGACAGGACGATGCCGTCGTTTGCCGGGCGGACCTCGATGGTCTCGCCGGGCAACACTTCGCGCAGCCGCTCCTTCAGTTCGCCGACATCGGCGGTCACCTGAACTTCGACGTTGGTGATCAACGTCCCGTCCGGCGCAAGAAGTGTCAATGTGGTCCGTCCCGGAGCCTTGCCAAGGACATAGATCGAACGCTCCGAAAGCGTCGAAATGTCGGCGATACCGGGGTTGGCGATGGAAAGCTCCGCGAAGGGCGCGTCGCTTTCGACAACAACAGCGCGGTTCATCGGGACTTTCAACGCGCGCTGGACCGTTCCTCCCGAAACGCGCAGCGTTTCCGCCGCAGCGAAGGGAATCGTGGTGGTACTGGCAATCGCAAGGCCCAGAAGCCCCGCTTGCACAAGCGTCTTGACTGTCATGGTGACCCTGCCTCTCGATCACGGATGTATGGCGGGTCTTTTTGCCCGCATCTCGTACCAGACTGCGCCCAAATGCGATTTATTGCAAGAATCAGTGTGTTGTCGGGGGGTATTTATGTAGTGAACCCGCAACAGTACGGGACCATTGCGGGTTCGATTTGTTCTAGCGGATTGATTAGAAAGGCGTTCCGTTCATTGGCCTCAGTTGGTCGCGCAGGGGATCTCCTGCTCAATTACCTCGGCACCACGACGGATCTTGGTGGTGCAGACCCGTTCCTGCTCCACGACGACCGGCGCCTGCTCCACAATGCCAAGCAATGTGCGTTGGTCAACCTGGCTTACAACAGCGATGGTGTCGTCTTCTGTGCCGACCAACGACAGAGACAGTTTGCCGGACGATTGGGCTTGTGCCAGGGCCGCCACCTGCTGCGGTGACGCCTGGACGGTCACGGTGCGTGCGATGACAGGCGCTGCGCGGGCCGTATCGGCAATCTGATCGACCGCGATCAGCTTGATCGATGATTCGATCAACTTGGTGATCTCGCCCATTCCTTCACCACCTGAAACGGCAGCCCCTGTCCAGTACACGTCCACGCGGTCGCCCGGGCGCAAGAAACCCGAAACACCGGAAGAGACATCCACGCGGATCGCAAAGGCACGCATGCCCTTTGCAAGGCGGGATGTCAGGCCGGCGTCCTCACCGGGCTCTGTCACCTTGTGCGCCAGGACAGGTTCGAACTTGTTCATCGTGGTGATGACGTACCGGTCCGGCTTTCCTTCCGGAAACAGCAGGGCACCATCGGTGAATGCACCCTCGGGCAGGCTGTCTTCCTGCCAACGCATCCACTTGACGTCTTCCTTGCTCAAGATCTGACCATATGGCTTGTCTATCGCCAGAACGACGACATCGACCATTGGCGGTGCGGCCTTCTGTGCCGCCAGCAATGCGTCACGTTCCGCGCTCATATGAGACATGAAGCCTTGAGCCATGTACACAGCGAACCCCGCCAACCCGATACCTATGATCAGGACAAGGGCGAATACCATCCGCATGTCGTGTCCTTTCCTTCATTCTTTCTTCACGGTCTACAATACGCACCCGTGGCATCTCTGTTTCCAATCTGTCGCGCGAATACGGCGAAAGGATGACGTTGTGGGGGTGCTCACACGGCGGTTGGTGGCATTTCTCGGTGCTCTCCAGCCAGTGACGTCGGCCGGTTTCGGTGCCCTTGGGTCAGTTTCCGACAGGCCGGTCGGCAATGGTCTTCGCGAGGGTGCTCGATCCCCGTTCCGTGCCACTGAACACCATGTTGGTCACTGCCAGGGCCATCGCGATCATGCCGGCGGTCAGGATGATCCAGTCAACACTAACGGCGCCGCGCTCGGCTTTCCAAAAAGATCTGAACAATCTTGTCATTTGATAACTCCACCAAATTAAACTCGTAACTACACAACGCAAGCAACAGATTGCGCTATATTCCGGTATACGCGTGGAATGTGGCAGGAAGTTGTTAACTTTCTATTGGCCGATGGCATTCTTCGGGGGGCCAACGGAAACGATGTATTTCGAGAATCCCGGTTCAAAGTCACGCGTTGAAACGCAAAAGAGCCGCGGTGATCAACACCGCGGCTCTTGAATGCGATCTGATCTGGATCAGAAGGTGGTCTTGATCTGCGACACGGCCAGCTGGCTGGAGATGTCGCCGGACAGGTCCTTGACGCCGCCGGAGACGGAGGCGAGCACGGCGATGCCCAGGCCAACGATGGCAGCTGTCAGCACGACCCAGTCAACGGTCACGGCACCGTCTTCGTCGTTGCGGAAGTTTTTGATCAGGTTGAAAAGTTTCATGGTGGTCCCTCAGGAAAGCTGTGTGGCGCGTTGCGTATTGTCCGGTTCGGATCCCCTCGGGCCGGCCTCTCATTGGCCCGATCCCCGTCTCGGCATGGCCATATATGGCCATCGGAAAGGGGCGGGAATTGGGCGACTTGCGTACCTTTTCCGTACAGAGGTGCGGAAATTCGAAGGTCCGGAGCCTGGGACAGTCGCGGCAGGGCCGTGCAACGAGAAAGGCCGCGCCCGATGTCGGGGCGCGGCCTTTCGGTCCGGCTATGCCGGGAATTCTTAGAAGGTGGTCTTGATCTGCGACACGGCCAGCTGGCTGGAGATGTCGCCGGACAGGTCCTTGACGCCGCCGGAGACGGAGGCGAGCACGGCAATGCCCAGGCCAACGATGGCAGCGGTCAGCACGACCCAGTCAACGGTCACGGCACCGTCTTCGTCGTTGCGGAAGTTTTTGATCAGGTTGAAAAGTTTCATGGTGGTCCCTCAGGAAAGCTGTGTGGCGCGTTGCGTATTGTCCGGTTCGGATCCCCTCGGGCCGGCCTCTCGTTGGCCCGATCCCCGTCTCGGCATGGCTACATATGGCCATCGGAAAGGGGCGGGAATTGGGCGACTTGCGTACCTTTTCCGTACAGAGGTGCGGAAATTCGAAGGTCCGGAGCCTGGGACAGTCGCGGCAGGGCCGTGCAACGAGAAAGGCCGCGCCCGATGTCGGGGCGCGGCCTTTCGGTCCGGCTATGCCGGGAATTCTTAGAAGGTGGTCTTGATCTGCGACACGGCCAGCTGGCTGGAGATGTCGCCGGACAGGTCCTTGACGCCGCCGGAGACGGAGGCGAGCACGGCAATGCCCAGGCCAACGATGGCAGCGGTCAGCACGACCCAGTCAACGGTCACGGCACCGTCTTCGTCGTTGCGGAAGTTCTTGATGAGGTTGAAGAGTTTCATGGTGGTCTCCCAGAGAAAGGTGTGTGGCTCGTTGCGTTGTGTCCGGGGCGGATCCCCTCGGGCCGGCCTCTCATTGGCCCGATCCCCGTCTCGGCATGGGTACATATGGCCCCTCGAATGGGGCAGCACTTGGGCACGGATCGTACAATTCCTTGCAGAAAGACATATCTGGTAAAATTCCGTTAACGGTATGAAACCGGACCCAAAAAAACGGATTCCCGGAGGTGAATTGCGAACGAACTGTGTCGAATGAACCAGATTCAGGCGAAAAAACCGCGTCCGAAGTCAGGTTTTCTGGCCGAAGGGCCGGAAATTTGCGAGAGTCAGACAACAAAAAAGACGAGCAGCAGATCAAAAATAGGGGCAGGCGCATGCGTCGTCTAGGAAGGGTGGCCCTCGCGGTCGTCGTGCTGATGACCGGTGCGGCACAGGCCGAGGACACGACCGCAAGCAAGGATTTCACCTTCAAGCGTGTGAAGGTCGGGGAGGCACGATCAACCGGCAAGCGGGTGATGGTGCAGATCGATCCGGCCGAACAGGCCCGGATCCTTGCGATCAACCCAGCGGTGCCGGTACTGCCAAAGATCAAGCACGACGACGGTGATGCTGCCGCCACGGCCGCCGTGGCCGATGCGATTGCCGAGGCGACAGGCGCCAAACGCAAGACGCCCGGAGCAGCCTATGAGTGGTACTGGGATCTGCTCTCACCTGAAATCGCAGAGAGCCGCGCGGGCCGGATGGAAACCGCCGTGGCGGCCCTGCGCAACGGGCCGGGCGGCGCAACGGTCAAGGCACCGCGGTTGTCGACCTTGCAGGCAATCGCGGACACCCACGGGACGGACATCCTGAAGGCAACGATTGGCACGAAAGTATCTCCGGCCCTTGTGCTGGCGGTGATCGGGATCGAAAGCGCAGGCAGGACCGCCGCCGTCAGCTCGGCCGGTGCGACCGGGTTGATGCAATTGATGCCTGCCACCGCCGAACGATTTGGCGTGACGGATCGCACGAACCCGACGCAGAGCATCGAGGGTGGCGTGGCCTATCTTGACTGGCTGCTGAACCATTTCGGACGCGACCCAGTCCTTGCCCTGGCCGGGTACAATGCGGGCGAGGGAGCGGTCAAGACACATGGCGGCGTGCCGCCCTATGCGGAAACGCGCGACTACGTGCCCAAGGTCATTGCGGCCTGGAGCGTCGCCAAGGGGTTGTGCCTGACGCCGCCGGAGCTCGTTTCGGACGGCTGTGTTTTTCGTCGTGGCGTGCAGACCGCCGCACGGATCACCGAGTGAGAGTCAGATCGACATTTTCTTGAAGATCGGTTCGGGCACTGCCCGGATGATCATCATTATGTAGCGCCAGAAGAACGGGGTGTAGATCACGTTCTGCTTCTTCCTGACGGCTTTCAGGATGCTGTCGGCCACCGCTTCGGGTGGTGCCACGAGGAACATGCCGTCCAAGCCCCAGGTCATCGCCGTATCGACGAAACCTGGTTTCACCGTCACCGCGTGGCACCCCGAGCGGGTCAGCCGGTTCCGCAGGCCGGAAATGTAGGTTGCAAACCCGGCCTTGGCGGCACCGTAGACATAGTTCCCGACCCGTCCACGGTCTCCCGCGACCGACCCTACGCCAACGATGGTACCACTGCCGCGCGCCTCCAACATTGGTGCCAGAGCGTGCAGCAGGCGCGCCGGGCCGGTGAAGCTGTCAGTCACCACGCCGTCGATCATTGCCGGGTCGGCGTCGATCTCGTCCTGCGGGGGCATTGAGCCTACAAAGACTGCGGCGTTCAACGTGCCCTCACATTCGGCCATCCGGTCGAGGATCGGTTGAAACGTCTCCGGCTCGCGAGCGTCGAATCGTAGGGATTCGGACACGGGTGCCCCGCGAAACCGACAATCCGCGGCCGTTGCCTCCAGATCCGCCATGTCGCGCCCGGCGACCAGTACCGTCGCCCCTCGGTCGGCCAGCTTGCGGGCCAGTGCCCGCGCCATCGAGGAGGTCGCCCCAAGGATCAGCCAGGTTTCCGGTGTCGTATTGCTCATGGCAGGGTCCTCAGGGAAAGCCGCCGCATCAGATCGGTGGCATAGGCATGTTCTGGGTCAAGCCCGTTGACGAAATCGGCCCAGGCGGCCCGTTCGGGATACATCCGGTCCATCTGTTCAGACGCGGCAAAGGCATCCTTGGCCAGATAAACTCGACCTCCGGCCTCGTCGGTCATCGCGATCAGGCGGCGGATCATCTCCGGTGCCTTGTCGCGGGCAGGAAAGTCGATGGCCAGCGTGTAGCCTTCGGTTGGGAACGACATCATCCCGGCGCGCCCCGGACCCATGCGTTTCAGCACCGCCAATGGCGATGCCAGTCCGGAGGCGCCGACGCGGGTCAGCATATCCCGCAGCACTTCGCGTTCGGACAGCGGTACGACACACTGGAATTGGTGGAAGCCTCGTTTGCCATAGAGCCGGTTCCAGTCGTGGATCTTGTCCAGTGGAAAGAAGAAGTCTTCCAACGGCTTCACCAGTGTCCGGCCCCGCTCGGGGATGCGTCGATAGTACATCGCGTTGAAGTTCCGGACGATCGGACCGGAAAGGGCGAAATTCGGGGCATCCATGGGCACCCGTTTGCCGCGTTTTGCGGGAGGCACCAGCCCAGGCCCGGTTTCGCCCTCTTCAAAGATTCCTCGGCCCAGATGATCGCCAGTGGCGGTCGCATCAATCCAGCCGACCGTATAGGTCGCCTCGGACGTGTCCAGCAGACCGAGGAAACTGTCGAGGTCGGGAACGCGGCGTTCCGTCACCATCATCACGTCGCCGCGGATGCGGGTCATCTGGATTTCAACCGCCCCGATCGGGCCAGTCTGACCCATCCCGCCGATGGTCGCGGCGAACAGCGGGTCGTTGCGGGTAATTCGCACAGGTCCGTCGGGGTGGTGCAGGGTCATTGCGATCACGTGCTGGCCGAAGCTTCCGACGTGGTGATGGTTCTTGCCATGTACATCCATCGCGATGGCGCCGCCGACGGTGGCGAACCCGGTTCCGGGCAGCACGGTCGGCAACCAGCCGCGAGGGCCGAAATGGGTGACAATGTCGCCCAACCGGCAGCCGGATTCGACCGTCAGGACGCCGGTGTCCTCGTCAAAGGCAAGAAACCGGTCGAGCCGCGCCGTGTCGATGGCCCGCCCGCCTGAGTTCAGGCATCCATCCGCATAAGAACGGCGTTGGCCAATGGCCGGGCAGGGGCCTTCGAGCGCAATACGGTCAAGTGCAGAGGCGCGTTCGGGGCGCGCCAGCTCTCCGGTGGCCCGATAGTACCGGCCCCAGCCGGTGTAGTCAGCGTGTTTCCAGCTCATGTGCGGCCCTCTTGGACATGCGTTCGGCGATGGGGAAGACGAGCAACCCCAGAAGGATGGCAAACCACAATGTGGTCAGGCGTATAACAGTGGTGGCGGGAACCGACACCTCCAGCGGGATGCCCTGCAATTGCAGGAGCGCGATCATGGCGGCCTCTGCACCGCCAACGCCTCCCGGCGCTCCGGTCAGGCCGCCGGCCAGCGTTGCAAAGACAAAGATGCCGATCGCGTTCCAGAGACCGATGTCGGCCCCCATCCAGCCCAGAAGCAGATGAAAGGAATACCCTTCGGCCAGCCAGCCGGTCGCGCCCAGCAACAGCGAGGTCGCCACGACGTCGGGGCGCGAAAAATGGCGCAAGGCGCGGGTGGATTGGCGGATCCGCCCAAAGGCGCGCGGCCACCGGCCCAGACCACGATAAGCCAGCGTTACGAATGCCGACAGCAGGCTGGGGCGCGTTGCAACGAAAGCCATGGCAAGCGCAAGGACCACCACGGGCAGCGCGCCGCCGATCCCGACCGTCGACAGGGTCAGGGACAGGCCGAGGATGATCGCGATCGCCGCCAAATCGGACGCACGGTCCATGAGCACCAGGGGGGCGGTGCGCTCGACCGGCCAACCGGTTTCCCGCTTCAACCAGCGCATCCGTATCAGCTCGCCCACCCGCCCGGGGGTAACCGTCATGGCGAACCCGCCGAAAAAGTGGCGTTGGTCCTGCAGCAAGGTGGTCGGAAGTCCCAAGGTGCGGGCAAAGACATGCCACCGCGCTCCGCGAAAGGCATAGTTGACAAGCGAGAGGCTCAAAAGGAGGCCCACCTGAGCGTAGGACAGTCGGCGCACCTGTTCGAGCGTCTCCTGCCACCCCGTCGCGGCCGCCAGTCCGGCCAGCCCAGCCAGAAAGAGCACCAGAAGGCCTGCGATCAGCAGAACGTCTCGCGTGCGCCGGTTTGGCGTGCCCTGTGGAGGCTGCATCGGGGAACTGCTCGTACTCGTTGTCATTGGACACGGCCTAGCGACGAATTGGGGCGGTATTGTGGTACTGTTTCCAAAAGAACGTGGCGCCGGGCGGCGGTTTCCTGCCCGGTAGCGCTGTCGCCACGCGCGTGTGCGCGGCCCGGCCCAACGTCGTTCGTGGCGCGCCGAGCGCGCAAGAAAAGAGGGCGGGAGGACCCGCCCCCTGAAAAGGTCGTCAGATGATCGTCGCGTCGGTGGAAGCAATCATCTCTTCGCGGGAGACGCCCGGCGCAAGCTCTTCGATGTGGAGCCCCTTGTGGGTCACATCGAGCACGCCGAGGTTGGTGATGATGCGATCGACCACACCCTTGCCCGTCAGCGGCAGGGTGCATGTTTTCAGCACCTTGGATTCACCCTTCTTGTTGGTGTGATCCATCACCACGACCACCCGGCCGACACCGGCCACCAGGTCCATCGCGCCGCCCATGCCCTTGACCAGCTTGCCCGGAATCATCCAGTTGGCAAGGTCGCCGTTCTCGGCCACTTCCATTGCTCCCAGAATCGCCATGGCGATCTTGCCGCCACGGATCATGCCAAAGCTCTGCGCGCTGTCGAAATAGGCGGTCTGCGGCAACTCGGTGATCGTCTGCTTTCCGGCATTGATCAGGTCGGCATCCTCCTCGCCCTCAAAGGGAAAGGGGCCCATACCCAGCATGCCGTTCTCCGATTGCAACGTCACCTCGATCCCGTCGGGGATGTAGTTGGCGACCAGCGTCGGGATCCCGATACCGAGGTTCACGTACCAGCCGTCTTCCAGTTCCTGCGCAGCCCGCGCGGCCATCTGATTGCGATCCCAGGGCATTACACGGCCTCCTTCTGGCGGATGGTGCGCTGTTCGATGCGCTTTTCGTGCTCGCCCTGCACGATCCGGTGCACGTAGATGCCCGGCAGATGGATGGAATCCGGGTCCAGCGATCCGGTCTCGACGATCTCTTCAACCTCGACCACGCAGACCTTGCCGCACATCGCGGCTGGCGGGTTGAAATTGCGTGCCGTCTTGCGGAACACCAGGTTTCCGGTCGGGTCCGCCTTCCAGGCCTTGACGATGGACAGATCGGCAAAGATGCCTTCTTCCAGAATGTAGGTCTCGCCGTTGAAGTCCTTGTGCTCCTTGCCGTCGGCAATCACGGTGCCGACGCCGGTCTTGGTGTAGAAGCCCGGGATGCCACAGCCACCGGCCCGCATCCGCTCGGCCAGCGTGCCCTGCGGATTGAACTCCAGCTCTAGTTCGCCCGACAGGTACTGGCGCATGAACTCGGCGTTCTCGCCCACGTAGGACGACATCATCTTCTTCACCTGTTTGCTCTGCAACAGGATGCCGATCCCGAAATCGTCAACGCCCGCGTTGTTGGACGCAAAGGTCAGATCCTTGGCGCCGTTGTCCCGGATTGCGTTCAGCAACAATTCGGGAATTCCGCAGAGACCAAAGCCTCCGGCGGCAATCAGAATGCCGTCTCGCAGCAGCCCGTCCAGCGCCTCGGCAGCGCTGCCGTATACCTTGTTCATGGAGAACCTCCCGTTGACCCTTTGGGTACAGGGTTCTGACCGGAGATCCGTTGCGTGTCAAATGAATGCTGCGATGCGGCACCCCAGGGCCGGCGAGGCCCCGCTGCCCACGTCGCCCTGCCGCACGGCGCTATCCCGGTTTGCGGAGATCCGGGCCGGGGTGGCCCGGCTCCTGTTCAAACGCCCCGATTACTCCGTCGCAGTCTTTTTCGGAGTGGCCTTTTTCCCGGCGGGTTTCTTGGAAGCCGGCTTCTTTACAGCAGGTTTTTTCTTGGCGGCGGCTTTCTTTGGCGCGGCCTTTCGGCCTGTGCCCTTCTTGCCGGCCTTTTCGGTGATCAATTCCACCGCCTGCTCCATCGTCACCGATTGCGGATCGGTGTCTTTGGGCAGCGTCGCATTGACCTTTTCCCATTTCACGTAGGGCCCGTAACGGCCTTCCATGACGTTCACCGGTCCGCCGTTCTCGGGATGCTCGCCGAGTTCTTTCAACGGTTTGGCCGCCGTTCCACCGCGACCGCGCGGGTTGGCGCGTTTTTCGGCCAGCATTTCGACCGCCCGGTTCATGCCGACCTCGAACACCTCGGCAGGGTCCTTGAGATTGGCATAGGTCGGTTTTTCGGCGTCGGGCATCGTGTGGGCAATATAGGGGCCGAAGCGGCCGAAATTGCTGGTGATCATGCCGCCTTCGGGATGCTCGCCGATCTCGCGCGGCAGGCTCAGCAGCGTCACCGCCTTGGCAAGGTCCATCTCTTCGGCTGCCCAACCCTTGGGCAGGCTGGAGCGGGGCGGTTTAGGTGTTTCTTCTGTCACGTCACCGCGTTGAACGTACGGCCCATAGCGGCCGTCGCGCAGGGTGATCTTGTCGCCATTGTCTTCGCCCAGCAGCTTGCCATCCGGGCCAATACCCGATTCCTCGGTGCCCGGCGGGCCAAAGGGGCGGGTGTAGCGGCATTCGGGATAGTTCGAACAGCCGATGAACGCGCCACCGGAGCGTGCGGTGCGCATCGACAACCGACCGGCTCCGCAATTGGGGCACAAACGCGGGTCGGTTCCCTCTGCGTTGGGCGGGAACAAGTGCGGTTCCAGCACCTCGTTGATCTTTTCGAGAACCTCTGTGATGCGCAATTCGGAGGTGTCTGCGACGGCGGCCGAGAAGTCGCGCCAGAAATTCGCCAGGACCTGCTTGTAGTCGGCATCGCCCGCCGACACGTGGTCCAGTTCCTCCTCCAGACCGGCGGTGAAGTCGTATCCGACGTACTTGCGGAAATAGTTGTACAGGAACGCAACAACCAGGCGTCCCTTGTCCTCCGGGATCAGCCGGTCCTTTTCCTTGCGCACATAGCCGCGGTCCTGAATCGTCGTGACGATCGACGCATAGGTCGACGGACGCCCGATGCCGAGCTCTTCCATCCGTTTGACCAGCGTGGCCTCGGTGTAGCGCGGCGGCGGTTGCGTGAAGTGCTGTTCGGGGCTGATCGAGCGCTTGGCGGCAGGGTCGCCCTGCATGATCGAAGGCAGGCGCTTGTCATCATCGTCGATGACAACGTCATCGCGGCCTTCTTCGTAGACCTTCATGAAACCGTCGAACAGAACGACCTGGCCGTTGGCGCGCAGGACGACCTGACCATCGGCGCTGGCGACATCGACCACCGTGCGCTCCATCCGGGCGGCGGCCATCTGGCTGGCCAGCGTCCGCTTCCAGATCAGGTCATAAAGCTTGCGCTGGTCGGTTTCTGTCACCTTCAGGCTGGCAGCGTCCCGGGTCATCTCGGTCGGGCGAATACATTCGTGCGCTTCCTGCGCGTTCTTGGCCTTGTTCTTGTAGATTCGCGGGCTGTCGGGAACGTATTCCGCCCCATAGCGGTCCTTTATCGCCTCGCGGGCAGCAGTCACGGCTTCCGGCGCCATGTCGATCCCGTCGGTCCGCATGTAGGTGATCAGACCGGCCTCATAGAGACGCTGAGCGGCGTTCATCGTCTGGCGTGCGCCCATGCCGAACTTTCGGCTGGCTTCCTGCTGCAGGGTCGACGTCATGAAGGGCGCTGAAGGGTTGCGAGTGGCCGGTTTTGCCTCGACCGCCTGTACGCTGAGGTCGCGCGACGTGATCGCCTGCGCCGCCAGTTCGGCGGCGGTTGCGTTTGCGATGTCGAATTTGTCGAGCTTCTTGCCGCCCAGAACCGTCAACCGCGCTTCGAAGGTCTGGCCGCGCGGTGTTTCCAGGATCGCCTTGACGGTCCAGTATTCCTGCGGCTTGAAGGCCTCGATTTCCATCTCGCGCTCGACGATCAACCGCAGGCAGACCGACTGCACCCGTCCCGCCGACCTTGAGCCGGGCAGCTTGCGCCATAGAACCGGCGACAGGTTGAACCCCACAAGGTAGTCAAGCGCGCGGCGGGCCAGATAGGCATCCACCAGCGGCTGGTCCACCTGGCGCGGGTTCTTCATAGCCTCGGTCACGGCCGATTTGGTGATCGCGTTGAACACGACCCGGCTGACCGGCGTGTCCTTCTTGATCGCACGCCGCTTTCGCAGCGCCTGTTCCAGGTGCCAACTGATCGCCTCGCCCTCGCGATCGGGGTCGGTCGCGAGGATCAGTTCGTTGTCATCCTGAAGCGCGTCGGCGATCGCTTTCACATGTTTGCGAGAATCGTTCCCGATTTCCCAGGTCATCTCGAAGTCATGCTCGGTATCCACCGATCCGTCTTTTGGCGGCAGGTCCCGAACGTGCCCGTAGGACGCCAGTACGGTGTAATTGTCGCCGAGATACTTGTTGATTGTCTTGGCCTTGGCGGGCGATTCGACGACGACGACGGGCATGGATGAACCTTCGGAATTGGGTCGTACAATTGGCGGCGGACCATGTGGTGCCCGTGCAGGGTTGTCAACTGCGGCACCGCGGCGTGTGTCTTTCCACCCTAAGGAAGCTGTGTGCGGGAAAATCTCGCCTCACCTGCCATCGGGCGACGCAGTCCGGGACAGCAAACCACCGGGTTGCCGGGTGATGCAGCCCTCCATCTCCAGCTCCAGCAGGTCGTTTGCGATGCTGGGACCGGGCAGGGCAAGGTCGCGGATCAATTGATCCTCGGCAATCGGAGCCGCCCCGAGGAGCGTCAGGATCCGCTGCCGTATCGACGGCGAAGCCTCGCCGGAAGTGGGCGGAGTGGGCTTGGCAATGGGGTGAGGCGCTTGCGGTGGCGCGCTTTTGCGGCGTGAACGGGCCGGTCGCGATGGTGCCCGAACCGAAAGGTCGAGGGACCCGAGGGCTTCCAGCACGTCTTCGGGGCCGCGCACCAATGTGGCGCCGTCCCGGATCAGCATGTTGCAGCCCGAAGCCCGCGCGTCGAAGGGATGACCAGGAACTGCCAGCACGTCGCGCCCCTGGTCGAGGGCGTCGCGTGCGGTGATCAGGCTGCCAGACCGGGCCGCTGCCTCCACCACGAGCACCGCGCGCGACAGGCCCGAGATAATGCGGTTGCGTCGGGGAAAGTGGCGGGCTTGCGGTTGCAGGCCGGGGGGCATCTCGGACAGGATCAGGCCGGAGGCGGCGATCCGGGTGGTCAACTCCGCGTTCTCGCGTGGATAGACGATGTCGACCCCGCCCGCGACGACGGCGATGGTGCCGGTATCGACGGTCGCATCATGGGCCACGGCGTCAATGCCGCGTGCAAGGCCAGAGACAACGACCAATCCGGCTTGCCCAAGGCCCTGCGCGAACGCCCTGGCCGCGCGCAGGCCGAGGCTGGACGCATTGCGAGCGCCGACCATGGCGACGGCTGGACGGGCCGCGAGCGAGACGTCCCCCAGGGCCCAAAGCATCGGTGGGGCATCCGGCAACTCGGCAAGGGCAACGGGATAAGCGGCCTCTCCGAAAAACACCGGTACAGCACCGGCATGACGTCCGGCGGCAAGCTCGCGGTCGACAAGGTGAGGGGGGCAGGGGGTGTATTTGCTGACACCGGCCTTGGCGGCAATGCTCGGAAGGGCCGCAAGAGCGGCATCCGCGTCACCGTCGTGCTCGGCCATCAAACGATAGAAGGTTGCGGTTCCGACTCGGTGGGAGCGCAAGAGACGAAGCCAGCTTCGTCTGAGTCCTTCCGAGGTGGGTGGTGCGAGGGGGGGTGGGGAAGAAAACAATTCCAAACCGTCGCCACTTCATCTCTTGCTGAAACCATCGCTAAAGTGAATCGGTTAACCGAAGGTAAACGTTTCCCGGAATTCTGGCTGTCGCCCAGATAGAGGATCTGGCGGGGCGGGGCGGGAGCCCGGATAGATCACGGTGAAGCGCCGAACACGCCGTCGCCAGCCCGCGACCCTTGCCGCTCAAAGTATCCGTTCGAACAACAGGCAGGGCAAAGGGTAAGTCCCTGATCGTGTTTCCAGATGTGCGGTGTGGATACCGCAGCTCTTCCAGCCCTCGCGGGTATAGAACGCTGCGGCGCGCCGATTTTCAGGAAGGCAGTCGAGCCGAAGTGTGCGGGCCCCAAGCGCCTGCAGCCGGCCCTCTGCATCACGCAAAAGTGTCGTGGCAATGTCGGTTCCGCGTGCGTCCGGCGTGACGAATAACTGGTCGATCCCGGCCTTTGCGCCGGTAATGATTGCGCAGAAACCGGTTATCCCGCCTGTTTCGGAAACGGACACCCGCACCCGAGCAAGCATACGCTCCAGCCGGATGCGGAAGGCCAGCGGCGTCCGCTCGGCCAGAAGATCAGCCGGCACATGGGCGCCATGGGCCTCGTGCCAGCCTTCGTTCCACAGCGAGACGAGCGCCGGAATGTCGCCTGCGACGGCGTCCCGCAGCGTCGTCATGCGGCAGAGCCCCCGACCGTCAGCCCGCCGATGCGCAGGGTCGGTTGTCCGACGCCGACGGGCACCCATTGGCCTGCCTTGCCGCAGTTGCCGATGCCGGGATCAAGGGACATGTCGTTGCCGATGGCGGTGATGTTGCGCAGGGCGGTCGGACCGTCACCGATGAGCGTGGCCCCCCGGACCGGCGCGCCGACCTTGCCATCCTTGACCCGGTAGGCCTCGGTGCAGGAAAAGACGAACTTGCCGTTGGTGATGTCGACCTGGCCGCCACCAAAGCCGACTGCATAGATTCCATCCTTCAGGTCGGCGAGAATGTCTGCCGGCGCGGCGTCTCCTGACAACATGTAGGTGTTGGTCATCCGGGGCATTGGCGGGTGAGCATAGCTTTCCCGGCGACCATTGCCGGTAGGCGTGCCACCCATCAACCGGGCATTCTGTCGATCCTGCATGTATCCAACAAGGATGCCGTCCTCGATCAGGACGTTGCGGCCCGACGGGGTGCCTTCGTCATCAATGGTGACCGAGCCCCGGCGGTCAGGGATGGTGCCGTCATCGAGCACGGTAACGCCCTTCGAGGCGATCTGCTGGCCCATCAGCCCTGCGAAGGCCGAGGTGCCCTTGCGGTTGGCGTCGCCTTCGAGGCCATGGCCGATGGCTTCGTGCAGCAGGATTCCGGGCCAGCCGGGGCCAAGAACCACGTCCATGACCCCGGCCGGGGCGGGTTCGGCCTCGAGGTTGACCAGCGCGATGCGCAACGCCTCGCGGGTGACGCCCTGCCAGTGGGCGCGGTCGAGCAGGCCATCGAGGCCAGCACGCCCGCCGCCGCCGGTTCCGCCCTGCTCGCGCCGCCCGTCCTGCTCGACGATCACGCTCACGTTCATGCGGCTCATGGGGCGGCAATCGGAGACGAGCGTGCCGTCGGGGCGCAGAATTGTCACCTCCTGCAACGAGGCGGCGACCGTGGCGGACACCTGCACGACGCGCGGGTCCAATGCCCGTGCAAAGGCGTCGATTTCCCTGAGCGTTTCGATCTTTACCGCGAAGGTGGCATCGGTGATCGGGTCGGCATCGCCATAGAGTTTACGATTCGTTGCAAGCGGCCCGTCGGACAGAACACCGCCGCCATCGGTGACCGCCAGACGCGCCGTTTCAGCCGCCCGTCGCAGGGCAGCCTCGCTGATTTCGGTCGAGTGTGCGTAGGCCGCGGTTTCACCCCGTACGGCCCGCAAGCCAAAACCTTCGGACGCGTCATAGCTTGCGGTTCGCAGCCGACTGTCGTCGAAAACGAGCGCTTCCGACCTGCGTCGTTCGAGAAAAATCTCTCCGTCATCAGCACCTTGCGTGGCAAGTTGAAGGATCCCGAGGGTCGCATCCAGGTCGAGCCGATTGTCGAAGGGGCGAAAAGGTGCATTTGCGGTCGAGGTCAAGGGGCGTCTCCTTATTATCGATATATTCGATTGTGAGTTGGTGACGCAAATCACCGGGTTGTGCAGTTTTGCGTAATATGGTCTCTACACTGAAGGACACAACGGGCTCTTTCCGCCTGACGGCGGCGGCCATCTGGGAGGAGGCCCGTTTTCGACTTTTGTCGAGTAGCGAACGGGACAAAGATTTGATGCGATTTACGACGCTTAAGAGCGGCCTTCTGGCTGCCTTGGCTGGCCTTTCGATGGCCGGCACTGCTCAGGCTCAGGACGTTTTGGGCACCCTCGAAGTAAAGGGTGCTCCGATTCCGGGCGGGTATGGTTTCCAACCGGCTGCGACCGAACTGGCCCGCGATCTGCAATGGCTTGACGGCATGCTGCTGGTCATCATCACGGCCATCGTGCTGTTCGTGATGGGCCTGATGGCGTGGGTGATCCTGCGTCACAACCGCAAGGCCAACCCCGAGCCTGCGGGCTTTACCCACAACTCGCCGCTCGAAATCGCGTGGACGATTGTTCCGATCGTGATCCTGGTCTTCATCGGGTCCTTTTCCCTCCCGGTCCTGTTCAAGCAGCAGATCATCCCCGAGGGCGATATCACGATCAAGGCGACCGGCAACCAGTGGTATTGGTCGTACGAGTATCAAGATCATGAATTCACCTTTGACAGCTACATGATCGGTGCGGACGCCGAAAACAAGATGACCCCGGAGGTCGAGGCCGAACTGATCGAGGCCGGCTACAAGAAGGAACACTTCCTTCTCGCCACTGACACGGCTGTCGTTGTTCCTGTGAACAAGGTCGTGGTTCTTCAGGTCACCTCCGCCGACGTGATCCACTCCTGGACCATTCCCGCCTTTGGCGTGAAGCAGGACGCGGTTCCCGGGCGTCTCGCCGAACTGTGGTTCAAGGCCGAGGAAGAAGGCGTCTATTTCGGCCAGTGTTCCGAGCTGTGTGGCATCGCGCATGCCTACATGCCGATCACGGTCAAGGTGGTCAGTCAGGAGGTCTATGACGCCTGGTTGGACAGTGCCATCGAGGAATACGCCGGCAAGCCGCGCGCCATCGACGTCGCGTCGGCCGAGTGATCCGGCCGATCGTTGCAAGCCGACAGGTGAGCCATGTCTGATACAAGTCTCCATAGTATTTCCCGCAGTGCCGAACCGGAACTGAAGGACTACTTCGCCCTGCTCAAGCCACGGGTGATGTCTCTGGTCGTCTTCACCGCGCTGGTGGGGCTGCTGGTCGCGCCTGTGCCCGTGCACCCGTTCATCGTGTTTACCTCGGTGCTGTTCATTGCCATTGGCGGTGGCGCCTCGGGCGCGCTGAACATGTGGTGGGACGCGGATATCGACCGCATCATGCGCCGTACCGCGAAACGCCCGATCCCCGCCGGCAAGGTCTCCGAGGGAGAAGCCCTCGGCCTCGGGCTGGCGCTGTCGGGTCTTGCGGTCATGATGCTGGCGCTCGCCTCGAACCTTGTCGCGGCGGGTTTGCTGGCGTTCACCATCTTTTTTTACGTCGTCGTTTACACGATGTGGTTGAAGCGCTGGACCCCGCAGAACATCGTGATCGGCGGTGCCGCCGGGGCATTCCCGCCGATGATCGGCTGGGCCGTTGCCACGGGCGGGGTCTCGATTGAATCCGTCTTGATGTTTGCACTGATCTTCATCTGGACGCCGCCGCATTTCTGGGCGTTGGCGCTGTTCATGAAGAGCGACTACGATGATGCGGGCGTGCCGATGCTGACCGTGACTCACGGCCATGACACCACGCGCAAGCACATCCTGGCCTACACGGTGCTGTTGGCGATCTGTTCCCTGGCGCTGGCCTTCACGTCCATCGGGGGACCTGTCTACCTGATTGCGGCGGTGGTGCTGAACTTCCGGTTCCTTGTCGGTGCCTGGAAGATCTACAAACGGACCACGCCACAGGCCGAGGCCGATGTTTATGGTGCGGAGAAACGGTTCTTCAAGCTGTCGCTATGGTACCTTTTCCTGCATTTTACCGCGTTGCTGGCCGACGCAACGCTGCGGGCCTTCGGTCTGCTGGGAGGATGGGGATGATCCGCGCAACGCACGAACTGCACGACCGTCGGTGGGGCCGGAACTTTGGGCTGGGCCTGATCCTGCTGGCCTTTGTGGCCATCGTCTTTGGAATGACCATCGTCAAGGTGGGCAAGGGCGAAGACGTGCTGGGCACCGGAATGGTCAACCAGGAGGCCGGTCAGTGATTTTTCCCAGGCTCACAGGCCCCAAACGCACGCTCGCGCAGACCGCGGGCCTTGTCCTGCTGATGGGCTCGCTGGCGTGGGCCTCGGTGCCGTTCTACAATTTCTTCTGCAAGGTCACCGGATACGGTGGGACGACCAACACCGCCGAGGCCGGGTCGGACACCATCCTGGACCAGACCATCAAGGTCCGGTTCGACGGCAGTCTCGAACGTGGCATGCCCTGGCAGTTCAAGCCGGTCGAGCGTGAAATGGAAATCCGGATCGGCGAGACCGGGCTGGCCTTCTACGAGGCCCACAACCCGACCGATCACCCGGTGGCCGGCTCCGCCAGCTACAATGTGGCACCGTTCGACGCGGGCAGCTATTTCGTCAAGATCGACTGCTTCTGCTTCGAGGAGCAGGTCTTGCAACCGGGCGAGACGGTCCTGATGCCGGTCAGCTTCTACGTCGATCCAGACATCATCACCGACCGCGACGCCAAATTCGCGACCCGCATCACACTTTCCTACACCTTTCACCAGATTGACCTGCCGCAAGAGCAGGCGGCGATGATGATCGCCGACTAAGAAACGCGCAAGGGACACACCATGGCTCACGAAAAGAACCACGATTATCACATTCTCCAGCCGTCGATCTGGCCCTTCCTGGGCGCGGTCGGGGCCTTTGTCATGCTGTTCGGCGCGGTCATGTGGATGCATGACGGCACGCCGTTCATCTTCTTTGCCGGCCTGCTCGTCGTTCTCTACACGATGTATGCCTGGTGGAGCGAAACCATCGCCGAGGAACATGCGGGCGATCACACGCCGGTGGTGCGGATTGGTCTGCGGTACGGATTCATCCTGTTCATCATGTCCGAAGTCATGTTTTTCGCGGCATGGTTCTGGTCGTTCTTCAAACACGCCATGTACCCGATGGGGCCGCAATCCCCGGCCGTGGACGGCGTCTGGCCGCCTGCCGGGATCGAGACCTTCGACCCGTGGCACCTGCCGCTGATCAACACGTTGATCCTGCTCTGCTCCGGGGCTGCTGCGACCTGGGCACACCACGCGCTGGTTCACGAGAACAATCGCAAGGACATGAAGGCGGGCCTGCTTCTGGCGGTCGTGCTGGGCCTGCTCTTTACCCTGTTCCAGGCCTACGAGTACAGCCATGCTGCGTTTGGCTTCTCCGGCAACATCTATGGCGCAAACTTCTACATGGCGACCGGGTTCCACGGCGCACACGTCATCATTGGTACGATCTTCCTGTTCATCTGCTACTTGCGGACACGGGCCGGTGATTTCACGCCCGAAAGCCACATCGGTTTCGAGGCGGCCGCCTGGTACTGGCACTTTGTCGACGTCGTGTGGCTGTTCCTGTTCTGCGCCGTCTATATCTGGGGCGGCTGAGCCAAGAGTTGTCTTGCCTCCGGCGGGGGTATTTGATCCAAGAAGAAGGGGCGCGGGGAAACCGGCGCCCCGTTCCATTTGTGGCGAGGGCTGAATGCGATACGTCTCGACCTTGGTGATCGGACTGGCTGGGGCTGGTGTCCTGGCATCGCTCGGGGTGTGGCAGGTCCAACGGCTGCATTGGAAAGAAGCCATTCTGGTCGAGATCGACCAGCGGATCCTTGCGGCACCTGTGCCGCTGCCGCAGGCACCTGATCCTGCCATCGATCGGTTTCTGCCCGTCATGATATCGGGGCAGACCGGACCGCGCGAACTGCATGTTCTGGTTTCCACACGCAAGCTGGGCCCGGGGTTTCGAATCATCACGAGCCTTGAGACCGACGATGGCCGCCGCATCCTGCTGGATCGCGGGGTCGTTCCGGATGAAGACAAGGATGTGCCGCGCCCGCCAAAGCGGGTCGAAGGTGTCGGCAACCTGCATTGGCCGGACGAAAGGGACGGTTTCACCCCCGACAATGATGCCGCGACCAACTACTGGTACGCGCGCGAGGTCGATGTGATGGCATCCGAACTGGAAACCGAACCATTGCTCGTTGTCTTGCGCGACTCCGCCGCATCCGACCCGGACGTGTCACCGCTGCCGGTGGACACATCCGGCATCCCAAACGACCATCTGGGCTATGCCGTGACCTGGTTCGGGATGGCTTTGGTATGGTTGGGGATGACAGGGCTGCAACTCTGGCGTATCTCACGCCGCAACAGTTGACCCAAAATCGAACAAGGCCCCGGAACACCGGTTCCTTTTGTCCGAAACTATCCCCGCCGGAGGCTCCCGCACCCATGGTCCGCACCACGCAGGGCAGGGAGGGCGCAACGGCAGCCAGCAGGAAGGCGCAATGAAGTACATTTCCACTCGCGGCCAGGCCCCCGTCCTTTCCTTCGAAGAGGCCATGCTGACCGGTCTGGCCCGCGACGGCGGCCTCTATGTACCGGAACAGATCCCGACGTTGTCGTCCGATGAAATCGCAGCGCTTGCCGGCCTTTCTTACGAGGAGATCGCTTTCAGGATCATGCAGCCCTTCGTGGGTGGCAGCTTCTCGGATGGCGAATTCAAGGAGATCATCGCGCGGGCCTATGCGGGCTTTGGCCATGCCGCGCGGGCGCCGCTGGTGCAACTGGCGCCGAACCATTTCGTGCTGGAACTGTTCCACGGGCCAACGCTGGCCTTCAAGGACTTTGCCATGCAGCTCATCGGGCAACTGTTCCAGGTGGCGCTTGCCCGTCGCGGCCAGAAGGTCACCATCGTTGGCGCCACGTCGGGCGATACCGGGTCGGCGGCGATCGAGGCCTTCCGTGGGCTCGACGCGGTGGATGTCTTCATCCTGTACCCGCATGGCCGTGTGTCCGAGGTGCAACGGCGGCAGATGACGACTCCGACGGAGGCGAATGTGCACGCACTGGCCATGGATGGGCATTTTGACGATTGCCAGGCGCGGCTGAAGGACATGTTCAACGACTTCGAGTTCCGCGATTCGGTGGGGCTGGCGGGGGTGAACTCGATCAATTGGGCGCGCGTGCTGGCGCAGGTCGTCTATTATTTCACCGCAGCCGTTTCGCTCGGCGCGCCGCATCGCAAGGTGTCCTTCACGGTCCCCACCGGCAACTTCGGCGATGTCTTTGCTGGTTACATCGCCCGCTCCATGGGGTTGCCAATCGAGACGCTGGTGGTGGCCACCAATCAGAACGACATCCTGCACCGGGCGCTGAGCACCGGCGAATACCGGACCAGCGAGGTCACGCCGTCAATCAGTCCGTCGATGGATATCCAGGTCAGCTCCAATTTCGAGCGGGCGCTGTTCTATGCCTATGGTGGCGACGGTGGCGCGGTTGCCCAGTTGATGGACGAATTGAAGGCCGAAGGCGGGTTTCGGATCAGCCAGGGCGCGCTGCAGATCCTGCAAGAGACCTTCGTGTCCGGCCGTGCGTCCGAGGCAGAGACCGGTGCAATGATCACCCGTGCCTACGCCGAAACCGGCGAGGTCCTGTGCCCGCACACCGCGGTCGGCGTGTTCGTTGCGCAGGATCATCTGGGGACCACGCCGATGGTCACCCTTGCCACGGCCCATCCGGCCAAATTCCCCGATGCGGTCGAGGCCGCGATCGGCCTGCGCCCGCCCCTTCCAAATCGGATGGCGGACCTGTATGAGCGATCAGAACGGGTGACCCGGGTCGATAACGACCTGACTGCCATCGAAGACCTGATATGTGAAAGGCGCGCCGATTGAGCGTTAGACTGGACAGATTGCCCAACGGTCTGCGGATCGTCACCGAAACGATGCCCGGGCTGGAAAGCGCGGCCATCGGTCTCTGGGTGAACGCGGGCGGGCGACATGAGCGGGTGGAGCAGAACGGCATCGCCCATTTCCTGGAACACATGGCCTTCAAGGGGACGGCGCGGCGCAGTTCGTTGCAGATCGCCGAGGAGATCGAGGACGTCGGCGGCTATATCAACGCCTACACCTCGCGCGAGACGACCGCCTATTACGCGCGCGTGCTGAAGGCGGATGTGCCGCTGGCCCTCGACGTGATCGCGGATATCGTCCTGAACCCGGCGTTCGAGGCGAATGAAATCGAGGTCGAACGCGGTGTAATTCTGCAGGAGATCGGCCAGGCGCTGGACACGCCGGACGACATCATTTTCGACTGGCTTCAGGAGGCGGCCTATCCAGAGCAGGCGCTTGGCCGCACGATCCTGGGCCCCAGCGAGCGGGTGAGCAACTTTGCCCGGGATGATCTGGCCGGGTTCGTGGCCGAGCACTATGGCCCGGGCCAGATGGTCCTGTCGGCTGCCGGTGCGGTGGATCACGACGAGATCATGCGGCTGGCCGAGACCCAGTTCGGCCATCTGCCGGCGGTTCTGATCAGCAGCCACGATGCGGCCAAGTTCAGGGGCGGCGAGCGGCGCGAGGTCAAGGAGCTGGAACAGGTCCATTTTGCCCTGGCGCTGGAAAGCGCCGCATATGGCGACGACGATGTCTATACCGCACAGGTCTATGCGTCGTTGCTGGGCGGTGGAATGTCGTCGCGGCTGTTCCAGGAAATCCGGGAGAAGCGAGGCCTCTGCTATTCGATCTTTGCACAGGCCGGCTCCTATGCCGACACGGGAATGATGACGGTCTACGCCGGAACCTCTGGCGAGGATATCGGACAGCTGGCGCGTCTGACCGTTGACGAGTTGCGCCGCGTGGCCGACGACGTGTCGGATGCCGAGGTGAACCGGGCGCGGACCCAGATGAAGGCAGGGTTGCTGATGGGGATGGAGAGCCCGTCGTCGCGGGCCGAACGCCTGGCGCGGCTGGTGTCCATCTGGGACCGGGTGCCGCCGCTGGCGGAAACGGTCGAGCGGATCGAGGCGGTAGACCGCCGCGCAGTCGCGGCGTTTGCCACCAAGCTGGCGGTCGCGGAACACTCGGCGCTGGCGCTGTACGGACCGTCGGACGGGGCGCCGGGCCTGCTGGAACTACAGGAGAGGCTTGCGGCCTGATGCGGCTTGGCCGAAAGAAGGTTCGCATTGCGACCGAGCGGATGACGCTGCGTCCGCCGATGCATGCCGACTATCGTGCCTGGACGTGCCTCCGCCGGGATTCCCGCGAGTTTCTGGAAAAGTGGGAGCCGCTCTGGGCCGCCGACCACTTGAGCCGAAAGGCGTTCACCAACCGGGTCTACTGGGCGCAACGGTCGCTGACGTCCGGCGCGGCACTGCCGTTGTTCCTGATCCGGCGCGCGGACGATGCGCTGATGGGGGCGATCACGCTGGACAACATCCGCCGTGGCCCAGCCCAGGCAGGCACCTTCGGGTACTGGATCGGGGCGCCCTTTGCCCGGAAGGGATACATGCAGGAGGCGATCGAGGCGTTGACGCACCACGCCTTTGACAAGCTGGATCTGAGCCGGATCGAGGCCGCCTGCCTGCCCGAGAACGCGGCATCGCGCGGGGTGCTGGAGAAGTGCGGTTTCAAATACGAGGGCGTGGCCCAAAGCTATCTGCAGATCGGCGGGCGCTGGCGCAATCACGTTCTTTTTGCAAACCTGCGCGCCGACCGGCGCGGACGGACAGACGCGGGGTAGGGCTCCCGCCTGTCAGCATCACATCACAGATGTGCCGCCGCCCGTTGGGCCGCGCCGCGCGTTCCACGCGCGGCGGGCAGGAGGCGACGCTCAGTCCGTGTCGACAACGGCATGTTGGCAGACAGGATCGGGTTCGACCAGAAGCCCGGAGGTCATGCGCAGGGTTCGGGTGCCGACGCGGCGGCGGAAATGCGGGTTGTGGCTGACTATGACCATGGCCTGCGGGAGATTCAGCAAGATCTCGATCAGTCGGGTCTCGTTCGCCTCGTCCAGTGCGTTTGTCGGCTCGTCCAGCAGCAGGACGTCGGGGTCCATAGCAAGCACCGTGGCCAGCGTGACCAGCCGCTTCTCGCCACCTGACAGCTTGTGTGTGATGCGATCGCGCAGGTGCATCAGATCCAGCCGGGTCAGGATGTCGTCGACGATCCGCATCGCGTTGTCGCGCGGAACCCCGAGGTTCAGTGGGCCGAAGGCAATGTCTTCGGCGACGGTGGGGCAGAACAACTGGTCGTCGGGATCCTGGAACACCAACCCGGCGCGGCGGCGCACGTCGTGAAAGTCGGCCTCGGCCCGGCGCGGTTGGCCAAAGGCGGTGACGGTGCCCTGGGTCGGTGTCAGCAGCCCGACCATGATCCGCAGAAGGGTCGATTTTCCTGCACCATTGTGCCCGGTGACGCACAGGCGGTCGCCGGGGGACAGTGTCATGCTGGCGCCGGTCAGGATCGGCGGATGGCGGGGATAGGCAAAATGAATCCCGGTCAGCTCAAATAGCGCCATGGGTAACCTCGAGCGCCGCAAGACCCAACAGCAAGGCGCAAAAGCCGGCCGCAAACAACGCGTCGGCCGGCCGGAACCGCATTCGGTCGAGCAGCGGAATGTGACCGGTGAAGCCACGGCATTTCATCGCGCCAAGGATGCGTTCGGAGCGTTCCATCGATCGAACCAGCATCATGCCGACCAAGTACCCGAAACTGCGGTAGGTGTGCCATCCTGTGCTGGGGCGAAAACCGCGCGCCTTCATTGCCTGGCGCAGGCGCAGGTATTCCTCGCGCAGCACGTCTATGTAGCGCACGGTGAACATCAGCAGATGCACCAGCCCCGCGGGCACCTTCAACGAGTGCAGGGCGTGGCCCAGCGTCACCGGTTCCATCGTGCCCACCAGCGCCATCAGCGCCAGAACAATGGCATTGGCCTTCAGCGCAATCTCGATGGCTTGCCAGAGGCCCTCCCACGAGGCCGGAAAGCCCCAGAGCGTGAACATTTGCGTGCCGGGCACGGTGAACGGCAGAAGCAGCAGGATGAAGATGATGAAGCTGTCCATCGTCGCCACGCGCTTGAGCGTCTGCATGGCCGGGAGCCGCGATACGGACAGAAGCCCGAAAGCAACCACGACCGCTGCGCTCAGCGCGAGGAAGTCGTTGCAGGCCACGACTGCCACGGCAAAGGTCGCGGCGCACAAGATCCGTATGCGCGGATCGATCAGGCCGATCCAGCTGACCTGACGGTTGCCACCTGTCTCGGTCAATGGCTTGTCGATGGTGGACAGGACCGAGGTCATGCGGTGTCCCTCAGCTTGCGGCGCGCTGCGATGTAGAACCCGACCCCGAACAAGCCGACAATGTATCCAAGGCCGCCAAGGATCGTCTGAAGATCGTTCTTTTCCTTGTAGGCGGCGATTTCATGACGCAGAGGACGGGTCTCGTCGCGCACGATCCTTGCGATGGCGTCCAGTTCCGCATCGGTCAACGCGGCGACGGTGATCTGGGGGGCGGCGTAGGCGATGGTGGCAGCATCGGCGGGCACCGGAGGCGTTTCGGGGTCCGCGGGGGCTGCGGATGCAGCAGGGACGCTGGGCGCAGTGCCGTCGCTCCAGCCGATCGTTGCCCCGGCACCGGGCGTTGCCGTGTCGCCCTTGGCCACGATGGCAGCGACCTCTGCGGCGGGCATTGTCACCTCGGCGATATGGCCGGCACCCATGTCGGCCTGAAAGATGTGGGTTACACCCTCCACTGGGGTGAACAGGAAGAACCCGTCAGCATCGGTCACGGTCTCGCCCAGCTTGCCGCCGTCGTCGTCGAACACCTCGATCCGCTGGCCCTCGGGCGCGTCGCCGTTGGAAAACCCGAGTTCGCCTTCGATCTGCGTCCCGGAGGGAAAGACCCCCATAACGACCTTGTGGGCAACGGCGGGCAGTGGCGCGAGGGCGAGGGCGAGGGCGAGCAGCGCCGGGCGGATCATCGGACGGCTCCCTGAAGATCGTCGAAAAGTTCGGGTTTGACCTGTTTGGCAAGGTAGACCGCCGCGCCGGTCAGCAGCGCCTCGATCACGATCACCGGGATATGGGCGAGGAACACGAGCTTGGCCGCCGGCAGGAACTCATCGCCGGTCAGCGCCAGCGCGATGGCCACGAACGCCGTGGTCAGCGCGATGGCAAGCCCGCCGCCCAGCCCGGCCCAGATGGCGGCGGCCCGCGTCGGGCTGTTCTGGATCCGGCCGCCCAGGAGCAGGCCGACAATGACGGCAGGTCCTGCAATCACCACCGTGTTGACGCCCAGCACGGTCAACCCGCCAAAGCCGAAGAACACGGCCTGCAACAACAGGCCAACGAACAGCGCCGGAAAGGCCGCCCAGCCCAGGACCAGCCCGGCCAGGCCGTTCATGATCAGGTGCACCGAGGACGGGCCGATCGGCACATGGATCAACGACGCCACAAAGAATGTGGCTGACAGTACCCCGGCGACCGGGATTTTTTCCATCGGCAGTTTGCGCAGCCCCTGGGCGAGGCCACCAACAGCCAGAACGACTCCGGCAGCGACCACGGGGTTGGACAGGGCTCCGTCAACGATGTGCACGGGTACGCTCCTTACTCGATGTCCCAGGCGCGGATCCAGATCACCGCGTCCTGGCTGAGAGGTTTGCCCTCGAATTCGGTCTCGCGCCCAACGCCGAGCGCGGCAAACCCCCAGAAACCGGCCTTGGGAATGCCGAAGGTGAAATGGCCGGTGTCGTCCGAAATCACGACCACGGTGCCGGCTGGGGATGGCGAGACGGTGGAGGTCGTCGCCATATTGGTCGTCATGTCCGGTTCGGCGGAAATGAACTCGACTTCGATCTCGGCGCCCGGGACCGGTTTGCCGTCCGACAGGACACGGCCGGAAAAGGTGGAGCCAGACAGGACGTTGGTGGGCTTGTTCAGCGGAACGATCTCCGCTGGCAGACCCTGCGGGTTCATCCAGTCGGTCGGCAGGGTGTTTCGGTTGAGGTAGCTCTTGGTCACCTGCTGGATGAAGATGTCCTCGCTCTCCTCGAAATAGGGTGCCGGAACGAGAACCAGCACGTAGTCGCCGGAGCGTTTTACCGGAATCGAGGCGTCGAAGGCCGCCGCCGCATTGGAGGCCCCGGTGAATGTGATTGGCGAGAGCCTGTCCATCAGGTCGATCTTCTTGCCACGGTGAACGGCGTAGAACGCCTCGGGCGTGCCCATGTCCATGACGTGACCGTTTTCAAACGGGTGCCAGAAGATCAGCTTCAGCGGGACATCGCCGGGACGTTCGATCATCGTCTGAGGGCTGTATATCAACTGGAAGTGAGCCGCGACCGGATCACCGGCAGCGATACCAAGGCAGGCCCCAAGGCTCAGGAACAGGTTGCGAACATACATACGTCGTCTCTCTCGAAACATGCCGTCTTGCGGCGGGTTTGAAAGGACGGACGGGGTTACGGCTCGAAATGGGGAGAATTCACCTGCCCACTTCGCGCCAGACGCTCACCCCGGCGTCCGGTGGAATGCCATGCGGATTTCGCCACATGTAACCTCGGCAGGTCTCCTGGCTCGCGGGTCGGTGCTTGGTCGGCCTTCCCGGGGATCGCCCCAGTGGCATGATCGACCGCGCTCGCCGCTTACAGTTGCGGGGGCAGCCACGGTTTTGGTCCCTGATGGGTAGGCCGCACCGTGTTCCCTTTTGAATCCCCAGACGCTTGATCCGCCCGGGAAACCGAAGATAGGTCCTTCTGACAGGGCGCTGGCGGGGTTGTCAATCGCCGCCGACGGGCCACATGCCGCATGCCGCTCAGGTTCCGTCGGATCTTGCCGCCCGCGTCATGCGCTGGTACGGGACGGGCGACGATGCCAACAGGCTGAACGGGAGAGACGCTTGGCTGACCCAGACAGGGGGCCGTGCGGATCGTCGTCGGAGCGGATCCTTGCAGGGGACGCGACGGCCCCGTATTGCCACCAGACGCAAAGCAGGGAGCCAAGTCATGACAGCAACCTCGATCAATCCGACCACAGGAGACATCCGATGAGCAAGATCGGCGTGATGCTGTGCGGGCATGGGTCCCGCAGCCAGGCAGCCGTGGACGAGTTCGCGGTGCTGGCACAGAAACTCCCGGCTCTGCTGCCCGAGGACTGGATGGTCGACTATGGCTATCTCGAATTCGCCAACCCGGTGATCCGGGTCGGGCTGGACAACCTGCGCGAGGCCGGATGCGAGCGTATCCTGGCGGTGCCTGGCATGCTGTTCGCCGCCATGCACGCCAAGAACGACATCCCCTCGGTGCTGAACGCCTACGGGGCAGAACACGGCATTCAGGTGGATTATGGGCGCGACCTCGGGGTCGATGCGCGCATGATCAGCGCCGCGTCCGACCGCATCCGCGAGGCCGTGGACAAGGCCAATGCCGAACTCGGTGACGTTTCGGCGCACGAGACATGCCTTGTTGTCATCGGCCGAGGCGCGTCGGACCCGGATGCCAACGCCAATGTGTCCAAGGTCGCGCGGATGCTGTGGGAGGGCATGGGCTTTGGCTGGTGCGAAGTCGGCTATTCCGGCGTGACCTTCCCGTTGGTCGAACCGGCGCTGGAACAGGCGGCAAAGCTTGGGTTCAAGCGCTACGTGGTGTTCCCGTATTTCCTGTTCACCGGCATCCTGATCGACCGGATCTATGGCTTTGCCGACATGGTTGCCGCCGCCAACCCGCAGGCGCAATGGGTCAAGGCCGGCTATCTGAGCGACCACCCGCAGGTCTTGGCGACCTTCGCCGAACGCGTGACGGAAATCCTCGACGGCAAGTCCGACATGAACTGCGGGCTGTGCAAGTACCGCACCCAGATCCTCGGCTTCGAGGACGAGGTCGGTCGGCCGCAGGAAAGCCACCATCATCACGTCGAGGGACAGGGGGCCAGCGCGCCGGGCTCCAACGTCGAGGATTGCACGCTGTGCAATGATTTCTGCACCGGCGCTTGCCGGTTGGAGGTCAAGCACGATCATCATGACCACGATCACGGTCATTCGCACGGTCACGACCACGGCCATGACCACGGGCACAGCCACGACCATGGTGACGGGCATCATCATCACCCCGTCTATCCCCATGCGGATCACCCGATGGGGCCTGAAAGCGTGCGCAAGCATCTGAAAGACCCCGAGTGAGCCGATCCGACGGACAGTTGTTCGACGGCTACATGGCCGTCGACTGGTCTGCCAGCAATGTGCCCAAACAAGGTGCGGACAGTATCTGGATCGCCTGCTCCGGTTGGGGTGGAGCGCCGGTGCTTGAAAACCCGGCGACCCGGGCCGAGGCTGCGGCGCGGATATCCGCTCTGTTGCAGCAGGCCAGCGCCGCAGGGCGACGCCTGCTCTGCGGGTTCGACTTTCCCTTTGGCTACCCGGCCGGCACCGCCAGCGCACTGACTGGGCAGGATGACTGGCAGCCGCTGTGGGCCCGCATCGCCGCGGTGATCGACGAAGGCGCGCGCAACGCCAACAACCGTTACGAAGCCGCCGCAGTGCTGAACCGGGCCTTTGCCGGCGATGGCCCGTTCTGGGGCAATGGGCTGAAGCGCGACATCCCCGGTCTGCCACGCCGCAAACCGGCGGGATGGGACGATGCCCTGCCGCCCAACGCCCGGCACGCCGAAACCGTGGTGCCAAGGGCGCAGGAGGTCTGGAAGCTGAACGGCATCGGCTCGGTCGGTGGGCAAGCCTTGACCGGGATCGCGATGCTGGAGCACCTGCGCCATGCGCTTGGCGCCGAGATCTGGCCGTTCCAGACGCTCGGCCCCGGCACCACGCACGTCCTAGCGGAAATCTATCCCTCCCTGCTGGACGCTGACCCGTCGGAGACGGTCCTTGATGCCGGTCAGGTGCGGGCCGTGGTGCGGGCGCTGGAACGGCTTGACGGTCAGGGGCAACTGGCGCGGTGCCTCGCCGCCGCAGCCGACATGCCCGAGTCCGTTTGCCGCGAAGAAGCCGTGATGCTGGGCGCGGACGATCCGGACGCGTTTCGCCGCGCAGCGAAGCCGGGCGTGCCGCCCTACGAGCGCAATCCGGCGGCGATCTATCGCCAGAGCTTTGCCACCATCGCAGCCGAGGCGCCGCTGGACGATCTGCCGGACGAGATGCGCGACATGGCCATCCGGGTTATCCACGCCTGCGGCATGGTCGATGCGGTGGCGGATCTGCGCTTTTCCGACGGTGCCGTTGCGGCGGGGCGCGCGGCCTTGCGGGCCGGTGCGCCAATCTTGTGCGACGCCGAAATGGTCGGGCGCGGCATCATTGGCCGGGCGCTGCCCGATGGCACGGTTCCGCGGGTCACGCTGAACGATCCGTCGGTGCCGGCGCTGGCACAGTCGCTGGGCACCACCCGCTCTGCAGCGGCGGTCGAATTGTGGCGGGACCACATCGAAGGTGCCGTGGTCGTGATCGGCAACGCACCGACGGCGCTGTTCCACCTGTTGGAACGGCTGGAGGAGGGCTGGCCGAAACCGGCTGTGATCCTCGGCTTTCCGGTGGGGTTCGTCGGTGCGGCCGAAAGCAAGGCGGCGCTGGCCGACCTGCCTCATGGCGTGCCCTATGTAACGCTTCTGGGGCGGCGCGGCGGCTCAGCCATGGCGGCGGCGTCGGTCAATGCGCTGACGCTGGGACTCAAGGGAGACGGCACATGACAGCACCCTGGCTCGACGTGATCGGCATTGGCGAGGATGGCTGGGCCGGGCTGTCGCCCGCTGCGCGCGCCCGGCTGGAGGTGGCAGAGGTCATCGTTGGCGGCCCGCGCCACCACGGGCTGGTGCCCGATCTTCCGGGCGAGCGGCTGGAATGGCCCAGCCCGTTTCGCGAACTGGCCGCCGAGATCGCGACGCTGCGCGGACGCCGCGTGGCCGTTCTGGTGACCGGCGATCCGCTTTGGTACTCGGCAGGTGCACTGTTCTTTCGTCATTTCAGCCCCGATGAGGTGACGTTCTATCCGCATCTGTCGGCCTTCCAACTGGCCGCCGCGCGGATGAAATGGTCGCTCGCCGACGTGGAGACCCTCACCGTGCACGGCCGCCCGGCGGAGCAGGCGATTCCGTTCTTTGCCCATGGTGCGCGGCTGCTGATCCTGACGCAGGATGGCAGCAGCCCGGCTCGCATCGGGCAGCTTCTGACCGACTGCGGCCTTGGCGCAAGCAAACTGACCGTGCTGTCGGCGATGGGCGGCTCCGACGAGGGTCGCATCGAAGGCCGCGCCGACAGTTGGACCACCCCCGCGCCGGATTTCCACCTGCTTGCGGTGGAATGCATCGGCGAAATCGGGGCGACCGTACCGCCGCGCACCGGCCTGCCAGACGATGCCTTCGAGCACGACGGCAAGATGACCAAACGCGAAGTGCGCGCCCTGACGGTGTCGGCGTTGGCACCGCGTCGTGGGCAGATGCTGTGGGACATCGGCGTCGGCTGCGGCTCGGTCGCGATCGAATGGATGCGCGCCGCTCGCGACATGCGCGCGGTGGGCATCGACAACCAGCCCGCCCGGCTTGCAATGGCTGGCGCAAATGCGGTTCGCCTCGGCGCTCCACGGCTGGACCTGCGCCAGGGCCGCGCACCCGAGGCCCTGGCCGACCTGCCCACACCCGATGCGATCTTCATCGGTGGCGGGCTGTCCGAAGACGTTGCCGGCGCCGCACTCGCGGCGCTGCCGGACCATGGCCGCCTTGTGGCCAATGCCGTGACGCTGGAATCCGAAACCCTGCTGAGCACCCTGCACGCCCGTCACGGCGGTAGCCTGATCCGGGTGTCGGTGTCCCGCGCCGAACCCGTCGGGCCCTATCGCGGCTGGAAGCCGTTGATGCCCGTCACACAATGGAGCCTTACCCGATGAGCGGAACTCTCTATGGCCTGGGCGTCGGCCCCGGCGACCCCGAACTGCTGACCCTGAAGGCGCATCGGCTGATCTCGGCAGCGGGCGTCATCGCATATCCGGCGCCCGACAACGGCGAGAGCTTTGCACGCGCCATCGTGGCAGACTCGATCCCGGAGGGCGCGCGCGAAATCCCGATCGTCATCCCGATGCGGTCGGAACGGTTCCCCGCGCAGGACGTCTATGATGCCGCCGCCGAGGAAATCGCCACCGCGTTGGAGGCCGGCAAGGACGTGGTGGTGCTGTGCGAGGGCGACCCGTTCTTCTATGGCTCGTTCATGTACCTGTACTCGCGGCTGGCTGATCGTTTCCCGACCGAAATCGTGCCGGGCGTGTCGTCTCTGGGGGCCGTCACGGCTGCTGCCCGTCGTCCGCTGATTGCCCGCGAAGAGGTGCTGACCGTGGTGCCCGCAACGCTGGACGAGGCCGCGCTGGAACGCCACCTGTCGCAGGCCAACGCAGCCGCGATCATGAAGTTGGGCCGTCATTTCTCCAAGGTGCGCGCGGTGCTGGAACGGCTGGGGATGGCCGAGCGGGCGATGTTCGTCTCGCACGCCTCGTTGCCCAACCAGAACGTCACACCATTGTCCGAGGCACCAGATACGGCGCCCTATTTCGCGATGATCATCGTGCCGGGAAAGGATGCCCATGTCTGAGCTGTCACCTGTTGTGGTCTGCATCCTGCCCTCGGCCGAAACGCTGGGACAACAGATCGCCGACCAGTTGGACGCGCGACTGGACGTGCGCGGAACCGATTTCGATGATGTGGGCGCGCATCTTCGGGCGCTGTTCCTGGCCGGTCACCCGATCATCGGGTTGGCCTCGGCCGGAATCCTGATCCGCACGTTGGCACCGGTGCTGGTGGACAAACGGCGGGAGCCGCCTGTCGTGTCAGTGGCCGAGGACGGCTCGGCGGTGGTGCCGCTTCTGGGCGGGCATCACGGTGCCAATGCGCTGGCGCGCCGTATCGCGACCGCGCTTGGGGCCCAGGCTGCGGTGACCACTGCCGGAGATGTTTCGCTTGGCGTGGCGCTGGACGAGCCGCCGGCGGGCTGGCGGCTGGAGACACCGGAGGACGCAAAGCCGTTGATGGCGGCGCTTCTGGCCGGGGCAAGGGGACAGGTGTCGGGCACCGCGAGCTGGCTTCAACCACTGGTGGAGCAGGGGGCCGTGGAGGTGATTGGCGCCGACGTGGATGCGCCGGTTGTGTTGAGCGTCAATGGCTTGGCGCCGTTGATCTATCGCCGCAGTGCACTGGCGCTCGGGGTCGGTTGCGCGCGGGGCTGTGACCCGGACGAGTTGATCGGCCTTGTCGGGCAGACGTTGGCGGACGCCGGAATCGCCCAGGGAGAGATCGCGTCGGTGCATTCAATCGACCTTAAGGCCAACGAAGCCGCGATTCATGCGCTTGCCAGCCACCTGGATGTGCCGGCACGCTTCCATCCCGCCGAGCGGCTGGAGGCCGAGGTCGCAAGGCTGGCCAACCCGTCCGATGTCGTGTTCGCCGAGGTCGGTTGCCACGGCGTGTCGGAGGGGGCCGCGCTTGCAGCTGCGGGACCGCAGGGCCAGTTGTTGGTGGAAAAGACCAAGTCGCCGTCGGCCACCTGTGCTGTTGCCCGGATCGCCGAAGGCGGGGACGCCGGACAGGCGCGCGGCCATCTGTCGGTGATCGGCATCGGCCCGGGGCAACCGGATTGGCGCACGCCCGAGGCGACGCGTCTGATTGCACAGGCCGATGAACTGGTGGGCTATGGCTTCTACATCGACCTGTTGGGTCCGGAAGCACGCGGCCGCATGCGGCGCGACTTTGATCTTGGCGAAGAGGAGGCGCGCTGCCGCTATGCGCTGGAAGCTGCCGGTGAAGGGCGGCGTGTGGCGCTGATCTGCTCGGGCGATGGCGGCATCTACGCAATGGGCGCGTTGGTGATGGAGCTGCTGGATCGCGACAGCGACGCGGGTGGTGTGTCGGACGTAGCCAAGCGCGTTGACGTGACCCATGCGCCGGGGATTTCGGCGTTGCAGGCTGCCTCGGCGCGGGCCGGAGCCCTGTTGGGCCATGATTTCTGTGCGATTTCGCTGTCGGACCTTCTGACCCCGCGCGCGGCGATCCTCAAACGGCTGCATGCGGCGGCGGAGGGGGATTTCGTGATCGCGTTCTATAACCCGGTGTCGCGGCGGCGTCGGACCCTGCTGGCCGAGGCCCGGGAGATCCTGCTGGCGCATCGCCCCGCAGACACGCCGGTGCTTCTGGCGGCAAGCCTTGGCCGCCCTGAAGAAAAGCTGACCCTGCGCCGCCTGGCCGATCTCGACGTGGACGAGGTGGACATGATGACCATCGTGCTGATCGGATCGTCCGCCTCGCGACGGATCGACAGCGGCGACATTGCGGCCGGGGCGGGCGGCACCTGGATCTACACCCCGCGCGGCTATGCCAAGCGCATTGACGGAGACACGGCATGACGGTTCATTTCATCGGTGCGGGTCCTGGTGACCCCGAGCTCATCACCGTCAAGGGGCAGCGCCTAATCGCAAGCTGTGGGCTGTGCCTGTATGCCGGTTCCCTGGTGCCGGAGGCGGTTGTCGCCGGCGCGCCCGAGGGCGCACGGGTGATCGACACCGCGCCGCTGACGCTGGACGATATCATGGCGGAAATCGAGGCGGCCCATGCCCGCGGCGAAGACGTGGCACGCGTGCATTCGGGCGATCCGTCCCTCTATGGTGCCATCGCCGAGCAGGTCCGCCGGTTGAAGGCGGTGGGAATTCCCTTTGACATCACCCCAGGGGTGCCGGCCTATGCCGCCGCGGCTGCCGCGATGGGGCAGGAATTGACGATCCCCGAGGTCGCCCAAACGGTTATCCTGACCCGGACGGCAATGAAGTCTTCGTCGATGCCGGAGGGCGAGGACCTCGCGACGCTCGGCGCGTCGAGGGCGACGCTGGCGATCCATCTGTCGGTGCGCAACCTGCTGGAGATCGAGCGCCAGTTGGCACCGCTGTACGGGGCGGATTGCCCGGTTGTGGTGGCCTATCGGGTCGGCTGGCCGGACGAGAGCTATATCAGGGGCACCCTGTCCGACATTCGAGACAAGGTGCGCGCGGCCAAGCTGACGCGCACGGCCCTGGTGTTCGTGGGCCGGGTGTTTCAGGATCATGAATTCCCCGATTCGGCGCTCTACGATGCGGATCAACCGCATATCCTGCGACCACGTCGACGCCAGGACTGACGCCGGAATTTCTGGCGCCAATGGTTGGGAGAGACAACCGCGCCCGGCCCGGCCCAACCTTGGGGCCACATCCTCGATGTGGTGCCGAGGGAGCGGGCGCGCTCCCGCCGACGCTCGATGCTGACGCATCTCGCGCCGTTTGGGCCGGGCGCGCCTTCGCGCGCCGCACGCTGCGGACAGCGCCGGCTTGGGGTTGGCCGTTTGCTTGTTACCGGTCAGTCGCGGCGCATCGGGGGCGCGGGACGCGTACGCCTTTGGATTTGCCGTGGGAGACGCTCAGGCCGGGTCGATTACATGTGCGAATGACCCGGAGATCCGCCCGACCTGCAATCCCATGTTCGGCACCGCTTCGCCGGTTGCATCCGTCGCCCGAAACAACCGTGCCGGGCCGCCCTCCTGCACAATGGTGGCATAGTGGAACTCGTGCGCCAGCAGAGGGGTCGTCCAGGGGGCGCCGGGCAGCGGTGTGAGGCGCCGGTAACCCAGTGTCAGCTTGCGTGCCTTGAACGAGGTTTCGAGCGGCAGAAGCCGCAGCATTTCGTGCCGGTGTCCCGCGGCATCGACAAGGCCCTCGCCGAGCGTCATGTAGCCGCCGCATTCGCCATAGATCCTTGCACCTCGGTCCGCTGCCCGTCTGGTCAGGCCAAGGAATTTCTGCGCATTCGCAAGCTGCCCGGCGAACAGTTCCGGGTAGCCGCCTGGCAGGTACACCGCGTCGGCGAACTGGTCTGGTCCCTTGTTGTCCAGCGGTGAAAAGGGCAGCACCTGCGCGCCCTGGGCGTTCCATTCGTTGAGCAGGTGCGGATAGGCAAAGGCGAAGGCGGGATCCCGGGCGACGGCAATCCGCTGCCCGATCGGAGGCAAATGCATATGCGGTCCGGTTTCGACGGTCAGCGGACGGGCAGCCGCCAGCAGCGCGTCCAGATCCACCGCCAGTTCGATCCTGTCGGCGGTTGCCTCCAGAAAGGCATCCAGCGCGTCGATTTCGGTCGCCTGCACAAGGCCCAGGTGGCGTTCCGGCAGGGTCAGGCCCGAATCCCGCTGCAGGCAACCGAGAACATTGGTATCGGCATCCATCAACGGGCGCGCCGCCATCTCGGCATGGCGCAGGGTGCCGGCCCGGTTGAGGATCACGCCCGCCAGCGGCAGGTCTGGCCGCAGCGCCTGCAGGCCGATAGCGGGCAACAGGGCCGACTGGCCGGACTTGGCAATGTCGAGCACCAGCACGATCGGCAGCCCCAGCGTTGCCGCAAGGTCGGCCACCGACCCGCGTCCGTCCCGTCCCGCATCCAGCACGCCCATCGCGCCCTCGACGACCAGCAGTTCTCCGCCCTGGGCCGCAGCGCGGGCGCGCAGGGCCGCCGGTGACATCGCCCAGGCGTCGAGGTTGACGGATGGCGCGCCGCAGGCCGCCGCATGAAATGCCGGGTCGATATAGTCTGGCCCGCTCTTGGCGGCGCGCACATCAATGCCACGCCGCTTCAGCGCCCGCAGCAGCCCAAGCGTGACGGTGGTTTTTCCGGCCCCGGATGTCGGGGCGGCAATCACGAAGCCTCGGGCGGTCATGCGGTCTGTTCGGTCCTCCCGATCCCGAGCGGGTCAAGATCGCGCGGTTCTTCGCCCCGCAACTGGGACATCCAGTCGATTGCCTTTCGCATCTCGACCACGCGGCCAAGGCAGACAATTGCGGGGGCCTGCATCCCATGGATCACGGCATCTTCGGCGGCGGCGCCCAGCGTGGTTTCCAGCACCCGCATGTCGGGCAGGGTTGCATTGGAAACGATGGCCACCGGTTCGTCCACCGCCCGCCCGCCGTCCAGCAACGCCTTCGAGATATTGGGCAAGTGCTTGATCGCCATGTACATGACAATCACCGGGCTGCCCTTGGCCAGCGCGTGCCAGTCGATGGCCGAGGGCGCAAGGCCGGTATGGTCGTGGCCGGTCAGGAAGGTCACGGCCTGATTCACGTCGCGGTGGGTGACCGGGATTCCGGCAAACGCCAGCCCACCGATGCCGGCCGAAATGCCGGGCGTGACGCGGATCGGGACACCGGCCTGCGCCAGCGTCTGTGCCTCTTCACCGCCGCGCCCGAACACGAAGGGATCGCCACCTTTCAACCGCAAGACCCGCAGGCCCTGTCGCGACAAGGCGATCAGGCGCAACGAGATGTCGGCCTGGCGAGCCGATGGCTTGCCGCCACGCTTTCCGGCATATTCCAGCAGCGTTCCGGGGCGCCGCCATTCCAGAATGCGCGGATCGACCAGCGCGTCGTGCACGATCACATCGGCCTGTTGCATCGCGTACAACCCTTGCAGCGTCAGCAGACCAGGGTCACCGGGGCCGGAGCCCACGAGCCAGACGAGACCCGCCGGAAATTCCGGCCAGTCGTGCGAAGGAAGGGTGATGTGCACATCGTTTGTCATGGCGCGCAGCATATCGCTGCCCTGCGGCAATGGCGAGACGCCTTGCGTGGTTCTTTCGACCTGTGGCGTCGCAGCAAAAACCGGTTATACCGCCGACATGGCACGCAAACCCGATGGCCCTCTGCGAACCGGATTCACGACTGGCGCCTGCGCAACAGCCGCGGCGGCGGCTGCCTGTGGCGCCTTGGTCACCGGGGAATGGGTGAACCCGATCGAGATCACCTTGCCGCGTGGCCAGGTGGTGCGCTTTGTGTTGTCCGAACGGCACCTGGGCGACGGCTGGGCGCGGGCGGCCGTGGTCAAGGACGCCGGGGACGATCCGGACGTGACCCACGGCGCAAGCATTGTCGCCACAGTGCGCCACGGGCCCGCGGGTCAGGGCATTCGGCTGATGGCGGGCGAGGGCGTGGGGACCGTGACGCGCCCCGGTCTGCCTGTTGCGGTGGGGGAGCCTGCGATCAACCCTGTGCCCCGTTCCATGATCACCGATGCGTTGCGCCTGGTGGCGGACGCACGCGGGGTCGCCGCCGATTTCGAGGTCGAGATCTCGGTGCCCGGCGGCGCGGCCTTGGCAGAACAGACCTGGAACCCGCGTTTGGGGATCGTCGGCGGATTGTCGATCCTGGGGACAACAGGCATCGTGCGCCCGTTTTCCTGCGCGGCCTGGATCGCGTCGATACACCGGGGAATCGACGTCGCCCGTGCCGCAGGGTTGACCCATGTTGCGGGTGCCACCGGCGCGACGTCGGAGAGGGTGGCGCAGGCACGGTTCGGCCTGCCAGATCATGCAATGCTGGACATGGGCGATTTCGCCGGGGGCATGCTGAAATACCTCGCCCGGCACCCGGTGCCGCGTGTGACCATCGCGGGCGGGTTCGGCAAGCTGACCAAGATGGCGCAAGGGGCCGTCGATCTGCATTCGGCCCGCAGCCAGGTGGATTTTGACGCCTTGGCCGAAACTGCCGCCGCCTTGGGGGCCGACCGGGCCGAGATCGCCACCTGCAACACCGCCAACCAGGCGCTGGGCCTTGTGGGGGCGCCGCTGGCCTGTGCAATCGCCGAGGCGGCGCGCGGCGCTGCCCTGCGGCTGGTCGGCGGGGCCGAAATCGACTTTGATATCCTGATGATAGACCGATCAGGCAATATCGTGGCGCTGGCCGACGGCTCCGGCGCCCGCGCCCCGTGAGCCGCCCGGGCATCCTGCTGCTGGGCGGTACCGCCGACGCTCGGCAACTGGCAGATCGTCTTGCGGGTCTGCCGGTGGACCTGATCGTGTCGTTGGCCGGGGCGACCCGTCGTCCGGCCCGGATGCCCGGAGTGCTGCGGACAGGGGGATTCGGCGGTGCCGACGGACTGGTCCGGCTTTTGCGCGAGTCCGACATCGCGCTTCTGATCGATGCGACCCATCCGTTTGCCGCTGGCATTTCGGCGAATGCTGCAGTGGCCTCGGCGCGAACCGGTTGCCCTGTGCTGACCCTGCGGCGACCGCCGTGGAAAGAGACATGTGGCGACAGCTGGACCCATGTGCCGGACCTGCCCGCTGCCATCGCGGCGCTGCCGGATGGGGCCTGCGCGCTGATGGCAACCGGCACGGGGTCCGCCCTGGATCTGGGAGCGCGGACAGATGTCAGGATGCTTCTTCGCAGCATCGAACCGGTGGCCGCCTTGCCACCGCATGTTGAACCGCTTCTGGCGCGGCCACCGTTTTCGATCGACGCCGAAACGCGGTTGATGCGTGATCGGGGAACCACCCATCTGGTCACCCGCAATGCCGGTGGGGACGGCACGGCCAAGCTGCGCGCGGCTGCGGATCTGGGGGTGCAGGTGCTGATGATTGACCGGCCCGATGTGTTGGAAACAGGCATTGTCGTATCCGACGTTCCGCAGGCGCTGGAGCGGGTCCGCCGCATGCTGCGGCTTGACACCCCTTCCGGGGACGCCCCATAACCCCGCAACGAGGTTCCCGGGCGTTGCCGTCCGGGCCAAGAGGGAATGTGACGGAACGCACCATACGGGGTGCGCGCCGAATCGCAGCCGCCCCCGCGACTGTATGCGGCGAGCCGGCACCTGTAGCCACTGACGCGCCGCGCGTCGGGAAGGCGGGTGCCAGCCTTGACCCGCGAGCCAGGAGACCTGCCTCGTGTTGCCGGCACTGCCGGTGCGGGGTGTGGTGCGGGCGGGGTGCCTCGGACCACGAGGCCGAACTGGTCCTCCCCGTGCGACGACCGCACCCGGAAACTTGCGCCCGAACAGGAGCCCACGCACCATGGCACAGAAGATCCCCGCAACGGTCGTTACCGGTTTCCTCGGAGCCGGCAAGACAACGTTGATCCGCCATCTGATCGAAAACGCCGGTGGCCGTCGCATCGCCCTGATCATCAACGAATTTGGCGACCTGGGTGTTGACGGTGAAATCCTCAAGGGTTGCGGTATCGAAGGCTGCGCCGATGACGACGTGGTTGAACTGTCCAACGGCTGCATCTGCTGCACGGTGGCGGAGGATTTCCTGCCCGCGATCCAGAAGCTGATCGACCGGGATCAGGCCCCCGACCATATCGTGATCGAGACCTCCGGCCTCGCGCTGCCGCAGCCGTTGGTGCGCGCCTTCAACTGGCCGGATATTCGCACCCGGGTGACCGTGGACGGCGTGGTGGCCGTGGTTGATGGGCCGGCGCTGTCCGAAGGTCGGTTTGCCGCCAACGAAGCCGCCGTGGATGCACAGCGCGAAGCCGATGACACGATCGACCACGAAACCCCGCTGTCCGAATTGTTCGAGGATCAGCTTGCCTGCGCCGACATGGTCGTCGTCAACAAGGCCGATCTTCTGGGTACAGCCGCCGCCGAAGCGCTGACCGGCAAGCTGCGGGCCGAGGTGCGCAGTGGTGTGTCGGTACTTCACTCCGAGATGGGCGCGGTGGATGTCGCGGTTCTGTTGGGTCTGGGGATCGGCGCCGAGGCGGACATGGACGCGCGCCACGAAGTGCACCATCACCATCATCACGACGATGACGATGACGATCATGAGGATCACGACGACGACCATGGCCACGAGCACGCGCATGGCCACGACGAGTTCGAAAGCTTTGTTGTGACCCGTGCCGAAATCTCCGATCCCGCGGCCTTTTCCGAGCAGATGGCCGAGGTGATCCGCACCCACGACATCCTGCGGCTCAAGGGGTTTGCCGCCGTTACCGACAAGCCGATGCGGCTGACGGTTCAGGCCGTTGGCCCGCGCATCGACAGCTATTTCGACCGCCCCTTTGCCGCGGGCGAGCCGCGCGAAACCCGGCTGGTGGTGATCGGGCAGGCCGGACTGGACAGGTTGGCGATCGAACGAGCGTTGGCCGCATGACCGGTTGTGTCATCCGGCGTGGAAACCCGCGCGACCCCGGCTCCATGGCGCTGCTCCGGGCAAGTCATGGGCTGATGGAGTCGTTGTTTCCGTCGGACGCGAACCACTACCTCTCGGTGGACGGGTTGTGTCAGCCGGGAGTGCACTTTTTTGTCGCCGAGCGCGGCGGGCGCAGCCTTGGCTGCGTGGCGTTGAGCGAACATCAGGGTTATGGTGAGATCAAGTCGATGTTCGTCAGCCCGGATGCCCGGGGGATGGGCATCGCAGATCAGCTGCTGGAGCATCTGACATTGGAGGCCCGGGCCCGCGACATACCGTTGTTGCGGCTGGAAAGCGGCAGCACGCTGGAGGCCGCGCATCGGCTCTATGCGCGCCATGGCTTCACAGCATGCGACCGGTTTGGCGACTACCCGGACAGCGAACATTCGATCTTCATGGAAAAGGCGCTCTGATGCACCTTCTTGCCGCGACGCCGGGACAGGTTTCCGATGGCAGCGAACCGGTTGATCCCGGCCAGAGCCCGGCCGATGTGATCTTTCTGTCTGCGGCCGATACCGAATTGGCGGCCTTGTCCGAGGCGCGGCAAACCATGGGAGCGGCTGCGCCCTCGTTGCGGTTGGCCAACCTCGGCTGGCTGTCGCACCCGTTCTCGGTCGACAAGTACATTGGCGACACGGCCGAGAAATCCAAGCTGGTCGTGGCACGGGTGTTGGGCGGGGCGGCCTACTGGACCTATGCGGTGGAACAGCTCGCGGCGCGTTTGCACGCTGCGGAGGTTCAACTGGCGCTGTTGCCAGGTGACGACAAACCCGATGAAGAGCTGTTTCGCCTGTCGACCGTTTCGCGCCAGGACTGGCAGGCTCTCTGGGCCTGTTGTGTCGAGGGTGGGCCGCAGAACGCGGCGAACTTCCTGGCGCTGGCATCGCATATGCTGGGGCAGGGTGCGCGCCCGCCCGACGCCGAACCGCTTTTGCGGGCAGGGATCTACTGGCCAGGCGGCACGCGGTCGGATCTGGCCGCGGTACAGGCGCATTGGACCGAGGGCGCACCGGTTGCAGCCATCGTCTTTTATCGCGCGCTGTTGCAGGGGGCCGGGCTGCACCCGATCAATCACCTGGTGAAGGCACTGTTGCGCCGCGGGTTGAACCCCTTGCCGGTGTTCGTGGCCTCGTTGAAGGATCCGGTATCGATTGCGACGCTAGAACAGATTTTCGGTCAGGCCGCCCCGGCGGTAGTGCTGAATGCGACCAGCTTTGCCGTATCGTCGCCCGACCCCGGCAACTGGACCGAAGCCCGCCAGCCAACGGTTCTGGACGCCCCCGGCGCGCCCGTGTTGCAGGTCGTGCTGTCAGGCGGCTCCGAAGAGGCCTGGGAGACGGCAGAGCGCGGTCTTCCGACCCGCGACATCGCCATGAACGTGGCCCTGCCGGAGGTCGACGGGCGCATCCTGAGCCGCGCGATCAGCTTCAAGGCGCAGGCCTATTTCGACGAGGCGACCCAGTGCGCCATCGCCGCCTACCGGGCGCGCGGCGACCGGGTTCAGTTCGTCGCGGATCTTGCGGCCAACTGGGCGCGTCTTGCCCGAACGCCGGCAGCGGACAGGCGGGTGGCGCTGATCCTTGCGAACTATCCCAACAAGGATGGCCGCTTGGCCAATGGCGTCGGGTTGGATACGCCGGCGGCCACGGTGCACGTTATGTCCGCGTTGAAGGGTGCCGGTTACGGTGTCGAAAATGCACCGAAAAAATCTTCGGCGCTGATGGAGCAGGTGCTCGCGGGGCCGACCAACTGGCTCACCGACCGGGCGGATCGAACCGGGGGCGAACGCCTGTCGCTTGCACAATACCGATCTTTCTACGATGCGTTGACTTTGGACGTGCGTCAGAAGATCGAAGAACGTTGGGGCGTTCCGGAGGCTGATCCGTTCTGCGATGACACAGGGTTTGCCCTGTCCATTCTACGCTACGGAAATGTCGTGGTGGGTGTGCAACCGGCGCGCGGCTACAATATCGATCCCGAACAAACCTATCATGCGCCCGACCTGGTTCCGCCGCACAATTATCTGGCGTTCTATGCCTGGTGTAGGAGCGTATTTGGCGTGCACGCGATCGTGCACATGGGCAAGCACGGAAACCTGGAATGGCTCCCGGGCAAGGCCGTCGGGCTGTCGGAGAACTGTTTTCCAGAGGTGGCGCTTGGGCCGCTGCCGCATGTCTACCCGTTCATCGTCAACGATCCGGGCGAGGGGACGCAGGCGAAACGCCGGGCGCAGGCGGTGATCGTGGATCACCTGACGCCGCCGCTGACCCGGGCCGAAAGCTATGGCCCGCTGCGGGATCTGGAGACGCTGGTCGACGAGTATTATCAGGCAGCGGGTGTGGATCCGCGCCGTATCGACTATCTGCGCAAGGAAATCCTGTCGCTGATGGAGGCGACGGGTTTGTCCGACGATGCCGGGGTCGCGGTCGGAGACGATGCCGACAGCCGGCTGCAGAAACTGGATGCCTATCTGTGCGACCTCAAGGAAAGCCAGATCCGCGACGGGTTGCATGTGTTCGGGCAAGCGCCAGAAGGGCGCCTTGCCCGGGATCTGATCGTGGCTTTGACCCGCGTTCCCCGTGGAAAGGGCGAAGGCGGCGACGCATCGCTGATCCGGGCTCTGGCCAAGGATCTGCACCTCGATTTCGATCCCCTCGATTGCGAGATGACGCAGGACTGGAACGGACCATGGCCCAAGGTGTTGGTCGAGGCGGAAGCTCTGTCTTTAGCTGATAGCAACGGCGATCTGGCGGTTTCGCCTGCTGAGGCAGTCGACCGGCGGGGCGGGGGGGGGGGCGCGCGGGGGGGGGCCCCCCCCCCCCCCCCCCCCCCCCCCCCCCGGGGGGGCCCCCCCCCCCCCCCCCCCCCCGGCCGGCGGGGGGGGGGGGGGGGGGGCGGGGCGCCCCGCCGCGG
>CANLZY010000026.1 GCA_947495685.1 uncultured Tropicimonas sp.
CTCGCTGACCGTCTGCTCGCCCGTCACAGCCTCCAACGCGACCTTGGCCTTGAACTCCGGGGGGTGTTGCTTCCGTTTCGACATCTCTGATCTCCCTCGTGTTGAAGATCAGCAGACAACAAATCGTAGCTTGCGTCAGTGTCCGGTTTTCGCGGGGTAGCTCAGTGGGCAGCTGTGACCAACCCTTGTTGCCCGGATCCGGACCTTGCCGGGAAGTGCCGACGTTTGGGCAGTCCGCCGCTAGGGTGCGTCAACGGGTACTGAAGGCACCACGAAGATGGCAGAGGTGCGTATCCGCCAGAAATCTGCTGTTTGGCGGCAATTTCAACGCGGCGTCAGATCATTTCATGATGCTTCACGGCTGGTCATCATTCGGTTCGATGAAACCGCAAATCCGCACGACCATCAGATAGCGGCGACGCCACATCTTTTATGGTTCAGAGCTACCGCCGCCGATCCAACCGACCCCGTCGTTGAGCAACCTGTTCTCCCAGCGTCTACCGACAGACGGATTGTGTGTGACGCCAATGGCAGTGCGGATCGGTCGTCGGAACAGATGTTTCCGGTCTGAACGCGCGGTCCGGAACAGGTCGACCAAACCTGATGCAACAGCGCGGTCTGCAACCTGTGCTCTGGCGTTTGTGATGTGCGGTTTCGAACATGAAACCGGTCTTTTCGAAGCTTTCGGCCGACCTGTGCAGCCCCTAACTGCGGATCATCGAAGGCGCACAGCAGCGCCGACACCGAAACACACGCCGACACAACAGACCGAAGAGGACTGTCCCGATGAACCGTCTTGCGCTTTCCACCGCCGTCGTTCTGTCCCTCGCCGCTCCGGCCCTGGCCTCCGACCAGCTGGCCACGTCGTTGGGGGGGCGAACCCGGTGCCTACACCACAGCGCAGCTGATCGAATTGCGCAGCGCTTTGCAGGACGATGGCCACCCGACCGTCAATTTCATCCACAAGAACGCGAACGACCGCCATGGTGTGACGGTCTTCAGAAAGAATACCGCCTCGACGGCGAACGCCCAACTGGCCGCTTCGGTCGATGGTGGGTCCGTGCTGACGACGGCCCAGGTGATTGCCCTGCGGTCAGCGCTCGAAGATGACGACCACGCCACGGCCAATTTCATCCGAACCAACGGCGCTTCCGAAGGTGCCTTTGTTGCCTCGTCCAAAAGCGGCGTTTCCGCCGGTCACGCACAGCTCGCGACATCGCTCGGTGTCGATGCGTCTGACTCCTCGCTGGCCCAGCTTGTCAACCTGAAGGCAGCACAGTCTTCCGATAACGGTCATCACAACTGATAGACCCGTTGGCGAACGCCGCTACACGGTCCGGCCCGAAGGGGGCGGGCCGTTGTTTTTTGCGGGCTCGGTTCGAACCGGTTCAGAGATTCGGAAGAACACTGGATCTGCTGCTTCGGGCCATTTGATTGACCAGTGCGAATGGCAGGTGTGTCGTTTCCCGCCCTACTGCTGATGACGGTTGCAGCGTAGTGTTGACGAGCAAACTGGAAGAAGAAAATGTCAAGAATCGAAGCCGTTGAACTCCGGATGGTGGACCTCAAGCCCAAGGTCCGCAGATCCGACGCAATCCAATCCTTTGTCAGCCAGGAAACGCCCATTGTCACGATCCGTGACAGCGACGGAGCCATAGGTGCGGGGTATTCCTATACCATCGGAACGGGGGGCGCTTCGGTCATGGAGCTGCTGCGCCAGACCCTTGCGCCGGCGCTGATCGGGCGAGATCCCGACAGGATCGAACAGATCTGGCGCGACCTGCTGTTCGTCACCCACGCGACCTCGGTCGGGGCGATCACCTCGCTGGCGCTGGCTGCGATCGACACGGCGCTCTGGGATCTGCGATGCCGCAAGGCTGGCCTGCCCTTGTGGAAAGCCGCCGGTGGCAGTCGCGACAGCGTCCCCCTGTATACGACCGAGGGCGGATGGCTGCACATCGAGACCGCCGCGCTGGTGGATGACGCGGTGGCGATGCAGGGCAAGGGGTTTCGGGGCGCCAAGATCAAGATCGGCAAGGATGCCGCGGCCGAGGACGATGCGCGGCTGCGTGCGGTTCGTTCCGCCGTTGGCCCGGAATTCGAGATCATGACGGACGCAAATCAGGGGTTTTCGATCTCCGAAGCGCTGCGCCGCCTGCCGATTTTGGCCGAGCACACCATCGGGTGGTTCGAAGAGCCGCTGCCTGCCGATGACGTGGCCGGTCATGCCCAGCTTGCGGCGGCCTCGGCGGTGCCAATCGCGGTAGGCGAAAGCCTCTATTCCTTGTCGCAATTCAAGGACTACCTGACGAGCAACGCCGCTTCCATCGTGCAAGTCGACGTGGCGCGCATAGGCGGGATTACGCCCTGGCTGAAGGTGGCGCACCTGGCCGAGGCCCACAACGTCACCGTGTGCCCACATTTCTTGATGGAGCTGCACGTGTCGTTGGTTTGCGCGATCCCCAATGCGCGGTGGTTGGAGTACATTCCGCAACTGGACCTGATCACCGGGGCACCGATGCGGATGGAGCAGGGCCGTGCATTTGCCTCCGACGTGCCGGGCCTTGGCATTGACTGGGACTGGGAAGCTATCGATGCGATGGCCCTGTCGAACGAAACGGTGTCCTGATTCCGGGCGAGACGGATCGTCCCAAATGAAAAGGGGCCGCTCGAATGAGCGGCCCCTTTTGTCATGTTTGCCCCGGCGGATCAGCGATAAAACATCTCCGGCAGAAACAGGGCGATTTGCGGGAAGAAGACGATCAACATGAGCACGGTGATCAGCGGAACCAGGAAGGGCATGGTCGCCTTGACGCAACTCTCGAAACTTATCCCGGCCACCTTGGCCAACACGTAGAGGACCATTCCGATGGGCGGTGTCAGCAGCCCGATCATGAGGTTCAGGATCACGACGATACCCAGGTGCACGGGGTCGATACCGACCTGCGCGGCGATGGGCATCAGCACCGGAACCAGGATGGTGATGGCGGCGATGGTCTCCATGAAGAGGCCAATCATTAGAACCATGACCATCATGATCAGAAGCACTGCCTGCTTGTTGGTGGTGATTCCAAGCAGCGTGTCGCCGAGCGTATTGGCGACCTGGTTGGCGGTCAGGATCCATGCAAAGATGGCCGCGGAAGCGACAATCATCAGGATCGCGGCCGTGGTCTCGATCGTGTCGATGGAGACCCGGATCAGGTGGCGCCAGGTGAGGGATCGATAGACGATCAATCCCAGGAACAGCGCGTAGAACACGGCGGCAACGGCAGCTTCGGTCGGGGTAAAGGCCCCGGAGACGATGCCACCAATGATGATACCGGGTGTCAGCAACGGCAGGAACGCGCGCTTGAACGAGGTCCAGAGGTTGCAAAGGTCAAACCTGTCGTCCTTGGGGTAGTCGCGTTTCTTGGCGTACCAGGCGACCATGATCATCAGGGACACGGCCATCAGCAGCCCTGGGATCAGGCCGGCGGCAAAGAGTTCGCCGATGGAGACCGACGCCATGACGCCATAGATGACGAGCGGCAGGGACGGCGGGATGATCGGGCCGATGGTCGAGGAAGCCGCCGTCACGCCGACCGAGAAGTCCACGTCGTAGCCAGCATCGCGCATTGCCTTGATCTCGACGTTGCCAAGGCCGCCAGCATCGGCAACAGCCGCGCCCGACATGCCGGCAAACAACACCGAGGCCCCGACGTTCACGTGGCCAAGGCCACCTGGCAACCATCCGACAAGGGCGCGGGCGAAGTTGAAGATCTTTGTCGTGATGCCGCCGGTGTTCATCAGGTGACCGGCCAGGATGAAGAAGGGAATCGCAAGAAGCGGGAAGCTGTTGATGCCGTTGGTCATGTTGTGGAAGACCACGACATCCGGCAGGTCTGACATTATGACGTAGATGAGCGATGCCATGCCAAGCGACACCGCTACCGGGACCCCGATGATCAACATGACCGCCAGGGTGATGAACATTATTGTGAGTTCCATGGGGTCTGCCTCAGAAGGTGTCGAGTTTCTTGCGGGCCACGTCATCGGCGTCTGTGTGGAACAGCCGGAAGATGTTGCGGATCACAAAGAGAACCATTGCGGCACAGGAGATCATGACCACGTACCAGATGATGGCCTTGGGCCAGGGCAGTGTGATCATCTTCTGTCCGGCGGTGCGTTCGACCATCGTGAGGCCGAGATAGCCGATATAGCCGAAGAAGCCGCCTGTGATCACCTCGACGGTCATCGCCATCGGCTTGATGAAGCTGCGCGGGACGTAGCGGTAGAAGAATTCCAGGTAGATGTGCGACCCTTTGCGCACGCAGGTCACTGACCCTACGAAGCCCAGCATGATGAGCAGGTACCGAGCGATTTCCTCGGTCCAGCCAAGGCTGTTGTTCAGGACGTATCGGGTGAAAAACTGGGTGGCGACAATCATGATCAGCGTCACGAAGAGGATCAGGACCGGAATGTCGAGCACGGATACGTCCGAAATGTCCTCGCTGGCGGTGTCCATCGCGCTCAGGTCTAGGTCCGGGTGGGTGTACTCTGGCGTTTCTTGCATGTCTGTTCGCTTTCATGGGGATGCCTGCCCCCGACAAGATCGGGGACAGGCGCGTCAGGCACGGATCACTTGTTGCCAGGAAGAGCTTGAAGGGCTTCGAAGTCAGCCTTGGAGAAGGGCAGGCCTTCGGCCATCAGCGACGGGGCAACTGCTGCCATGAACGGCGCGCGGTCGACCACGTTCACGGTCACACCCTGTTCCTCGAACCAGGCAGCCAGCTCGTTCTCGGCCGTTTCGATCGTGTCGGTCACGAAATCGGCGTTGTCCTTGAGGGCTTGAAGCACGATGGCGCGGTCTTCGTCGGACAGCTTGTCCAACTTCGACTTGGAGACGAGCGTCAAGGTCGAGTTCATGATGTGGCCGGTCAGGTTGATGTTCGACTGAACCTCATAGAACTTCTTGGCCTGGATCGTGGTCAGCGGGTTTTCCTGTGCGTCGACCACACCCTGCTGCAGCGCAAGATAGACTTCGGCAAAGGCCATCGGCGTCGGGTTTGCACCAACGGCTTCCGGGAACATCAGGTAGGCCGGCGCGTTCGGAACGCGGATCTTGAGGCCTTCCATGTCGGAGGGCACCAGGATCGGCTTGTTCGAGGTGACGTGGCGCGAGCCGTAGTAGCTGAGCGCGGCGACCTCGTTGCCGTTCATGTTCTTGGACAGTTCCGCAGACTGCGCCTTGAACAGGTCACTGTCACGGTAGGCGCGCCAATGCTCCATGCCGCGCATCGTGAACGGGTAGTCGGCCATGCCGATCGGTGCGTAGAAGGCAGAGACGAAACCGATGCCGGTATAGATGATGTCAACCGTGCCGAGCGACAGGCCTTCGGACAGCTCGAGTTCCTTGCCGAGCGAGGAGGACGGATACACCTTGATCTCGACGCGACCGTCGGTCTGTTCCGCGACTTGCTTGGCAACCTGCTCGGCGCCGACGTGCAGGGGGTGGTTCACTTCGTAGACGTGCGCGAACTTCAGGGTTTCGGTTGCCTGTGCAACGGTGGCAGCCGCTACGGCCATGGCCGAGATGGCGATGCCCTTGATAAGTTTGTCGAATTTCACTGGTTCTCTCCCTAGTGCAGAGTGGAGCGATGCTCCGGGTGGTGGCGTCACGCCGCACAGCGACGATGTTCGCGCGTGATTCTTTCGCAAGTCGGGCGCGGCTTCGCCGGCGCCGGATTTGATGCGGGGGCGGTGCGCGCGCGGTTGGCTCGAGGCAAACCGGCGGTTCCTGCGTGGTCGCTGCTCCTCCCTTGGTTGGCTGACCCTCAGCGGGCACTCTGCCTTGGAACGGTCACAAGTCAATCGTTTGATCTGCGCCATATTGTCCAATCAGGGATAAAAAACATTATCTCGATCGAGGCAGTCCAAGGCGCAGTTTCACGCCGCCCGTTTACAGTCGCCCCATGATCATGTCCGCGCAGCGATCGGCGATCATCATCGCCGGTGCATTGGTGTTTCCGGCGGTGATATTCGGGGTCGCGGACATGTCACAGACTCTCAGCCCGTCGATCCCACGGACCCGAAGCCGCGGATCTAGTACCGCCATCGGGTCGTCGTCGTGTCCCATCTTGGTGGTGCAGCTTGGGTGATAGTTGGTCTTCACAAAACGGCGGCAATGTTCGGCGAGGCCCTCGTCGGTGGCGCGGGTTGCCGCATCGGGCAGCACCACTTCCTTAATGCGCGACTTCAACGGTTCCTGCTCGAACACGTCGCAGAAGAACTTCTGCCCCTCGACCATCATTGCCATGTCGTCTTCGTGGCTCAGAAGGTTCGGGTTGACCAACGGCATGTCCTTGGGGTTGGCCGAAGCCAACCGTACCCAGCCGCGGGACTTGGGCTGGATAACGACCGTGGTCACGGTCATTCCGTGCCGATCCTCGACCAGGTGCTGGGCGTCGCGGTCGATATAGACCATGCCAACGCAGAAGGTCTGGATCGTCGGATCCGCGTCCCGGTCCACCGGGTTGACGAACGCGCCACATTCGACACCGGTCGAGCAGACACGGCCGGACCCGAACACCTTGAACTGGATGCCGTTCAACAGCATCCGCCAGCCTTCGCCCTGCTTGTAGTAGCCGTAGGGGCCGTTCATGTAGGCCGTGATCGGCGCCTCGGGGTGGTCGATCAGGTTTTCGCCCACACCGGGCAGATCGTGCAGCACCTCCACCCCGACATCGCGCAGGTGGTCGGCCGGGCCGATCCCCGATTGCAGCAGGAGCTTGGGCGTGACCAGGGCGCCAGCGGTGACGATCACCTCGCCCTCGGCGCGGATCTCATGCATCTTGCCCGATGAATCCTCGTAGGTCACGCCGACGGCACGGTTGCCCTCCAGCAGGATCTTGTGGACTTCGGATTGCAGGCGGACCGTGAGGTTCGGATTGTCTTTCAGCGGTTCGACATGGGAATAGGCCGAAGAAGACCGCTTTCCGTCCCGGTTCATGAACTGGTAATAGCCGGCGCCGCGTTGCGTCGCCCCACAGAAGTCGGTGTTGAATGGCTCGCCCATTGCTTGCACCGCCTGAACCCACCAGCGCGAGGCTGGGTCGATGTAGCCCGGGTCTGACACCTTCAGAGGTCCGCCAACGCCATGATATTCGTTCAGCAGGCGGTTGTTGTCCTCCATGCCGGTAAAGCTGGGCAGGCAATCACGGAACCCCCAGGGCACATAGTCCTGGCTTCCCTTCAGGATCTCGTCCCAGCTGTCATAGTCGGACGGACGCCCCCGCATGTAGACCTGCCCGTTCACGGTCGATCCGCCGCCCAGCACGTGCCCCTGCGGGATATCATGCTGCCGACCATGGAAATGTGGCTGCGGTACGGTCTTGTGATACCGCATGTACTTGGAACCGTTGATCATCTTGAAGATCCCCGGCGGCATGTCGAGCAACGGGTGGTGATGAGAATACCCGGCTTCCAGCAACAGGACCCTTGCGCCGCCTTCGTCCGCCAAGCGGGCCGCAACGACGCATCCCGACGCGCCGCCGCCAACGACGATGTGGTCAAAGGTTTCCATGGGTCTCTCCTCCTGCTCGGCCCTCAGTGTTCAAGGCCGAAAGTTTCTCGTACGTGTTCCCAGGCAGTCCTCAGGTGCGTGACCAAAGCCGCTTCGGCGGCATCCGGGTCTCGTTCGAGAATTGCGGTGTAGATTGCCTCGTGGCTCAGATAGTTCACCTGATTGCGCTCTGGTGAGCGCAGCATGCGGCTCCAGTGTGGGGACAGCCAGGATGCATAGGCACTGTGGACCGTCGGAAAGATCGGATTGCGGGGGATCTCGTAGAGGACCCCATGAAAGGCAACGTCGGTGGAAAAGAACCGTTGCGAATCACCAATGGCATCCCGATTGGCCGCCAGCGCTTCCTTCAGCCGTGCGATGTCTTCCCGCCCGGCCGATGTGGCGGCATCCCGCACAAGCCCGCGTTCCACGAAGACCCGGCTTTCGAAGAGCGCGGCGACACCGCCCGTTTCCTTGAGCAGAAGTTCGACGATATTGCCGATCGAATTGAGGGCCGTGTCGTAGCCGGGCTTGCGAATGATCGGCCGAAACCGCGGCTTGGCATCGATCAACCCGCGACTCGCCAATGTTGCGACGGCCTCGCGCACGACAGTCCGACTGGCCGCGAAACGTTCCATCAGGTCACGTTCGGAAGGCAGCGCCGCCTTGTCCTCAAGTTCGCCGGATAGGATCTGCTGCTGGATTCGGGCCACGATCGAATCTGCGGCGCGTCCACTGGATACGTGGGGATCGGCGGCTTTCTGACGTTCCTGATCAGACACGATTCTGCCTCTTTTGGTCCGAATATAATGCGCACGCTATCGCTCCATAATTGCAAACTCAACGGGGATTGCCTGCAAATGCGGCAAAAAGAGGCAAAAACAGGAAAGTTCTTGACGTGCCAATGGGGCGCTCGGTAGTTTGCTTGAAAGTTTGGTCGTACCAAGGAGCCATCGGAATGGACGGATTTGACGTTGGTTCAGGGCGTGTTTTCGCTGCACGGATGCTTGTCGACGGCGGCTGGGTTGCCGGCTCCGCAGGTTTGATCGAGGTCGACAACCCGGCAACCGAAGAAATCATCGCGACGATTCCCGATGCGACCGCCGAAGACGCGCTTGCCGCGTTGGAGGCCGCCCGCAAGGCGCAGCCGGCCTGGGCCGCGATGCCGGCCATTCAACGTGGCGAGGCCGTGCTGGCGCTCGCGCGTCAGGTCGAGGCCTGCGGCGAAGAGCTGGCCCGCCTGATCACGCTGGAGCAGGGCAAGCCGATCGGCCAGGCACGAGGCGAGGTTGGCGCGGTGTCGATGTTCCTGCGTCACGCGGCCTCTGGAGCGCGCCGGATCGAGGGTGACATCATTGCCTCGGACAATCCTGACGAAGAGGTCCAGGTTCGCCGTCATCCGCACGGCGTGGTGGTCGCACTGACGGCATGGAACTATCCGGCCGCGCTCTGCGCGCGCAAGCTGGGGCCGGCGCTGGTGACGGGAAATACCTTTGTTCTCCTGGCGCACGAGATCACGCCGCTCTCGGGCCTCTTCATCTGTGCACTGGCCGAAAAGGCCGGGATCCCCGCCGGGGTCGTCAATGTCGTGACCGGCCGTGGCGCGGTGGTCGGGCAGGCGATGGTGGAAAGCCCGATGTCGGACCTCGTGACGATGACCGGCTCGACCCGGGCAGGCAAGCAGATCTATCGCACCGGCGCCGACACGATGAAGGTGATCCGCCTGGAGTTGGGCGGCAAGGCGCCGTTCATCGTCATGGAAGACGCCGACATCGACAAGGCCGTCGAGGCGGCGGTCATCGCGCGCTATACCAACTGTGGCCAGATCTGCACCTGCAACGAGCGGATGTACCTGCACCGGGATATCGCCGACGAGTTCCTGGACAAGTTCGTGGCCGCGTCAAAGGCGTTGAGCATTGGCGATCCGATGGGCAACCCGGACATGGGGCCCAAGGTCAGCCGCGTCGAGGTGGACAAGGTCGCCGACATGGTGGCGCAAGCCACGGCAGAGGGTGCCGAGGTGCTGCTGAATGGTGGGCCGCTGACCGAGGGTGCCTACGAAAAGGGCTACTGGTACGCGCCGACCGTCCTGACCGTGACGGACAACGCGTCGTCCCTGATCCAGAACGAGGTCTTCGGGCCGGTGGTGCCGGCCCTGATCGTCGACAGTTTCGACGAGGCCGTGGCGCTTGCCAATGACTCTTCCTACGGGCTGTCCGCCTATGTGTTCACCACGGATTACCGCCGGATCGCCCGCATTCCGCATGTGTTGAAATTCGGCGAGATCTACCTGAACCGCGCCAATGGCGAACAGGTTCAGGGTTTCCACACAGGCTGGAAGGAATCCGGTCTGGGAGGCGAGGACGGCAAATACGGTTTCGACGGCTACCTGCGCAAGCAGACCACCTACCTGAACTGGGGCTGAAGCAGGATGTCAGGCGGAACTGGATTTTCGGTGCGGGGGAGGTGGGGCCACGGAGGCCCGTTCGACCAGTTCGCACTCCAGTTTGACCAGCAGCGGCGGTTGCCTGCCCACGTCGGGGTCCCGAAGGGTCTGTTCGATCGCCCAACGGCCCATCTCCCGGCTCGGCAGGATGAGCGACGTCAGGGGCGGCGACAGGTGCCGGGCGATCTCGGCATCGTCGTAACCAATGACCGAGATATCTTCGGGAATTCTCAAGCCCATTTCCTTGAGCGCGTCGTAGCATCCGATTGCCATGCGATCGTTCTGGCAGAAAATCGCGGTGGGCGGATCGTCCAGCGCCATCAAGCTCCGGGTTTCGCGGTAGCCGGCACTGGGCGACCAGTCGCCCTCCGCAACCAGTTCCGGCGCAAAGGGGATATCGGCCGTCGCCAGCGCCGTGCGGTAGCCTTGCAGTCGATCCTGAGCGGCTTCCATGAAAATCTCGCCGGTGATCGTGCCGATGCGCCTGTGCCCACTCGCAATCAACGTGTTCGTCGCGCGATGCCCGCCGGCGGTCTCTCCGGGCACAACCGATGGATATCGGGCGGGTTGCTCGTAGCAGTTCAGCAGGATGATCGGGATTTTGGCGTGAGCCAGCAACTCGGGAAGTTGTACCTCGCGGGTAAAGATACAGGCATAGATGATCGCGCGGACATCCATGTTCAGGAATGTCTGAAGCGCCCGGGGTTCGAGCGCCGGGTCGTTGTCGGTTTCCGAGGCAAGGACGAGCGCACCCATGCGGCGCGCCATCTGCTTGACCCCATCCAGCGCGACAATCCCTTCCGGGCTGGTGGAGATCTTGTCGATGGCAAAGCCGATGATGTCATCGGCTCGGGGCCTGCTGCGTTCGAGGCCGGCCAGCGTGGCCTGGCGGTAGCCCAGATCATTTGCGACCCGCAGAACCCGGTCGCGGGTATTGTCCGAGATTTTGACAGAATTGTTGTCGTTCAGCACAAAGGAAACCGTCGACTGCGAGCATCCTGCCACGCGCGCGATGTCCTGCATCGTCACGCGGCGTTTGCCGGCAACCTTTCCAATTCCGGGTGCATCCGGTTTCGTCGGGAGGGTCGGGTCGTAGGCCATGCCTCCTGTATCATTCCGAATGCGCCGGAGATCAAGAGCACGCTAATTGTCTTTAGTTGACAGCTAAACTTTATTAGCATTCGATGCTTCCAGGCTGTTGTCCGAACGCGGAGCGACCTGGGGCAAAGCCCGCGGCAGGGGAGGAACCAATGCCGCTTACAACCGTGGAGGAGACCACTATGAAACGCAGAATTCTTTTGGGGACGGCCATTGCCTTTGGCCTGGGTCTGAGCACTGTTTCGGCGATCGCAGAACCGCCCCCGCTGGCACAGAAAGATCGCTACAAGGTTGGCTTCAGCCAGATGGAATCCAACAACCCCTGGCGGATTGCCGAAACCAAGTCGTTCCACGACACTGCCGAAGCCTGCAACTGGGACCTGATCGCCACCGACGCAGCCGGCTCGGCTGCAAAGCAGGTCGCGGATGTAGACTCGATGATCGCCCAAGGCATCGACATCCTCTTCCTGCCGCCGCGCGAAGAGAAGCCGCTGATCCCCGCCGTTATGAAGGCCAAGGCCGCCGGTATCCCGACATTCCTGGTTGACCGGTCCGTCGATCCGGCCGTTGCCCAGGCCGGCGAGCACTATGTCTCGTTCCTGGGGTCGGACTTCATCGACCAGGGCAAGCGCGTGGCCGAATGGACCCTCGAGAACTTCAAGGGCGAAAAAGGCATCATCGTGGAGCTCGAAGGCACCACCGGGTCGTCGCCGGCCAATGATCGGGCCAAGGGCTTCGATGACGTCATGGCACAGCATGACAACATGGAAATCGTCGCTTCCCAGACCGGTGATTTCGCCCGCGACATGGGCCGCCAGGTCATGGAAACCCTGCTTCAGGCGCACCCGGACGTGAACATCGTCTATGCGCACAACGACGAAATGGCCATTGGCGCGATCCAGGCGCTGGAACTTGCCGGTCGCAAGCCGGGCGAAGACGTCCTGATCGTCTCGATCGACGGAACTCGTGATGCGCTTCAGGCGATCATCGACGGCAAGATGGGCGTCACGGTCGAAAGCTCGCCGTTCTTTGGCCCGCTGGCCTGCGAAATCATGGGCAAGTACGCCGCTGGCGAGTCCATCCCGCCATGGGTCAAGGTCGAAGACCGCATCTTCACCAAGGCCAACGCCGCCGATCATATCGACGAAGCCTACTGATCCCTCCCTGCCGGGGGGCTGCCTTCGGGCGGCCCCCCGCGCATTTATGGCGAAAGGCCCCTGATGCAACCGCTCCTGAGAATGCAGGGCATCAACAAGTCCTTTGCGGGCGTCGCAGCTCTCACATCCGCAGAACTTGAAATTGCCCCGGGCGAAGTTCACGCCGTCATCGGCCAGAACGGCGCCGGAAAGTCCACACTCATCAAGATCCTGACCGGCGTGTACCGAAAGGACTCCGGCGACATCGAATTCGAGGGCAATCCCCTCAACGCTCAATCCCCGCGCGAGGCGCAGGATGCCGGAATCGCCACGATCTATCAGGAACTGAGCCTCGTGCCGCTCCGTTCGGTGACAGAGAACGTCATCATGGGATATGAGCCGCGCAACAAGCTGGGGCTGGTGGATTGGAAAGCGGCCCATACCCGCAGCCGCGAGATCCTTGCCGGGTTCGGCATCACCATCGACGTGACGCAACCGCTTGGCAGCTATTCCACCGCAATTCAGCAGCTTACGGCCATTGCCCGCGCCGTGTCCCTGAATGCCCGGCTCGTCATCATGGACGAGCCGACGTCGTCCCTGGATGACCGCGAGGTTGAAACCCTGTTCGGCGTCGTGCGCGCACTGAAGGACAAGGGTGTTTCGGTCATCTACATCTCGCACTTCCTGGACGAGTTGTTCCACATCTGTGACCGGGCAACGATCATGCGGGACGGGCAGACTGTGGCGGTTCGCGAGATCGCTGAGTCGACCAAGCTCAGCCTGATCGCGGATATGCTCGGGCGCGACCCCGAGGAGATCGCAGCCGCCGGCATGACCGACCTTGGAGGCGGCGTGCGGGAAACTGGCGAACTGCTGCTGGAGGCAAAGGACCTCAAGACAGACCGCAACCTGCGAGACGTTTCGGTTTCGGTTCACAAGGGCGAGATTGTCGGCCTTGGCGGTCTGCTGGGCTCCGGTCGGACCGAAGCGGCGCGGGCCATCTTTGCCATGGACAAGCTGCGCAACGGTTTTGTGCGCACGACGGCGCGGCCGAACGGGTTTTCGGATCCGGCGGATGCGATCCGCAGCGGCATCGGGTTCCTGACCGAAGACCGCAAGGCCGAAGGCATCGTCCCCGAAATGACGGTGCGCGAAAACATGACCCTCGCGCTGTTGCCGAAACTGATCAAGAACGGCGCAATCGACCGGGAGCGCGAGACCGAGATTGTCGAGAAGTTCGTGAAGGCGCTCGGGATCAAGCTGGCCAGTATCGAACAGCCTATCCGTGAGCTGTCAGGCGGAAACCAGCAGAAGGTGTTGCTGGCACGATGGCTGGCGCTGGAACCCGACTTGCTGATCCTCGACGAACCGACCCGAGGCGTTGACGTTGGCGCCAAGTTCGAGATCCAGTCGATCATCCGCGAATATGTCGAAAAGGGCGTCGGCGTCCTGCTGATCTCGTCGGAATTCGAGGAACTGGTCGAAGGCGCCGACAGGATCGTCGTGTTGCAGGAGGGAACCTCCGTGACCGAACTGCAGAACCCGGGCATCACCGAAGAAAGCCTGATCGGGGCCATCGCGCAATCTCACGACGGAGCGACGGCATGACCGAACAGACACAGGTGCCCTCGGGCCAAGCCAGGAGCAGTGCCATGTCGGACTTCGACTGGAAACGCATCTCGAAACATGGCGACAAGATTGCGCTTGCCGTCCTTCTGTTGATCAACGTGCTTATCACCCCGAACTTTCTGCAGTTGCAGACCCTGTTCGTGAATATCAGCCAGGTGGCAACCATCGCGATTGTTGCGGTGGGCATGACGCTGGTGATTGCCACGGCCGGTATCGACCTGTCGGTCGGCGCGGTGATGGCGGTCGCGGGCGCATTGGCGCCGCTGATCTTTCTGTCGGACTTCGCACAGGCCAACCCGGCATTGGGGCTGACACTGTCGATTGTCGTGCCGATCCTGGTGGCGCTGGCCTGCGGGTTGTTCAACGGGTTGCTTGTCGCCTACCTCGGCGTGCAGCCGATCATCGCCACGCTGATCTTCTTCATCTCCGGGCGTGGCATTGCGCAGGTGTTGACCAACGGCAACCTGCAGACATTCAACCATCCCGGGTTCAGTTACCTTGGCACGGGCAAGATCCTCGGGCTGCCCTTCCAGGGCTGGCTGGTCGTCGTGATTGCCATCGTCTTCTGGTATGTCGTCAACCGCACCATGTTCGGCCGGCGTATCCTTGCGGTGGGCGGCAACGAGAACGCCGCCCGGTTGACCGGCACACCGGTGCGAAAGGTCAAGACTGGCGTCTATGTGATTTCGGCAGGGCTCTCCGGGATTGCGGGCCTGATCGTCGTGGCGATCAACTCCGCCTCTGACGCCGCCCGTATCGGCAACCTGATGGAGCTTGACGCCATCGCTGCGGCGGTGGTCGGCGGCACATTGTTGTCAGGGGGGCGGGCACCGATATTTGGCGCCATCCTTGGCGCGGTCATCATCCAACTGGTGAAATACACCCTGCTCGCAAACGGCGTGGCCGACGAAGTCGCGCTGATCGCCAAGGCGGCCATCATCGTGCTGGCGGTCTACGTTCAGCAAGGCCGGAAGGAGTGACGGACATGCTCGACACGAATGCATTCGACCTTCGCAAGTATCTTCAGGGCAATGGACAGTCGGTCGGCGTCTGGATCGCCCTCGTGGTTGTCGTCCTGTTCGGCGCGATGCGCTATGACAACTTCACCGGCGCCTACAACATCAGTTCCTTCCTGAACTACAACTCGATGTTCATCGCCATCGCCCTGGGGATGTGCTTTGTCATCATGACCGGCGGGATCGACCTGTCGGTCGGCTCGGTGGTTGCCTTTACCTCGGTCTGCGTGGCGTATCTGTCGCCTTACGGGATCCAGGTCGCGCTGCCGGGTGGCATCCTGGCCGGCATGGCCATCGGCAGCATCAACGCCTTCTTTGTCATCAAGATGCGTATCCCGCCCTTCATCGCGACGCTGGCCACGATGCTGGGCGCCAAGGGCGGCGCACTGGTGATTGCCGGGCGTCAGACGATTTCGGTCGACTGGACCTCGAATTTCACCAAGTTCGGCATGGAAAATGTCGGCGGGTTGCTCCCCTGGTCGATCATTTCTGTCGCGATCCTGGCTGTCGGGCTGTGGATCGTGCTGGAACGGACGTCCATCGGACGTACCGTCGAGGCCATCGGTGGTGGCGAAGACGCAACCCGGATGATGGGGCTGCCGGTGGATCGGGCCAAGGCCTTTGTCTATATCTTGTCGGGCGGGTGTGCCGGTTTGGCCGGGGTGATCCTCGCCTCGGGCTTCGGCGCCGGCCAACCGCTGGAAGGCGTCGGCTGGGAGTTGTCGGCCATCGCCTCGGTGGTTGTGGGCGGAACGCTCCTGACCGGGGGGATGGGCTCTGTCCCTGCGACAGTTGCGGGTGCGCTGTTGTTGGGCCTTGTCTTCAACATCCTGAACTTTGAAAACGGCCGCGGCGTAATCAGTATCTCGGCCTATTGGCAAATGGTTGTCCGCGGCATGTTCCTGTTCGTCGTCATCCTTCTGCAGGCGCGGGTCTCTCGTGCAACCAAGAAACAGGGAGTCTGAAAATGCTCACGATCACATCGCTCGATGCGCAGCGTTTCGCCGTCCCGCTGGACGAGGTGCTGACGGATGCCAAGCATGGCGATCATTCTCATTTCGAGTTGATCACCGTCACCGTGACCCTCTCGGATGGCAGCGAGGGCACGGGCTACACCTATACCGGTGGCAGGGGGGGCTGGTCCATTCTCGCGATGATCGAGAACGACCTGGCGCCGTTCGTGATGGGCAAGGATGGCGAAGACATCGAGGGCCTTTACGATGCGATGCAGTGGCATGTCCATTACGTCGCGCGGGGTGGTATCGCGTCCTTTGCGATCTCGGCCGTTGACATCGCGCTGTGGGATGCGCGGTGCAAGCGGGCGGGCAAACCGTTGTGGCAGGTCGCGGGCGGAGCCTCCAACCGCTGTAAATGTTATTCCGGCGGCATCGACCTGAACTTCCCGCTGCCCAAGCTGCTCGACTCGATCCGCGGTTATATTGCCCAGGGCGCCAACGGGGTGAAGATCAAGATCGGGCAACCCACTCTGGCCGAGGACGTGGAACGAATTGCCGCCGTGCGCAATTTGATCGGACCGGATATGACCTTCATGGTCGATGCAAACTACTCGATGAGCGTCGACGAGGCCATAGAGGCGGCGAATGCCTTCAAACCCTACGACCTGCTCTGGTTCGAAGAACCAACCATTCCCGATGATTACAAAGGCTACGGCCGGATCGTCGAGGCCACTGGCATGCCGTTGGCCATGGGCGAGAACCTGCACACGATTCACGAGTTCGAATATGCCTTCGACCAGGCGAAGCTTTCCTATGTGCAGCCCGACGCGTCAAACTGTGGCGGCATCACGGGATGGCTCCAGGTCGCGAAGCTGTCCCAGCAGCACGGTATCCCTGTGTGCAGTCACGGCATGCAGGAGCTTCACATTTCACTTGTCTCGGCGCAGCCAAACGGTGGCTGGGTCGAACTTCACTCATTCCCGATCGACCGCTACACCACGCGCCCCGTCGTGCTGGAGGACAGCCTTGCCGTTGCCCCCGACACACCCGGCATTGGCGTGACCTTCGACTGGGACAAACTGAACGCCGCCACGGACACGGCGGCCTGAAAAGGACTGAAAGAGCATGTCTATAACGGCAGCATTCTACCGAGGGGACAAGACCTTCGAGGTGAAACAGATCGAGGCCGAGGCGCCCGGCGCTGACCAGGTCCAGATCGAGGTCGCGTATTGCGGCATCTGCGGCACTGACCTGCATGCCTATCTCGGCCACATGGATGGCCGGGTCGGCTTCGACCGTATCCTCGGGCACGAAACGTCCGGTGTTGTGAAGGCCGTTGGCAGCGACGTCAAAGGCTGGGCTGCGGGCGACCGCGTCACCGTGCGGCCGCTTGACCCTTGCGGCGACTGCCCGGCCTGCAACCGCGGCCACAGCCACATCTGCCACAACCAGACCTTTATCGGTCTGGACAGCCAGGGCGGCATGCAGCAACTCTGGAACGTTCCGGCCCACACGCTGCACAAATTGCCCGAGAACGTCTCGCTTCGCGACGCCGCGCTGATCGAACCTCTGGCAGTGGCCTGCCACGACGTGCGCATGGCCAATGTGCAACCCGGCGAGGACGTTGTCGTGATCGGTGGTGGACCCATCGGTATGCTGGTCGCCATGGTTGCCAAGGCTGCCGGCGGCAAGGTGACGATCTCGGAAATCAACGAGAACCGCATCGCGCTGGCTCAGAAGCTCGGATTCGAAACGGTGAACCCGAAAGAGGTGGATGCCGCGGCCGAGATCCTGAAGGCCACCGGCGACAAGGGTGCCGATGTCGTCTTCGAAGTCTCCGGCGTGCAGGCCGGTGTGGACCTGATGACGGCGATCGGCTCGACCCGCGCCCGGATTGTCATGGTCGCGATTCACGCCACGAAGCCTCAAGTCGACCTGTTCCGCTTCTTCTGGCGCGAGCTGCAACTGATCGGTGTCCGGGTCTATGAACCCGAAGACTATGACAAGGCCATCGCATCGATTGCCGCTGGCGAAATCGATGCCGACGCGATGATCACGGATGTCCGCCCGATCGAGAGCATTGGCGAGGCCTTTGCCGAGCTGACGTCCAATCCCAACGCGATGAAATCGCTCCTGCAAATCAACGGATGACCACAATGAGTGACACAAGCATGTTCGACCTGACGGGCAAGACCGCCCTTGTGACCGGTGCCAAGCGCGGTATCGGCAAAGGTATGGCGCTCGGACTGGCCAAGGCTGGCGCGAATATCATTGGCGTTTCCGCCTCGCTGGAGGCCGAAGGATCGGCCGTCGGGCGCGAAGTCGAGGCCCTCGGCCGCGAGTTCAAGGGCTATTCCTGCGACTTCGGCGACCGCGCTGCGGTGACCGAATTCGCTGCCAAGGTCCAGGCCGAAAACCCGCCCATCGACATCCTGATCAACAATGCCGGCACCATCATGCGCAAACCGGCTGCCGAACACCCCGACGAGTGGTGGGACAAGGTGATCGAGGTCAACCTCTCGGCGCAGTTCGTCCTGACCCGGGAAATCGGCCGTGGCATGATCGAGCGTGGCTCCGGCAAGATCATCTTCACCGCCTCGCTGCTGACCTTCCAGGGCGGGATCACCGTTCCGGGTTACGCAGCCTCCAAGGGTGGCATCGGCCAGTTGACGATGGCTTTTGCCAACGAGTGGGCTGCCAAGGGCGTGAACGTGAACGCCATCGCGCCGGGCTACATCGCCACCGACAACACGCAGGCGTTGCAGGACGATCCGGAGCGTTCGACGGCCATCCTGGGTCGCATCCCGGCGGGTCGCTGGGGCACGCCCGAGGACTTTGCCGGTCCGGCAGTCTTCCTGGCCTCCGACGCTGCGAACTACGTCAGCGGCGCGACGCTTCTGGTGGACGGCGGCTGGATGGGTCGCTGATCCAGACAAAGGTGACCGGGGCGCGCATTCAGCGGCCCGGTCGCATGACCTTTCAGGTCACGGCACGGGAGCGCGTTTGCCCGCCGCTCCCGTTTCCTTTTTTGACCTGATCGCATTCACGATGTTGGGCCCATGGTCGAACCCGAATTCCGCTGTCGGACCCGAGGGGCGCTCAGATGCGGTCCTTGATCAGGTGGGTCAGGGTCGCGCCGCCTTCGTACCAGGCTTGTCGAAGGCCGGCAAAGGGCAAGCTGTGCGTGGCCACCGGCACCACTGGAAGCCGGGATGGGTCACCTGACACAAGCGCTTCGGCCATGCGTTGGCCAAAGACGGTTCCGGGGCCGATGCCACGGCCGGAATATCCGAATATCGTCAGCGCGTCGGGGCCGGTCGACAAGATCTTGGGCAGGTACTCGGCGGTCATGGCGATGCGTCCTGCCCAGACATGGCGCAACGGACTGCCTGCCAGCGCCGGGAACATCCGGGCAAGCTTGCGGTCCAGCCAGTGCCGGTGCGCCCCGGACGCGACATGGTCAAGGGCGCCCATCGCGCCGATGACAAGCCGTCCGGCGGCATCCAGCCGCCAGGACGACATGACCAGCGCGCTATCCCAGCACCCTTCCTTGCCCGGCAGGATCGACCGCAGGAGGTCATCGGGAAGTGGGGCGGTCGCGGCCTGAAAGTAGTGAACCGGGACGATCCGTGGACTGTCACCGCCCTGGATCGGCTGGTGATAGGCATTGGTCGCCAGGATCAACGCTCGCGCCTCGATGTAGCCCCCTGGCGTCTGCACGCACCAACTGTCGCCCTCGCGCCGGATCTCGGTCACGGGGGAACCCTCGAACAGGTGCGCGCCGGCCTGCATCGCGGCGCGCGCCAACCCACGGGCAAAGGCCAGTGGCTGGATCGTTCCGGCACGCGGGTCGAACAATGCTCCATGCACCTGATCCGAGCCAACCCGATCCACCGCCTCGGCGCGCGTCAACAGTTTCACCGGAGCCCCAAGCGCCGACCATTGTGCATGACGGTTGCCGAGATCGCGCATTCCAGCCGGTGCATGGGCGCAATGCAACGTCCCGTTGCGTACCGGTTCGCAAGCGATCTCGAACCGGTCGATCAGATCAAAGACGACATCGGGCGCGGCCCCCAGCAACGCCGTCAGGTGTGTTCCCGCGGTGTCTCCGAGGCGGGATTTGATTTCTTCGGGGGGGAGCCACAAGCCAGCGTTTGCCAAACCCACATTGCGACCGGACCCACCGTGCCCAAAGGTGTTGGCCTCGACCAACGCGACGGTTGCACCAGCAAGCGCGCCATGAAGGGCGGCAGACAACCCGGTAAATCCACCGCCAATGACGACCAGATCCGCCTTGAGCTCGCCCGACAATCGGGGCGCGCACGCGGTTTCGCGACTGGTCGCGAACCAAAGGGCGTCAGCCACCTCAGGTGCCATTCGACGCTCTCGCGAAGGGAGGCTGGCGCGGCGGGAGCGACGTTCTCTGCATCTCGTCCTTTCAGGTGGACCCGTTTCCGAAAACATCGGTCGGAAGGCCGGTGACATGCAACCCCCACAACGCGGCGGCGGTGAACCGGGGGCCGTCGTGGGTGGTCGGGCAGGGCCTCGTCACTTGGTGGCGCGGGAGCTGCGTGAGACGTCCTCAAGTGCCGGGCGACGATGATTGGCTCATCTTTGGGGGACGGTGATTGATCGAACGAGGGCACATTGGCAAGCGGCTGGCCCCCTCGATGGCCAATCTTCCCGGTGTCTGGCCGGTTTCGTCACGCGCCCGCGTCCCAAACCCGGCCCTGTGTTTCAAGACACGACGCAATGGCGATGATCGTGATGTCGGTCAGGGCGCGCAACGCCTGAATAGTGATCGAGCCGAGGTCGCCGATGACCAGGATGAGATCGCCGCCCTGCGCTGGCGGATGGCGGACCGCCAGCCGGTCGAGCTTCGCTTCCCGTGCCGCCAATGGGGGCAACGGCAGGGCGGCGGCTTCGGGGATACCGAGCCTGGTAGGGTTTCGACTCTGCGTTCATCGGCAACATGGCGCCCGGTACTGGTGCCGGGGCGCTTGGAACCGCCGGCAAGATCGACGGCATTGCCGGGGTGGAAAACGGTGACTAGGGGGCCAATCGCGTCGACCACGCCAGCGGCGTCGTAACCCGGCACCGGAGAGCCGCCGTCCGGGGCGTCATCATCTGTCGGACCTTCGAGTCGGCTGGGTTGACCGAAGCCTTGGACACGCATAGCGGCACGTCCGAAGGCAACGGCCTCATCGGGGTCTCCGTACCATGGCGGTGGCGTGCCGCAAGTCCATTGGTCCCGTTCTGGAACGCTATCGGCGAGATTTGGAATTGATTGTCCCGCTCGGCAGGAGAATAAGGCACTATCGTCGGGCGGGTTGATCCTCGCTGTTCCGGGCGCACACCAAAGGTGGCTTGCGAGGTATGCCATGTCATTCGATCTGAAAAACCTGGAACTGTTCGTCCGGGTTGTGGCACTTGGCGCGATTGGCCGGGCCGGGGCGGAGTTCGACCTGTCGCCGACGAACGCGTCCCAGCGGATCAGGTCGCTGGAGGCCGATCTGGATGTTGCGCTGCTCAACCGGACGACACGGTCCGTATCATTGACGCCCGACGGCGAGATCTTTCTGGAACACGCCCGCCGCATTCTTGACGACGTGGCAGATGCCCGAACCGTTCTGTCGCACAAGGCGCGGTCGGTGTCCGGGCGGCTGCGAGTCACGGCCTCGGCGTCGTTCGGGCGATCGCATATCGTGCCTTTCGTGCCGGAGTTCTTGCGGCTCTATCCGGGGGTGCGCCTGGACCTGCACCTGACCGACACGGTGGTGGACATCGTCGAACAGGGATACGATCTCGCTTTTCGGATCGGTGGACTTGCCCCGTCCAGTCTGCTTGCCCAGAAGATCGACGAGGACCCTCGGTTTCTGGTCGCTGCGCCGGACTACCTTGCGCGGGCCGGTACCCCGCAGACTCCGCAGGACCTGACCGGCCATGCCTGCCTGTTGCTGGGGGGCGGCGATGAATGGCGGCTGGTCTCGGAGTCCGGCACGGAACATCGCGTCCGGGTGTCGGGGCCAGTGACCGTGACCCTTGGGGATGCCATCGGGGATCTGGTTCTCGCCGGAGTCGGGATCGGCAATGCCTCGCTGTGGCATATCGGTCCGCACCTGCGCGAAGGGCGGCTTGTCCGCGTGTTGCCGGGGTACAGTTCCAGTTCCGATGCCAAGATCTGGGCGGTCCGCCCCCCCGGACACGTGATGCATGCGCGGGTGAAGGCATTCCTGGATTTCATGCGCGACCGCATCGTCGAGACCAACCGCGCCCGTTTCGGTGGGTTGTTTCCACGGCTTCCGTCTGGCGGGATAATCACTCCCGAAAAACGCAGATAGTCCGCAGGCGCGCTCTGGCCTAGGTGACTGGGAGCAGACACAGGAGCCCGAGACCCATGAAAGACTTCGTAGAGCAAAGCGACATTCAGAAACTGATCCTGGAGGCATTCACCTTTCGCCATGCCACCAAGGTGTTCGACCCGACCCGCAAGATCAGCGACAGCGAGTTCGAGACGATCCTCGAAGCGGTGCGGCTGTCGCCCAGTTCGTTCGGGATGGAGCCGTGGCAATTGCTGATCGTGCAGACCCCCGAAAAACGCGAATTGTTCCGTGACTTTGCCTGGGGCGCGAATGGCGCCACCAACGGCACCGCCGGTCAACTTGGCACCGCCAGCCATTTCGGTATTTTCCTCGCTCACACCGGCGAAACGATGACCCACCATTCGGCCTATCAGCAGAAGCTGATGAAAGAGGTCAAGCAACTGCCAGACGAGATCATCGGCTTCATCAACGATGCCTACCAGAAGTTCCAGGAGCATGACTTTCACATCGAAGGTGATCGTCAGATCACCGATTGGTCGGCCCGCCAGGCCTATATCGCGCTTGGAAACGCGATGACCGCCGCGGCGCTGATGGGAATCGACTCCTGCCCGATCGAGGGCTTCGAGATCGACAAGACCCAAGCCGTGCTGGAACGACATTTCGGCATCGATCCCAAGGTCTACAAGCCTGCGGTGATGGTGGCCTTCGGGTATCGTGCGGACGCGCCGATGTTCCCGAAAACCCGACGCGAAATGGCTGACGTGGTCAGCTGGGCCTGATCGCTGGTCGCCACACCCAACTCGCCAACCGGCGGCCGGACACCTCCGCTCCGTGGTCCGGCCGTCGCCCACCTCTCAAAGCCTGCTCGGCGCGAGGTTGCCAGTGACGTAGCTTGCCGGGCACGGCTGACCTGTCGGCGCGCCGATGATCACCCAGATCTCCGATTTCAACATCCTACTTGGCTGCCAGCGCACTTTCGTGCGCCCTTGGTTGACGAACGGGAAGGGGTCGCGCACGACATCAGATTTCTCAGATGTTCACATGAAACAATCCTGTTCCAGAGTGACAGCAACGCGGATGCCCGAGGCAATGTCGGGCGATCTGGGCCGTTGCATGGCCTTTGTCGCCCGGATCGATTGATCCACCGGGCGGGCCCGTTGGAAAGATCCAGAGCGCTGATCCTGTCGAAAGGTGTCCTTCGGCCCTGCCAGCCCTGTCTGGGGCAGCGGGGCGGAGGATCACCACTATAGAACGCGGCCGAAAACGCGCCCGCCGCCTTGCCTGACATCACGGACCACCCACACTATTTCACCACGGATCGAGCCCGTCTGCTTTGAGGCAACGCCGCTGGGAGTCAGATGGTGCTTTTTATTGTGTCAAATTTCGGTTTTACTGTGTTTTGAGCACGGACCAGAGGAAAACGACCATTTCCGCTGGAACCTGCGGTGCCGCGCGACAGCTGCGGCTGGCGTGCCCGTTTCGGTAGCCCGATGTCCGGGCGTGCCCAGGGGGCAATATCGGAGGAACTGCGTTTGGCCAAGACACGCATTGTCGAGGGAGAGAAGGCTCTGTTCGACCTGGTTCTCGATGATATCGCATCGGGCCAGATCGAGAGCGGTGCACGGCTCAAGATCCAGGACCTCGCGTCTGCCTACAACACCAGCGTGAACCCGGTGCGCGAGGTGCTGCGGCAACTTCAGGGCATGGGGTTGGTGCGAATCCTGCCAAACCGCGGTGCGGTCGTTCCGAAGACGGACGCCAACATCATTCGGGACCTGTTCGAGGTTCTGAGCCTGTTCGAGCCGTATTTCATGCGCTGGTTCGCAGAATCGGCCACGACCAAGGATATCGCCTATCTGTCCGATGTTCAGGATCAGATTGATGCGCTCACCCACGAACAGAAACAGGAATTCTCGGCGCTGGACCAGAAATTCCATGCCCATATCTGCGAACGTCATTACAACGCCCGCGCGGTCGAAAGCTGGCGCAGCCACCGGATGGCGTACATGGTGTTCACGCGGTCGATCCCCTTGTCGGCCAACCGGTTCACCGCCGCCAAGGCAGAGCATCACGAGATCATCGAGGCCTGCCGGGTCCATGACGTGGACGCCTCGCTGGAGGCGCTGAATCGGCACATTCATGGCGCGGGTGACATGATGTACCGCAATTTCCGAGCCATGTCCGAAAACAGCACGTAACGCATTCGACCGGGCTTTCAGCGTTCAGGATGGCTCTGGTGACACTTGCGTCGGCCATCCAGCCCAAAATCCGAGCCATCACATGCCTGGCGCAGAATCCGGATAGACGATCTAACCCGCTGTCAGACTTCGCCAGCATAGTGGCACAGCACATCGGCACCACCGATATGCTTTCGAGGCGGTTGCTCTGCGTGGCACAGGTCGGTGGCATGGATGCAGCGCGAAGCGAACCGGCAGCCGGATTTGGCCATTGACCCGTCAGTCAGGCTCTTGCGATTGCGTTGCCGCTTCCGTTTGCGCGGGTCCGGCACGGGCACGGCGCTCAGCAACGCGCGGGTGTAAGGATGCCGGGGCGCGGTGAACAACTCCTCCGTCGTGGCGAGTTCGACAATCTGGCCAAGGTACATCACCGCCACGCGGTCACAGACATGCTCCACCACGGCAAGATCGTGCGCGATGAACACGTAGGTCAGGTTGAATTCCTCCTGCAGGTCCTGCAACAGGTTCAACGTCTGGGCCTGAATGGAGACGTCCAACGCCGAAACGGCTTCGTCTGCGATGACCAGCTCCGGGTTCGTCGCCAGCGCCCGGGCGATCCCCAGCCGTTGCCGTTGCCCGCCCGAGAACGCGCCGGGATAGCGTTGCAGGATTTCCGGCCTCAGCCCGACCTTGAGCAACAGGTCCGCGACCCGGTCGGACAGCGCCCGCCCCCGCAATCCTTCGGTCTTGCGGAGCACCTGGCCGACGATCTCGATGACCGGCAGGCGTGGGTTGAGCGAACTCTGCGGATCCTGGAATATCATCCGGATGTTGCGCCAGATGGCCCGAAGGTGCTCTGGGCTGATTTGCGTCAGATCCACCGGGTCGGCGTCGCGACCGAAGAACTCTACCGAGCCGGCGGTGGGTGTGTGGGTGCGGATGATGCAGCGCCCAAGGGTGGTCTTGCCACTGCCGCTCTCGCCGACAATGCCGAAGGTCTCACCGCGCATCACGTCGAAGGACACGTTGTCCACCGCGCGAACTGCAGGCGGGGTCTTGCCGAAAAAGCCGTTCACGCCGCCGAAATGCATATCCAGGTCGCGCACGCTCAGGATGGGGTCACTCATCTGTCGCGGCCTCCGAATGCAGGAAACAGGCAACCTGACTGCCGCCGGACTGAACCATTTCGGGTTGGCGTTGATCGCAGACCCCGGCAATTGCGTGATCGCAGCGGGTTCGGAACGAACAGCCGGACGGTCGCGCCAGCGGATGGGGCACCATGCCCCGGATCGCCGGCAGCCGCCCCTTGTGGGTCATGCCGACCCGGGGCACCGATTCCAGCAGCGCGCGGGTGTAGGGATGTTGCGGGTTCTCGAAGATCGAATAGACATCTCCCTTTTCGACGACCTTGCCCATGTACATAACCGCCACGTCCTCGGCGACCTCGGCGACGACGCCCAGATCATGGGTGATCAGCATCACGCCCATGTTGAACTCTTCCTTCAGGTCGGCAATCAGGTCGAGGATCTGTGCCTGCGTCGTGACATCCAGCGCGGTTGTCGGCTCGTCGGCGATCAGCAACCGCGGTTGGCAACACAGCGCCATGGCGATCATCGCCCGTTGCCGCATGCCCCCGGACAGCTCGAACGGATAGGCTTCGAACCGCTCGACGGGCCTTGGAATGCCAACGCGGTTCAACATTTCGATCGCCGTTTCCCTGGCCTCGGCCTTGGACATCGGTCGATGCAGCAGGATTGTCTCGGTGATCTGCTTGCCGATCTTGGTGATCGGGCCGAGCGAGGACATGGGCTCCTGAAAGATCATCGCGATGTCGTGGCCACGGATCGCGCGCAGTTCCCGCGACCCCTGTTTGGCTGTCGCAAGGTCCAGCGACCGACCCTCGGCGGCACGATAGACGATGTGTCCGCCGACGATGCGTCCGGGATGGTCGATGATCCGCAGAATGGATCGCGCCATGATGGACTTGCCGCAACCGGATTCCCCCAGGATGCAAAGCGTCCGGTCGGCAAAGACATCGAGGTCGACGCCATCGACGGCCTTCACGACGCCATCATCGGTGAAGAAATGGGTCCGCAATCCCCGGATCTCGACCATCGGGTCGACGGGGTGGGAAACCGGTGCGCGGGGATCAGTGGGCTTGTGGGTCGGCAGCGTCACGGAGACCGTCTCCCAGGAAATTGAGGGCGAGGACTGCCAGCACGATGGTCGTGCCAGGCGCGATGAGGAGCCAGGGCGCCTCGATGATGGAACGGATGTTCTGGGCTTCCTTCAACAGGGTGCCCCAGGACACGATCGGCGGCTGCAACCCGATACCCAGGAAGGACAACGACGTTTCGGCCAGGATCATCAGCGGCACCGCCAGTGTCAGCGAGGCGATGATGTGGCTGGAGAACGAGGGCACCATGTGTTTCACGATGACCTCGGCGTCGTTCAATCCGTCCAGCCGCGCGGCGGTGATGAAATCCTCGTTGCGCAGCGACAGGAACTTGCCCCGGACCTCGCGCGCGAGGGATGTCCAGCCGATCATCGAGACGATGATGGTGACAACGAAATAGGTTCGCAGAGGTGGCCAGTCGAGCGGGATCGCAGCCGCCAATCCCATCCACAACGGGATGGTCGGAATGGAGCGCAAGAACTCGATCAGGCGCTGGATCAACGTGTCGGCCCAACCGCCATAATACCCCGAGACGCCGCCCAGCAGCACCCCGACCACCAGCGACACCAGGACGCCGACGAGTCCGATGGACATGGACACCCGCGTGCCGATGATGATCCGGCTCATGAGGTCACGGCCCAGCCGGTCGGCCCCCCAGAAATACACGGTGTCGCGGGGTTTGGTCGGGCCGAACAGGTGGGTCCTGGACGGGAACAGGCCAAGGATCTTGTACTCGTAGCCGCGCACGAAGAATCCGAGCGGGATGATCTTGTTCTCGTTCGGCTCGTAAGTGCGCCGCATGGCGACCTTGTCGAGCTTCATCGTCAAGCCCTTGGCGTGCAGCTGAAACCGGCGCGACCCGTCGGCTTCGGTCACGAACAGATGGATGCCCTGTGGCGGCGCGAAGGTGGACCGGGTCGAGGTTTTCAGCGGATCGGCGGGCGTCAGGAACTCGCCAAAGATCGCGACCGCATAGATGAACAGCACGACGATGCCGCTGAAATAGGCCAACCGGTGGCGCTTGAACTTGCGCCAGACCAGGGCCCACGGCCCAAGCGTGATGGGCGAAGCCTCGGTGATGTCGAGGGGGATGTCCGGGTCGATTGCGGTCATTGGTAACGTATCCTCGGGTCGATCCAGGCAAGCAGGAGGTCAGAAATCAGCGTGCCGATCACGGTCAGCATGCTGACGATCAGGATGAGAGAGCCGGCCAGGTACATGTCCTGAACCAGCAGCGCGCGCAGCAGCAACGGGCCGGTGGTGGGTAGGTTCATCACCACGGCAACGATGATTTCACCGGACACCAGCGTTGGCAGGATCCACCCGATGGTAGAGACAAACGGGTTCAGTGCCACACGGACCGGGTATTTCAGCAGCAACTGGAATTCCGACATGCCCTTGGCGCGGGCGGTGACGACATAGGGGCGGTAGAGCTCGTCGAGCAGGTTGGCCCGCATGATCCGGATCAGCGCCGCGGCGCCCGAGGTGCCAACGACGACGATCGGCATCCAGATATGTTTCAGCAGGTCGACGTACTTGTCCCAGGTCCAGGGTTCCTCGAGATATTCGGGGCTGACCAGACCACCGACGCTCTGGCCGAAATACTTGAAGGCGACGTACATCATCAGCAGCGCCAGGAGGAAGTTCGGGATCGCCAGGCCAATGAAGCCGAAGAAGGTGGCGATGTAATCGCCCATCGAATACTTGCGCACCGCCGAATAGATGCCGATGGGCAGGGCGGTGAGCCAGATGAACAGCAGCGTCATGATCGAGATGCCGAAGGTCCACCCCAGACGGTTCCAGATCAGGTCGGTCACCGGGCGGTTCTTCTCAAAGGAGATGCCGAAGTCGCCGTGCAGCAGGATGCCCTTCATCCACTTGAAATACTGCACATACATCGGCTGACCGAGCCCGTATTGCTCGCGCAGGCTGTCCAGGACGGCCGTGCTCTCGACACCGGCCTCGCCCATTTCGGCGGCCAGCGAGTCAAGATAATCGCCCGGAGGGAGCTGAATGATGATGAAGGTGCAGATGGACACCAGGAAGATGGTCGGGATCATGTAGAAGATCCGCCGCATCAGGAAACCCATCATGGAATGGTCCTTTCATCTCTGCCGTCGGCTGGAAAACGGCCGACCCGGCCTATGGGGAGTTCATATCCGGATCGGCCTGCGCGGGGGAGGTTTTGTCCCCCGGGTGTAAGGGAACCGTCCCCGGCGCAAGGATCTGCGTCGGGAACAGCAAGGTTCGGATCAGGGCAGGTTGACGCCACCCTCAAAGTAGAGCTGAGCCGTGTACGGTGCCGGGAACCAGAGCTGGCCGGCAATCGGCAGCGGGTCGGGCACGTTGCGCACGTTGTTGCGGGCAATGCCGAAGACCGGATCGTTCTGCACCAGGCCGATGGTGAAGAATTCCTCGGCGGCCATGTCGAGCACTTCCTGCATGGCGGACTTCATCACTTCGGGGGTCGGCGCGGCCTTCACCTCGTTATACTTGGCAAAGATCGCCTTGACGCTTTCGGGCGGCTCTTCACCCTTGGTGTTGTCGGCACCCCATTCGGCCCATTTCCGTGCCCAGCTCACCGAGTTGGACGTGATCGGGACGTAGCAGAGCGGTGCAGAATAGGCATCGGCCTGTCCGCCCGAGCAGTTCCACAGATAGGCGTCCTGCTCGTTCGCCGTGTGCAGCGCGATCAGCCGCGAACGGTCGGTGGCGCGCACCTGGATATCGACGCCGACATCGGCTGCGTAGCCCGCGACCAGTTCCATCGCATCCGGATACTGAAGGCCGAACACGTCCGCGACCAGGAAGACCAGCGTGAAGCGATTGCCATCCGGACCGATGCGGAAGCCGTCGTCGTCCTTCTCGGGCATGACCTTGTCGAGATATTCGTTGGCCAAGTCCGGATCGAACTCGGTGTATTGCTTGGCGTATTCTTCCTTGTAGAGTGCCGAGCCTTCGCGCGGTGCGGTCTGGTTCGGCAAGCCGGCGCCGAAGTACAGCAGATCGATGATCTCCTGACGGTTCATCGCGTGGCTGAGGCCGATGCGGAAGTCCTTGTTGTTGATGACCTCGCGCTTGACCGGGTCCTCGTGGTTGAGGTTCAGCATCAGGATGACGATGTTCGACGGCAGATCGCCAACGTCGAAGAACCGGTATTTCCCGCGCTCCATGTTGTCGGTCAGGGCTGCCTTGTTGGCCGGGCGGCCGACGTGGCGCAGCATGTAGTCGATCTCGCCGTTGAAGGCCTTGAGCAGGATCGTTTCGACATCCTCGACCTGATCATAGGTGATGCGGTCCACATAGGGCAGCTGTTGGCCAGTCTCGTCGACCTTCCAGTAGTACGGGTTGCGCTCGGCGATGACACGCTCGGTCGAACCATAGGCATTGGTAAGGTGCCAGGCGTGCAGTGTCGGGCGATCCGGGTTCTGCCAGAACAGCGGCGTGTCCATCGGGCCTGCCTTGAGCTTGAACAGCTGCGCCCAGTCGGAGGCAGCCGGCTCGGCATCGATCAGGGCCTGAATGTCCGGATTGTACTTTTCGTGGAACTGTTCGAGGTAGTGTTTCGCATAGACGGTGGGATGGTATCCGAACCCATAGGCCATGTTCTGGATGAACAATCCGTTGGGGGCACCGAAATCGAACTCGACCGTGTAGTCGTCGATCTTGGTGACCTTGGCGGGACCGGCGGGTCCAATGAAGGTGTTGTCCTTGGTCGGGGTCAGGGCCTCGTTGTTGAACACGTCCTCGTACCAGAACAGGATGTCGTCAGCCGAAAACGGTGCGCCATCCGACCACTTCATGCCCTCGCGCAAATGAAAGGTGAACTTGCTGGCATCTTCGGACACATCCCAGCTTTTGGCGATGTTCGGACGAACCTCCGACCATTCCCGATCCCAACGGACCATGTTGTCGCTGCCGATGGTGCGCACGATGTTGTGCTGATCACCGCCACCCAGGATCGCGCGGCGGATCGTGCCGCCATATTCACCCGGTTGTTCCACCACTTCCAGCACCAGCGGTTCGATGGGCAGGCGGTCCTCCAACGCCGGAAGCGTTCCTGCCTCCACCATCTCCGTGAGCATTGGTGCCTGTTCGAAGGCCAGGGCCGGCATGCCGGTGGCCAGTGCAAAACAGATCCCGGCAACGCTTGACGCCAGGCGCTGTCTACCTCTCCCGAAAGTCCTCATACCATCCTCCTCTGTGGTTTGGGTAATTCGTTGTTCTACCAGTTCGTGACCGACCCATCGGGCCGTCGAAGATGGGGCGGCTCCACGTGAACGGGCGCGCCCGCTGCCGCAATCGCATCCTCGTCGACCGAAACACCCAGGCCGGGCGTATCGGGCACGATGTAGACGGGGCCTTCCATCCGGACCTGTTGCGGGAACAGGACGGGATCGTGGAACCCGAGGGCCTCGACCGGCGATTGCCGCGTCTCCAGCCAACTGAAATTGGGCACGGCCGCCGACATGTGCACGGTTGCCGCGGTGCAGACCGGGCCCAGCGGATTGTGCGGCATCAGGTCGATGTAGTGGCGTTCGCTCCAGCCAGCGACCTTCATCGCCTCGGTGAAGCCGCCGATGTTGCAGATGTCGAGCCGCATATATTGGGTCAGACCCTGCTCCAGATAGGGTCCAGCCTGCCATTTGGAGGCGAATTCCTCGCCCACGGCAAAGGGAATGTCGGTCATCGTTCGAAGGGTTCGATACGCCTCCGGTGTTTCGTCGCGGATCGGTTCTTCCAGGAAATCCAACGTGCCGGGTGGCAGCATGTTGCAGAAGCTGGCCGTCTCGGCGATGGACAGACGGTGGTGAAAGTCGATTCCCAGAACCAGCTCGCGGCCAAACTCGGCCCGCATGGCGATCAACTCGTCGGCCGTCTGCGCCAACGATTTCCGAGGCTCATAGATTGTGCCGCCGTCAAAATAGCTCGGGACGGTGCGCACGCAATCCCAACCCGCCGCCACAAGCTGACGCGTCTGATCGAAAGCCTCCTGACGGGACTGCGCGGTGCAGCTGGCAAATGTCGGGATGACGTCGCGCTGTTTGCCGCCAAGCAGTTGGTGCACCGGCACGCCCAGGCGTTTGCCAAGGATGTCGTACAGCGCGATGTCGATGGCCGACATGGCCGCGGTGAACACGCGCCCACCTTCGAAATACTGGCTGCGATAGGTTTCCTGCCAGATCCGACCGATCTGGCGAGAATCCTGTCCGACCAGAAATCCGGCAAATTGTTCGAGCGTCGCGGCCACGGCCTCTTCACGGGCGGACAATCCGGATTCGCCCCATCCCACGGTGCCATCCTCGGTCGTCACCTTGACAAGCAACTGGTTGCGAATGCCCACGCGGGCCAGGATCGGCTTGATTTCGGCTATTCGCGTCATGTTCCTCCCTTTCGTCCCAATTCTGTCCGACGTGCAGTCTGCCGCCGGTGGGCCGTGTGTTTCAGTGCCAGCCAACCCGTGGTGCGGCTGGTATCATGTCGTCGGCGCGCGCCCGGATCATGTCCATCAACTCTGCCCGGATGCCGCTGCGTGCGGTGTCGTCAAACAGATTGTCCATTTCACCGGGATCTTCCTGCATGTCGTAAAGCTCGCCGGTGTCGGTGTTCAGATCGACCGACATGCGGTATCGGCTACTGCGCACCGTGCGCAGATCCAGATCGACGCCGCTTCGCGTGGCATCGACTTCGTATTCGTTCAGGGCAAAGTCCCGTGTGCCGGTGCCCGACATCACGTCGTTCAGCGATGTTCCGTTGTCCGGCGCAGCCTCAAGCCCACATATGTCGGCGAGGGTGGCGCGCAGATCGAGCGTGCTGACCGGGTCGTCGATCACCCGGTTGCTGGGCAGCCCCGGTCCGCACATCAGGAACGGAACCCGCAGCAGGCCGTCATACAGGATCGGCCCCTTCAGCAGCAGGCCATGATCGCCCAGCCAGTCGCCATGGTCGCTCAGGAAGACGACGATCGTGTTTTCAAGCTGCCCCGTGCGTTGCAGGGCATCCAGGAGCCGCCCGACCTGGTGGTCTACGGCTGTGATCATGGCGAAATAGATCGCGGTGATGTCGCGCACGGCCTCTTCGGTCATCTCGCCGCGCTGGCCCCAGTCCACGCCGCCATGATTGTGTTCGGCACCCTTGCTGGTCCGGCCCTTCGCCTCGACAAAGGCACGGTGCCACCAGGGGCGCCGATCGAGATCCATCGTCAGGTGTTCGGCAATGTGCACGTCATCGCGCCGGTACATGTCGCACCACGGTTTTGGCGCAAGGAACGGGGGATGGGGGTCGGGGAACGAAACCCATGACATCCAGGGCGTGTCATCGGCGGCCTCGATCATCTCGACGGCCCGGTCACCGATCCACGGCGAGGAATGCCATTTGTCGTCCAGCGCAGACCGCCAGGCCTGGAAATTCGCGGTTTCGGGAGGAAGCCGATCCTTGGCGTGGCTCCAACGTTCGCCGCCGTGACCATCGGCATCCAGCCAGCGTTCGTAGTGCAAGGCCTGGGGCGGGTTGGTCCACTTGGCGTGGTGATGCGGGCGCAGCATCAGCTGGACGTCGTCAAAGCCAAAATACGCACCGCGCCAGTCGGGCGGATAGTCGGCCGCACTGGAATAGCATTCTGGAAAGCCGGTCGGCTCAAAGGTCTGGTTGCTGGTGAAGTGGGCCTTGCCGATGAACTGTGTCCGGTAACCGGCCCGCCCGAAAACTCCGCCCAGACCCTGGGTGGCAAAGGCCGGATCAAGGTTGCGACCGTTGTCTCGCACACCGTGAGAGTACGGCAGCTTCCCGGTCAGGATCGACGCCCGCGCGGCCTGACACATCGGATGCGGCGTGATGCACTTGGAAAAACGCACACCGGCCGCGCCGATCCGGTCGATGTTGGGCGTGCGTACCCCACGACCTTCTGCGCCGATACAGTCGCCTCTTTGCTGGTCCGAGGTGATCAGAAGTACGTTGGGACCCTTAGACATTCCGAGATGCGTCCTTCTGCTGATAGAGGCCGACGCGCGGTGCGCGAATCTTGGTGGCGTATGATTTTCAATATTTATCACATTAAAAAATACACTTTGCACTTAAAAAGTCTGTCCCGTTTTCAGGCAGATGGCTTGGCTTGGGAACGAAAGGGGGCGCATTGGATGCCACGCAAGGTCCGTGGGAGTGCGGAAGCTCTGCCCGTGGGGCCGTCAAAGTTGGAGCGACGTAGCGGGAGGGCTCGCAGGGCCACAGGTCCGGCTGTGCCGGGTAGCACGCGGTTGCGTATACGTGGTGTTGGGGGGGGATGTCCGGCCTGTACCAGAGGCATCTGGCGCGGGGGCGAAACGCCTGTGGCGCTCGGTCGGCCTGAACGTACGGCGTGGGCCGGATCAGGCGAAACATCTTGTGGTTGCGTCGGGCCGCAGGGGCGCTGTTCAGGGGCTCCCGGGCCACCGTGTGGGCCCGGGCGCAGTCATTCGAGGCGTTGCGTCAGCGCAGCCAGCTTTCGTAGTCGCTCACCAGCAGGTGTGTCGGATCGACGTCTTCCTCGATCTCGGCAAAACGGCCAATCGGGGCGCGGAAGATGTTGTCGGTCAGGTCGTCGTTCACCGTGCTGACTTCGCCAATCAACACGTCGCCGCCCTCGCCCCAGAAGGCGTGCCAGTCGCCCGGCATCAGGGTGACGCTTTCGCCGGGTTGGAACAACAGAACCTCGCCGGGGGTGAACGTGCGCGCGATACCATCACACATCACCGTGCCGCCGGCGGTCTCGTCGAACTTGCCGTCGGCATCGGAGCCGTACAATTCGATCGCCATCGTTGCGCCGCCACGGTTGATGATGTCCTCGGCCTTTACCACATGCGTGTGGCAGGGGCTGATCTGGTCCTGGCGCGAGATCAGCAGCTTTTCAGCATAGCACATGCCGCCGCCGCGTTGCAGGTCGGAAAGCTCGCCGTTGCGCAGGGTGAACAGGAACAGGCCGAGCTTGTCGAAATCACCCTGACCGTAGTCGGTGATGTCCCAGCCCATGCGGGAGTCGATCACCCGGCGGGCGGTGTCGGCCTTGGCCTTGAACTCCTCTGGCGTCCAGTAGGCGAACGGCGGCAGGACAAAACCGTAATGTCGGATCATCTCGTCGGCCGCGGCCATGATCTCGTTGATGCGGGAGCGTTTCATATGGGGAACCTAACTTGGACAGAGGTCGTCTTTAACGGATGCGGTTGGTCGTCTGCGGGTCGAAGAACACCGCCTTGGTCATGTTGAACGAGATGGGCGTGAAGGCCCCCAACTCGATCTTTGCATCGGCCCGGAAGCGCGCGATGCATTCCTTGCCACCTAGCGGTGTCAGGGCAAAGGTGTCGGATCCGGCAGGTTGGCTGACCTCGATAAAGCAGTCGCGCGTTTCGATATGCGGCGAGGTGCGGTCGGCGCCGTCGGGGTCTGTCATCGCCTCGGGGCGGATGCCAAAGACGACAGGCCCGTTCAGATGCGCCCGCATGTCCGGTGTATCGGGGGCCGGAAGGGAGATCGATGAACCGCCATGCCCGGCGATCTGAATCTCGAGCTGGCCGTCGCGTTCCACCAACGTGCTGTCGATCAGGTTCATTGACGGCGATCCCATGAAATCGGCCACGAAGATGTTGACCGGATTGTTGTAGATCTCGTCCGGGGAGCCGGCCTGTTGCAGATAGCCGTCCTGCAGAACCGCGATCTTGGTCGCTAGTGTCAGCGCCTCGATCTGATCGTGGGTGACATAGACGATGGTCGTGCCCATCCGGCTGTGCAGTCGTTTGATCTCGGTTCGCATGTCGACGCGCAGCTTTGCATCGAGGTTACTGAGCGGTTCGTCAAACAGGAACACCTGCGGGTGGCGCACCAAGGCGCGCCCCATGGCAACCCGTTGGCGTTGGCCGCCCGACAACTGGCTGGGTTTGCGGTCCAGCAGCTCGTTGATCTGCAGCATGTCGGCCACTTCGTCGATGGCCTTTTGCTGTTCATCCTTGTCGATGCCGCGGATCTCCATTCCGAAGGAGATGTTTCCGCGGACGGTCATGTTCGGGTAGAGCGCGTAGGATTGGAACACCATGGCGATGTCGCGCTTGGACGGGTGCAACCCCTCCACGTTGCGATCCCCGATGCGAATTTCGCCGCTGGTGGTCTTTTCCAGCCCGGCAATGCAGTTCAGCAACGTGGACTTGCCGCAGCCCGAGGGGCCGACCAGCACCAGGAAGCCGCCGTCCTCGATCTCCAGATCAATGCCCTTGAGGACCTCTACCGAGCCGAAGCTCTTGGTCAGTTTGTCGATGGTAAGCGATGCCATGGGGTTATCCCTTCACGGCGCCAGCCATCAGGCCGCGCACGAAGTAGCGTCCGGAGACGATGTAGACGATGAGAGTGGGCAGGGCGGCGAGGATCGCGCCGGCAAAGTGCACGTTGTATTCCTTCACCCCCGTTGAGGAGTTCACCAGGTTGTTGAGCGCCACGGTGATTGGCGTCGAATCGTATCCTGAGAAGGACGCCCCGAAGAGGAAGTCGTTCCAGACGTTGGTGAACTGCCAGATGATCGTGACGACGATGATTGGCCCGGAGGACGGGATCAGGATGCGCCAGAAGACCTGGAAGAAGGTCGCGCCGTCGATCTGTGCCGCGCGCACCAGTTCCGTTGGGAAGGCGGCGTAGTAGTTTCGGAAGAACAGCGTGGTGAAGCCGAGCCCATAGACCGTGTGCACCAGGATCAGCCCGCCAAGCGTGCCGGCGAGGCCCAGCATGCCGAGAATGCGCGCCATCGGGATGAGAACGATCTGGAAGGGGATGAAGCACGCCAGCAGCATCAGGCCAAAGATCAGGTTGACGCCCGGAAACTCCCACTTGGTCATCACGTAGCCATTGAGCGCCCCGAGAAAGGTCGACAGGAACACCGCCGGCACAACCATGATGATCGAGTTGATGAAATAGGGCTTCAGCCCGGTTGCCTCGACGCCGATCTGGGTTTGAGACCATGCCTGCCGCCAGGGTTCCAAGGTGATCGCCTTGGGCGGGGCAAGCATGTCGCCGCCGCGGATCTCGTCCAGCGTCTTGAGGGAGTTGGACACCATCACCCAAAGCGGCAAGAGGTAGTAGATCACGAAGAAGATCAGCAGGGTGTAGATCAGGATGCGGGTCAGACTGCCCGCGTTGATCGCATTTTCCTGGCTCGGGTGGCTCATCTGTTTTTCTCCCCGTGCCGAATTTCGCTGTAGAGGTAAGGCACGACGATCGAGAACACCATGATCAGCATGATGATCGCCGAAGAGGCGCCAACCCCCATCTGGTTGCGGGTGAAAGTGTAGGAATACATGAAAGTCGCAGGGACCTCGGTGGCGCGGCCCGGTCCGCCCCCGGTCATGGCGACCACGAGGTCATAGGACTTGATGGCGAGGTGGGTCAGGACGACGAAGGCGGACAGGAACACCGGGCGCATCATCGGGATGATGATCCGGCGATAGATCAGCACGCCGGACGCACCATCGACCTGTGCGGCCTTGATGATCTCGTTGTCCACGCCGCGCAGCCCGGCCAGGAACATCGCCATCACATAGCCCGAGCTTTGCCAGACGGCTGCGATCACGATGGTATAGATCGCCATGTTGCGATCCTTGATCCATTTGAACTCGAAACTCTCCCAGCCCCATTGATGCATGGTGTTCTCAAGCCCGATGCCAGGATCGAGGAACCACTTCCAGGCGACGCCGGTCACGATGAACGAGATCGCCATCGGATAGAGGTAGACCGTGCGAATGAAGCCCTCGTTGCGGATCTGCTGGTCCAGCATGATCGCAAGGAACAGGCCAAGGCAGGAACAGATCACGATGTAGAGCGTGCCGAAGATCGCAAGGTTCTTGAGCGCGATCGACCAGTGTTTCAACGCGAACAGTTTGACGTAGTTGTCCAGCCCGATGAAATCGTTGTTCGGCAGCATCCGGGAATCCGTCATCGACAGCCAGCCCGTGTAGAGGATGAAGCCGTAAACGAAGACAAGGATGGCGAGAAAGCTCGGCGCCAGCACGATGCGCGGCAGCCAGTCCTGGAGTCGGTCTCTCATGACATCTCCTGAAGCGAAAACGACTGGCAGGCTTGTGGCCCGCCAGTCCTGTTGGGTGCGCCCATCCGCAAGAGGGAAGGGACGACGCGCACCCGGGGAGGAACCTACTTCGCGGCCTCGACGGCGTTGGCGAGTTCTTCCGCAGCTTCTTCGGCACCGTATTCACCGTTCAGATGTGCGGTGACCACGTCGAAGATGGCGCTCTTGATGTTGGAGCTTGCGCCGTGACCGTGGGCCATGGACCCTTGCAGCGTGCCGTTCGCAGCGGCTTCGGCGAGGTCGGCCATGCCTTTCTTGCCACAGGCGTCGAACTCGGTGTCAGCGATGTCGGTCCGTGCGGGAACCGAGCCCTTCACCAGGTTGAAGGCGACCTGGAACGCAGGGTCCATGACGGCCGAGGCCATCATCTTCTGGGCATTCTGCTGCTCATCGGACACTTCGAACATGGCGAACTGATCAGAGTTGAACAGAACGTTGCCCTGTGTGCCCGGGAACCGGATGCAGACGAAATCTTCGCCCGGAACTTGCTTGGCCTTGACGAATTCGCCCTTGGCCCAGTCGCCCATGGCCTGCATGCCGGCTTCGCCGTTAATGACCATCGCCGAGGCGAGGTTCCAGTCGCGACCCGAGAAGTTCTCGTCGAAATAGCCGCGCAGTACTTCCATGCGCTTGAAGGCTTCGACCATCTTGTCGCTGCTGAGCGCTTCGGGATCCTGCTCGATGATGGCCGACTTGTAGAAATCGGCGCCAAGGCCAAGAACGACCGAATCAAACACCGTGCCGTCCTGCCAGGCCTGACCACCGTGGGCGAGCGGGATGATGCCGTTGGCCTTCATCGCGTCAAGCACGGTGATCAGCTCTTCCCAGCTCTCGGGGGCCTTGCCGCCAGCGGCGTCGAGCGCATCCTTGTTGATCCACATCCAGTTGGTGGAGTGCACGTTCACCGGGGCGGCGATCCACTTGCCATCCCACTTGGAGAATTCCTGCAGGGCCGGCGGCACGACGGCATCCCAACCTTCGGCGGTGGCGACGTCTGACAGATCGCCCAGGAAGCCTTCGCCGGCCCAGTCCTTGATGTCGAATCCAAGCATCTGTACGGCAGTCGGCGGGTTGCCGGAGGTCACGCGGGCGCGCAGAACGGTCATGGCTTCGACGCCAGAGCCGCCGGCGACCGGCATATCTTTCCAGGTGACGCCTTCGGCTTCAAGGTTCTCCTTGAGAACGTTGAGCGCCGCAGCTTCGCCACCGGCGGTCCACCAGTGCAGTACTTCGACCTCGGCGGCCATCGCAACGGATGCGCCGATGCAGAGCACGGCGGCCGAGGCAGTAGATTTCAGAGCAAGCTTGAGTTTCATGTTTTCCTCCCAACGGAAACGCATAGTAACATTTGCCAGTTTATAACGTTTCAAAAGTTTGAAAGTGTCAATACTGTTCGCGCGAACATGCTTTTCTTCTTGAAATTTGGCTGTAGTGTCGTGCTTCAGAAGGTCGCGGGTGTTGAGTGTGAAACGTTTTAATTCTTCAATCAGAGGGAAAGTTGCGTCATGAGGAGCCCAGTTCACGGCGTGTCTGCGACATCCGGGTCCGCTGACCGCCCCACGCTCAAGACAGTCGCAGAGCTTTCGGGACTTGCGGTGGCCACCGTCTCGCGTGCGCTGTCGAACGATCCAAAGATTGCCGAGTCGACACGCCAGCGGGTGGCGAAGATCGCACGGGAAATCGGGTATGTGCCCGACCGCGCCGCCCGCCGTCTGCGCACCGGCAAGACCATGGTTGTCAGCCTTATGCTCGACCCGCATTTCGAGATACTGGGATTTGGAAATGCGTTGCTCGTCGGATTGACCACTGCGCTCGAAGGCAGCGGATACAGCCTTGTGGTCACGCCGCATTTCACCGATGTCGATTCGCTGATGCCGATCCGCCATATCGTGACCAATCGACAGGCGGATGGCGTGATCTTCACCCGGACGGCCCCCTTTGACGAACGGGTCCGGTTTCTGACGGAGCACAAGTTCCCCTTTGTCAGTCATGGACGCACCGAGTTCAGCGAGGCGCATTCCTGGGTGGATTATGACAATGAGACCTTTGCCTTTCGGGCTGCCCTGCGGCTGGTCGAGAAAGGGTGCCGGAACATCTGTGCCATCCTGCCGCCCGATACTCTGTCGTTCCGCCAACACCTGCGGTACGGGCTGATGCGCGCCGTGCGCGAGACCGGGGTGGACTATCACATCCCGGATGCGATCACGCTGGACAGTTCCATGGACGAGATCAACAGGTGGGCGCAGGGTATTTCCGGCGAACGCTACCGTCCCGACGGCTTCATCTGTCCCGGAGAGGCATCCTACCTGGCCATTCGAAACGCCTTTCGCAGCAGAAACATGTCGGAGGGCAAGGATTTCCATGCCGTCGCGAAATCCATTTCCGGCATCCTGTCGCAGATCGAGCCCGCAACCGATGCGATCCATGAAGATGTGGAGGACGCGGGTCGAGTCCTGGCGGAAACGCTGTTGGCCCTGATGTCCGGACGGTCGACAGATGCCCGACAAGTGCTTCAAGCACCCAAGATGACGTTTTAGAGCGAGGCCGGAGGAGGCCCGCAAACGCGCGCCAGCCTGCGGGGCGTACCGACCGGGAGTGCCCGATCCTGAAATCTGCCGGAAGAGGCCGGACGCCTGCAAATGCCCCGCGACCCATTGCAGCCATTGCCGACACGCCCATTTCAAACGCACCGCAATTGGGATAGTTTCCTCAACGGAGGCGCACCATGAACCCGACACTTCTGAAGCTCCGCGAAATCGTGACAGACGCAACGCTGAGCCCGGCGCAAAAGGCCCGGTACCTGTCGCTCGAGGCGGAAAACATGCTGCCTTATCCGGATCTGGATTCCGAGACGGCTCAGGCATTCCACGACGGTGTGCTGTGCGATCTGGTCGAGGGGCACGCGCCCTACAAGCCCCGCTACCTGTTGCCGGACTACGAGGTGGTGTTACGCCAGGGCAGTGCCTATCTGGAGCTTGATCCGCCACAGTCGCTGGACGAGGCGATCAATTGCCTGATGATTGCTTATCACCACGTGCCATCGGTCACCGGGATGCCGGTCTTCATCGGCCATCTTGACCAATTGTTGCTGCCGTTCTGTGACGGGGTGAGCGACGATGGCCTATACCGCAGGATCAAGCTGTTCTGGCGCTATCTTGATCGGGTGCTGCCGGACGCCTTCATGCATGCCAACATCGGTCCGACGGACAACCGCGTTGCCCGTGCGATTATGCGGGTGGATGCGGAGCTGAAACAGATCGCGCCGAACCTGACGCTGCTCTATGACCCGGAGGTCACCACCGACGAGGTCTTGCGGATCGCGACCGACAATATCGTGGAATGCTCCAAACCCCATGTCGCGAACCATCCGTTACATGCTGCGACCTTTGATGCGCGCGGCTATGCCATTGTCAGTTGCTATAACGCGCTGCCGCTGTCGGGAGGTGCCGGCACGCTCGTGCGGCTCAACCTCAAGGAAGTGGCGGTGCGGTCCAAAAGCGTCGAGGATTTTCTGGATACGGTCCTGCCGCACTACATGGACCTTCAGTTTCGCATGATCGATGCACGGATGGGGTTCCTGTTCGAGCAGTCCAACTTTTTCGCCAGCTTTCTGGTCGACGAAGGCTGGATCGACACCGACCGGTTCACCGCGATGTTCGGCATCTACGGCATGGCCGAGGCGGTGAACCACTTGCAGGATCTGCAAGGCCGCTCCGGGCGCTATGGTCTTGATGCAGCGGCCAACGCCCTTGGTTACCGCATTTCCGAGGCCATGGCCGCGCGGGTCGAGGCGACGCCGGTGAAACATGCCTGGCGCGATCGGGCGATGTTGCACTCGCAGGCCGGTATCAGCATCGACACGGACGTGACCCCGGGCGTGCGCATTCCCTACGGAACCGAACCCGATCCGGTGTCGCATGTTAAGGCCCTGCTGCCGCACCACGCGTTCTATCCCTCCGGCATCAGCGAGATCCTGACCATTGACGAGACGATCCGCTCCAATCCGCAGGCGCTGTTCACCCTGTGCAAGGGGGCGCTGGCGTCGGGGTTCCGCGAGTTCACGGCGAATGTCGCGGGCAACGATCTGGTCCGGGTGACCGGCTACATGATCCGACTGTCGGATGTTGAAAAGTTCAACAACTGCGAAGGGTCGCGGACGAATACCACCGGGCTGGGTGCCGAAGCGGCGGCGGTGACCGGAATCCTTGAACGCAAACCCCGCGTGGTTGGTCATGAACTCTCCCCGGGCTACGGTCAGTAAGGTCCTGACATTTTCCTGCGTTGACGGGCCGGGCAACCGGCTGGTCGTGTTCCTGCAGGGATGCAACTTTGCCTGCAAGACGTGCCACAATCCGCACACGATGGGCCTGTGCAACGACTGCGGCGACTGCATCCCGGCCTGCCACGCCGGGTCGCTGTCGATGCAGGCGGGCAGGGTGGTGTTTTACCCCAGCCAATGCGACCAGTGCGATGCCTGTCTGCGGGCATGCCCGATTCACGCCAACCCGATGGTGCAATCGATGGGGGTTGGGGATGTGCTGGGCATCCTGCGGGATAATCTGGCGTTTCTCGACGGGATCACGCTGTCCGGAGGAGAGGCCACAACACAGCTGAAGTTCGTCGTCGCGTTGTTCGGTGCAATCAAGGCCGATCCGGCCCTGTGCCATCTGACCAGCATGATCGACAGCAACGGGTATCTGGCGCCATCAGGCTGGGCAAAGGTGCTGCCGGTCACAGATGGCGTCCTGCTGGACATCAAGGCGTTCGACCGACGGACTCATTTGTCCCTGACGGGTGTCGGAAACGCGCGTGTTCTGGAGGCTGCGCGGTTTCTGCACGCTGCCGGAAAGCTTCAGGAACTGCGGTTCCTCGTGGTGCCTGGTCACACCGACACCGCAACCGAGGCCGAGGCGCTTTGCGCCTTTGTTCAGAGGCTTGGCGGGGTCCGCATCCGGCTCAACGCCTTTCAACACCACGGGGTCATCGGCGCAGCACGCGATTGGCCTGCTGCGAGCCGCGACAGCATCGAAGCCATCGCGGCACGGTTGCGTGAGCATGGCGTGGCAGAGGTCGTGACGCCTGCGGTCTACGTCTGAAGCTCTCTGGCGATACCAGAATTCATTCTCCCGTCGGTGGCATCGGGTCGTGCGGCGCCGTGTTGGTCAGGCGGCTCACGTTTGAGTGATTGCTAAACAAGGTCATTGAGTGATCACTCAATAGTGGTTAGGAGCCGTTCGTCGACACCCGTCGTCGAGCCTGCCTTCCTCACTCAAGAGCCTCAGGACACGTAAAATGACCGAATTCACCCTGCATGACGAAACCTCCGCCCCCGACGCCAGCAAGCCGCTGCTGGCAGAGTCGTTCAAGAACAACGGTCGCATTCCAGGCCTGCACGCTGTCATGGCCGAGGCGCCAAGCCTACTGGCGGCCTACAACTTTGCCCACCAGCAATTCATCGCCTCCAGCCTGGATGCCGAGGAAAAGACGGTGGTTTGGCAAGCCATCAACGTCGAGCAGAACTGCCACTATTGCGTGCCCGCCCACACCGGCATCGCCAAGATGATGAAGGTGGATGACGCCATCACCAACGCCCTGCGCGATCAAACCCCTCTGCCCACGCCAAGGCTCGAAGCGCTCCGCAGCTTCACGCTGAGTGTCGTGCGCAACCGTGGTGTCGTAGACGAGGCCGAGGTCCAGGCGTTTCTGGACGCCGGATATACGCAGCGTCAGATCCTCGAAATCATTCTGGGGGTCGCACAGAAGCTGATGTCGAACTACACCAACCACTTCGCGAAGACACCGGTCGATGCGGTGTTCCGGAAATTCGAGTGGCACAAGGCCGCTTGATCGGCGCGGCGAGGCTGGTTGTCCAACCGGCCTCGGTGCTGCTGTTGGCACCACGACCCGGAAATCGAGCCTGTAGGCCCGCCAGTTTGACCAGCCCCCAGAGGAGGCACCATGACGGAACACATCACACCGCTGCGCATCGACATCGTTTCCGACGTGGTCTGCCCCTGGTGCGTCATCGGCTATCGCCAGTTGGCGGCGGCGCTGGCGGCCACCGGCACCGCGCACGAGATCCACTGGCACCCGTTCGAACTGAACCCGGACATGCCGCCGGAAGGGCAGGACCTTCGAGAGCACGTCGCCGAGAAATACGGCACGACTCCCGCGCAATCCGAGCAGAGCCGCGTCCAGATCACCGACGTTGGCGCCGCAGTCGATTTCGAGTTCCGGTTTGCCGACGACATGCGGATGTACAACACGTTCAACCTGCATCAACTGTTGCATTGGGCGGGGGAACAGGGCCGAATGCACGATCTGAAGCAGGCGTTGTTTGCGGCGCACTTCACACATCGACGGAACCTGTCAGATACCGACGTGCTGGCGGATGTCGCCGCGGAGATCGGCCTGGACCGGGAAGAGGCGCAGGCAGTTCTGGCGGATCAGCGCTATGCTTCTGATGTACGCAGCGCCGAAGCATTCTGGACCCAACAGGGCATTCGCGGTGTCCCGGCGGTGGTTTTTGATCGTCAGCACCTTGTCACCGGTGCGCAAGGGGTTGAAAACTATACCAGCATCCTGAAACAGCTTGAACAGATGCGGGCCTGATCCGCCCCCGAACACCACGTTTTCATGTCAGACACCACCCGAGGTGACGGCTCGCCGCGCCCTGCAGAGAAGAGATCGAGATCATGCCGACAGATACCCCGTACGTGCCGCCAACCGTCTGGACCTTTGACGCCGAGAACGGTGGCGAATGGGCAAAGACAAACCGCCCCACCGCCGGCGCGACCCATAACGCCACCCTGCCCGTGGGCCGCCATCCGATGCAGCTCTACTCCCTTGGAACGCCCAACGGGCAGAAGGTCACGATCCTGCTGGAGGAACTGCTCGCGCTTGGCGAGATGGGGGCGGAATACGATGCGCATCTGATCCGGATCGCGGACGGCGACCAGTTCTCTTCTGGCTTTGTCGCGCTCAACCCGAACTCCAAGATCCCTGTCCTGATGGACACAGACACCGGCAGCCGCGTGTTCGAATCCGGTGCCATCCTGCTGTATCTGGCCGAAAAGTTCGGGCATTTTCTGCCCAAGGATCCCGCCGCACGCACGGAGGTCATGAATTGGTTGTTCTGGCTGCAGGGCTCTGCACCGTACCTGGGCGGTGGCTTCGGGCATTTCTATGCCTATGCACCCGAGAAATTCGAATACCCGATCGACCGTTTCACTATGGAAGCCAAGCGCCAGATGGATGTACTGGATCGCGAATTGGCCGAACACCAGTTCCTTGGGGGCGACGAATACAGCATCGCAGATATCGCGACCATGCCCTGGTACGGCAGCCTTGCCTTGGGTGAACTCTACGGCGCGGGTGATTTCCTGCAGGTTGAAAGCTACACCAACCTGCGCCGATGGGCCGAGGAGATCCGCGAACGCCCGGCCGTCGCGCGGGGCCGCAAGGTCAACCGCACCTGGGGCGATCTGTCGGACCAACTGCACGAACGTCATGATGCGTCCGATTTCGACCTGCGCACCCAGGACAAACTGGCGCCCGACGCCGTGGCGTAGGCCGCCGGCCTATGGCCTTGTGATGCGCTCAAACAGGACGATGCCCCTGCGCCCCGGTTGATCACCGGCGTGCAGGGGCTGTGGCAGGGCAGGGCGCTCTATCTCCTGGGGGTCACCGGCGCGGCTGGTCCAGAAAGTCGGCCAGCTTGGCGGCATCAAGGTCTTTCTGGGTCACCCCGATATCGCGTTGGCGCGACGGGTCCAACGACCGAAAGCGGTCGAGATCTTCCTTGGCGCGCAAATAGGTTGCCGGACCGTGGATCCGGGCAATCATCTGGGTCAGGAACGACGGGATCGCGGATTTCCGGGTGGCGGGCTTGGTCGACAGCTTTTGGGTGATCATGGCGGGTCCTCCGGGTTTCAGGTGCGGCCGTTCTGGCCATGAACTGAAACTGCCATCGATCAACGCGGCGTTCTGTGAACCACTTCACACAGGGTCAGACAAAGTCGAAATTCTTGATCCGCAGAAGACCATCCCTGTCACACAGCGCGATCCGCCCGCGCGAAACCTCGACCAGACCGTCTCGCCGCCACTCGGCCAGCGTCTTGGACACGACCTCTCGGGTGACCCCGACATAATCGGCCAACTGGGCCTGAGACATGCCGATTTCCTGTCCGCTTCCCGCGAGATGCAGCAGCCGCGCCGCCAGCCGTGCCGCGGGCGGTAGAAAGACCTGATCTTCCATCTGCCGGCTCATCCACCGCATCCTCCGGCCTGCGAGGCGCAACAGCTCTGCGACAAGGTCGGTTTCGCCGGCGATGCCGTCAAACAGCGTCGCCTGCCGAATGTATCGCAGGGTGCTGGCCGTCAGCGCCTCGACCCGCGCCGTCCGCGGTCCGGGATCGAACAGCGCGATCTCTCCAAAGACGCTTCCCGGTTGTAACCGGTTCAGCGACAGCTTTCGCCCGGAAGCCGACAGGACACTGACCTCCAGCGTGCCGCCGTCCAGAATGTACAGCCTGTCGTCATGGTCGCCCTGATCGAACAGGGTGTCGCCACCGGCAAGGTGCAGCGGCACAAAGCGTTGCTCCAACACCCGCCGCAGGCCGTCCGACGCATCGGCCAGCAGCGGGGTGTGATCCTGTGCAAGGTCCGAATCCGTCATAGCGGCAGGCTACGCGAGCTGCGCACTGCCACCAAAAGGAAAATCTTCCCCTCGTGACGGTTCGGTTGCAAGGTGGACCGGGTCAACCGAGGAGCCTTCGTGTCGTTATTCCGGAAACGCAACATCACGGCGCAGCCTGCGCCCGAGACCATGGGAGAGCGGCGGCAACTGACCGTCCTGTTCTACGATATTGTCGGGTCGACCTCTCTGGCCGAGGCCGGTGATCCCGAACGGTTGCGTGCGCGGCTGGATCAGATCCACATCGCCGCGCGGGTGGCATTGGCCGATCACGGTGGTTCGCTTGAACAGGTGATGGGCGACGGGGGCATGGCCTATTTCGGGTATCCGATCCCCAACGAGGACGCCGCATTGTCTGCCGTGCAGTCTGCGCTGGCGTTGCTCGATGCGCGGGCGACCATACCCGGTGCCCCGGACATTCGTATCGGGATCGCGACCAGCGTGGTGGTTCTGGCCGAAAGCCCGGACGCCATGGGTGCGGCGCGACTGGGTGCCGTGGGGGAGGCGCCAAACCTTGCGGCGCGGCTCGAAGCAGCGGCGCCGGCCAACCAGATCCTTGTCGGCCCATCCACCTATGCGCTGACGAACCGGGCGATGGAGTATCAGCCTGTCGATGGGCTTGGCCTCAAGGGCTTTGCGGGTCTCACGCGCGCCTGGAGACCGGTGGCCCTGAGGGCCGTGGAGTCCCGGTTCCGGCGTGATCGCGATTCCACAGGCCCCTTTTCAGGCCGCAAACCCGAGATCGCCGCCCTGAAAACGGCTTGGAATAATGCCATGTCAGGATCCGGCAGCGCGATCCTGATCGAGGGCGAACCCGGAATAGGCAAGTCCCGCATCCTGTCGGAGCTGACGGATCATGCGCAGGACGGGCGAACACTGCTGCTGCAATGTCAGCCGCGCACCCAGGGCGAGGCGCTGTTCGCGATCATCCGGATGTATGACGCTGCCTACGAGGCGGCAGGCGATCCAGAGCTTTGCGACGCTGCGGTACACACCGCCGAACGCCTTTCAGTGCTGGAGGAAGATGACAGCCTCAGCCCCGCTGCCCGCCGTGACGCCATCGTCGCCGCGGTTGCGCAAGCGTTTCTGGACTTGGCCTGTGTCAGGCCGCTTCTCATCATGGCCGAAGACCTGCATTGGGCGGACGAGGTTACCTTGGCTGTCCTGGCACGTCTCTCGCAGGAGGCACCCCGTCGCGAGTTGCTGGTTCTTGTCACCGCCCGCCCCGACGGAGTCCTCGACGAACAGCGTGATGCCTTTCAACCGTTGCCTCTGTTGCCGGTCGCGGACGATGACGCAAATGCCCTGATTGCCGCCCTTGCCCCTGACGGACTGTCCTCTGCCACCCGCGCCTGGATCGTTGAAAAGGCCGACGGGAATCCCCTGTTCCTGATCGAATTGACCGCGCACGCCTTGGAGCGCGGTGTCAACGATCCACAGGCGGATCTGAGCGGTGCCGAAGTGGGCAGCCTGCGCGATCTGCTTGCCACGCGCCTGGAACACGCCGGCCCGGCAAAGAGGACGGCGCAGATCGCCAGCGTGCTGGGGCGCGAATATCCCTATCACCTTTTGGCGCGCCTGACCTCTGCCGACAGCGTACAGGCGCTGGATTCCGACCTGCAACGTCTGGTCGATCATGGCCTGAAGGATGTCATCGACAATGGCAGTTCCTACGGCTTTCGCCACGCCCTGATCCGCGATGTTGCCTATGACAGCCAGTTGCGGGCCGTGCGCCGGGTCTTGCATGGTCAGGTCGTCGACCTGGTCGACAGCGATCCAGCCCTCGCCGCGGACGTCCCGGACATCCTGCTGGCCGAACATTGCCTGGCGGCCGAACGGACCGCTCGGGGCGTGGCGCTGTTGGTGGATGTGGCCGAGGATGCCATCCGCCGATCCGCCCTGCGGGCGCCGCGCGCCATGCTCCAACGGGTGCTTTCCCTGTCGGAACAGTTCGAAAGTGGTACGGCGCGCGATCTGGTTCAGTTGCGGGCCTATGCGTTGCTTGGCCCGCTTGTCACTTTGCTGGAGGGTCACCGGGCCGCGGCGCCACTGTATGAAGCGGGGCAGGCGCTCTACTTCGGGCTGCCGACACGCGATCGATCGCCGTTCTTTTCGATCCTGTGGGGGTGGTGGTTCACCTCCAGCGATCTGATCGAACAGACCCGCCGGTCGGAGATCCTGATCCGGGATGTGCCCCCCGACGCCGATGCCGAATCCCGCCTTCAGGCGCTGCATTGCGCCTGGGCCACCCTGTTCGATGGCGGCGCGCACGATCGGTGCCTGTCTGCCATTTCGGACGGTCTGGCGCTGTACGACCCGCAGACGGCGCGCCGGTCCCGGTTTCAGTACGGGCATGACGCGCGTGTCTGTGGACTGGGCGAGCGCGCATTGTGCGGATGGTTGACCGGGCAATTGGAGACGAGTGCCGAGGCGATCCGGGAATGCGAGGTCTGGGCCGATGGCACCGGGCATCTTTCCAGTCGGCTTCATGCGCTCGACATTGCGACGCAGGTCGCCTTTTTCAATCACGATCTGCACAGCATCGACCGCATCCTGAACAAGATCGCTTCGTTGTCCGGTTCAGACGCCTCGCCCGCGATCACGGCAAAGCGGCAGATCTTTCGCGGCTGGATGGCGGTGCGGGCGGGGGATCCGGCCCAGGTCGCGGCGGTGACCCAGGGACTCAACGCCTTGCGCGATTTCGGGGTATTGGAGGATACGCCGCTTTACGCCGACATCGCGGCGCGGGTGGCAAGTGTCAATGGAACGGCAACACAGGCGCTGGGTCCGTTGGACGACGAAATCGCGGCAGCGCGCGCCACGGGCCTGACCTATTGGCTGCCCGAATTGCTGCGCCGAAAGGCCATGCTGACGGGGGGCGTGGTGGCGTCAACGTCGCTCGACGAAGGCTTCGAAATCGCCGGGGCCCAGAATGCCCGGATGCTGTCGCTGCGCAATGTCGCGACCCGTCTGGATCTTGGCCTGCCCATTCCGGCGCATGTCGCGCTGTCGATGGCCGAAACGCTGGGCCAGGTCTCGGATTGTACGCTGCGCCGGAAGGTCATGGATGCCCTGGCTGTCTGAGCCGGTCGCGCCCGAGGTGTTGTCCGCTGTGCTGGATGATGTGCCCGAACGGCGGATGCCGGCCGAAACCTATTGGGCCCGGTTGCAACCGCATCTTGGCTGTTTCGGCATATCGAGGGTGGCTGACATCACCGGGCTGGACCGGATCGGTTTTCCCGTCGCGCAGGCAGTGCGGCCATTGGCGCGGTCGAATGCCGTGACCCAGGGCAAGGCCGCGAGCCTCGAAGGTGCGGCCGTGGGGGCGGTGCTGGAGTGCCTTGAGATGGCCGTTGGCGAAACCCCGGAACGGTTGAAGCCGGCGTCATCCGGCGATGCCGCTCTCTGGTCGGCTGTGGCACCGGGTGTTGCCTGGCCGACCGCTCAGACAGAATACGTCGCGGCCTGGGATATCGTGCGCGACGCGCCCGCTGCCGTTCCACGTGACCTGATGTGCACGGATTTTTCGCGGGGCGCGAAGTCGGGGCAGGCGCCGATCCTGCGCAGTTCCATTGGTCTGGGCGCGGCCGGCACGCTGGGCGCGGCAATGATGCACGGGCTTCTGGAATGCATCGAGGCCGACGCCCGCATTCGGGCCGAGGCTTCCGGGCGATTGCACCGTATCTCGCTGGACGCAGGCAATCCTGAGTATTCCCCTTTGCTTGCAAGGATACGGCGTGCGGCATTGCGCGTGGCTGCGTGGGATATGTCCGGCGAAGCGTGGCCGTTTGCAGTCATGGCGTCGGTGATGGAGGCCCCGGGCGCACGGGCCCTTCCGTTGCCTGCGACCGGATATGCTGCGCGCCATGACCTCGACGAAGCCATCGCCGCGGCTTTGGCTGAGGCGGTTCAGGCCCGGCTTGCGGTCATCTCTGGCGCGCGGGAAGATATCACCCAGAGGTTCTATGACCACGGCGTTGATCGGCAGGCGCTGGAGGCGGAATGGACCCGCCACGGACCCGCGCCATCACTGCCCGTGTCGACGGGCGGCGGCACCGACGCCCCGAGGACCTTGCGGGCCCTTGCGGCGCGGGTCGGGCCGGTCTTCGCGGTGCCGTTGCATTGGGACCCGGGCCTGCCACTGGCCATCACCCGCGTGCTCGCGCCGCGCCTTGTCGCCGACCCGTTGCGGGTGGTGCCCACAGGATGACAGCCCCCCTGCCGATTGTGTTCCTTGGTCCCAGCCTGTCGTTGGCGGAGGCGCGTCGGATCGTGCAGGCAGACTTCCGGCCCCCCGCCGGTCAGGGCGATATCTTTCGCGCCTGCGCGGCAGGACCGCCGGCCATTGCGTTGATTGACGGGATCTTTCGGGACGCGCCGACGGTACGGCATCGAGAGATCCTCTGGGCGCTGTCCCAGGGTATTCCGGTGTTTGGCGCGGCCAGCATGGGGGCCCTGCGCGCGGCAGAGCTGTCATCGCAGGGCATGATCGGCGTTGGCCTGATCTACCGGTGGTATCGGCGCTTTGCCTTGCTGCCCGACGACGCTGTGGCGGTAACCCATGCACCGGCGGAACTGGGCGGGCAGGCGCTGTCGGGCGCGCTGGTCGACATTCGCCGCAGCCTGAAGGCCGCAGTCCGTCGGGGGCAGCTATCGGGAGAGGTGGCTGCGGGACATCTGCGAAGGCTCACCGATCTGCCGTTTCCGGAACGGCACCTGCCGATGGAGGCCCGCGCGTGCGAGGTGGCCCAAAAGGCGTTCGATGCCCGGATGCTGCTGCAGCGGCTGGCGGCCCATGCAGCCCGGGATGACTGGCCGGAAACGAACGGCGCACGCCCGCCCATTGTTCATGCCTGGCTGGATGATCTGCGCGACAGCGGTCTCGACCTGGGCGGCGACGCCTGAAACTTTTTTTGTCGGATGTCTGTTAACCGGTTCACAGATCGGTCTTGCGCGATATGGTTGATCCTGTTGACCAAAGGTAATCTTGGCAGGGGGCAGGGCAGGCGTGGCGTCCAGTGAACAAACAATCGGCACGCGGTTTCTGCTGTATCCGCAGGCACCGACCACTCCGGGGTATGACAAGCCCGAGCTGGTCTGGATTTCCGACGCCCAAGGCTCGATCCTGGCCGGTCCGGAGAACGGGCGGATGTATGTCGTCAATCCGACCCAGCACAAGACCCCCTACGAATACCCCTATCTGCCGCCGTTTGCGGGGCCCAGGGCACCACCGGTCGAGCCATCGCCGGACGGGCATTTCGACCATATCGATCCGTCAAGCCCGGACTTCCTCGGGGTGCACGTGTTTGGCTGCGTCGCGCGGATTCTCGATGTTTGGGAAGGCTACCTTGGCCACCGGATCACCTGGCACTTTTCGAAGACCTATGAACGACTGGAGATCGTCCCGATGATCGACTGGGACAATGCGCAATCCGGCTACGGGATGCTCGAATTCGGCTTTGATGCCGCGCCCGATGGCACCCGTCACCCCTATGCGCTGAACTTTGATGTCATCGCCCACGAGATTGGCCATTCGATCCTGTTTTCCGAGATCGGCCTGCCTGCGCCGGGCCTGCCGGCGGGGCCGGATCTGCGCGCTTATCACGAAGGGGTCTCGGACCTTTGTTCGCTGGTCGGGATGCTGCATTTCGACACCGCGATGGACCGGCTTCTGCGGCGCGGGGCGGGCAACCTGATGGCGATGAACGAGCTCAACCGGGTGGCCGAGCTGGCGGACGAACGTCAGATCCGGATCGCCGGAAATGCGCGCAAGATGTCCGAGGTCAGCGACGAGGTGCACGACAAGTCGCGCCCCTTCACCGGTGGGTTTTTCGATGCCCTCGTGCAGACCTATCACGACATTGCGGTGGATCAGGGTCTTGTGCACCTGCCCTCCGGATCGATTCCGGATGCCCGTGCCCTGAACGGCGATCTGGAGCGCGTCTATGCGGAGGCGTTCAAGGCCGACTACGATCTGAAGCATTTCCCGCTCAAGGCAGCGCTGGCGGATGCCCGCGATATCATGGCGCTTGCCCTCGCCCGGTCCTGGGGGCGGCTCGACAGTGAAAGCCTGACCTATGCCGATGCGGCCTATGCAGTCTGCGACGCGTTGCAGGGAAACGGTCAGGGCAACATCGCCGACACGGTCGTCGAATGCCTCGCCTGGCGCGAAATTCTTACCCCCTATGACATTCACCTGCTTGGGCGCGACCGGTCACGCTCGGCTGCCTGGTTTTAAGAAAGAAGGGAAACGCAATGGACGCACATGACATTCTGCCCCTGATCCCGGATGGGTTCTACGACCCCTCCGAGATCGTATTGATCGGCGCGCACATGGAGCCGGCGCCGAAATTGAAGCCAACCGCGTATATCGACGAAAAGAACATGTCGGACAAGGACAGGACTGCCCTGTGCACCGGAGAGATGCGGGTGCGCAGCGATTTTGCCAAACAGTTGAACCTCGTGGCCGTGCCCAAGGTGCGTCAGAACGAGGAAGGCAAGGACGAAGAGACCTGCCCGACCATCGCGTTGATCTATGCTTATGGCTACGAGGGTCACACCTACCGGTTGCCCAAGCCGCGGATCATGATCGTGCATGGGGCGGGCAAACCTTACGAGTCCACCCGTGATCGGGATCCGTCGCCGTCGCTGACTGGCAGGTTGTATATGTGGCGGTTGTCAAAGCACCAGCAGACGATCTCGATCGAGGTCGAAAGTGGCGAGTTGGAGCGGCTGGTCCTGGACGCCAACCAGCCCGGAAACCGGGCGGTCAATTCCTATTCCGCGCACATGCAGATGGCACACCGTGGCGGCAAGCTGAGCTGACCCTATCCGGTTGGGCGGCGCCGCGGCGCTGCCCACCGAGCCCGGCCCGTGCCACCCATCAGGCTCGCAGGATCTGGATCAACCGGGTGTTGGCGCTGACCCGCTCTGCCAGGATGCATGCCATGCCAGCGTGAAAATGGCTGGACAGCTCGGGGGCGTCAGCCAGAACCCTTTCGGCAGCCGCGCGCGAAAACCGCCAGAGCGCGACGGGTGTTTCGGCCTGCACCGTCGAGGTGCGGATGCCTCTGCGATAGGCGGAAATCTCTCCAAAGATTGCGCCCGGATGCAGCGTGCGCACCTGTCGTGGTGGGGTGGACCTGCCAACCCGAACGTCGACCCGTCCGCGTTCGAGAAAGAAGATATCTGATGCGACCTCGCCCTCGCGGATGAGGATGGTGCCGGCCTCGGCCTCCTCCCGTTCCAGATATGGCACCAGGGCGGACCGCAGTGCATCGTCCGGCAGGATGTCGGCGAGCATCGCGTGGATGTCCGTCGGACGCCCCCCCATGTCAGGCAGGAATTTGGCCAGCAACCTTGATTCGTAAGCAGACAGGCCCGTGTTGAGGTCGCCCGCCGTGGCAAGCATCGCTCGCTCGTCCAGGTCGACCCCGGCGCGACGCACCACGCCAGCGACCTTGGGCGACATTCCCGTCAAGGTAACGTGGTGATGCCCCGGTTCCAGATCATCGGCAATCAGTTGCAGGCTGCCGACGGCAGTGGCATCGATCCCTGTCACATCGGCAAAATCCAAGACCAGGTAGCGCAAAGGCCGGGTTTGGGTCAGCGCCCGAACCCGATCGCGGAGCCGATGCGCTGTTCCGAAGAAGACATACCCCTGTAGCTTCAGCACCACGATGCAGCCGCCATGCTCTTCGAGGATCCGAAGTTCGGCTTCGGTCATCTCGGTCGAGCCGTGGTAGGCATCGCCCGAAAGCTCCCGGCGCACCGGGTCCAGGCGGCTGTAATCGACGATGAAGAGCATCCCCCCGGCGACAAGCCCGAAGAGGGTGCCCTCAAACAGCCCAAAGACGGCGATGACCGCAAAGATCGCAACCGTCAGCCAGGCCTCTCCGATCGGGGTGACCCGGACCTCGTGGAACAGCCATTCGCGCAGGAAATCCACCCCGATCCACAGGATGAAGCCGGCGAAGATCGGCAACGGGAGAAACGCGAGCACCGTGTTCCCGGTCGCGAAGACAAACAGCGCCATGCCGCCCGCCATGAAAGAGACCGCGCGATGGGCCGGCGCGATCCTGAACGCCGTCATGGTCGTGGCCACTCCGTGGTAGCCAGGCAGGCCGCCGAGCCCGGCAGCGGCAAGGTTGGACAGGCCCAATACCTTGAGCTCCCGGTTGAGGCCGAGGTTCGAACGGGTCTTCACCTCCAACACGGAGGTATTCATCAGCAGCGCCGCCGTCGACAGAACGATCATCGTGCACAGGGGCAAGGCTTCGCCAGCCAGGAAGCCCTTGTCGAGGGCGCGAAGTTCGCCGAAGGGGACAGGGGGCCATGGCAGGCCGCCGTCCGGCAGGGTCACGAACCAGCCAGTTGCCACCAGTTCGGCGGGATCGATGTCGATCAGCAGCGGAGCGGCGTGGAACAGGGCGAGCGAAAGCCCCAGGGTTGTGCCGATGGCAATGTTTGTCGGCACCCGGCGAGAGGCTGCCGTGATGACGAGCGCCACTGCCACTGCAACCAGTGTCTTGTTCCGTGCCGGGCCGTCCAGAAGCCCTGGCAGGGTCTCAAGGGTCACCTTTTCGCCGAGGCATACTCCCAATGCGCCGACGATGACGAAATAGCCGGTTCCCGCAAGAAACCCGGCCACAACCGGGCGCGGAGCATATCGCATCAGGTCCGCCAGACCGAGCGCTCCAAAGACATAGAGGGAAAGCGCAAACGCGCCACCTGCCACCAGGCACAGGACGACGATTTCGGCAACCTGACTGTCGCCGCCTATTGTCGTCCTGTTGGCCACCAGGGTGACGACAATTGCGCCCAGTGCGACGCTCGGGACGTCCTGCACGTGAGGGATCACGCCCTTGATGTTACTGAAAGCCCCCAACAGGAAGCACAGGGTTGCCCCCCCGATCAGGGCCATGCCGATAATGGCCGCTGTCGCGTCGGGCGCGGTGGCTCCGGTGATCAGCGATGCGTAGGAAATCGAGGAGAAGGTTGCCATCAGGCCTGCGATCAGCCCGGCCTGGATGCAGGAAATCCACGATGTGATGGCCTGATTGGAGCGGGATCCCGCGGGGGAGTTGCTGCGCATTCTGTGTCCCTGATGGCATTCAGGGCCACAATGCCCTCGGCTCGCCGATTTGAGACGCCGGATGCGTTTGGCGCAAGCCCCTTGGCTGCCTTTTGTGTCATGAGTCCTCTGGCAGGCATTGAATACTCGTTGCCAGCCTGTTTTTGGCGTCGCGAAGTTCGAAATTTGGCCCCGCACGGGCGTCGGGCGCAGGTCTGCCTTATTCCGGGTCGGACAGCTGTCGTACGCTTTTGCGCAGCACAAGGTCCCCGGCGACCAGCACCTTGACCGGCGGTTGCGGGGTGTTGGCGACGATCAGGTCGTCCAGAATCCGGATTGCCATCGCACCTATTCGCTGTTTGGGCACATCAAGCGACGTGAGGGGCGGGTCGAAGGCCGCGCCCATCGGAAGGTTGTCGATGCCGATCACCGAGACATCCCCGGGGACAGTGTAACCCTGTTCCCGCAGCGCCCGGATGAAGCCGAAGGCAATGATGTCGTTGGCACAGACATAGGCATCGGCAACCTCGGTGCTCTGGGTCAGTTGCGTGACCGAATCCGCGTATGCTCCATCGACTGTCGCGGCAACAGACAGGATATGTTTCGGATCTGCCTGCAGCCCATGGGCCGACATGCCGCGCCGAAAGGCGTCATGGCGCAGGCTGAAGTTCGTGACCGAAGTGTAGCTGCCGACAAGTCCGATACGCCTGAATCCGTTCGCCTTCAGATAGTCGAGCGCCCGGTACACAAGCTGGTCGTTGTCCATGTCGATGAAATTGCCACCCACAAAGGGCCGATGCGTGTCGATGATGACGTTCGGCAGGCCGCAGGCGAGGATCGCATGGACATCGTCGTCCGACAATTCGGTTCCCAGGGCGATGATGCCGCGCAGGTCCGCCCCGGCAAGCCCGGCGACGATGCCGTCGATGTCCTCGCTCTCGTGTGTGACCACCTGCAGCGAGTAGTCCCGCCGTGTAGCCTCGTAGGACATGCCGTCGATGTAGTCGGAAATGAAGACATTGTGGTCGCGGTTCACCGTCTGCCCGTGACGGGCGATCTTCAGGAACCGGACAGTGTTCAGCGAGTCGACGGCCAGCGAGTCGGACCGGCTGCGATCCCCCTTGGGGGTATAGTTCAGCGTTTTCATCGCCCGCAGAACCCGGATGCGGGTTGCTTCCGAGATGTCGCCTTTCCTGTTCAGGACCAGCGATGCCGTGGCTGCGGAGACACCGGCCACCTCGGCAACTTCCCGAAGCGTGGCGGGCTTTTTCGTATCAATTTCCATGTGCTGGCGAAGTCACCTCTTTTTCCTGACCCGCGTTCGTACACCAGGGCGGTGCCTTTCTCCAAGCCTGCAACATCTCGACGCGGGTGTTTACTGAAAAACACGTTGAACGTAACTGAACATGACGCTAGTGATTTACTAAACAGAATGCAATATTCACTAAATGGGAGGTGAGAATGCGAAAGCTCGATGGGAACCTCGTTCTTCTCGTCACGCTGTTCGCTGTCCTCCTCGTGGCGGGCGGCCTGTTGTCGGGCGGAACCTACCTTTCGCTGTTCAACCTCCAGTCGATGGCGAGCCAGGTGCCGGAAATCGGCCTTCTGGCCATTGGCGTCATGTTGGCGATGTGTGCGGGCGACGGCGGTATCGACCTGTCCGGGATCGCGATGGCCAACTTGGCCGGGGTCGCCTCGGGGCTCTTCGCGATGTCGATCTTTCCTGTGGACGAGGCGCCCGTGCTGTTCACCGTGACCTTTGTCATCGGATGTGCGGTCGTCGGCCTGATCGGTGGCACGCTCAACGGGTTGATCATCTCGCGGCTCGGGATCACGCCGATCCTCTGCACGCTTGGAACGCAGATGTTCTTCACCGGTGTCACGGTTGTGCTGTCGGGCGGCCGGGCCGTGCGGATCGGGACCCCCGAACCCCTCTATGAAATCGGCAACGGGTATGTCCTGGGCATTCCGATCAGCTTCCTGATGTTCATCGGTGTGGCGACACTCCTCGGGCTGGTTCTGCGTCACACACCCTATGGCGTGAAGCTGATGATGACCGGCTCCAACCAGAAGGCCGCCGAGTTCAGCGGATTTGCCCGGGCCCGCATCGTCACCACCACTTATGCGCTGTCGGGGCTGCTGGCCGGGTTGGCCGGGCTGATCATCGCGGCCCGCAACGTAAACGTGAAGTGGGACTACGGTACAACCTACCTTCTGATCGCGATCCTTGTCGCGGTCATGGCCGGGGTCAAACCCGAAGGCGGCTACGGGCGGGTCATCAATGTCGTGCTGGCCGCGATCATCCTGCAACTGCTGTCCAGCCTGCTGAACTTTGTCGGGCTGTCGAATTTCGTCCGCGACCTTGCGTGGGGGGCACTGCTTCTGTGCTTCCTGTTCGTCAACCGGTTTGCACTCGTCGAACACTTCGACGCGCTGTTTTCCTCGAAGCGGGACCCTCACGCCTCGAAGAACTGATCACGAGGGAAGTCTCTGGAAACTCCTGGGAGGAGATAGAATGAACCAATATCTCAAGACGTCGGGCCTTTTTGTAGCGGCGGTCGTGTCGGCGCTCGGAATGGCCTCGCAGGGCGCAATCGCCCAGGACGGCAAGTCGATCACGACTGTCGTCAAGATCAGCGGCATTCCGTGGTTTGACCGCATGGAAACCGGCGTGAAGAAATTCGCCGAATCCAACCCGGAGATGAACATCGTGCAGGTCGGACCGGCAACCGCCGACTCTGCCCAGCAGCTTCAGATCATCAACGACCTGGTCGCCAAGGGCACCGACGCGCTGGCCGTCGTGCCGATGGACCCGGCGATCCTCGAAGGGATCCTCAAGCGCGCGATGGATCGCGGCACGATCGTCGTGACCCACGAAGCCGACAACCAGAAGAACACCATGGTTGACGTGGAGGCCTTCGACAACTCTGCCTACGGCGCCGCGATGAACGTGCGCTTGGCCGAATGCATGGGCGGCGAGGGCAAGTGGACGACGTTCGTCGGTTCGCTCGGTAGCCGGACCCACATGCAATGGGTTGGCGCGGGCGAAGAGAACGCCAAGCAGCACTCGGGCATGGTCCTGGTCGACCCGAACAACGAAAGCTTCGACGACGCCAATGGCACCTATGAAAAGGCCAAGGAGATCCTGCGCAAGCACCCGGATATCAAGGGCTTCCAGACCTCTGCCGGCAACGACGTCCTTGGCGTCGGCCGTGCGATCGAGGAAGCCGGCCTGGCTGGCAAGATCTGCCTCGTTGGCACCGGCCTTCCCAACCCGTCCGCAGCCTACCTGGACAGTGGTGCGATCACCGCGATCGGCTTCTGGGATCCGCAGAAAGCCGGCATGGCGATGAACTCGGTCGCCAAGACGCTGCTCGCCGGTGGCGAGATCGTTGATGGCATGGACCTCGGGGTCGAGGGCTACGAGAGCGTCTCGGTCAAGCAGGGACCCGGCGACGGCCTGCTGGTGTTTGGAAACGGCATGGTTCTGGCCGACAAGGACACCTACAAGGACTACCTCTTCTGAGGATCTGACCGAAATCCGGCTGGCCCCGTCTTCCTGCGGGGCCGGCTCGGACCCATCCACCTCGTAATGGCGGCGGGCTTCGGGCCCATCTGACCTCCTGGTCCGGAGCCCCCGCGACGGAAATCCCAGATCATGTCCCAATCTCCCTCCCCCTCAACGCATTTCCTGGAGCTTCGTGGTATTCACAAGCGCTTTGGCGGTGTGCATGCGTTGCGTGGCGTCGACATGATGATCGACCCCGGCGAGGCTTATCACCTGCTGGGCGAGAACGGATGCGGCAAGAGCACCGTGATCAAGATCATCTCGGGCGTGCACATGCCCACCGAAGGCAGTATCATCCTGGATGGTCGGACCTACCACAAACTGTCTCCGATCCAGGCATTGGAAGCGGGGATCGAGACCGTCTATCAGGACCTGTCGCTCCTGCCCAACCTGACGGTCGAGGAAAACGTGGCGCTCGGTCAGCAGCTTGTTTCGGGAAAGGGGCGCCTGTTGCGCCGGCTCGACAAGAAACTGTTGTCCGAAACCGCCAGCGAGGCGATCCGCAACGTCGGACTGGTTCCGGACAGGGCGTTGATGACCTCCACGACCGCGGACTTGCCGCTTGCCATCCGTCAACGCGTGGCCATTGCCCGTGCGATCGCGTCCAAGGCGCGGCTTGTCATCATGGATGAGCCGACCACGTCGCTGACGCGTCACGAGGTCGACGCGCTGATCGAGCTTGTCGCAAAGTTGCGCTCGCAAAACGTGGCCGTCCTTTTTGTCACCCACAAGCTGGAAGAAAGCTACCGGATCGGCGGGCAGGTGATTGTCTTCCGCGACGGGCAATGCGTCGCCCAGGGGCAGATTGCGGACTATTCCCGCGCCGACCTGTCGTGCCTGATGACCGGGCGCGAGATCGAGGCCCTGCGGTACCGTACCGCTGCGCCGCAGGACGAGGTGATGTTCAAGATGTCGGGCGCCGCTTCGGGCGATGCCTTCTTCGACGTGTCGCTCTCGGTGAAAAAGGGCGAGATCCTCGGAATTACCGGCCTGTCGGATTCCGGGCGCAACGAGTTGGCACTTGCCATGGCGGGGCACCGCGGGCTGAGCGCCGGAACGATGGAGATCGCCGGTCAGGCGACACGGCTGACATCGCCCGCGGACGCCATCGACAAGGGCATCGGCTATGTGCCCGAGGACCGGCTGTCCGAGGGGTTGTTCATCGACAAGACGATCTACGAGAACGAGATCACGCTGATCTTTGACCAGATCGTCAACCGCTTTGGCATGATCGACGACAGCAAGGGCCGCGCGGCGGCCCACAAGATCTCCGAACACATGAACCTCAACACCAGCGACATAGACTTGCCGGTCAGCGCATTGTCGGGCGGCAACCAGCAACGGGTCCTGATCGGGCGCTGGCTGAGCATCGAACCGCGCATCCTCGTGTTGCACGGGCCGACCGTCGGTGTGGATGTCGGGTCAAAGGATGCGATCTATCGCGCTGTCCAGGCGATGGCCGAACGCGGGATCAGCCTTGTCATCGTCTCCGACGATCTGCCCGAACTGCTTCAGAACTGCGATCGCATCCTGGTGATGAACCGGGGGCGAGTGGTCGATGATCTGGACGGTGCCACGACCAACGAGGAGCGTATCTATCGCTCGATGCTGGCCAACCACCTGGAGGCCGCCGAATGACAATGGTACAAGACATGACAGATACCGCGATTCCAAACCCACCCCGCAAAGAGCGCAGCCTCGGACAGCTGTTCCAGCGGCGTCCGGAACTGGTCAGCCTGTCGATCCTGATCGTAATCTGCGTCACGGTTTCCATAATCAACCCGGCCTTCCTGCAACCATCCTCGCTGATCGACATGGGACGGGCGAGCGTTGTTACGGGTCTGTTTGCGCTTGGCGTGTTTGCGATCCTGGCCGTCGGCGGGATCGACGTTTCCTTCACCGCCATCGCGGCGCTGTCGATGTATTCGCTGACGCTCTTTGTCATCAATGTCTACCCGACGGCCCCGATGACCCTTGTCGTCGTCACCGCCATCCTGGGCGGCGCGGGGCTGGGAGCGCTCAATGGCTGGCTGGTGAACCTGTTGCAGGTGCCATCGTTGATCGTCACCATTGGTACTCAATACCTGTTCCGGGGGTTCCTGCTGGCCTTCATCGGCACCGTCTGGCTGATGGAACTGCCGCCGCAGATGATCGCCTTTGGAAAGGCACCACTGCTGAGCTTTGAAACCGCGAACGGCGCCGTCGTCTCGTTGCCGATCTACTTCCTGGTCTTTCCGGCAGCGGCCGTCGTCACCTGGATGATCTTCAACATGACCCTGATGGGGCGGGCGGTCTTCGCCACGGGCGGCAAAGCCGATGTCGCGGCGCGCCTGGGCTATGACCAGCGGACCGTGCACATCTTTGTCTTTGCGTTCACCGGCGCGTTGGCCGGACTGGCCGGCATCATCCACGTCTGCGCCAACCGGATGGCCAACCCGTTCGACCTCGTCGGAACCGAGATCGAGGTGATCGCGGCAGTCGTACTGGGCGGCGCTCGCATCACCGGTGGCACCGGAACGGTCTTTGGCACGGTGACGGGTGTGCTGCTGATCACGGTCGTCAACAACAGCCTCGTGCTGGTCGGCATTCCCAGCACCTGGCAGCGCGTCGTCGTTGGCGCCTTCATCCTCCTCGCAGCGGCGTTCTTTGTCACACGCCAGCAGAAACAATAATACCGAAAGAGAAGTGACCCGATGAAAAAGTTCCTCAACGCCCCCGAAGACTTCGTCGACGAGATGCTCGAAGGGATCTACCGTGCGCATCCCGAGGTGACCTATGCCGCCGACGACAAGCGCTGTTATGTGACCGCAAACCCAGTGCCCGGAAAGGTCGGCATCGTGACCGGTGGCGGATCGGGGCACCTGCCGACGTTCCTCGGTTTCGTAGGCAAGAACATGCTGGATGGATGCGGCGTCGGGGGCGTGTTCCAGTCGCCCAGTGCCGACCAGTTGCTGGAGGTGACGAAATACGTCGATCAGGGCGCCGGGGTTCTGTACCTCTACGGCAATTACACTGGCGACATCATGAACTTCGACATGGCGGGCGAGTTGGCCGAGGTCGACGACATCGCAACCGCCACGGTGACGGGCAATGACGATGTGGCCTCGTCCATCGTCGGCGAAGAGCACAAGCGCCGTGGCGTGGCCGGCATCTTCTTCCTCTACAAGGCCGCCGGGGCTGCCGCCGCCGCGATGATGCCGCTGGCCGAGGTCGCGCGCATCACCGAAAAGGCCAAGGCCCGCACCCGCACCATGGGCGTGGCATTGTCGGCCTGCATCGTCCCGGAAATCGGCAAACCCGGCTTCGAGATCGGCGCGGATGAAATGGAAATCGGCATGGGAATCCATGGCGAGCCCGGCATCTCCCGCAAGAAACTCGCCCCGGCCGATGCGGTCGTCGACGAGATGATGGATCGGATCTTTGCCGAGCAGAATTATGCCAAGGGCGACGAGGTCGCGGTGTTGATGAACGGCCTTGGTGGCACGCCGCTGGAAGAGCTCTACATCCTCTACCGTCGGCTCGGGCAACTGATGGACGCGCGCGGCGTCAAGATCCGCCACGTCTGGCTGGGCGAATTCGCAACCTCGATGGAGATGGCCGGGTTCTCGATCTCGATCCTGCATCTGGACGACGAGTTGGAGCCGCTGATCGCCGCAGAGGCGAACACGCCGTTCTTCAAGCATTTCTCCAATTGAGGGGGCGACGATGAAATCCCTTGAACCACAGGTGGTGACGGGCCTGTTCCCGCGCCTTGCATCCCGTTTCGAAGCGGAACGGGACGCCCTGATCGCGCTGGATGGCAAGGTCGGCGACAGCGACCTGGGCCTGACAATGTCAAAGGCTTTCGTGGCGGCACGCGACGCGGTCGCGGCGCTGGACGACCCCGATTTGCCGACGCAGATGAAGGTCGCGGGCGCCGCAATCGCCAAGGCAGCCCCCTCGACCATGGGCACGCTCATGGCGACCGGGTTCCTGCGTGGTTCCAAGGCGCTGGCCGAAGCAGAAGTGCTGGATGTGGCCGGACTGGCGGCGTTCTGGCGGGCCTACGCGGACGGGGTTGCCCAACGGGGCAAGGCGGTGCTCGGCGACAAGACCGTTCTGGATGTGCTTGACCCGATTGCCTGCGCCTTCGAGGCGCAGGACCAGGCAGGCGCCGATCTGGAGGACGCCGCGCAGTTTGCCAAGCAGACCGCAGTCGAAGCGCTTGAAGCTACCAGGGACCTTGTCGCACAACACGGCAAGGCGGCGGCGTTCCAGGAGAAATCCCGTGGATTGCAGGATGCCGGTGGAACCGTCGCCTGCATTCTGGCGGACGAGTTGAACGCGTTCGTTCAGGAAAACCTCACCAGCGTCTGATGTCTCGCGACATCGACGCTGGCACCGAACGTCTGCAACCTCGCGTCTAGACCCAGCCTGCGCCTTGGCGTTGGCCGGGTCGAACCGCATCACCGGACCCGAAAACTACCTCCGTAAACGGTTTTGGAAGGCTGGTGACCACATCTCGGCTCCCCGTCTGGACCATCGGCATCGTGCCAATCCACAGCGCACGCTGATCTGATCGCAGGTCAGCCCTGGAACCACCGCGCGCCGCCGCTGCGGGCCTTGCCGCTCCTGGCTCCTCCGGCACCGCGTCCGAAATCGCTCGTCGTCAGGACGCCGTTCCCGTCGCTGTCCATGCGTTTCATCCAAACGGATGCGCCCGTCACGTACTCCTTGCGCGTCACCATGCCGTCGCCATTGGAATCGATGCTGGTGCGCAACATTCGTTGACCTGTCTGCGGGCGGTTGCCGCCCAACATCTGGGGCGAGATCCTGTCGAACTCGGCTGCCGACAGCGCACCGTCGCCGTTGGTATCGTAGGTGTCGAACAGGCTGGAGCGGAGCGCCTTGACCTCGGCCAGCGTCACCCGGGAGTCGTGGTTTGAATCCCACCGGTCAAGAAACAGCCCGCCCTGTACCTGTTGCGCGCCGGCAACGGACCCGGTGGTGATCAGGGCAAGAACAATCGGAATCATGAAGCGCTTCATTTCAAAGCTCCCTGCATATAGGTGCCGCACGTTTCCGCCCTGTTATGTGGTACCGGCAGGGCCATCTGGCAACCGGTTTTGAGTATCCGGGGTGTACTATTCTTCCGGCGTCAGCCCGTTTGTGTGCGCCACGAAATCGGCCAGCATCGGCAGGAACCTTTCGCCCTGACCTGCGGCCTCCATCGCGCCGAGGCTGTTGCGCACGGTGGCCTGAACCGGGTTCACGGCGCCGACGTCGATCGCCAGGTTGGATAGGTAGCGCATGTCCTTGTGGGCGTTGACGATGGTGAACCGGTGGGCATTTTCGTCCCGTTCCAACGTCCATTTCATGAAGGTGTCGTAGAACCCGTTGCGCATGCGGCTGGTGCCGATCACCTGGTCGAATTGCTCGGTGCTCAGCCCGGATTTGCGCGCAATCGCCATGGCTTCGGCCAGCAGCGCGCCCTGCCCAAGGGCGATGAAGTTGTTGATCAGCTTCATCCTGTGCCCCAGCCCGACCGGGCCAAGATGCATGATGTTGTTCGACCACGTCTTCAGGACCGGTTCGATGCGGGAAAAGGTCTCGGGGTCGGCGCCGACGATTGCGCCGAGCACGCCTTCGGCTGCATGCGCCGGCGTGCCGCCCAAGGGGGCATCCGCCATCGCAATGCCCTTTGCGGCGAGCAGCTTCGCGACCTGTGTGGTGCTGACCGGGTCGGAGGTCGAGCAATCGATCACGATGGCGCCTGCCGCGGCGTTGGCCGCGATGCCGCCCTCGCCGCCGATCACGGCTTCGACCTGCGGACTGCCGGAGACACAGATGTGGATGATCTCGCATTGCCGCGCGAGGTCGGCGATGGTCGGAGCTTCGATCGCGCCATGGGCGAGCAGATCTTCGACCGGGCCGCGGTTGCGGTGGGCAACGACGACCAGCGGATAGCCCGCTTTCAATATGTTGAGCCCGATGCCATGCCCCATGAGGCCGGCACCGATCAGGCCGATGACGGGTTTGTCCATGTTCACTCCTCGGCGACGTAGTCGCGCCAGTCATGCCGTTCCTCGAACCCCAGCATCGTGCGGATCTTGAGGTTGGAAAACAGCGCCTCGTGCGTCCCGAGAGGCCGGGTGACCGGCACACCGGGAAAGAAGCGGTCGATGATCTCGCTGTTGGGGATGTTCACCGAGTTGGTGTCGTTGCCGGCATTGAAGATCTGAAAGCCAAGCCCGTCCGTCTTCAGGCACAGGTCGACGATCTGGCCAAGGTCGCGTGCATCGATATAGCAGAACAGGTTGCGCCGGCGCACCAGTGGATCGGCAAAGAAACCGGGGAACCGCTCGTATTCATGCGGCTCGATCACGTTGCCGATGCGCAGGCCATAGATGTCAAAGCCCGACCGGCGCTGAAAGGCGCGACCGGTCTGTTCGTTCACCACCTTGCTCAGGCCGTAACTGTCCATCGGGTCGACGTCGTAATCCTCTTCCACCGGCAGGCACTTCGGGTTGACGACCCCGTCGGCGAAGCAGACGCCGTAGGTGGTTTCGGACGAAGCAAAGACGATCTTGCGGATGCCCAGTTTCACCGCCGCCTCGATCACGTTGTAGGTGCCGATCGTGTTGATGCGGAAGGTCTCGTTGTCGGGCTTGATCAGGATGCGGGGCACGGCAGCGAAATGCACCACGGCGTCAAACCGGGGCACGCCGGTTCCGGGTTCCAACTCGTCGAAGTTCGCGTAGCTGGTCATCACGTTGAACATCGCGCCGCTGTCGGTGATGTCGGCAATCAGGGTGTCGATGCCGGGTTCATCAAGCGGTGTCAGGTCGACGTTGACCACCCGGTGTCCCTGGTCCCGCAGGTACCGGCAGGCGTGGCGACCGGCCTTGCCGGAGCCACCCGTAAACAGAACGCGCATCCTTGATCCTCCTCTGTTTCGAATCCCTCCGTCAGCCCGCGGACCGGCAGAGGGACGTCGTGCACATTGCACAATCATTCAAAAGGAGGAATATTTCAATGGGCGCTTTCAGCGGCACCAATTTCATCACGCTGGGCCCGTGAAACTCACCACGGATGCAGGGCCCTTTGTTAGCGTCAGGCGGGTGTGGTCAGATCCGTCAGGATCTCGGCGGCGATCTGGAACGATCGGACGCGCGCAGCGCTGTCGTGGATCATCCCGGTCACAATGAGTTCGTCCGGACCATACCGGTCCAGTAGTTTCCGCAATTGGCCCCGGACCGTTTCCGGCGCACCGGTCGCGGAACAGGACAGGGCCTGGTTCACCTGGGCAAGCACGGGTGGAGGGATCTCGGCGGTGACGTTGTGAACCGGGCGCGGCAGCTTGCCCGGCGTGCCGCTGCGCAACCGGGCAAAGGCAATCTGTTGGGAGGATCGCAAGTACGATGCCTCGTCGTCGGTTTCGGCCGCGCAGACGCCGGCGGCGATCATCACATAAGGCTTTGCCAGATACTCAGATGGGCGGAAGGTGCTGCGATAGGCTGACAGTGCTTCCTCCAGCATCGCCGGTGCAAAATGCGATGCAAAGGCGTAGGGCAGCCCAAGGTAGGCAGCCAATTGCGCGCCATAGAGGCTGGACCCGAGGATCCAGATCGGCACGCTGGTTCCTTCGCCGGGAATGGCGCGTACCATTGCGCCGGGGATCGGTGCGCCGAGATAGCCCAGAAGCTCCTGCACATCCTGTGGAAAGCTGTCATCGGGAGCCATGTGCCGCCGCAGGGCGCGCGCGGTTGCCATGTCGGTCCCGGGGGCGCGGCCCAGTCCCAGGTCGATCCGCCCGGGAAACAGGGTTTCCAGCGTGCCGAACTGCTCGGCCACCATCAGTGGCGCGTGGTTGGGCAGCATGACGCCACCGGCACCGACCCGAATGGTCTGCGTGGTTGCGGCCACCCGGCCAATCAGCACTGCCGTTGCTGCGCTGGCGATTCCGGGCATGTTGTGATGTTCCGCCATCCAGAAACGATGATAACCGGACGCTTCTGCCGCCTGCGCGAGGTCAAGCGTACTGGCCAGCGCATCGGCCGTGGTCTTGCCCTCCGGGATCGGGGACAGGTCAAGGAGCGAAAAGTGTTGCATGCGGTCTCCGCGGGGATCGAGCCACCCAAGAGGCTCGTGGCGTCTGTTCAAGGATCGTTGCGACAGGTGTTCGGATGGAACACCGGAATGACGGTGGTGGATCAGGTCATATCGCATGTGGTGCGCAGGCCAAGGCCCATTTGCGCATGGCCCCCTGACCGGCCAGCGGTCCTGTTCCGTCGACGTCCCCGAGGGGGGCGCATGTTCCGGCGGCAACGGGTTGATCCCGCGCCACAGCAAGGGGCGACGGCGTGTCTTTGCCGTCGCCCCTCTCCGTACAAGACGGATCTGTCGTCAGACGAACTGGTTGATGTAGTTTTCCAGTCTTTCCTGACGGCCCGAGCGTGGCTCCGGGTTGATGCCGTCTTCCAGCACGCGCGCAGAGATGCTCTCCAGCGTGCCGTTCGCCAGCATGTCCTTGCCCGCCTCGGTGTCCCAGCCGGCATAACGATCGTTGCGGGCCTTTTCGAGACCGCCGTCTTCCAGCATCGCGGCTGCGGCCTTGAGCCCGCGAGCGCAGACGTCCATCGCGCCGACGTGGCCGGCAATCAGGTCTTCGGGATCCAGCGACTGCCGGCGCAGCTTGGAGTCGAAATTGGTGCCGCCGGTTGTAAAGCCACCCGTCTTCAGGATCTCGTAATAGGCGAGCGCAACCTCGGGGACGTTGTTGGGGAACTGATCAGTGTCCCAACCGGATTGATAGTCGTTGCGGTTCATGTCGATCGAGCCGAGGATGCCGAACGCCGACGCCATTGCCAGCTCGTGCTCGAAGCTGTGTCCGGCCAGGATCGCGTGACCCTGTTCGATGTTCATCTTCACTTCCTTTTCGAGACCGAATTCGAGAAGGAAGCTGTAGACCGTGTTCACGTCGAAATCGTACTGGTGCTTGGACGGTTCCTGCGGCTTGGGTTCGATCAGGATCGTGCCCTTGAAGCCGATCTTGTGCTTGTAATCCACCACCATCTGCAGGAAGCGACCGGCCTGTTGGCGTTCGCGGACGAGGTCGGTGTTCAACAGGGTTTCGTAGCCTTCCCGACCACCCCAGAGAACGTAGTTCTGACCACCCAGCTTGTGCGTCGCATCCAGGCAGGATTTCACGGTCGCAGCACTGTAGGCAAAGATGTCCGGATCGGGGTTGGTGGCCGCACCGGACATGAACCGGCGGTTGGTGAACATGTTCGCCGTGCCCCAGAGCAGCCCGGTGCCGGTGGCTTCCATCTTTTCGCCAAAGTAGTCGACGATCTCTTCGAGGTTCGAGAGGCTTTCGGCAAAGGTTGCGCCTTCGGGGCGCACGTCGAGATCGTGGAAGCAGAAGTACGGCTGACCGAGAATGGCGAACATCTCGAACGCCGCATCGGCCTTGAGCTTGGCCAGGTCCATCGTGTCGCCGAACCAGGGCCGGTCAAAGGTGCGCCCACCGAAGGGATCACCGCCTTCGTAGGCAAAGCTGTGCCAGTAGGCGACTGCAAACCGCAGCTGATCTTCCATGCGCTTTCCCATGACGATTTCGTCCGGGTTGTAATGGCGATACGACAGATCGCTGCCGCTGGTGGGGTCGAATTTGACCGGATCGATACCGTCGAAGAAGTTTGTCATGAGAGACCTCTGAGGGCTTGGTACGTGTCCCGATAGCGTGCATGTGCATCGGAGAAGGCGGCCGTCAGATCCTTGACGGGTTCGACGACCTTGCTGATTTCGGGAATGGTGGCGATTTCGGCGCCTGCGCCGGTGGCTGCCATCAGGGCAAGCCGAGCCGCGCCGTAGGCGCCACCGAAATCGCCCGCGACCGGTACTTGCACCGGCATGCCGAGCGACGTTGCGATGGCCTGCAACCAATAGGTGGACCGAGAGCCGCCGCCCACCGCGATCAACCGATCAAATTTGGTGCCGGTCGAGGCGAGCGCGTCAAAGCTGTCGCGGACGGCGTGGGTCACGCCTTCCAGAACCGCTGCCGTTCCCGCATCGCGATCGGTAGCGTGTTCCAGCCCGGTAAAGCTGCCGCGGATCTGCGCATCGTTGTGTGGCGTCCGTTCGCCGCCAAGGTAGGGCAGGAACATCGCCCGGCCCGGTTTGCGCAGGGACCCGAGGCTGGCCGTCAGCGTGCCGGCGTCGGAGCCGACGAGGCCCGCATACCAGTTCAGCGCGTCGGTTGCGGCCAGGATCACGCCCATCTGGTGCCAAGTGTCGGGCAGGGCGTGGCAGAACGTGTGCACCGCCGTGGCCGGATCAGGTTGATAGGCGTCGGAGGCTGCAAACAGCACGCCCGAGGTGCCCAGCGAGATGAACGCCTCGCCGGCATTGACCACGCCGACGCCGACAGCCGAGGCCGCGTTGTCACCGCCGCCGCCGGCCACGATCACGCCAGAGGGCAGGCCCCAGCGGTCGGCCAGCTCCTTGCGCAGGGTGCCAGAAACCTCGGACCCCTCGACAAGCCGGGGCATCTGGTCCCGGCTGAGGTCGCTTCCGGCCAGCAGCGCGTCGGACCAGTCCCGTGCGCCGGTGTCCAGCCAGCTGGTGCCAGCGGCGTCCGACATCTCCGAGACGGCCTCGCCGGTGAGCCACAGCCGCAGGTAATCCTTGGGCAGCAGTACCTTGGCGATCTTGTCGAAGACTTCCGGTTCGTTGTTCTGGACCCACATCACCTTGGGCGCGGTGAAACCCGGAAAGACGATATTGCCGGTAATCTCGCGCCACGAGGGAGAGGCATCCAGCGCGGCGGCCTCGTTGAAGGAGCGGGTGTCGTTCCACAGCATGCAGGGCCGCAGAACGTTTTCGGCGGCATCCAGCAAGGTTGCGCCGTGCATCTGACCGCTGAGTCCGATGCCTCTGACGTCACCCAGCGATGCGGCGGCGGCGAGGCCGTCCATCGCTGCGGAGGCTGCTGCCAGCCAATCCGACGGCGACTGCTCCGACCATCCGGCGTGCGGTCGCGAGACCGTCAGCGGAGCCGTCGCTTCGGCGATGACCTTCTGGTCCTCGTCGATCAGGAGCGCCTTGAGACCGGAGGTCCCAAGATCCAGACCGATAAACATTATGCCATTCCTTTCTCGGGGTTCTTGCCGAGGATGATCATGCCGAGGATGTCGTCCTCGGTGACCTCGTCGACCTTTACGGTGCCAACCAGCTTGCCATTTTTCATCACCGATGCGCGGTCGCACAGCGCCTTTACCTGATGAACGTCGTGGTCGATCAGCAGAATGCCGAGGCCTTGCGACTTCAACTCCTCGATCAGGTTGGCCACCATCTGGGTTTCTTCGACGCCAAGAGCCGCCGTGGGCTCGTCCATGATCAGGATCTTGGCGTTGAAATAGACTGCCCGGCTGATTGCCACAGATTGCCGCTGGCCACCCGAAAGCGCCGACACCGGCGAGTGGAACCGCTGGAAGTTGGGGTTGAGACGCTTCATGATCTTGCGCGTCTCGGCTTCCATCTTGCCATCGTTCACCAACCCCATCGGGGTGACCAGTTCCCGGCCAAGGAAAAGGTTGGAGGCAGCATCGAGATTGTCGGCCAGCGCAAGCGTCTGGTAGATACACTCGATATTGTAGTTACGGGCGTCGCGCGGGTTCTGGATATCGGCCTTCTCGCCATTGATCAGGATATCGCCCGAATCCTTCTTGTAGGCGCCCGACAGCACTTTCATCAGGCAGGATTTGCCCGCCCCGTTGTGGCCAAGCACGCCGTGCACCTCGCCCGGGTAGAGTTCGATGGAAACGTCGTCCACGGCGTGGATACCACCGAAAGAGAGCCTGATGTTGCGCATCTCGACCAGCGGTGTGCCGCGGTCTTGCGTGACGTTTTGAGTGTCCAGGGGCATGATCAATCTCCCGTCCGCTTGCGATAGACGATGTCGACATAGACGGCGAGCACCAGCACGATGCCGACGACGATGTTCTGGTAGGGGGCTTCGACGCCGACCATGGCCATGCCGGATTGCAGCGATTGCATGATCAGGGCACCGAGGATGGCACCGTAGATCGTGCCGAACCCGCCCGACAACGCCGTGCCGCCGATAACAGCCGCCGCGATGACCCGAAGTTCGTCCAACGTGCCGATATCGTTGGTGTGATAGGTCAGGCGTGCCGAGGCAACAACGGCCGAGATGGCGCAGAGGAAGCCGACGATGGCAAAGATCTTGACCGTGAGGAAGCGGATGTTGATGCCCGAAAGCTCCGCGGCTTCAGGGTTGCCGCCGGTGGCGAAGATGTAGCGCCCGAGCCGGGTGCGCTGTGCGACGATTGTCATGACGAGCGCGATGACGATCAGGATCAACACGGAATAGGGGACGCCGTAGACTTCGGTATAGCCTTCGGGCATTTCCTTGCCGGCGGCAGCGAACTCGCGGGCGAGACGACCCGCCGGAATTTGGTAGGAGTTGAGGATCCAGACAAAGCCAAGGATTGCGCCAGTGGTGCAGCCTGCGATGATCAGTTCGGCCCACATCGGTTTGACCGGGAAGTCGTGTGCGACCTTGCTGCGCCGAGCATTGATCAGCAGATACAGCACGAAACCCGCTGCCAGGACGCCGAGGATCCAGCTTCCGGTTGCGCCAAGCGTTCCGGAGGTGCCGCCCAGAGACAGGAACGTCGGGTCGAGGGGGCCGACTGTCTGGCCGGCCGACATGTGCCATGCGACGTTGCGCCAGACGAACAGGCCGCCCAGCGTCACGATGAAGGCGGGAATTGTCAGGTATCCGATCAGCCAGCCCTGGAAGGCGCCGATGAGGGTGCCGACGATGATGCCGACGACGATCGTGATCGGGGCGATCAGCGACGAGCCAAGCTCGATGCCCAGCATGTTTGGCAGGATGGCGGTCTGGGTGATCGCCATGATCGCCGAACAGGTCGCCAGGAGCGCGCCGACGCTCAGGTCGATGTGGCGCGTGACGATGACAAAAACCATGCCGGTTGCCATGATGGCAACGGATACCGTCTGGATCGTCAGGTTGAAAATGTTGCGGGGCGTGAGAAACCTGCCGCCCGTCCAGACATCGAATACAACACAGATGATGACGAACGCCCCGATCATGCCAAGCAGACGGGTGTCGATTTCCATTGTGTCGAGGATGTTCCGGCGGGTGTGCTGCGGCAGGTCGGTCTTGTCCGTGCTATCAGCCATTTGGGCGCTCTCCGGGGTGCGCGTTTCGAGTGCCCCCGCCGGTATCGGCGGGGGCTCTTCGTTGTTTTCAGTGAGTGGCGGTCTTAGTTACAGGGGGCAGGGCCGCCCGAAACGCCTTGGCAGAGCTTGTCGACTGCGATCCAGCCGGCGTCTGTGACGGCAGTCAGGTTTTCTGCGGTCACGGGGAGCGGCTCAAGGAACTTCGCAGTCATCGTGGTGCCTGCCGGCGAGGTCCAGGACATGGCACCCGGGATATCTGCCATGGCAGTTCCGGCGGCCAGGGCAACAGCGATTTCAGCCGCGTTCTTGCCGAGGTCACGGGCGTCTTTCCAGACCGATACCGTCTGCGTTCCCATGGCGACACGGTTCAGCGCGGCATGGTCGCCGTCCTGACCTGAAACCGGGATACCTTCCATGCCCTGCGCGGTCAGCGCAGCCACAACGCCACCGGCGGTGCCGTCGTTGGAGGCGACAACGGCGTCGACCTTGTTGTCCTGCGCGGTCAGGATCTGCTCCATGTTGCGCTGAGCGTTGGCGGGCAGCCAGCCATCGGTATAGGCTTCGCCGACGATGGTGATGTCACCGGAATCGACCGCTGCCTGGATGATCTCTTGCTGGCCACCGCGCAGGAAGTCAGCGTTCGGATCGGTGGGCGAGCCCTTGATCATCACGTAATTGCCCTTGGGCATGGCGGCGAACACGGCGCGGGCCTGCATGCGGCCGACTTCGACGTTGTCGAAGGTCAGGTAGAAGGCGCGCGGGTCTTCGATCAGGCGGTCGTAGCCGACAACAGGAATGCCTTCGTCAGCGGCGGCCTGCACGGCGGGGATGATGGCCTGCGTGTCCTGGGCCAGAACGATCAGCGCGTCGACACCCTGTGCCATCAGCGCTTCGATGTCGGACAGCTGCTTGGACGAAGACGACTGTGCATCGGCCGAGACGTACGTAGCGCCAGCGGCCTCGAGGGCGGCGACCATGGCGGCTTCGTCTGTCTTCCAGCGTTCTTCCTGGAAGTTGGACCAGCTGACGCCAACCGTGAGGTCTGCAGCCAGGGCCGTCGTGGTGAAAGCGGTTGTCAGTGCGGCAGCCGCGATGAAAAGGTTACGCATGAAATCCTCCCAAATTTTGCCCTGCGTTGTGGGCTGCGCGACCAGTGGGCCGGGCAGTATTAGGATTGACGTATTTATTTTATTTGTCAAAATAAAAATGCGGTCAAAAGCGTGGTTGCGACGAGATGTTCGTCACTTGTTGTGGCTTTTGGGTTGTCTGCGGTCACATTTCTGCGGCGCAGAAAGATAATTACTTGGGTGGGTGAAAGAATGAATGCAGCAGAACCACATGCCTCTGGCGAGCTGTCACTGCCTCCCGCAGGGTGCGGCCCGGTTGTTCCATCCCATGATTCCAGCGCGCCATCGCTGCGCCGGCAGGTCTTTGATTGCGTCCGATCCCATGGGCACATTTCGCGAATCGATGTTGCCAAACACCTGTCGATCAGCCCGGCCTCGGTCTCGACGCTTGTGTCCGACCTGTTGGGCAACGGCTTGCTGCGCGAAATCGAAGTGCCACAAAAGCCAGGCAGTCGGGGGCGCCCGCCGGTCGCGCTCGCCGTGCGCCCAGAGGCCGCTTATGTGGTCGGGATCAAGTTGAGCGACCTGGTGCATACAGGGGTCATTGTCGATTTTGCAGGGCGCCCGGTGGCTGAGGCGCGCCTTCAACGCCCCAGCCTGCGCACCGATCTTGACCTGTTGATCGACGAGGCGGACGAATTGCTGGCCCGCATGCTGGATCAGGCCGGGATGCGGCGGGACGAGATGGCGGGCGTTGGCATCGGCCTGCCGGGCATGGTGGACCACGCCCGCGGGGTCGCGTTGTGGTCGCCCATCATCCGGGGCACGGACATTCCGTTCGCCAAGTTGATGGCGGAGCGGCTCGGCCTACCGGTCCAGGTGGACAACGACGCGAACCTGTTGACCATGGCCGAGCTTTGGTACGGCGCGGGACGGCGGTTGGCAGATTTTGCGGTGGTGACGCTGGAATACGGTGTCGGGATGGGACTGGTGATGAATCACAAGCTGTACCGCGGGGCGCATTCGGTGGGCATGGAGTTGGGCCACATAAAGGTGCAACTGGACGGCGCGCTGTGCCGCTGTGGCCAGCGCGGCTGCCTTGAGGCCTATGTGTCGGACTACGCGCTGGTGCGCGAGGCCTCGGTGGCGCTGGACCTGCACCGGACAAGCTCCGGCACGGCCCAGGTGATGCTGGAGAGTCTTTATGATCAGGCAAAGGCCGGCAACGAGGCCGCGCGCACGATCTTTCGTCGGGCCGGACGGTTCCTGGCGGCCGGGCTTGCCAACGTGATCAACCTGTTCGACCCGTCACTGGTGATCCTGTCCGGGGCGCGGATGAAATACGACTATCTCTATGCAGAGGATGTGCTGAAGGAGATGCGGGAACTGACGTTGAACAAGGTGCGCACCCTGCCGCGGGTCGAAATCAACGCGTGGGGGGATCTGGTCTGGGCACGGGGGGCCGCGACCCTGGCGCTGGAAGCGGTCACGGAGCAGCGAACGCTGGTCGAGGTGGCGTCGTGAGGGCGGCATGGCTGGTGCTGATCGGGCTGGCGGGGTCCCCCGTCACGGCTGAAGTGGCGTTCATCGACGAAAGCGCGGCCTTGCCGGTGGAACATGTCTATTCGGGCGGTTGGGAGCATTTTGTCGGCGGGGGCGTGGCGAGTCTGGATTGTAACGGCGACCATCGCCCCGACATGTTCGTGGCGGGCGGCGAGACCCCCGCGCGGCTGTTCGTCAACCGCACGGACGGCCCCGGAGGCGACTTTTCGTTTGAAGAGGGCACGCGGGTGCCGTCGCTGACTGGCGTGACCGGCGCCTATCCGTTGGACATCGACAATGACGGTCACCTGGACCTGATGGTTCTGCGGGTCGGGCCGAACGTCGTGTTGAAAGGGGTGGGGGAGTGTGGCTTTGAGGATGTGACTGCCGACATCGGTTTCGACACCGACGATCGCTGGAGCACGGCGTTTTCGGCCACGTGGGAAGGGGACGCGCAGAGGCCGACGCTTGCAATCGGAAACTATGTCGACCGCACCAACCCGGATGGCCCGTTCGAAGCCTGTGATGTCAACCAGTTGTACCGGCCCGAGGGGCAGGAGTATGCCGTGCCGATCGTATTGGAGCCGGGCTATTGCGCCCTGTCGATGCTGTTCTCCGACTGGACCCGCGATGGGCGAGCCGATCTGCGGGTGTCGAACGACCGGCACTACTATGTGCGTGGTGGCACGGAGCAGATGTGGCGGTTGGAGACCACGCCCCGGGTGCTGGACGAGGCGGACGGCTGGAAGCGGATCTCGATCTGGGGCATGGGCATCGCCAGCCGCGACCTGAACGGCGACGGTCGGCCAGATCTGGTGCTGACGTCGATGGCGGACCAGTTGACCCTGTTGACAGAGGGGCGGTCCGGTTATGTGCAGGCGCCGTTTTCGATCGGCACCTTTGCCCAGCGGCCACATGTCGGCGACGACGGGCGCCCCTCGACCGGCTGGACGGCGCAGTTCGGCGACGTGGACAACGATGGCCGGGACGATCTGTTCATCGCCAAGGGTAACGTCGACCAGATGCCGTCGAACGCGATCAACGATCCCAACAACATGTTGATGCAGAGGCCGGACGGCACATTCGTGGAACGGGCAGTTCAGGCAGGGGTCGCGACGACCGAGCGGTCGCGCGGGGCGGCGCTGGCGGACCTGGACGGCGACGGCCGGCTGGACCTTGTGGTCGTGAACCGTCGCGCACCGATGGAGGTGTACCGGAATGCCACCGACGATGTCGGCAACTGGCTGAGCGTTCAGCCAAGGCAGGACGGCAGCAACACCTTTGCCATCGGGGCGTGGATTGAACTGCTACACTCGGACGGACAGGTTGCCGCACGCGAGATCACCATCGGTGGGTTTCACGCCAGTGGCAGGGGCCTGCCGGAGCACTTTGGCCTTGGAGCGGCAGAGCACGTCGACCTGAGGGTGCTCTGGCCTGATGGGTTGGCCAGCGACTGGATGACCGTGCCGGTCAACCGAGAGGTGGAGATCTGGCGCGACTCGGACGACAACGCGGATGTTCGGGTCATGAACTGACGGGCGACGGGCCGGTGGATGACACCCATCGCAACGGTGACTTTGTGCAGGGACGGAGAGGCTCCCGCCCGTCGGAGGCGCCTGCCGACGCTTCCTCCCGTTGGGCGTGGCACGCGTTCCGCGTGCCCGGCGCTATCGACGCTGGGCGGTTTCTAGAGGAAGGGTTCCGGGCTCGACCAGCGTCGGCGGTGTGTCGCGGATCGTGCCGGGTCCCCCCCCGCTGATGGAATGGCGCGAAGGCTCCGTTCACTGATCGACGGGCAATCCACTGGGAACCGTGTCGGGGATGCCGAGGCGACCCGTCGGTGCCGTCGCCCCGGTCAGGCTGCTCAGAAAGGTCGTCAGGGCCGTGACATCCTCTGGCGAAAGCTGGATCGGCGGCGTGGCAACTGCGGCGGTGATCCGGGCGCGTTCCTGCGGATCGTCCATCGCTGTCCAGATCGGTTTGCCGTCGAAGTCGTGCAGTACTGGCTGGTCCCGCTCATAGGCTGCAACGCCCGTCGCGGGATCGGCGTGATAGGCGACAAACGCCGCCAGATCCCGGTGCGACCCGGTATGTCCGTAGGGCGCGGTCAGGGCGATATTGCGCAGGCTGGGCGTCAGGAAGGCATAGCGATCCACCTCTCGCCCGGTGACGCGGAAACGGCCTTCGTCGCGGGCGTGGTTTTCGAAGCGTTCCGCCTTGCCGGGGCCGAATTGGGGCACCCCCATTGCGTGAAACTGGTGATCAGTCAGGAACGGGCCGGAATGGCAGGTGCTGCAGGCGGCCGCGCCATAGAACAGTTCCATCCCACGCAGGGCTTCGCCGCTCAACGCAACCTCATCGCGCAGGTGCCGGTCGAACGGGCTGTCGTCGGAGCGCCACTCCCACGTGATGAAGTCGGCAATGGCGTTCGAGATGTCCGTGAAGGCAATCGCCCGTCCGGCGGCGACCTCGGGCAGGGCAGCCTCGAAGGCGGATTGGTAGGCCGGAATGGCCCTGACGCGCTGCGCGATCAGGTCCCAGGCCCCGTCCTGCCCGGTAAGACGCCCGGACCGGACGGCCTTGGAAATCTCGTTTTCGCTGTAGTGGCCGGCCATCTCGTCCTGGGACAGGACCGGGAACATCGTTTGGGCCGAGAGCACGCCCGAGAACCCCTGGACCATTTCCTGATCCAGCGGGGTCCGCAACCCGTTCGGCTGCGCAGGGTCGGCCTGGATGCGCCCATCGTGGAACAGGGTCGTGAATTCCATTGCGCCAAGGTTGAACATGGCAGGGGCGTTGCGGGGAATTCTCTGCTCGGGCCGGTTGTCGGGGTCGATGATCCGGTCGGACCCGAGGCCCGTCGCCCCTTCACCCAGAGACAGGGATACGCCGTCCGAGGTGCCGAATTTCGGGTGGTGGCACGTGGCACAGGAAATGTTGCGGTTGCCCGACAGGATCGGATCCCAGAACAACAAGTGCCCGACCGCGACCATTTCGGGCGTTGTCGGGGCAAACATTGCGTCGGTCACCGGCGGTGGCGCGTCTAGCGCGATGGCGGCGCTCCCGAGAATGGTGCCGGTGATCAGGATGGCAAGGGCGTGGCTTTGGGGCATGGTCATGGATCAGCCTGTCAGGTCTGGGGCAGGGCAAGTCTAGGGGAGCGCCGAGGCATTGCCCATATCACGTCGATGGAGGGGCGGTTGAAAGCCGTCGAACCAGTTCGACCGGCAGGATCACCCTGGGGGCCGGGCCCCTTGCACGTTCCATTGGCGGCAGCTTCATGCGTTCCAGCAGCATTCGGGCAGCGGCGCGGCCGATGGTGACGCGTGGCTGATGGATGGTGGTCAGCGGGGGCACAAAATGGGCCGAGATCTCGAGATCGTCAAAACCGACAACCGAGATGTCTTGCGGCACCCGTACCTTGTGGCGATCCAGCTCTCCGATGAACCCCATCGCCATTTCGTCGCTGGAGCAGAACACGGCGGTTGGCCGATCCGTGGCGGCGAGCCAGATCTGGGCGGCCCGGGCACCGGCTCCCACGGTAAAGTCGCCCGGATAGATCCAGTTGGGCGACATCTTCAGCCCGACCGCGTGCAGCGCCCCCTGTGCCCCTTCCAGGCGAGAGGCGGTCAGAACGTTGTCCCTGGGCCCGGATACGTGACCGATGCGAGTGTGCCCAAGGTCCAGCAGGTGTTGCACCGCCTTGGCTGAAGCTTCCTGATTGTCGATGGTGACGATCGGGCGCTGGATCCGGTCGGTCCATTCGCAGGCAAAGACCATCGCCGCGCGTGCTTCGGGAGAGCCACGGTTCATCAGCAGGTCGTGCCGCAACATGCCGTCCAGCACGATCAGCCCGTCTACCCGGTTGTGGCTGAAATACTCCGGGAAGCGGTGGTCATCGAGGTCCATCGGTGTCGTGTCGGCGATCAGTACGTTGTACCCGGCCTCTGACATCACGCCCGCAATGCCCGACAGGATCCGTGAGAAGAAGGGGTTGGCGAGATTCGGCACCAGCACCGCGACCGCGCCGGTTTCCTGCCGCCGCAGGTTCCGGGCGGAGATGTTGACTGTATAGCCCGTGGCATCGACCGCCCGAAAGACGGCCTCACGGGTGGTCTCGCTGACGACCTCGGGGTTGGACAGGGCGCGACTGACCGTGGCCGTTGAAACTCCAGCGGCCTTGGCGACGTCACGAATGCTGGGCGGTCGTCCGTTCATTCCTCTCCTGCAACCGGTCGGTTTCGCTTTTCTGTCGTTGATACAGCGTGTTGGCGTTAACGTATGCACAGGCAACATTCTGTGGTTGTAAACGATTACATAGCCCGTATGATAAAAATGTAAAGGTTTACATGAACGATTCGCAAAACGCCGGGAAGCGCAGCGAGATCGCGCGCCGCTTTCGCCGGTCGAGGAGGTTGTGCGATGAAGACGATCAAGGGCCCCGCCCTTTTCCTGGCTCAATTTGCGGGCGACGACGCCCCCTTCAATTCCTGGGACAGCATCACAAAATGGGCCGCTGACTGCGGCTATATCGGCGTGCAAGTGCCCAGTTGGGACGGACGGCTGATTGACCTAACCAAGGCGGCCGAGAGCAAGGATTATTGCGACGAGTTCAAGGGCGTCGCGGCTGCGAACGGCGTCGAAGTGACGGAATTGTCGACCCACCTGCAGGGCCAGCTGGTGGCCGTGCATCCCGCCTATGACACGGCCTTTGACGGCTTCGCTGCGCCGGAAGTGCGCGGCAACCCCAAGGCGCGGCAGGCATGGGCGGTTGACCAGGTCAAGAAGGCCTTGTCAGCTTCGAAGAACATGGGGATCACGGCCCATGCGACCTTCTCGGGCGCGCTCGCCTGGCCGTTTATCTATCCGTGGCCGCAGCGGCCTGCCGGATTGATTGAAACTGCCTTTGACGAGCTGGCCAGGCGCTGGAAACCCCTGCTGGATCATGCAGACGATTGCGGCGTGAACGTCTGCTACGAGATTCACCCCGGCGAGGACCTCCACGATGGCGTCACCTTCGAGATGTTCCTGGAGCGTGTGAACAACCATCCACGCGCCATGATGCTCTATGATCCCAGCCACTATGTTCTTCAATGCCTTGACTACATTGACAATATCGACATCTACAAAGACCGGATCGGCATGTTCCACGTCAAGGACGCGGAGTTCAACCCGACCGGAAAGCAGGGCGTCTATTCCGGCTATCAGGGCTGGACGGATCGGGCTGGACGGTTCCGCAGCCTCGGTGACGGACAGGTCGATTTCGGCGCGATCTTCTCCAAGATGGCCGCGAACGATTTTGACGGCTGGGCCGTTGTCGAATGGGAATGCTGCCTGAAACACCCCGAGGACGGGGCCCGCGAAGGCGCGCAATTCGTCAAGGATCACATCATCCGCGTGACCGAGAAGGCATTCGACGATTTCGCCGGCGGCGGGACCGACGAGGACGCCAACAAGAAGATGCTGGGGATCTGACCATGGCAGAACGTATCAGACTTGGCATGGTCGGTGGCGGCAACGATGCTTTCATCGGCGCCGTGCACCGCATCGCGTCGCGGATCGACGGCGATTACGATCTGGTCGCGGGGGCGCTCAGTTCCACACCTGAGAAATCCAAGGCCAGCGGCGAGGCGCTTTGCCTCGCGCCGGACCGGACGTATGGCGACTTCCGCGAGATGGCGATCCGCGAAAACCGCATCAAGGGTGGCATTCAGGCGGTGTCGATCGTGACACCGAACCACATGCACTATCCGGTGGCGCGCGAATTCCTCAAGCGCGGCATCCATGTGATCTGCGACAAGCCGATGACCTCGACCCTTCCGGATGCGCGGAAACTGGTGAAGATCGCCCATGAAAATGATGCGTTGTTTGTGCTGACGCACAATTATACCGGCTATCCGATGGTGCGGCAGGCCCGCGAGATGATCGCGGCTGGCGAACTGGGAGAGATCCGGCTGGTTCAGGTCGAATATGCGCAGGACTGGCTGACCGAAGACGTCGAGCACACCGGCACCAACAAGCAATCCGAGTGGCGGACCGATCCCGAGAAATCAGGGGCAGGCGGTTCCACCGGTGATATCGGCACCCATGCGTTCAACCTGGCAAGCTTTGTCTCCGGGTTGGAACTGGAGACGTTGAGCGCGGACCTGCAAAGCTTTGTCCCGGGGCGGCGTGTGGACGACAACGCCCACGTGATGCTGCGCTACAAGGGCGGAGCGCGTGGAATGCTGTGGTGCAGCCAGGTCGCTCCGGGCAACGAAAACGCCCTGAAGATCCGCATTTATGGCACCAAGGGCGGCTTGGAATGGGCCCAGGAAGACCCGAACTACTTGTGGTACACGCCGTTTGGCGAACCAAAGAGATTGCTGACGCGGTCTGGCGCTGGGGCCCGTGACGTGGCGAACCGTGTCTCGCGGACGCCGGGGGGGCACCCCGAGGGGTACCTGGAAGGGTTCGCCAACATCTATTCCGAGGCCGCGCGGGCAATTCGGGCCAAGATGGCCGGCGATCCGATCCCGGCTGACGTCGTTTTTCCCTCGGTAGAAGATGGCCTGAAAGGCGTCGCCTTCGTGGATGCCTGTGTCCGTTCCTCGGTTCGGGATGCGGCTTGGGTCAAACTGGCGTGATCGCAGCATGAGCCCGGCAAATGTCATGCCACAAACGGGATCGTCGCAGGCGCAAAAACCTGCGGCACCCAAACTTGCGTTGCGCAATGTGCAGCGTTCCTTTGGCCCGATCCAGATTCTGTATGACATCTCGATCGAGCTGCACCCGGGTGAAGTTCATGCCCTAATCGGCGAAAACGGCGCCGGCAAGTCGACCGCGATGAAGATCATGTCCGGCTATCTCGCGGCTTCGGACGGGGTGATCGAGTTGGATGGCAAACCTGTCACCTTCGAGCGCTCCCGCGAGGCCGAGGCGATGGGCGTGACCCTCATTCACCAGGAATTCAACCTCGCGCAGGCGCTGTCGGTCGAGCAGAACATCTTTCTCGGCCACGAATTGAAGAAGGGCTGGCTGCTGGACCACGCAAGCATGCGTGCCCAGACCCGTGACCTGCTGGAAGGGCTGGAAACCCCGCTCGACCCGCGGATCAAGACCTCTGACATTTCGGTTCCCGAAAAGCAGATGGTCGAGATCGCCAAGGCACTGTCGCGAAAGGCGCGGGTGCTGATCATGGATGAGCCCACCGCTGCGCTGACGACGCGCGAAACGGCGGTGCTGTTCAAGCAGATCGAGCGGCTCAAGGCCGAGGGCACGGCGATCCTCTACACCTCGCACAAGCTGGACGAGGTCGCCCGCATTGCGGATCGTGTCACGGTCATGCGCGACGGCCGGATCGTGCGGACCGCCGAACGCGGCGAGATGAACGAGGACCAGATGGCCGAGGCCATGGTCGGCCGAGAGCTGTCCGACATGTTCCCCCGCAAGCATCACAGCGACGGGGCTGATCCGGTTCTGGAGGTAAAGAACTTCACCATCGGAACGCTGGTCAAGGATGTGTCCTTTACCCTTCGGCGGGGTGAAATCCTCGGTTTTGCGGGGCTCGTAGGCTCCGGACGGACCGAACTGATGGAGGGTCTGATCGGCGTCCGCCATTCTACCGGATCCGTCGCGATCAACGGCGCACCGATCCACATCCATTCTGTCGAGGCGGCGATGAACGCCGGCCTTGTCTACCTGCCCGAGGACCGCAAGGAACACGGGCTGATCCTGACGCAGGACATGCGGCGCAACCTGACGCTTCTGGCGCTGAAGAAATTCTCCAACATCCTCATCGACAGCAAGGCCGAGGAGGTCGCGCTGGACAAGGCGATCGAGGAATTTGACATTCGCGCGCCGTCGCGCGACGTGCTGGTGGGCAACATGTCCGGCGGCAACCAGCAGAAGGTACTGCTGGCCAAGATCATGCTGGCCGATCCGCAGATCGTCATCATCGACGAACCCACACGCGGGATCGACGTCGGCACCAAACAGCAATTCTACACGTTCATTCACCGGCTGGCCGACGAAGGTCATTCGGTGATCGTCATTTCCTCCGAGATGACCGAGGTGATCGGGCTGTGTGACCGTGTCTGTGTGATGCGGCGCGGCGAGATCGCCGGCGAGGTAAACGGCGCCGACGTGAACGAGGACACCATCGTGCGCCTCGCAATGGGACTGGACAAAAAGGGCAACGGGAATGGCTGACACGAACGCAAATGCCCCCAACAAGACAGGGTTCAAACTGGACGTGCAGGCGTTGGGGCCGATCCTTGCGCTGGTCGCGCTGATCGTGATCGGCGCGTTGCTGAACCCCGACTTTCTGGCCTCCAAGAACATCACCAACGTGCTGTCGCGGTCGTCGTTCATCGGCATCATCGCGGTCGGGATGACCTTTGTCATAACCGCCGGCGGGTTGGACCTTTCGGTTGGCTCCATGACGGCCTTCATCGCCGGGATAATGATCATGGTCATGAACGCGCTGTTGCCGGGCCTAGGCGCGGGCTGGTTCGTGATCCTGATTGGCATGGGCACCGGGCTGTTGGTCGGTGCGCTGGCAGGGGCGGCGAACGGGTTTCTCATCACCCGCATGAGCATCGAGGCGTTCATCGTGACGCTTGGGTCGATGGTGATCTTCCGCTCGCTGGTCACATGGCTGGCCGATGGCGGCACGATCTCGCTGAATTTCTCGATCGGAAGCCTGTACGAGCCGGTGTACTACGGTGGCCTGTTCGGCATCCGCTGGCCGATCATCGTCTTCGCTGTCGTGGCGATCATCGGCGAGATCGCCATGCGCCACACAACCTATGGCCGCCACTGTTCCGCCATAGGTTCCAACGAGCAGGTTGCCCGGTTCTCTGCCGTGCATGTCCAGCGCGTTCGCATGACCACCTATGTCGTCCTCGGGATCCTGGTCGGGCTTGCCTCGGTGCTCTACGTGCCGCGGCTTGGCTCTGCTTCGAACTCCACCGGCACCTTGTGGGAGCTTGAGACCATTGCGGCCGTGATCATCGGCGGCACATTGTTGTCGGGGGGCTTCGGCCGGGTTTGGGGCACCGTTGTCGGTGTGCTGATCCTCGGGCTGATCGACAACATTCTGAACCTCACGGACCTTGTGAGCCCGTATCTGAACGGGGCGATCCAGGGCCTGATCATCATTCTGGCCGTCGTGTTGCAGCGCGCCAGAAAGACATCCCGCTGACGGGAAACTGCCCCGTCGCGGGGCGAAAAAAGGGAGAGAGACCATGAAAATGAAACATCTGTTCGGGGCCACGGCGATTGCTGTGGTGATGTCGGCCGGGGCGACGCTGGCAGCCGATACAACGGTCATCGGGGTGTCGATCCCGGCGGCGACCCACGGTTGGGCCGGTGGCATGAACTTCCATGCCAAGGAAGCCATCAAGCGACTGGAGGCCACCTATCCGGAGCTCGACTTCGTTCTGTCGACCGCGTCGGATCCTTCCAAGCAGGTCAATGACATCGAAGACATGATGGCCACCCGCAACATCGACGCTCTCGTCGTGCTGCCGTTCGAATCCGAGCCGCTGACCGCACCGGTCAAGCGCGTGAAGGCATCGGGCGCCTGGGTCACGGTGATCGACCGCGGCTTGTCCGAAGACGGCATCGAAGACCTGTACGTGGCAGGCGACAACCCCGGCTTCGGCACCACCTCGGGCATGTTCTTCAAGGAGATGCTGCCTGATGGCGGCAAGGTCGTGGTTCTTCGCGGTATCCCGACAACCATCGACAACGAGCGTGTCGAGGGCTTCCAGGGGGCCATCGAAGGCACAGGTATCGAGATCCTCGGTATGGAACACGGCAACTGGAACCGGGACGATGCCTTCAAGGTGATGCAGGACTTCCTGTCCAAGTACCCGGAAATCGATGCTGTCTGGGCATCGGATGACGACATGGCCGTTGGTGTTCTTGCCGCCATCAAGGAAGCCGACCGCATGGACGAAATGTGGGTCGTCGGCGGCGCTGGTATGAAGGAAATGATCAAGAAGGTTGCCGATGGCGACCCCTACATCAAGGCCAACGTGACCTATCCCCCGTCGATGAGCGCCACCGCCATCGAGATGACCGCGTTGAACTTCGTGTCGAACGCGCCGGTTTCCGGCAAGTTCGTCATCGGTTCGGTCCTGATCACCCAGGAGAACGCCGCCAAGTTCTACTATCCCGACAGCCCGTTCTGATCGAAAACGGTCGCAGAACCGGACAGTGCAGCTGATAGGGGGCGCCCGGTGAAATACCGGGCGCTCTCGCCGTTTCAGAATGTTGACTTACGGTCGAAATCGCGGGACACCGGGCTCCGCTAGACGTCCATCGCGACCGTCGGTCTAGGGCCATTGCGCCGCCCCTTTCCGCAGATGTTGCTCCTGTCCGGATCGGGGATACTCCGTTGATACGCATTGCAAAGCTCCTTGGGCTGGTCGTCGCCGGTCCGCTGTTGTTCCTGTTCATCTGCGTCGCGCCTTACCTGTGCGAACATCGCAAGGGGTTCCGTGCCTGGTATTGGCGCCTGGTTCCGCGTAGTTGCGGCTGGCTGCTATGGTTTCTCAGCGTTCGGGTATCGATCAGCGACGCCTCGGTTGCGCGGATGGCGGACGACATGAACAGCCTGTTCACCGTCAACCACCGGAGTCACCTCGACGGGTTTGCGCTGCTGTCGAACGTACCGAGCGAAAAGTGGGTTACTTTCGGCGCCAAGAAGGAACTGTTCGAAAATGTGCTGATCGGGCGCGGGTTTCGGGCCGCGGGCCTGGTCGAGATTGACCGCAAGAGCGGCAAGCAAGCGTTGCAGGTCCTGACCGATGCCGTCGCCGGAATGCCAGAGCGCCGCTCGCTGATCCTGTTTCCGGAAGGCACCCGCACGCATTCTGACGGGTTGGGGGATTTCAAGGCCGGGGCACTTCTGGTCGCCAGGGAAACCGGCCGCACCATCCGCCCTGTCGTGATCTCGAATTCCGACCGCCTGCTGCCGCGCAAGGCCTTCGTGCCCAAGGCCGGAACCATCAGTATCGACGTTCTTGAAACGTTCAACTGTGATCCGGCCGCCAGCGTGGACAGCGACGTCGCCCGCCTGCAAACCGTGATGTCAGCCGCCTATCGGGCGGCGATAACAAACGAAGGTTGACGGGACTGTTCGTGAAGCGGCTGGTCGATCACAGTGCACGGCAATCCGACAGACCCTTTCAGGTGGCAAGAGACGCAATACGATCAAACCGTTCCGGGACGATATCGAGCGTCAGGCCCGCGCCTTCGACTTCACGCCGGAATGTGTTGAACGCCCCAAGGTAAGACGTTCGGAATGTCGTGAGCCGTTCGGGTGACAATTGGTCGGCAACTACATCTTCAAAGCTCATGGTCTTGAACTTCTCCAGTGAGAGCCCGGGCGTGCCGATTGAGCCTCCCCCAATGAAGTGGTCCGCCCCTATGATTAGGAAGCGGAGGACCATAGATGACGATCAAGAGACCCAA
>CANLZY010000027.1 GCA_947495685.1 uncultured Tropicimonas sp.
TCGGACACCTTCATCCACGTCCATGACACCGGACTGGCCGACATGATCACCGTCCGCATCTCGGGAGACATCGCCGTAAACCACGGCGACACAATCTACCTCACACCCCAACTCGACCAGATCCACAAGTTCGACAAACAAGGCCTCGCTATCCGATGAGACGCCTGGAAGGGAAACCCACCCTGATGACAGGCTCGGCCCGCGGTATCGGCAAGACCTCTGCGCGGGCCAATGTCGGCGAGGGTGTCGCGGGCGCCATCGCCGGCACCAACCCGGCGTCGTCGACGGTGGACACTGGGCAGGCGTGGACGCCAAGTTCGCCGCCGCAGAAGGCGGACAACGCGGCAAAAAGACGGAACCCGCCGGTGCAGGCGTGCCCTTCGGACGTATAGCAAGGCCCGAAGAACCTGCTGGCATGGCTGTTTTCCTGGCTTCGGACGAGGTCAATTATAACATCGCCCAGACATGCAATGTCGACGGCGGCCAATGGATGAGCTGATACGATGAAACTTTCTTCTGAAACGCTCGGCGATCTTCATTCGGAGATCGCGCACCCGACTTATGACCGGTCAACCGTGACAGCGGGCATCCTGCATGTCGGTCTTGGCAATTTCCACCGCGCCCACCAGGCGGTCTACCTCGACGACCTTCTGGCAAAGGGAGGAGCCAATGACTGGGGCATTCTCGGCGCGGGTGTCATGCCTGCCGACGCGGCGATGCGCGATGCGTTGAAGTCACAGGATTGCCTGTACACGGTTCTGGAGCAGGACGCAGATGGCGATCGTGGCCGGATTGTCGGTGCGATGACGGATTTTGTGCCGGTCGAACCCGGGCATGCCGGAATCCTGCGGGCCATGCACGACCCCGCGATCCGGATCGTCTCGCTCACGGTAACAGAAGGCGGGTATTTCATCGATCCGGCCTCCGGCAACTTCGATCCGACCAATCCGTCGATCATGGCCGACATCGCCAACCCCGATGCCCCCACGACGGTCTTTGGCGCCATCGTGGCCGGACTGCGCGCACGGCGCGATGCGGGCGCGGTGCCGTTCACCGTCATGTCGTGCGACAACGTTCCGCACAATGGCACCGTGACGCGCGCGGCGGTTGTCGGAATCGCGGCGGGACAGGACGCGGATCTCGCTCGTTGGATATCCGACGAGGTGGCTTTTCCGAATGGTATGGTCGATCGCATCACGCCCGCCACCACCGAAGCCCGCCGCAACCACCTGCGCGATACGTTTGGCCTCGAGGATGCCCGCCCGGTGTTCTGCGAGCCCTTCCGGCAGTGGGTTCTGGAGGACAAGTTCACCGCCGGTCGGCCGGCCCTTGAAGAGGTCGGCGTGCAGTTCGTCGAGGACGTAACCCCCTACGAACACATGAAGATCCGCATCTTGAACGGCGGTCACGCAATGATCGCCTACCCTGGCGTGCTGCTCGGGATGGAATATGCGCACGATGCGATGAACCACCCGCTGATCCGGGCGTTCCTGGAGAAGGTCGAGCAGACAGAGGTCATTCCGATCGTGCCGCCGGTGCCGGACACCTCGCTGACCGAGTATTTCGAGTTGATCGAAAACCGTTTTTCCAACCCGCGCATCGAGGACACGATCCTTCGGCTCTGCTTTGACGGATCCAACCGGCAGCCCAAGTTCATCGTCCCCTCTGCCGCCGATTGCCTGAGCGCTGGACGGTCTGTCGACGGGCTGGCGCTCGCCAGCGCCCTGTGGTGCCGCTACTGCTTTGGCACGGGCGAGCATCTGGAAGAGTTTGCCGAGAACGACCCCTCGTGGAGCCGACTTCAGCAGAACGCCAAGGAGGCACGGGACAATCCGGAAGCCTGGCTTGCAATGAGCGATATCTACGGACAAGTCGGCCAGTCGCCGGTGTTCCGCGAGGCGTTCACGGCTGCCCTGAACGGGCTGTGGGAGAATGGCACGGAGGCATCCTTGAAGGCCTATCTGGCTGACACCAAATCCTGATGCCGTGATGCGCTATGGTCGGTGGTTTGCTTTGCAAGCCACCGGTCACTGGCCTTGTGCCGTACCCTTCACGACCTCGCGGTGCCCCGCGCGGCGCGATTGACGGCACCGACGAGCTTTGAGCGCAGCAATCGCATCGAGCCACGCCCCGAGGCCAGCAAAGGACGTTCGACGAGCGGGCGCAGTTCCGGGCAGATATCCGCCACCTGTTCGTCTCGCAACCGATCGAGAGACCGCGTCACGCGCGAGAACGCCAGCAAGTGTTCTGACAGGTCCTCTGCGTTCATGAAGGTCACGAGGGTTTCAAGCTTTTCACGCTCGCCAGACACCATGGTATCGGGAAGCCCGAGCCGGGCACCACGATCCGCGATCCAGTCAGCCTGCCGATGCAGCATTCCAGCCGCCCGCACTTTCATCGCGCGGGGGAGCATCTTGATATTGTAGTGCGCCGGGTCGTGCAGGGGGCGCAGGTCAAGGCGCCCGTCCTCCACCAGCCCCTCTTCCAGTAACGTCTGTTGAATCTGCGGAAGCTGGAACAGGTTCAGCACCGACACCGTCATGTCGACACCGAACAGCACATGGGGAGCCTCGGCGCGAATTCGATGCACGTTCTGCTGGAATCGCGGCCACGACAGATCCTTGCGCACCAGTTCGCCGCGCGCGCCGATACCATCAAGGCTGGCGTTGACCTCCACATCCGGAAACTTGTTCCACAAGGCGACAACATCGGTCCGCCGGTAGCGAAGCTCTGACAGGTTGGTCACATACCGCAGCTTGACCCCGTCGATTCCACGAGCGATCAACCCTTCGAGGATACGGTAGTGTTCATCGGTGATCAGGGGCTCGCCACCGGCAAAGACGATCTCTTCCACATCCGGCGCGAAGGTCTGCAAGGCGTCGAGAAACTGCGCCGAGTTCTGAACGTTCTGGATCACCGGGGTGTCTGCTACCTGAGTTCCCAGTTTCACGGCATCGCCGTACCATCGCGAACTGGCGCCGTGCCAGCAGGTACGGCACCGGAAATTGCAGATATTGGAAAACCGGATGTCCCAATAGATCGGTCGCGCGGTCGTGACAGATCCGTCGGCCCCGGTCTCGTCGACCCAATCACGATGATGCCCAAAGCGCCGGGTCAGCAGTTGCCGGTAGCTTTCGATGCCCGTCTCCTCGTGTGACCGACATCGCCAACACAGCGGGTCCATGTCCCCCGACCGGAAGCGCAGGCGCAACCGGCGCATCGCCGCGCCGTTCCAGATGTCAGGCAGGCCGTCGCGGTTGATGTTGGCGAGCGGTTTCGCGATCCGGCAGCATGGCGTCACATTGCCCCCGCCAGTCACATGCAGGTGCACCCACGGCGCCATGCAATAGGGTGCCCCTGAGGCTTCGCGCAGGTCGTCGGCGTCTCCACTTGCGTCAGACATGCACCATCCCGATCCCTTGAACACACCGTCAAACGTTACCCAATGCTGGCGAAACGTCACTTTCAATCAACGCGCAACCTTGGAGGTGGCTTGACACCGGGTCAATCCCGGATCCGGCGCTCCGAAGAAGCCCTATCCCGACCCTGTCCGCAAGCGGCGAAGGAGATCTCGACCGCGTGGGCCCGCCGGATGCCCTGTCAAAAGGATCGCCACCAGCCAACAAACCGCCGACACAACGATTGCCCCGCCCACGACCAGTGCATCGCCGCCGACAGATCCGTCCCCCAGTTGACCGATCAGAACCGCGGGAACAAGGACAGCGATTGCCGCGACCGCGCTTGGCCATAACGCGGCTCCAAGGGCAGCCATGGACAGCGACATGCTGGAACGGACCACGATCATGGCAGCGACCATCTGGATCGCATGCACCAGAACCAGTGCCATCGCCACGACATGCACCCCGGCAGGGAACAGGAACACAACGGACCCGAGGGCCAAGGCCGCGAACAGCAACGCCTGAACCAGAACGACAGCCTCCTTGCCCCGAGCCACTAGGAAAATCCGCGCTGCCGCCATCAGCGGAAACGCCAGAAGCTCCAGCGTCAGGATCTGCAGAATGGCGGGAACTTCCGCCCATTGCGCCCCCAACAGCACCCCGACCAAAGGCGGGGCAACCGCAAAGAGCAACGCGGCCATCGGCCAGGCCAGCAAGGTGATATAGGCCAGTGCGTTCAGGAACATCGGTCGCAGATCCTGTCCCTCGCGCGCCTCCTTGAACGCATAAGGCGACAGGACCGGCAAGATCGTTTCCTGCACGATCCGCTGAGAGTGGCGGACGATCTCGTAGGCCCGGGAATACAGACCAAGGGTTGCAAAATCGATCAACCGTCCGATGAGGTAGGGGGTCAGCGCCAGCTCGGCCTGGCCAGCGGCGGTTGTCGCGAACACGATGGATGCAAACCGTGTGCTCTTGCCGCGGCCGGAAAACGCCGGAGACACCAGAAAGGCACCCCGCGTCAGGGCATTCGTCACCAATGCATGGGCGGCGATGCTGGCGTAGAGCCCGGCAACAAGGCTTGACGGCCCGCAGCCCCGAACCGCCAGCGGGATCGCGACGAGGTTGAACAACAATGTCGATCCCACCCGAACGACGAACAGCTTGGGGAACTCCAGCTGCCGCTGAAGCAGCGAATGGCTCGCCATCGCAAAGCTCGCCAGAGGGATCAAGGGCAGCATCCACATCAACAGACGCGCGGCGCCCCGGTCAGGGAACAGATCCGGAACCAACACCAGCCCACCCGACAGGACCACGACGACGATCAGGCAGGCCGTGGCAATGATCGCGACGACCTCGCGCCGAAACACCAGATCAAGCGTCTCGGCCCGCATGATGACGGTGTGCAACCCGAACTGGCTCAGGAACTGGCCAAGCTGGAACAACGCAAAGGCTGCGGCGTAGATCCCGAAATCTGTTGGTGTCAGGATCCGCGCGATGACGGCGAGCCCCGCCAGTTCGATCAGGATCACCGTCACGAACTGCGACGTTGTCCAGAGAACAGAGCGTTCGATCGTCATCTAAACGCCATCACGGGGCGTTCCCTCGGAACAGATTGAATGAATCGTATCGGTCGCGACGGAATTCGCATGGGTTCCACAAGCTGTAAATTCGTGAAAAGGTGCTGTTCAAGGCCCTTTTGATACCGAGGAAACCATTTATGTCGAGCAGTTCTTTTCCGCCACCACGGTTTGTTTTCATGGAAGTGAACAAGCGGTGCAATCTGCGCTGCACCCACTGCGACTTTTGGCAACGTACTGACGACGACAAGCCGAACTACCTGTCGATCGATCACAAGCGGGAGATCCTGAGCGAGTTCGCCAGCCTCAACCCGAATGGCAACCTGGTAATCTGCGGTGGCGAGCCGATGCTGGATTTCAACGATTATTTTGATCTGACGATGGCCGCGCGCGAACGGGAACTGCGGGTGCTGTCGGTGGTCAACGGAACCCGCATCCGGCGCGCCGAAGTGGCCGAAAAGATGATCACCGACGGCCCGCACGAGATTTCGATTTCGCTCAATAGCCACATTCCCGAGATTCACGACGAGACACGCGGGGTAAAGGGCGCGTTCGAAAAGGCCACGCGGGCGATCCGGCTGCTGGTGGAAGCCAAGAAGCGACTTGGGGCCGAAGACACGCGCATCTATGTGATGGGCCTGATCTTTGCCAGCAATTACAAGCTGATCGACGGGTTCTACGACTATGTCCTGAACGATCTTGGTGCGGACCAGCTGAAATTGAACTTCCTGCAACCATCCTTTGGCCAAGCCGGTGAAACCGATCCGTTCTTTGCGGCGGAGTCGGGCGTCGACGGGGACGAACTGGAAACGATCCTGCAGGCCTGTGATCAGAAATACGGGCTGGGGCTGAACCCGGCCTGGATGGGCCAGACCGGCATGTATTTCAGGTCCCTGGACAAGATTTCGCCCGAGGCGATCGCGCGTGGCTGGGGAGCCGGCACAGGCACCGACGCCCATATCTGCAACACTTACGAACGCAACGTGATGATTGACCACTACGGGACGGCGCGCCTGTGCTTTTCGCACATGTTCCCGGGACGAAAGCTGGTCAATCCGGGCGATCTGACCGATTTCTGGACCACCAGCTCTGCCGTCCGCGCCCGGATGCGCAAGTGCAACCAGTTCTGCGGCATCAGCCACAGCGTGCGCCGCGAAAGCTCCACGTTGAAAGGGCGCGCAAAGATGGACGCGCACCACGCAGAGTTCGGGACCGTCCCGCCGCCGAGCCGCGTGACCATGGCGGTCGAGAGCATCAAGGCCGTCATCGGGAAATGACCACGCCGCCACTCTGTGTCGTGATGCCGGTGCACAACGGAGCACGCTTCATTCAGGAAGCACTGGACAGCCTGTTCTGCCAGACAACGGATGATTTCGAAATCCTCGTGGTCGACGACGGATCGGAGGATGACTCGCCCGCATTGGTCGAACGGATCATCGCCGCGCGGCAGGGCAACCCGCGGCTGCGATTGCTGCGACAGGACCGCGGCGGCCCGTCCTCGGCCCGCAACCTGGGCATCGCCCGGACAGACGCCGCGCTTGTCGGGTTTCTGGACGCAGACGACCGCTGGTCGCCGGACAAGGCCGCAAAACACATCGCCCTGATGCAGGAACGTCCCGATATCGCGCTGTCGTTCTCGGGCTTTCGGTTCGTTGCCGAGGATGGCAGGGACCTGCACGAGCCGATGGTCCCCGCACAAAGCGCGCTGAGCCACGCCAAGCTTCTGGAACGCAATGTCATCCATACCAGCACCGTGATCGCCCGGCGCGACGCGTTGCTGGCCGAAGGCGGGTTCGACGAGACTCTCCGGACCTACGAGGATTTCGATCTGTGGTTGAAGGTTGCCTCGCGCTCGCCCGACACGGTCGTCGCAATTTGCGAGGTCCTGTGCGACTACCGGCGGCATTCGGGCCAGGCCACCCGCGACTGGCAAGCGATGCACGCGGGGTGGCGGCGGGTCGTCGACGATCAGAAAGCTCGCGCCCCCGAGATCTGGGAAAGTGTCCGGCCAATCGCCGAGGGCAACCAGTATGAGTATTGCGCGGCCCTTGCCTATAACGCCGGGGATATCCCCGCCGCACGACGGTTGATCCTGGCCTGCTGGCGGGCCGGTGGGGCGTCGATGGCGGCGCGGCGCGAGGTCCTGCTGGTGTCGGCAATTTGCCTCGCCACCTATTTGCCGCGTCCGTTGCAGGTGGTATTGGGCAGCGCCTACGCTGGAAGTCGTCGCCTGAAAGCCGGCACGAGCCAGTTGCTGACGCGGCTGTCGAACAGTGTCACCGGCACCGAAAGAGGTTGAGTGGAGCACGAGCTACGATGAGACACCTCTGGTGGGCGGGGCTGGTAGCCTTGGCTGTGGTCGGAATTCTCGGCGCAGGCTTTGTTGGCGGCACAAAATGGACCCATATGCGGCTGGCCGACGACCGACTCGCTGCCGGCGCGGCCAACCGCTGGGTCTCCGAGAGCGCGCGGCGCATCGCGGCCGACGCCGAAAGACCCTGGCTTGTCCCCGGGGCGGGTTGGCAGCCCTTTCCAACGGCCCTCCACGCACTCGAAATCCTTCGCATTCCGCTTCCTGCGTCGCAGGGGCGCGGGGGCGCGGTGGCGGTGGTCGGGGATCGTTTGCTGCTTGTCACGTCACGGGGTGAGCTGTCTCGGATGGACAGCGATGGATCACTGACCCCGTTCCCGGACAGGCCGCAAATGAACTTCGACGGATTGGCAAACAGCAACATGGCCGCCGACCGACGGTTCCCCCAACATTTTGTGCGGGCGCTCGACCTGCTGGTGCTGCCTGAAGGCGACGGGTACCGGTTGCTTGTATCGCACGATGCCTATGACGACGAATGCATCCAGCTCAGGATCAGTCAGGTCTGGCTCGCGGCCGACCTGACGCCGGTCGGGCCGTTCGAACCATTCTTTGCCGCAAATCCTTGCGTTGCCGCCATCCCCGAATCGAAAAACCCCAACCGGAGCTGGTTTGGCGACCATTCCGGCGGTCGGTTGATTGCAGCGGAGCCCGGCTCTGTGTTGTTTACCGTCGGAGATCACGGAAAGAACGGCGCCGATACCGCCTACGACATGGACGATAACGATCTGGGGCGCGTACTTCGGATCGACCTCGCCACCGGCACCGCAACCATCTTTGCCGAAGGGCTCAGGAACTCGCAGGGCCTTATGGCCAGCGCGGACGGGAAGATCTTTGCCACCGATCACGGGCCGCAAGGCGGTGACGAGGTGAACGAACTGGTCGAGGGAGGGCATTTGGGATGGCCCTGGGTGACGCTTGGCACCAATTATGGTGACCGGCCATGGCCCACCAATCCGATTCAGGGGCGCCACCAAGGTTATCAGGCCCCGCTGTTTTCCTGGATTCCCGCAATCGGCGTGTCGAACCTCATCGAGGCGCCAGTTGGCCAGTTCCCGCTTTGGCAGGGGGATCTTCTGGTCGGCTCCTTGCGCGCGCGCACGCTGTTCAGGCTGCGGCTGGAGGAAGGGCGCGTGATCTATGCCGAACCACTGGCTTTGGGCGAACGACTGCGTGACATTGCAACGACGCCGGACGGCAAGATCATGGTCTTGACCGACAGCGACGGCCTGCTGGTTCTGCGCAACACGGCGCGACCGCTGGAAACCGACTGGGGGGCCGCCGCGGCAACGCGGAGCGATGTTGCCATGGACGCGCTCGCCTCGCTGAACGGTGGGCCGCAAGCGGTTTACGAAGACAAATGTGCCGAATGCCACGCGCTCTGGCGAGAGACCGGCGGAATTGGGCCCCACCTTGTTGGGTTGCTTGGGCGACCGGTCGGCTCGGTCGAAGGACACGTCTATTCCAACGCCATGCGGGACGCGGGTGGCACCTGGACCGAGGAGCGGCTTATCGCGTACCTGCGCAACCCCGATGTGATTCCCGGCGCGCTGATGCCGCAGCTCTGGATGAAGGATGCAGAGATCGATTTTGTTCTGGAAACGCTCCGCGCGCAGCAGTCATTCGGACCCGAAACCCAATGACATCCGCGCCGGTTCCGTTTCTGTGCATGCTGTCGACCGCACGATCCGGCACCAATCACCTGTGCCGCCTGCTGCAATGTCTGTCCGGCATCAGCGTCAACCTGGAGATCTTTCACGGAAACGGACCCACACACTGCGGACCTGCGCTGCTGGATGGCTTTCAAGAGGCCGCCGGCCAAGTGTTCGCCCCGATGGGAGACCCCGCCCTGAAGCACTGGATCCACGACAACCTGCCAGAGGCCTTGCAGGTCCTGCGGGCCTCGGCCGAACCGGGAAGCCGCGCCGTGAGCGTGAAGATCTTCCAGGATCACTTGCCGAGGGACGTGATCGAGGAACAGTTCGGCCGGGCAAACGACACCCGTTTCCTGATCGTCAGGCGGCGACCGATCGACACCTATATCTCGTATCAGAAGGCCCTTCACACTCAGGCCTGGATCCTGAAGGAAACAACCGACATCCGCCCGGCGCTGGACGTTCAGGACTTTCTCGACTGGCATAGCAACCGGTCGGACTGGTTCGCCTTTGTCGATGCGATGGTGGCGCGGCACGGACGCCCATCCGTCGGAGTGAACTACGAAGACGATATCCTGACAACGGACGCGGCAACGCTGAGGCAGCTGCGCACGAAACTCCGGTCGCTGGGCCTGAAAACCCAGGTCCGATCCGAACTGCGGTTGAAGCAACCGATCAAGCGGGTCATCGCCCGCGTTGCGACAGGCGTCGGGGTGACATCGCCATGGGACGCCAACCTTGGCTACGTTCGCCAGGACCGCAACAGCTCTGCGCCGGACAAGGTCTCCAACTGGCCGGCGTTTCACGCAAGCCTTGCCGATCTTGGCGCGCTCGACCACCTGGAGCGTTTCGCGTCGGAGTGACGTCAGGCCGCGAGCGGCGCAATCAGGTCGGCACCGGCGGCACGATTGGAATTGACCTTCGGATCGACCCTGAACCACGTCAGGCTGCCCGTCGGCGCAGGTTGCATCAGCAGGGCCGCGCCTTTGCCGGCCTCGCCCAGCCACAGAGGCCAGTCGGAGGGGTCGAGGATCACCGGCATTCTATGGTGCAGCGTCTCCATGCCGTTGCCGGAGGCGCAGGTCACGATGGCGACCGTCGACATCCGGTCGTCGCCCTGCGCCCAGTCCTGCCAGATCCCTGCCATGACCATCGGGGTTTCGCCGGTAGGGTGAATATACCACGGCAACCGGGCGCCGCCGTCGCCCTTGGTCCATTCATAAAAGCCATCCGCCGCCACAAGGCAGCGCCGCTGTCGGGCCGCCGCGCGAAAGGCGGGTTTGTCGGCGATGGTCTCGGCCCGGGCATTGATCAGCAGCGGGCCATCGGTCGGGGTCTTGTACCAATGCGGCAGGAATCCCCAGCGCATTGACACCAGCCGCCGCTGCGATCCGTCGGACACGGCCACGGCAAGCGAATTCGTCGGGCAGATATTGTAACGCGCGCTGTCCGGCAGGTCGTTCGCGGGCGCGGCCGAAAACAGCCGCGCCATGGCATCGCTGGGCATTGTGTTCACGAGGCGTCCGCACATGACGCGAGCCTAACGATCGTTTGACCTGATGGGAACGGTCCGCTCCTGGCTCAGGTGCCCGACTTGACGCGGGTCCACAGCCGGGTGGCCAGACGCTGGGTTTTGGGGTCCCAGCCGTTGAACACGAACAACGTGTCGAGCGTCGCCTGCGACGGATAGATCGCGGGATCCCCGATCACGTCGTCCTCCAGGTACTCCTGAGCAGGCAGGTTGCCGTTGGCATAATAGACAAAGTTCGACACCGCCGCGATGTTCTCGGGGACCAACATGAAGTTCAGGAAGGCATGGGCGCCGTCCGGGTTGGGCGCATCGACCGGAATCGCCATCTGGTCGAACCACATCGCCGAGCCTTCGCGGAATGGATGATACGCGATCTCGACCCCGTTTCCGGCTTCGTCGGCGCGGTCCCGCGCCTGCAGGACATCGCCCGACCACCCCACCGCAACGCAGACGTCACCATTGGCCAGCGCGCTGATGTATTCGGAGCTGTGATACTTGCGCACGAACGGGCGCACTGCGGTCAGGGCGGCTTCGGCCTTGTCCAGGGCAGCCTTGTCCCGGCTGTTGGGGTCTTCGCCGACGTAATTCAGCGCCGCCGGTATCATCTCCACCGGCGCATCGAGAAAATACACACCGCAATCGGCGAGCCTTTCCATGTTTGCCGGATCAAGGATCAGGGCCAGCGAATCCACCGGTGCATCCTCACCAAGCGCCGCCTTGACCTTGTCCACGTTGATGCCAACCCCGGTGGTGCCCCACTGGTAGTTGACCGAATAGGCGTTGTCGGGGTCGAATTGCAGGGTGCGCGACGTGATCACGTCCCACTGGTTGCCAGCATTGGTCAGCTTTTCCTGATCCAGCTTCATGAACGCGCCTGCCGTGATCTGCCTGCGCAGAAAGCTGTCGGAGGGCACAACCACGTCATATCCGGACTTCCCCGCCAGCAGCTTGGCCTCCAGCACCTCGTTGGAATCGAACACGTCATAGACGACCTTGATCCCGGTCTCCTGCTCGAATTTCTCCAGCAGGCTGTCGTCGATGTAATCCGACCAGTTGAGGACATGAAGTTCCTCGGCACCGGCCGCGACGGCGGACAGGGCCAGAATGGTGGTGAGCGTGAGCGTTTTCATGGCGACTTCCCCTTTGACCGATCGATCCGGCCCCACTGTGGCGTTCCCTTTTGGGGATTGGGCCGATTCTGAACCCGGGAGCAACCTTGCAGTTGCCGCAGGTCAAAAAAAAGGGCCCCGGCAGACGCAATGCCTGCCGGGGCCCTGATGCCGGAATTCCGGTTACTTCATCGCGATGCGACCGTCGGTGTAGGGCTTGTACGGGCCGGACTTGGCAAGGTACTCGGCCGTCACATCGGCCAGATCCGGACCAAAGTCATAGGCCTTCTCCGCATCCACGAACATCTTGAATCCATCACCCCCGGTGCGGACAAAGTTGTTGGAGACGAGGCCGTAGTCCTTGGCCGGGTCGATCGGCACCCAAGCGTCGCCCTCCATCACCATGACTTCCTGAATGCGACCCTCGTTCGGTGCCACCGTCGGATCCCAGGTGAACTTCAGGCCGGCGACCTGCGGGAACCGGCCCTTGACCTCCTCGACCTGGCTGACCCCGTTTTCCAGCGCGTCGATCACCGTCTGACCGGACACATGGAAGGTCGACAGGGTGTTCTGGAACGGCAGCACCGTCAGCACCTCGCCCATCGTCACCTCGCCCGCGTCGATGCTGGAGCGCAGCCCACCCGAGTTGGCGATCGCAATGGTTACGCCCTGGTCCTTGACGCGGTCCAGCATGGCGTCCGCCACAAGGTTGCCCATCGCGCATTCCTGCGTGCGGCAGACGTCCTTGTTGCCCTCGATCACATCGGCGGCTTCGGCGACAACCCTGTTGCGGATCTCGTCCAGCGGAATGGCCAATTCGGCGATCCGGGCCTTGGACGCGGCATCTTCTTCGACACTGGCATCCATGATGAGCGGCTCACCCACGGCTTCGATGATCTTGCCATCGTCGTCGAAGGTGACGTTCAGTTCACCGAGGAACTTGCCATAGGCATAGGCCTGCACGATCGCGGTGTCCCCCACCATGGTCGGATAGGGACCCTTGGCCTTGTCGGAGGTGTTGGACAGGTAGGTATTGTCATGCCCGCCGACGATGATGTCGACGCCGGTCGTTTCGGCGGCAACCTTCTGGTCCACCAGGTATCCCGAGTGGCTGAGCACGACGATCTTGTTCACGCCCATCTCGGTCAGCTTGTCGACTTCGCCCTGAACAGCATCGGACGGATCGGTGAAGATGACGTTCGGGCCGGGGCTGGCCAGTTCGTCGGTGTCCTGCGGGGTCAGGCCGATCAGGCCGATCTTCTCGCCGCCGCGTTCGATGACCGTCGATTTCGACAGCTTGTCAGCCAGCATCGGCTCACCGCTGAAATCGGCGTTCGACATCACGACGGGGAAGTTGACCGCGTCCATGAAGCCGCGCAGCACTTCGGGTCCGTCGTCGAATTCGTGGTTGCCGACGGTCATGCCGTCATAGCCGAGCTTGTTCATGAACTCGGCGGCCATCTTGCCCTTGTAATAGGTGTAGAACAGCGTTCCCTGGAACTGATCGCCGCCGTCAAACAGAACAGAGTTGTTGGAACGGGCCCGGGCCGCCTCGACCGCAGTGACAAGGCGCGCCGAACCGCCGAAGCACTTGCCTTCTGTGTTGTCTTCCTCCGAACAGCCCGAGTCGTATTTCGAGATCGGCTCGAACCGGGAATGAAAGTCATTTGTGTGCAGAACCGTCAGGCTGTAATCGGCTGCGGCTGCGCCAGTGAGGGCAGCAAGCGCCGCCGCAGAGGTGAGCAATCGTGTAAACATCGGGCAACTCCTGTTGGATATTCTTGTCGCAGACTGTCCGGGTTTTTCGGCCGGGTCAAACTTTCCCGTACGTTGCCGGCACGAAGATTTGCCGGTTTGACGACCTCCGCTTGACCCGCGCGCCTGCAGCAGGCACATCCCGACAATGCTGATCTACAAGATTTTCCGCCGTCCCGAGTGGGATTCGTTCTGCGCTGCGAAACAGACGGCCGGTGCCCCGGTCGATCTGGCCGATGGCTTCATCCATTTCTCGACCGCCGAACAGGTGACCGAGACCGCCGCCAAGCATTTTGGCGCTGAAAGCGACCTTGTCCTGGTCGCCTTCGACGCCGACGCTCTGGGTGTGGCGTTGAAATGGGAAGAGTCACGCGGCGGCGCCTTGTTTCCGCACCTTTACCGCGACCTGCGGCTGGACGAAGTGACCTGGGACACCTCGCTGCCGCTGGGGATCACGGGCCATATCTTTCCGGAACGCATGGTATGAGCTGGCTTGATTCGCTTGGCATGGCGGCCTTTCGCCAGATGGATCCGGAACTGGCCCACAGCCTGTCGCTCAAGGCGCTGAACGCCGGTCTGACCCGGCTGCCCGGCACGATCACCTCGCCGCGCCTGCGCACGCAGGTGGCCGGACTGGATCTGCCCAACCCCGTCGGCCTTGCGGCGGGGCTCGACAAGAACGCGGTGGCGCTGGCGCCGCTGGCCCGTGTTGGCTTCGGCTTTCTGGAAGTCGGTGCCACAACGCCCCGACCACAACCCGGCAACCCGAAACCACGCCTGTTCCGCCTCAAGGAGGATCAGGCCGCAATCAACCGATTCGGGTTCAACAACGAGGGCATGGAGGCGATGGCCGCGCAACTCGCCAACCGTCCGGCGGATGCGGTGATCGGGCTGAACCTTGGTGCCAACAAGGACAGCGCGGACCGCTCTGCGGATTTCGCCCGCGTGCTGGGCCGCTGCGGGCCGATGCTGGACTTCGCCACCGTCAACGTGTCGTCTCCCAACACCGAAAACCTGCGTGATCTGCAGGGCAAGGCGGCGCTGGAAGCGCTGTTGCGCGGGGTACTTGACGTCCGGGACGGGCTGGAACGGCGCATACCGGTGTTCCTGAAAATCGCCCCCGACCTGACCGATGCCGAGATCGCGGATATCGCAGAGGTCGCAGGCAATGTCGGTGTGAACGGGATCATTGCCACCAATACGACCCTGTCCCGCGATGGTCTGCACAGCCGTCACGCCAGCGAGGCCGGCGGCCTGTCGGGCCAACCGCTGTTTGACAGATCCACAGCGGTTCTGGCACGGCTGGCCGCCGAAACCGGCGGTCGCATTCCCCTGATCGGGGTTGGCGGAGTCGGCTCTGGCGCACAGGCCTATGCCAAGATCCGTGCGGGGGCGTCGGCCGTTCAGGTGTACACAGCTCTGGTCTATGGCGGCATTGCCTTGGTGGAACAGATCGTACGCGACCTTGATTCATTGTTGGAACGGGACGGATTTGCCAGCGTGTCCGAGGCGGTCGGAACGGCCTAGACCGGTCGCAGCGCCGCCCGCTCCAGCGCCGGATAGCGCAGGCCCAAGGTCACCCCGCGCGCCACGAACGACACCATCAGCGCCGCCCACAATCCATGATTGCCAAAGCTGGGCAACAGGATCGCGATCGCCGCGCCATAGACAAGGGCCGACAGGATCATCATGTTCCGCATATCGCGAGACCGGGTCGCCCCGATGAAGATTCCGTCCAGCATCCACGGCACCACGCCGATCAGCGGCGCCACCACCATCCACGGCAGATAGAGCCGCGCTTCGGCGCGCACCGAGTCGGCGGTGGTCATCACGTCGATGATCGTCGTGCCGCCCACTGCGAACAATGCCGACAATAGAACCACCGCGATCAGTCCCCATTGGCTGGTCTTGATCGCACTGTCCCGCAATTGCCCCCGCAGATGCGCGCCCATCGCCTGGGCCACCAGCGCTTCGGCGGCAAAGGCGAACCCGTCCAACGCAAAGGCCGTGACCTGAAGGAACTGCAGCAGCACCTGGTTGGCAGCCAGCGTGACATCACCCAGACCCGCCCCGAAAAACAGGAAGGAAACGAAGATCGCCTGCAACAGCAACGAGCGGACCAGGATGTCGGTGTTGACCCCCGCCATGTGCATCAGCCGCGCGCGGTCGAACACCCGCCCCCAGTCCCGCCAGAGTTGCGTGGCAAATGCGTCCCGGCAGAGCCAGAGCGCCAGTGCGACCCCCGACCATTCGGCGATCACGGTCGCCAGGGCGACGCCCTCGACTCCGAATCCCAGTGCCAACACAAAGACGAGGTCGAGACCGATGTTCACGCCGTTCATGGCAACCTGAATCACCAACACGGCCCGGGTCCGTTCCAGCGCGATCAACCAGCCCGTCAGGCCGTAGATCGCAATTGCGGCGGGGGCCGACCAGACCCGGATGGACATGTAGTCCCGCGCCAGGATCTCGACCTCCGGGCTGGCCGGAGACACCAGAAAGGCACCCGCAAAGATCGCCTGTTGAAACAGGATGATAGCCCCGCCAGCGCCCCCGGCGATCAGCAATGCGCGCGTCAACAGCGCCGCGACCTCCGCGTGGTTCGAGGCACCGCGGGCTTGGCCCACCAGTCCTGTCGTGCCCATCCGCAAAAATCCGAACACCCAGTAGACGGCCGTCAGAATGACTGCGCCGATCCCCACGGCGCCGATCGGGGCCGCCTGCCCCAACTGCCCGACCACGCCGGTATCGACGATGCCGAGGATCGGGACCGTCGCATTGGACAACACGATCGGCAGGGCGATCGCCAACACGCGCCGGTGGGTGACCCGGGGCGTGTCGGCTGTCGGCTCAGCCACGGGGGGGCATCAGGAAATGGCCGGTGGCCTGCGCGAACATTCGCTCCCGATTGTCCTGCCACGCCTCGACATGAACGCTGGCATAGCGGCGGCCGGAGCGATTGACCCGCGCCCGCGCATAGGCATCGCGCGGCAAACCGGTCCGCAGGAAATCCACGGTAAAGTCGATGGTCTTTGGCAGGCGCGGGATCGACTCAGGTGAGATAGCGGCCGGATCGACCTCGCCCTGCTCGATCTCTTCCCACAGGATCGACCAACCCAGCCCGATGATCGCCGTGACCTCCAGAAACGACGCCGTCGCCCCCCCGTGCAGGGCGGGCAGCACCGGATTGCCGATGTGGCGCTCCGCATAGGGCATCACGGCTGTCAGCTCGTCGCCCTTTCGGTCGAACCGAATACCCAGGAAATTGATGTAGGGCACGCCATGCACCAGCACGTTCAACGCCCTGTCGCGGCGCTCCTTGATCACCTGGACCGGCTCGGGGCGTTTGGCGTTCATGAGGTGGGGTCCTTCTTGTCGAAGGTAAAGGCGCCGACAGCCGTGGCCACCGGGCGATCCGTGTCTTCGTCCGTGGCGGTGGCCCGAACGAAGGCGACAGACCGGGTCGTGTGATAGCAGAATGCCTCGCAGCGAATCCTGTCGCCGGGCCGCGCCGGACGCATATAGTCGATCCGCAGATCAATGGTCGCAGTGACCCCCGGCCCATCGGTGCGCGCCATCACGGCGGCACCGCTACAGGTGTCCATCAACGCGGAAACCGCGCCGCCGTGGATCACCCCGGTGCGGGGCTCGCCAACCAGTCGTTCGTCGTAGGGCATCGAGATAACCGCCCGCCCATGCTCGATTTCGTCCAGTTGCATCCCGAGCGCCCGTGCGAACGGCAGGGCCGCGATCATCTGCCTTGCAATCTTTTCCATCCCGCTCCTTCGATGCCGGTCACCCGCATGCCTGCTTATCCGATCCAGCGCCGAGCCGCGCAAGTGGTTCGATTTCCGTCAATCTGGCATTGAACCCGGCCGCAAGGGACCTTACCCTTTGGTCAAGGAAAATCGGGAGTGCTTCGCGGTGTCCGACACCCGGCTGAGTTTCAAGGAAATGTGCGCAAGGTTCGACGTGACGCCGCGAACTCTGCGGTACTACGAATATATCGAGCTGCTCCAACCGCAAAAGGAAGGGCGCACCCGCTGGTATCTTCCCCGTGAAGTGGCCCGGATGACACTGATTCTGCGCGGACGCAGGTTCGGCTTCTCGCTGGAAGAAATTCGCCAATGGCTGCTCATCTACGAAGAGCATGGCACGCAACCCCAACTTGACGCATGGATCGAATTGGCCGACCGCCAACTGGCAGCACTGAACCGCCAGAAGGCCGAGCTGGAAGATACGATCGAGGATCTTCAGAGATTGCGAGACGGCACGTCCAAAACTGTGACGTAACGCGATTGCGCCCGGACAGGGCAAGAGAGGCCGTGGTTTGACCTGACAACCAAAGCGGTTTGACACTCAGAAAACCAAGGCTTTCGGCGCCAATCCATCCGGCGTCACGACCCAGAAACGATGACGCAGCGTTTCGTTTACGTTCGCGTCAACCTGGATGTAAGAAGGCTCCGAGACGCAATCGGGGTCAAATGGACAATCCGTGAGATGCGGAGAAAGAAAACGATGACCGACGAACTGATGACAATTCGGGAAATGTGCGATGCCTACGAGGTAACGCCCCGGACTCTGCGTTTCTACGAAGCCAAGGAACTGCTGTTTCCGATCCGGCAAGGCACCAAACGGCTGTTTACCCGCCGCGACCGTGCCCGATTGAAATTGATCCTGCGCGGCAAGCGCTTCGGTTTCAGCCTGGAAGAGATCCGGCAGCTTCTCGACCTTTACGACATCGGCGACCAGCAGGTGACCCAACTCTCAAAGAGCTACGAGTTGGCCCATGCGCGCCTGGCGGACATGGAGCACCAGCGGGACGAACTGGAAGAAGCCATCACCGACCTCAAGGCCCAACTGGCCTGGGGACAGAAGATGCTCCAGTCACTGCAGGCCAAGGACGCCGCCGAGTAATCAACGACTCTCAGGGAGGATATCACCCAATGCCCAGTTACACGGCTCCTGTGAACGACATTCAGTTCGTTCTGCACACGCTTTTGAAGGCCTCACACCAGGACATTCCCGGCTACGACGAGCTGGAAGCCGATTTTACGGCAGCTGTCCTGGAAGAGGCCGGCAAGATCGCGAGCAACGTGATCGCCCCGCTGAACACGGTCGGCGATACCGAGGGTTGTGTCCTGGAAAACGGCGTGGTGCGCACTCCGACCGGATTCAAGGATGCCTTCGAGCAGATGAAGGTTGGCGGTTGGACGGCGCTGGATTGCGACCCCGAATATGGCGGTCAGGGTATGCCCGTGCTGTTGGGAACAGCGGTGGGAGAGTTGTTCTCGTCGGCAAATCAGGCGTTCACGATGTACCAGGGCCTGACGCATGGCGCCTATTCGGCCATCCACGCCCATGGGACCGACGCGCAAAAGGCCAAGTGGCTGCCCAAGATGGTCAGCTGTGAATGGACCGGAACGATGAACCTGACCGAGCCGCATTGCGGTACGGACCTGGGCCTGATGCGCACCAAGGCGGTGCCGAGGGAAGACGGATCCTACACGGTGACCGGCCAGAAGATCTTCATCTCCGCTGGCGATCATGACCTGGCCCGGAACGTCGTGCATCTGGTGCTGGCCAAGATCCCGGGCGGTCCTGACGGTATCAAGGGTGTCTCGCTGTTCATCGTCCCGAAGTACCTCGTGGACGAAGACGGCAAGGTCGGCGCCAGCAATGGCGTTTCGGTCGGCAAGCTCGAGGAAAAGATGGGCATTCACGGCAACTCGACCTGCGTGATGAACTTCGACGAGGCCGAGGGCTACCTGCTGGGGCAGGAGCACAAGGGCATGCGCGCCATGTTCACGATGATGAACGAGGCACGCCTTGGTGTTGCGATGCAGGGCATGGCACAGGCCGAGGCCGCCTATCAGAATGCGGTGATCTATGCCAAGGACCGCCTGCAGGGCCGTGCCGTTACCGGCACCCAGAATCCCGACGGTCCGGCCGATCCGCTGATCGTGCATCCCGACATTCGCCGCAACCTGATGGATCAGAAATCCTTTGTCGAAGGGGCGCGGGCGTTCATGCTCTGGGGGGCCTACCTGCTCGACAAGTCCCACCGTGGAGGGGACGCGGCGGCCGAAGGCCTTATCTCGTTGATGACCCCGGTCCTGAAGGGTTTCCTGACCGACAAGGGCTTCGAATGTGCCATCAACGCGCAGCAGGTCTATGGCGGTCACGGATACATCGAAGAATGGGGCATGTCGCAATTTGCCCGCGACGCCCGGATCACCCAGATTTACGAAGGCGCCAACGGCGTTCAGGCGCTCGACCTCGTGGGCCGCAAGCTCGCCACCGATGGCGGCAAGCACGTTCTGGCGTTTTTCGACATCGTGAAGACCTTCATCAAGGAGAACGAGCACGATGAGGCCCTGAAGAAGGAGTTCCTCGATCCGCTCAAACGGGCCAGCAAGGATCTTCAGGCCGCCGGCATGTTCTTCATGCAGAATGGAATGACCAATCCCAACGCGGCGCTTTCGGGTTCCTACGACTTCATGCACCTGTTCGGTCACGTCTGCCTGGGGCTGATGTGGTCGCGGATGGCAAAGGTCGCCGGCGAAGCCCTCCAGTCCGGCGAAGGCGATGCGGAGTTCTACAAGACCAAGATCGCGACCGGACGATATTACATGGTCCGGCAACTGCCCGCCACGTCGCTGCACCTCGCTCGTATCCAGAGCGGCGGCGACACGGTCATGGCGCTCGACGCCGAAGCCTTCTGATCCGACAGGAAGCACATGCCAAAAAGACTGCGTTTCACCCGCCGCCTGAATATCGCCCTGAGCGAGGACGCCTATCGGTCGCTCAAACGGTTTTCGGAGGAGGCCGGGATAACGCAGGACGAGGCATTGTGCTTCCTGTTCGAGCATTTCGGCAGCGTCACCGATGATCAGGCGCTGCCGCACCGCCTTCGGCTCTTCAAGGCCGAACTGGAGGAGAGAAAGCGCTGATCCAGCGCTGGTTGCAAATGGAGGACCGCCTTCGGCGAGGGTATTTTACCAAGAAGAAAATGGGGATGACCCCGCCCCCTGACCAGGGTCGTGGACACAGCCGGATCAGGCCATCGGCGCAGGGCTGCTCTTTAGGCGGCCATCGGCTCCGCAGCCGATACAGCAGGACGAAGATGCACCTGATAGGGTGATGGACAGCCTGCATTTCTTTTCGGAAGGACACCCAGGCCCCGACCTGGCGGATTGGAGGAAACGTCTATGCCTATTCAACTCTATTGCTTTGGAGAATCCGGCAATGCCTACAAGGCGGCGCTGTCGCTCCAACTGGCGGGGCTCGGTTGGGAACCTGTCTATGTGGATTTCTTCAACGGAGAGACCCGAAGCCCGGAATACCTCTCGCGCGTCAACGAGATGGGCGAAGTGCCCGTCCTGATCGATGGCGACGTCGCACTGTCCCAATCAGGTGCAATACAGGCTTATGTGACCGAAAAGACCGGTCTGCTGGGCGGATGCAACGCGGAAGAGGCACGAGAGGTCCTTCGGTGGATCCTGTGGGACAATCACAAGCTGAGTTCACAGGCCGGCATGACCCGTTTCCTGATGAATTTCCTGCCCGAGACGAAGCGCCCGGCGGCCGTCATCGACTTCATGCAGGGCCGCTTGAAAGCCGCCTACACCGTGCTCGACAGGCATCTCGACGGGCGTGACTGGATCGTTGGCGACGGCATCACCAACGCCGACCTGTCCTGCTGTGGATACCTGTTTTACCCCGAGCCCTTCGGTTTTGACCGGGCGGCCTATCCGAATATCGATGCCTGGCTGGATCGCATCAGCACCCAGCCGGGCTGGAAGCACCCCTATGACCTGATGCCCGGCTCCCCCGCGGACCGCGCCTGAGAGAAGGACACACCATGACCGAAGCCTACATCTACGACGCCGTGCGATCGCCCCGCGGCAAGGGTCGCCGGGACGGCGCGCTGCACGAAGTGACCGCGGTGCGGCTGTCGTCCCAGATGATGAACGCAATCAAGAACCGAAATGGCCTCGATGGCCATGTTGTCGAAGACGTGATCTGGGGCAACGCGACCCAGGTGATGGAACAGGGCGGCTGCCTGGCACGCACTTCGGTTCTGGCGTCGGAACTGGACGAACGCATTCCCGGACTGTCGATCAACCGGTTCTGCGCCTCGGGCATGGAAGCGGTGAACCTGGCCGCCAACCAGGTCAAGGGCGGCGCCGGCCAGGCGTACATCGCCGGCGGGGTCGAGATGATGAGCCGCGTGGCCATGGGCTCCGACGGCGCGGCCATTGCCGTCGACCCGACCCTGACCTTTGGCACCGATTTCGTGCCCCAGGGCATTTCCGCCGACATCATCGCCACGGAATACGGATTCACCCGTGCGCAGGCAGATGCGCTGGCCGTCGAATCCCAACGTCGGGCCAAGGCCGCCTGGGACGACAATCGGTTTGCTCGGTCCATCGTTCCGGTTCTGGACCAGAACGGCCTGACCATCCTGGAGCATGACGAATACATGCGCCCGGGCACCGACGTTGCCGGACTTGGCAAGCTGAATGCCTCGTTCGAGCAGATGGGCAAGGTCATGCCCGGCTTCGACAAGGTTGCGCTGATGAAATACCCGCACCTTGAGGAAATCATCCACATCCACCACGCCGGCAACAGCTCCGGTATTGTCGACGGTTCGGCCGCCGTACTGATCGGGTCGAAGGAATTTGGCGAGGCCCATGGCCTGAAGCCCCGCGCCCGCATCCGCGCCACCGCCAAGATCGGCACCGACCCGACCATCATGCTGACTGGCCCGGTACCCGTGACCGAAAAGATCCTCGCCGACAGCGGCATGGCCATCGGTGATATTGACCTGTTCGAGGTCAACGAAGCCTTCGCTTCGGTGGTGCTGCGCTTCATGCAGGCGTTCGACGTGTCGCCCGAACTGGTGAACGTCAACGGTGGCTCCATCGCCATGGGGCATCCGCTGGGCGCCACCGGTGCGGTCATCATCGGCACCTTGCTGGACGAGCTTGAGCGGTCCGACAAGGAAGTCGGCCTGGCAACGCTCTGCGTGGCCTCCGGCATGGGCGCAGCGACGATCATCGAGCGGGTCTGAGACACATGGCGTCGGTGATCGAAGGGATCGAGACCTGGGTCGATGCAATGTGCGCGGCGTTCCTGACAGGGGATGACGCAACCATTGCGGCGCTGTGTGCCCAGCACGTTCCGATCTATCTGGAACACGATCTGATCGCCGCCGCGTCACCGCAGGATGTTATCCAGGTGCTTCGAGCCATCCGGCAGCAGTACGAGGCCGAGGGCCTGCGCTCCATGCGGGGCGAGGTCGTGGCCTTTGGGCTGCCGCGTCGCGGACGCTACAAGGTGCTGATCGACTGGCACTATACGATGGGGCCAGGGTTTTCGCCCCGATCCGCGAGTGTAACGTACTATTTCAGCCAGCAACGACCCAGTCAGGACAACCCGTCCGGGATATGCATGGAGATGGTCGAGTATCGCAAGGAGGCGTTTCCGATGCGGACGCTCTCGGCAGTCATTCCGCGCTATTTTTCGGCTCCCGAGACCGATCTGGCAGCAGGCGCCTAGCCTCGAACATATCGCGCCCGCCGCCACAGGCGGGTGCCCCGAAACCAGCCCCGCGCGGGCCATATCGAACAAGCCGCCTTCGGGGCGACGACAGGAAGGACATACGGATGAGCGATTTTTCCATGGACGTGGGCGCCGACGGCGTCGCAATCATCACCTGGGACACCCAGGGCAAGTCGATGAACGTGATGAACGAGCAGGGGTTTCTCGACCTTGATGCGCTGATCGATCAGGTACTGGCGGATGATGCGATCAAGGGCGCGGTCATCACGTCTGGCAAGCCGGGCAGCTTTGCCGGCGGAATGGACCTGAACATCATTGCCAAGATGAAGGACAACGCCGGCGACACCCCCGCCAAGGGGCTGTTCGAGGGCGTGATGGGAATGCATGCGATCCTGCGCAAGATCGAGCGCGCGGGGATGGAACCCAAGACCAACAAGGGTGGCAAGCCAATTGCCGCCGCCCTGCCCGGCACCGCGCTTGGCATTGGCCTCGAAATCCCGCTGGCGTGCCACCGGATCTTTGCCGCCGACAACCCCAAGGCCAAGATCGGCCTGCCCGAGATCCTCGTCGGAATTTTCCCCGGTGCCGGAGGCACCACGCGCCTCAGCCGCAAACTGGGCGCCATGGGGGCCGCCCCGCTACTGCTGGAGGGCAGGCTGAACGATCCGAAGAAGGCCAAGGCCGCGGGCGTCGTGGACGAGGTCGTGCCCGCCGATGAATTGGTCGAAAAGGCCCGTGAATGGGTCCTTTCCAGCCCCAAGATCGTCAAGCCCTGGGACGAGAAGGGCGAAAAGATCCCCGGCGGCGCACCCTATCATCCGGCCGGTTTCATGACCTATGTCGGTGCCTCGGCGATGATCAATGGCAAGACGCAGGGCGTCTATCCGGCGGCGCAGGCGTTGCTGTCGGCGGTCTATGAAGGCGCGCAGGTCGATTTCGACACCGCGATCCGCATCGAGTGCCGCTGGTTCGTCAACGTGCTGATGAACCCGTCGTCCTCTGCCATGATCCGCTCCTTGTTCATCAACAAGGAAGCGCTGGAGAAGGGCGCCAACCGTCCTGCCGTCGAAGATCAGACGGTGAAAAAGGTCGGCGTGCTCGGTGCGGGCATGATGGGCGCGGGCATTGCGCTGGTGTCGGCCCAGGCTGGCATGGAGGTGGTGCTTCTGGATCAGGCGCAGGACGCCGCCGACCGCGGAAAGGCCTACACCGAAACCTACGCCGACAAGGGCCTCAAGCGGGGCAAGATTACCGCAGAGAAGAAGCAGGCGCTGCTCGATCGCATCACCGCGACCACCGATTACAACGCACTGGCGGGCTGCGACCTGATCATCGAAGCGGTGTTCGAGGATGTGGGCATCAAGGCCGAAGTGACCAAGAAGGTCGAAGCCGTTGTGGGCGAAGACTGCATATTTGCCACCAACACCTCGACCTTGCCGATCACCGAACTGGCAAAGGCGTCCAAGCGGTCCGAGCAGTTCATCGGCATCCACTTCTTCTCGCCGGTCGAAAAGATGCTGCTGGTGGAGATCATCAAGGGCGCCGAAACCGGTGATCGGGCCGTGGCCAAGGCGCTCGACTATGTGCACCAGATCAAGAAGACGCCGATCGTCGTCAACGACGAGCGGTTCTTCTATGCCAACCGCTGCATCATCCCCTACATCAACGAAGGCATCCGGATGGTCGCCGAAGGCGTCAGCCCGGCGTTGATCGAACATGCCGCCAAGCTGGTCGGCCTGCCGCTGGGGCCGCTGCAACTGACGGACGAGACCTCGGTTGATCTCGGCGTGAAGATCGCCAAGGCCACCAAGGCGGCGATGGGTGATGCCTATCCCGAAAGTGGTGCCGACGACGTGCTGTTCTTCCTGTTCGACGCGGGACGTCTGGGCCGCAAGACCAAGGCGGGCTTCTACGACTTCGACGAAAAGGGCAAACGCCAAGGTTTCTGGAAAGGCCTGGGCGACAGGTTCCCGGTCGCCCAGGAACAGCCTGAGCTGATCGAGGTGCAACACCGCCTGCTGTTCGTGCAGACGCTGGAAGCTGTTCGGGCGCTGGAGGAAGGCGTTCTGGAGGACATCCGCGAAGGCGACGTGGGTGCCATCCTTGGCTGGGGCTTCGCACCGTGGTCGGGGGGGCCCTTCAGCTGGCTCGACATGCTGGGCACGCCCTACGCCGCCGACCGCACCGCCGAACTGGCCGAGACCTATGGCGACCGTTTCGCGACGCCGGACCTGCTCAGGGACATGGGCGCCAAGGGGCAGAGCTTTTATGGTCGCTTCGGCCAGAAAGCCAACGCCGCCTGACCCGGCGGGGTGTCTGAAACGACAAAGCGCGCCTCCGGGCGCGCTTTTTTAATGCTCTGTCCTACCTCGAGACATGCGGCCTCAGGCGCAGATACGATCAAACATCACCCCGATGCGGGTTTCGGCCTCGCGTTCGAACGCCTCGACTTTCTGCATCGCTGGCGCACCGAAGGCACCCAGACTGGCCCGACAGGCGTCCAAAGCCTGCTCCACCGGGGCCTTCAGCACGTCCGCACCAAGAACAAGACCCTCCAATCCGACCTCGCCCGCAAGGTTGCGGATCTTGTCGGTATTGGATTCCAAGCAGACGGTAGGGCGTCGGCTGCGCAGGGCCAGGATCGCCCCATGATACCGCCCGGTGATCCAGCCCCCCGCCGCTTGCAGCAATAGCTCGTCCAGGACCCGCGGATAGCGCGCCACCGGGGCGTCGTTCATAATCGCGGCCTGAAGTTCCTGATTGAAGCGGCTCATCACGTGCAACGGCTGGTCCAGTTCACGGGCCAACGCAGACAGGCAAGCCGAGGTCTGCAACACCACACAGTCCTGCACGGCGATGTCTACCCCCGGAACGCCATCGACCGATGCAAGGGAGTGCCCCCAGGAGAGGTCCGGCACCACCAGTACCTCCCGACCACCGCGCGACAGTTCATCGGCCGAGCGTGTGTCCCGACAGGCCAGCAGGTCATACCCCGCACAGAGATCGTACTGCCACGGCCCGTTCTGTTGCCAACTGGCGTTGATCAACGACACCGACTTGCCGGCATCGGCCAGGTATTTCCCGACCGACAGGATCTCGAAGCCGCGCGTGCTGTTGTGGTGCAGCGTGCCTTCACCGTTGATCACCACAAGATCGAAATCCAGACCGGGATCCATCGCCAGGACATCGTTCATCCCGCCGGCAAAATTCACCCAACCGGCGACCTCGACCCCGCGCTGGTTCAACCGAGCCTCGATCTCAGAACAGACGATGGCACAGCCGAGATGCTGCCGGTTGGCCGGGATCTGGCAGGTTTCGTTGATCACCAGTGCCCGCCGCCCCTCGCGCTTGCGCGGGGAATAGGAGGCACGTACGCCAAAATCCCGCGAATGGCGCGGCCGGGAGTCTGAAAACACCGGCGGCAGTGCCAGATCACGAATGACCTTCAATTCTTCTGGCGAGGTGCCTTGCCGGAACAGGTCTGCCGGGTCGGTATCACCCTCCGGTGGCTGGGTCAGTTTGAGGCCAAGGAGCATCCTGCTGCGGTTGCTCGGTGCGCGGGTCTGCGAGACCTCCGCGAACCGCAACAGCCGCAACGCAAGCTCGGTATCACCAACGTGAAACGCCCAGCGCGCCATCAGCACCAGCAGTTCGGAACGATCCACATTGGCCAGATCCAACTGATCAGGCAAGGTGTTCCGGAACTGAAACGACAGCCGGTCAGCCTCGGGCGCTGCGAACGCGGTGACCGCGCTGTCGGGCTGCAACTGGAACAGGGACGGTATGCGCGGATACAGCGCCTGCTCGCCGGCAAAATCGTGCTGGAAGGAGGCGCTGTTGCTGTAGACACCCGAGAACCCGGTGAGGATGATCCGATGCGGCGCATTCCCGTCGGCTATACGCAGAAGGTTGACCGCCCAGAGCATGATGACGGTGGAAAAGCCGATGGAGGGCACATAGCGAGCTTCGTTGCGCAACAGCGGAGCCATCAGGGCATCATAGTCAAACAGTTCGAACCGCTCCATGGCGTCGAACTTGATGTCATCCCCTTGGACCAGGCGCCCCGGGTACATCACGATGCCGGGCACGCCCGTGTCCAGCATCCCGTGAATCCGTGCGTGAATCTCGGGACGATGAAGGTCAACCGGGGCCATGATCACCGTGCCCAGGTGCATCAGCAGGATGCTCCGGTCCAGCACCGGCTGCAGTGCATCGTGGCACGCACAGGTGTTGAACTGGATGACAACGTCATCCGTCCCGATCCGACCGACATGGGCCTCGATCGGGTTCTCGGGCGCATTGGCGACAAGGTACACATCCCGCGCCGCGCCACCGTGGCGCAGCGCCTGAATCGCCGCCGGAAACCGGTGTACGGACGGGTCTGTTGCGTCAGCCTGCATCGTCACCTCCGTCATTTTCACACCCCGTGAAACTTCGCGGAGTTAAGCCATCTTTTGCAATGCTTTCGCAAGTTGCAATTGGACTGGACGCAGCACGGGATCCAAATCGAAAAACCGGGCCAAGGGCCCGGCCCCTTATACGAAATGTCGATCCACAGATGGGGCGCCTTTCAGCGCCCCGTTTTCGTTTCGAGGTTGCATGTTTCCGAGCATGAGGTTTCGACCCTATTTCCTCCTTGCGGGACACAAGGAGGTATCACATGGGGGCTCTGCCGTGATCCCGCAGAACGATCCGCTTGTGGGAACAATCGAAGAGAAGCTCGCAGCTGTACCGCCGGAGATGCGTCACGACGCGGCGCTCACGGCGGTCTCTGTAGCACGCGCTGAGCTCTTCACTGGGCCAATCCCGAGTCCGAGACAAATGACGGAATGCGAAGCTCTCGATCCGGGAATGGTTGAAAGGTTCATGACGCTGCATGACTAAACAGAGGCGCACAGGCGCGACGTCGAAATGACCCAGCAAAACAAAGGCTTCCGCGACCTCGCACAGGGCACGGATATTGCCTGTGCGAATTTGGGCCTTCTGATTGTCTCTGCGCTGATTGTTGGAATCAAGACGGAGCGCGCGACAATGGTTGGTTTTTTTTGGGAGTTCACCCACTTGGAGCAATCCCAATGTTTATCCAGGGCCGGAACGATGGCGAACTTGGATCAAAGTAGGTCTCGCTCATACACCCATCCGGGCGGTGTCCGCATGGCGTGTTGGTGTGCCTTCGTTCTGCCGAAATCAGCTGATTTTGCCACTCCAGCTTTGCTGGAGGACCGCAATACACAAGCCCGCCTTCGCAGAACTCGCCTCAAGGCTTCGCCTGCTGACACCGCAGCAGCTCGTCCGGCTTGGCACAGCCGTGACAGACTCCCAACGGAGGGTCGAGGCCGTGCTCGCGCTGGACGCGCGCTGCGGGGAGGAAGCCGACCAGGGCTGTCCGCGCTGAGCCTCGTCGAAACGGTGCCGATGGGGTCATACTCGGACGGGCGCGCAACACTGGAGGTGCGATGACTGCGACGCGACCTGGTCAGGCCTGACCGGAACGCCGATCATCGGCATCCGCAGACCCGACCTCTTCATCGACCTCGTGCGGAACATGATGGAAGCCGAGAAACCCTGGTCGTGTCGCAAAGCGGCTGAAAAGCTGGGCCTCTCGCGGCACACAGCCTGGCGGTGGCGCATGGCAATGATCCGTCTTCTTCCTGCGGAACGGAACGGCGTGATGTCAGGCATCGTCGAAGCCGATGAAGCACGTCAGCGCGAGAGTCGGAAAGCCTCGCGGGAATGGGTGCGGGATCAGGCAGATCCCCTGAATATGCTGTGTCCCCCGCGGGAGCCGTGGCGCTGCTACAAAAGCCGGAACGACACCGTGAAAATGCCTCCTCGTGGTTGGCTGGCGTGGAACAAGAACCTCGTGGCGCTCACCGACAGGGGGGGCCATCGTGCGCCCGAAGCGGTGCACCAGGTGACCGAGCAAGAAGTGGCCGCAGCCCTGCTACCGACGATGGCGTCGGGCGCCGTGCTCTGCACTGATGGACACACCACACGAGGCGATCGCAAAAACCACCCGCATTACGCACTTCGCGCTCAATGGAGGGAAGCGATCCCGCCGCATGCCAAGGACCCACCACATCAACACCGTGAAGGCCCTCATCAGCCGCTACCGGGACTTCGTCCGACAGTTCTGCGGCCCCGCCTCGCATAACCTCAAGGCCTATGGCCGTTGGCACGCAGCCCGTGAGAACGGTAAGCGCGACGACCTCGCGATCTTCAGGGTCTTCCTAGACACGCCCCGGGCTTCCAACGCGATATGCTGACACCGCCACCGTCCGCGAGTCAGCCCTGATTGCATCGCAGGTGTTTTGTTGTCAGCGCCCGGATCGCACCAATTGTGGTGGAAACGGTAGATCTCGGCGACTATCGCCAGCAACCCAAGCCTATAGCGATATTGCCTGTCCCAGGCGTCCCCAGGGCTGCCCGATGAGACTGAGGGCCTCGATGCGAAGCAGATGTTACTCCGGAACTTGTGGAAATAGGAATCGACACTCCGAAGCGTCGAAAGGCGCAGAAGGTGCACCGACGAGAGCGAAGCGCGCCGCTGTCGGAAGGTTGGGATCCTGTCGCGCTTGCTCGGCTCCGATTTTCGGGGGAACGGGTAGCCAATCCCTTGATCAAGCGGCCATCCGGCGATCTGGCCCGCCAGAACAGAATCCACGAGCTTGGCGTAGTCCTCGTTCGAAAAGGCCCGGATCGGCGAAATGCTCCTCCCGAACAACCCGGCAAGCAACCCCTGCCCTGCGGCGCCAGTCTGGTTGCGCGCGTCGTTGGTCCTCCCCTTGTCGAAGCTGACAACGGCAAGGTCTGTTGTTCCGGCGCGGATCTCCTCGAAAAAAGCAGCCTGAGAAGGCTTTCTGGAGCCCACGATCATTGTCCATCACCAACAGCGGAGGTGCGTCCGTGCTCGAAAGCATCTCCTGAACACGGAGGGCGTGGCCATATTGGAGCACATCGTAGCGCACCAGGACGCCATCATGCGGCAGCTGGTAAAGGGCTGTTGTCTTCACTTTCTTCTGATTGCGAAGCTTTTCCACTTGGGCCTCGATTTACGTTGTCGTCCAGACCCGCCCGTGCTCCCGGAAGGCCATTGATCCCGGCGCGTCACTCGCCGTCGAAGACCGCGCCTCCGCCTCGTCCATTGTCATCGTAGGATCCAACCGGATGGCGGCCTCCAGGGTAAACCCTGAACGGGCGTGCGCCGTGCAAAGATGCTGAACCGCGACCGAGGTCCGTTTCCACCTGGTTGACCAGTTGATCAGCAGAGTCTGGCTATCAGTCGCGACCCTGGAACCAACCTCGCCGAAATCCTCCTTGGAGAAGTCCTGCCTCTGGGCCACAAGGCCTTGGACCTGATCGCAGAAAAAATCGATCTTGCCGCAGAGTCCCGGCAGGAAGTGTCGGTGATCTTTCCGATCTTGGACAGCGACATGTCGTTACAGAGCATCTGGAAGATGATCCTGTTCCTGTCGCTCCGCATATGTCTTCGTGACGGCTTACCGTGAGAGATCGTCGTCGAGCAAAGCCGGCATTGCCATCGCGGATCCCCCTGCGGGGTCTTTCCATGGCGCCGGTAGAATTCCGGATGCTCGTCGACCGTCATTCCATTCACGAGCCATCCTTTGGTCCGGCAAGATGGCTTCGTTGGATCGTTCTCTTGCAAATGCTTGAGACGGTTGCATTCTTTGAAAACTGCACGGTTGATCTTGTCGCAGGTCGGGCATTCGAAGAACGCTTCGCGCATTCGGCCTTTGACCACGCTGCGGAGGGCATCCGGCGCCGCTGGCGGAGCGCCATTCGGGCATTCGAAGGGATCTGGAATGATCCCGTGGGAGGCGCAAAGCGGGTTTCGACACAAGTTGAGATCCACACCCTCGAACGGCAGCGGAAACCGCCGCACAAGAGGCGGAGATTGTGTCGAAGACTCTTTCGAGACATAGCTCACCTGACTTCTCCCTCCGGGACTCGGCAAAGTGGCTTGTCTGAAAGGATATATTGGCCGCTTTCCGGTCAATAGAAGTGGCTATTTCAGCATTTCACGCAAGGGGCTGGGCCGAGGGCCCGGCTATACTTCCGTCAGTTGCAGGAGTATCAGGAAAGATGTGCCCGGTAGGCCGCAGGATGCGTCGCCGTCGGCGCCTGCCCGCTTCCCATGCCGGCCACGATCATCTCGGCATCGTCGTGCGACAGAACCCGATAACGGGCATCATCGTCCGCACAGATCGCCTCTTCGATGCTCATCGGCATGGCAACCCGCGTCGCAGGACACAATGCAAGGGCATTGCCCTCGACAAAGATCATCTGGTCGTCATTGAAGCTCAGCGTGACGACAATCACCTGCTCTTCCGGAAGCATCTTGCGAACTCCCGGGAGCCCGATCAACTCACTGGCATCCAGCGCGGCGAAAGGATCGCCAAGGAACGCTTCGGCAAAATCGCTTTCGATCAGCAACGCCTGCCCCTCGGGCACGAGCATCGGCCGCCGGTTTCCGATCAGGTCAGCCGGCAGCGACACGAGCGGGCGAACGCCGGTCAGCATCTGCCCATTGGTCATCGGGAGAAGGCGGCGTGTCACACCAGTGACCTCTTGCACACCATCATCAAAGGTCATGACCTCGTCACCCACGCAAAGCCGTTCGATCGGGCGCCATCCAAGGGTCGTGGCAACCAGCGTTCCCGCGATAAGACCACCTTGCAGATCCGCAGCAACAGCGGAGGTGTTCTCGTTCCGCTTTGCCTTTCTGGCACCACTGACAAACCAATCAAGCATCTTGCCATCCCCTGATTCCGGGCCTCGACCTTTCGGTCCCGTTCGTAGTTAACAAAGCCTTAGGGAACGGACGGGAACACGGACTCAAAGAGGCAACTTTGGGGCACTTCGCTGAATTTGGGAACAATGGCACCTCTGGCCGTCCTACTGTCCACAACTTCAGGATGATTGCGGCCTCTGACCCTTCATCCCAAGGCGCAACAGATGCAGAACGACTCACCACTTTCGGATTGACCCCACCTGCCCTGCACTCCACGCCGGCAACAAAAAACAATGAGCGCCCCAGAGTAGATGCACAATTGTTCCGCCCCTGTCGCTGGGGTAGTCTCGCCTGAAAAGAGGCGGAGCAGGCCCATGACAGCGCTCAAGCAATATGCCCGGCTGGAATGTGCCGGTATCTGGCGCCCGGACCCCGAGGTGCAACGTCAGGACGTGGTCGTGTCCTTTGGCGATGCGTCGTTGGTGATTTCCGACAAGGCCTCCCGGGCCCTGACCCACTGGTCCCTCGCTGCGGTGGTCCGGATCAATCGCGGGGAATTGCCCGCGCTTTACACCCCTTCGGCCGAAGGCAGCGAGACTCTTGAGATCGACGACGATCTCATGATCGAGGCCATCGAGACCGTGCGCGGCGCGATCCTGAAATCCCGTCCGCGCCGCGGACGCCTACGGCTCATCCTTCTGACCAGCGGTCTCGTCGCAGCGCTGACCCTCGGGGCGCTCTGGCTACCCGGTGCCCTGATCCGTCATACCCTGAGCGTCGTGCCGACGCCGACCCGTACCGAGATCGGAACCAACCTGTTCCGGGCGATCGGACGAGTTTCGGGCAGCCCCTGCCGGTCGTTCCGTGGCGACCAGGCGCTCGCCCAGCTTCACGCGCGCCTGCTTGCCCCTGAAAAGGGCGGGCTATTGGTCGTGCCCGAGGGAATTTCCGGCACGGTATCGCTGCCCGGCGGTTTGATGTTGCTGAGCCGCGGTCTGGTCGAAGATCACGAAACCCCGGACGTGATGGCCGGCTACATCCTGGCCGAGGCAGAGCGCAAGGCCCGGATGGACCCGTTGCAACCGGTACTGGAAAGCGCGGGCATTGCCGCAACGCTGCGCCTGCTGACCACAGGACACCTGCCGGAAGAGGCGCTGCAGGCCTACGCCCAGACGCTGACTTCCGGGCCACGGATCCATCCGCCCGAATCCGCGTTGCTGGAACGATTTGCCGCCGCCGATGTCCCATCGACCCCCTATGCCTATGCTCTTGACGTTACCGGCGAGACAACGCTGGGGATGATCGAGGCCGATCCGATGCGAGGCGGCGACGCGCGCCGACCAGTGCTGGCGGACAGCGACTGGGTCGCGCTCCAGGGAATCTGCGGAAACTGACACCCCGAAAACGGATGCACCCCGCCCTGTTGGGGCGGGGTGCTTGCCTGGATGAGAACCTGCAGTCTCTCTCTTCTTGCTCTTGGTCGTCTCGTGATGTTCCCGTCAGTTGCGCGGGAACGCATCCTTGAACCCGGACTTTCGCGCAGCGCCCAGCGCCCGCTGCATCTCGGCTTCGGTCTTGAACGGACCGGCAAGGACAACTTTCAGTGTCTTGCCGCCGGTTTTCGTGTTGGCGGTCCGGACCGGCAGGCCCATCCGCTTCAGTTTCGCCGCCGCGCCCGAGGCGTTCGAAGGCGCACCGAAGGTCCCAACCTGCACATAGCGGTGGTGGGTCGGGGCGGTCGCGACCGACTTGCTCGAGGCGCGATACCCCTTGGGCGTGGCAACGTTCGACGCTCCGCGAACTTCCAACCCTGCTGATGGAGAAACCAGCCGCCGGGGCACCTCCTGCGTCCAGATCTGGTTCATCGCAGCCGTTCCGGCCGCCGTGCGTTCGCCACGGTTCGGATTCAACCGGTCGTCCTCAAAGGCGTACTTGTACCCTTTGACCGGTGCGGGCATCCGGTAGACCGGCTTGGTCACCGCCGCAGCCGTCACCTGCTGGCCCGACACAAGCACCGGGGCGCCGGTATCCTGTGGATTGCACTGTACGGTCTGACCATCCGGAATGGTGTAGGAGTAGGTGCGGCGTACCCCGCGTTGGTCCCGACACACGATCTTGCCGGTTATCAACACCGTCCGTGGTTTGGGTGTTGCGGCGGCCCGGGTCACAGGGGCCGGACGTGCAACCGTCTTCTTGGGCGCGGGCGTCACGGATGCGGTCCGGACCAGTGCTGCCTTGGGCTTGGGCGTGGGTGCTGCGGCAGCCACCGCTGCCGGTTCGGGTCTTGATTTGGGCTTGGTCGTTGGCGCAACAGGGCTGGGGGCGGGTGTCGTGGCGGCAAAGGTCGGCTTCATACCGCAGACCTGCGTGCGATCACGCGACACACGCGGAACCCAGGTCACGTCGCCCCCAAGACCGGCCCGGACAAAGACGCATCCGTCGCTGTCCACAAACTGTTTCCCGGTAAAGCTGGCCGGCGGAAGCTCCGCCGGCATGCCCGCACTGCCATCCGAATTGGCCTGCACAGCCCCTGTGGCGAGCAGAGCCGCACACAGTATCACCGAGAACCCCCGGAGTTTCATAGTTGTCCCCACTATATATTGCGCAGCAAGATGCAGGATGGCCCGAATCGAGTAAAGAGTCTTTCTTCGCTCTTGAGGCGTTTTATTTCGTGCCAAACATCCGGTCGCCAGCATCCCCCAGCCCGGGAACGATGTACCCGTGGTCGTTCAGGCGCTCATCCAGCGAGGCGGTGATGATCGGCACATCCGGATGCGCCTCTTTCATGCGGGCCACGCCCTCGGGGGCTGCCAGCAGGCAGAGAAAGCGGATGTTCTTGGCACCGGCCGTCTTCAGCAGGTCGATCGCCGCCACCGAGGAATTGCCCGTGGCCAGCATCGGATCGACAACGATCACAAGCCGCTCCTGAAGCTCGTCGGGCACCTTGAAATAGTATTGAACCGGCTTCAGCGTATCCGGGTCGCGATACAACCCGACGAAACCGACCTTGGCGCCGGGAATCAGTTCCAGGATACCATCCAGAAACCCGTTGCCCGCCCGCAGGATCGAGATCAGCGCCATCTTCTTGCCCGACAGCTTGGGGGCCTTCATCGTGCAGAGAGGCGTTTCGATATCGACGTCTTCAAGCTCAAGCTCGAACGTCACCTCGTAGGCGAGCAGCTGGCTGATTTCGCGCAGCAGCTGACGGAACTTGGCCGTGGATGCATCCTTTTCCCGCATCAATGTCAGCTTGTGCTGCACCAGCGGGTGGTCGACGACGGTCAGATGGTCATACATCGGTCTTGTCCAATCTTGTCAGAAGTGCCTTGCGCGTATCGGAATCGCAGAACGCGGCCTCGGCGGCAACCCGGTTGAGCGCGGCAAAATCCTCCACCTCCCAGCCGAACGTCTCCGCGAGCCGCTCGTATTCGTTCGACATGGTCGTGTGAAAGAACGGCGGATCATCAGTGGAGATCGTCACCTTGACACCCGCATCGCGCAAACGGGCAATCGGATGCGACGCCCAGTCGGGATAGACCCCGAGCGCCACGTTCGACCCGGGGCAGACCTCCAGCACGATGCCTGCGGCCGCAAGGTAGTCCACCAACGCCGGATCCTCGATGGCACGCACCCCGTGCCCGATGCGTTCGACGCCAAGATCCTCGATGCTCTCGCGGACACTTTCCGGCCCGCGAAACTCGCCGGCATGGTTGGTCAGCCGCAGCCCGGCTTCGCGCGCACAGTCAAACGCCCAGCGGAAGTCACGCGGCTGCCCGTTGTTTTCGTCGCCGCCCATGCCCAGCCCCACAACCCAGTCGCCGACGGTTTCGGCGGCGCAAACGGCAGGCGCCTTGGCGCGTTCAGGGCCGAATTGCCGGATGGGCGTCACGATGCCCTTCAGGATGATGCCGTCCTGCGCTTCGGCCTGGGCCGACGCCTCCTGCATGGCATGCAGATATTCCCGCCACGCGCCCAGATCTCCGCCGCCACAGAAATCCGGCGACACGAAGGTCTCCGCATAGATGACCCCCTGTTCGGCCAGCTCTGTCAAGACGGTGCGGGTCAGACGGCCGTAATCCTCGGGGGTGGTCAGGACCGAGGTCGCGGCCTCGTAGACCCGCAGGAAGTCGACAAAGCCGTCATAGGCATAGGCGCCCCGGTCATCGAAGATGCGCGACAGGTCGACCTTTTTCTCGGCGGCAACCCGACGGACGAACTCCGGCGGAGCGGCCCCTTCGAGGTGGAGGTGCAGTTCGATCTTGGGAAGCGACTTCATGCAAGGAAACTCCGGCCGGGGCCACGGGATGCAACGCCGAGATGCGCTGCGATGCTGGCGGCGACATCGGGAAAGGCGACGTTGCCAATCGCCCGCATACCGACACCGTGACCAATCACCGGCACCCGCTCGCGTGTATGGTCGGTGCCGACCCAGGTCGGGTCATTGCCATGATCGGCGGTCAGCAACAGCAGGTCACCCGGACGCAGGCAATCGAGCAGGCGCCCGATGGCCTCGTCGAACCACTCCAGCGCCGCGGCATAGCCCGACACGTTGCGGCGATGGCCGAACAGGCTGTCGAATTCGACAAAGTTGGCAAACGTCAGGCTGCCCTCCGGCGCGGTGTCGACATAGTCGAACAAGTGGTCCATCAGGTCCCGGTCCGGGCCGGTGCGCACCTCGTCGATACCCTCCATCGAAAAGATATCGCCAATCTTGCCCACGGCCTGCACCCGGCGTCCGGCCTCCTGCACCCAGTCACAAAGCGTCGGTTCGGGCGGTGCGATGGCATAGTCGTGGCGGTTGGCAGTGCGGGTGAAACCCGTCTCCGGCGTGCCGACAAAGGGGCGCGCGATGACCCGACCGACTTTCATCTCGTGCAGCATCGGTGCCAGTTTCTGGCACAGTTTCTGCAAGCGCTGCTCGCCGAAGGTCTCTTCATGCGCGGCAATCTGGAACACGCTGTCCGCCGAGGTATAGCAGATCGGCCAGCCAGTCTGCATGTGCTTCTCGCCCAGCTCTTCGAGGATCTGCGTGCCGGAGGCGTGGCAATTCCCGAGGATCGCCGGCGTGTCGGCGATTTCGCAAACCGCCCGCGACAGAGGCTCGGGAAATGTCGGTACGGTCTTGGGGAAATAGTGCCAATCCCATGGCACGGGCACGCCTGCCAGTTCCCAGTGGCCCGACGGCGTGTCCTTGCCTGGCGAGCGTTCGGTCGCCGCGCCGTACAGCCCCACGGGCGTGGCTTGCAGCCCGGGCGCGGCTTCGCCGGTGGCAACCCGAACGGATTCGCCGAGGCCAAGCGCATCCATGTTGGGCAGGCGGAGCGGCCCGGTCCGACCATCCTCGGCCCGCCCGGCGGCGCATTCCTGCGCGATGTGCAGCAAGGTGTTGGCACCGGTGTCAGGCACCCCGTCGTTGAAAAACTGTCCTGCGTCCGGGGCACCGCCAATCCCGACCGAATCCATCACCACCAGAAATGCGCGGGTCATGCGTTGATCCTTTCCTGTATCAGCGGTGCCGGCACGGCCCCGGTTTCCGTAACACGATAGGCGGCCCGGATGGCCAAGGCCGCCCGGTCCGCGGACTCGGTGTCTGCGGCATGAACCTGCGCCAATGGCTGCCCGCCCGAAACGCTGCCGCCAATCCCGGCCAGGCCGCTGAATCCGACGGAGAGGTCAAGCACATCGCCCTCCCGGAGCCGCCCACCGCCCAGAGACACCACCGCCATGCCAACGGCGGCGGTGTCGATCGTTTCGACGATCCCGTCAGTCTCGGGGAAGATATCGACGACCACCGGCGCGACTGGCAGGTGCCGCCGCCACGCGCCGACAAAGTCCTTCGGTCCACCAAGGGCCGCGATCATGCGCTCGAACACTTCGGCCGCCTCTCCGGAGCGCAGCACCGCCTCGATCCGCCCACAGCCGTCCGCGACACTGCTGGCCAGCCCGGACAGCGCCAACAACGCGCCGCCCAATTCGACCGTCAGCTCCCAGAGGGGCGCTGTGATGTGTTCGCAGGTCAGGGTCTGCATGCACTCGGCCACCTCCAGCGCATTGCCGGCCGTGTCGACCAGCGGTTGGCTCATGTCGGTGATCAGCGCCGCGGTGCGACACCCGGCCCCCTGGGCGGTATCGACCAGCGAATGGGCCAGCGCCCGCGCGCTGTCGGCATCTTTCATGAAGGCGCCCGAGCCGCATTTGACGTCCAGCACCAGCCCCTCAAGGCCAGCGGCGAGCTTTTTGGAGAGGATCGATGCCGTTATCAGGTCGATGCTTTCGACGGTGCCGGTCACATCGCGGATCGCGTACAGCCGCTTGTCTGCCGGCGCGATGTCGGAACTGGCGCCAACGATGGCACACCCCACATCACGCACGATCTCGCGCAGACGCTCCTGGCTGACCTCGGCCGTGTAGCCCGGAATCGCTTCCAGTTTGTCCAGGGTGCCGCCGGTATGGCCCAACCCGCGCCCCGAGATCATCGGCACGTAGGCACCACAGGCCGCCAGCGCGGCGGCAAGGGGCAGCGACACGCAATCTCCGACGCCGCCGGTGGAATGCTTGTCCACCACTGGTCCCGGCATGTCCCATGCCATCACCTGGCCGCTGTCACGCATGGCCAACGTCAGCGCAACCCGTGCCTCTTCGCTCAACGGCGCCCGGCAGATGCCCATGGCAAAGGCGCCGGCCTGTGCGTCCGTGACCTCGCCCGAGCCAATGGCGTTGCCAAACCACGCGACCTCGTCGGGACTTGGCTGGTTGCCCAGTCGCAGCGTCGAAAGAATGCGCTTTGCTTCCACCGGATCAATCCTTCTCCATATGTGCCGCGCCAAAGGCGCCTGGCAGCAGTTGATCGACGGTCATCTCCAGCGCGCCGCCGTCTGTCGTGGCCATGGTGACCCGCACATCACCGCTGGCGAATTCCTTGAGCTTTTGGCGACATCCCCCGCATGGCGGCACCGGAGTTGGGCTGTCGGCGATCACCGCAACCTCGGCAATCACATACTCGCCTGCCGCCGCCATCGCGGCGATTGCCCCGGCCTCGGCACAGGTGCCTTCCGGATAGGCGACGTTCTCGACGTTGCAGCCAGTGAAGACGGCCCCCGAAGAGGTCCTGATCGCGGCCCCGACCTTGAAATTCGAATAGGGCGCGTAGGCGGACTCACGCACGGCCCGCGCCGCAAGAAGCAATGGATTGTCGGACATGGGGATCTCCTTTGGCCCAGTGTGTTCGGGCCACCAGCCTGATGCAAGAGTTACCGGCACCGCATCGTCCCGAGGCACCCGGGATTCGCGATCGCCGCCGATTTTGCTGCCATGGCATCCGCCGAATGCTGCGGTGCGGCGCCATGCCCCAACCCCAACGAAACAGTTAGCGCCCAAACGCGACGCTTTGCCCGCGCAACAGACTTGCGCCACGCCCCCCCGTTTGCGTAACTCCTGCAAAGTTTGCATGGGAGAGAGAACATGGGATATTCCGACATCTATGATGCCTGGAAGGCCGACCCGGAGGCGTTCTGGATGAAGGCGGCCGAGGCCGTGGACTGGTTCAAACCGCCATCCAAGGCCCTGTTCGATGACAATGCGCCGATCTACGAATGGTATTCGGACGGTCTGGTCAACACCTGCTACAACGCTGTGGACCGTCACGTCGAGGCCGGCCGCGGCGACAATCTTGCCATCATGCACGAAAGCCCGATCACTCATTCGAGCAAGGGCATCACATATCGCGAATTGCGCGACCGGGTGGCCTCGCTTGCCGGGGCGCTCAAGATGCGCGGCGTGGAAAAGGGCGACCGGGTGATCATCTACATGCCGATGATCCCCGAGGCGATCGAGGCGATGCTCGCATGTGCCCGCATCGGCGCGGTCCATTCGGTGGTTTTTGGCGGGTTCGCCGCCCACGAGCTGGCCGTGCGGATCGACGACGCCAAGCCCAAGGCAATCATCGCCGCGTCCTGTGGTCTGGAGCCGGGCCGCGTGGTCCACTACAAACCGCTGCTCGACGCAGCCATCGATCAGGCCGAGCACAAGCCCGATTTCTGCGTTATCTTCCAGCGTGAACAGGAAGTGGCCAAGTTGGTTGAAGGCCGCGATTTCTCGTGGCACGGCTTCCAATACGGCGTGAAGCCGGTCGACTGCCTGCCAGTCGAAGGCAACCACCCAGCCTATATCCTCTATACATCCGGCACCACCGGCCAGCCCAAGGGTGTCGTGCGCTCAACCGGCGGCCACCTCGTTGCGCTGCAATGGTCGATGGAAAACATCTACAATGTCGGCCCGGGCGATCGCTTCTGGGCCGCCTCCGATGTCGGGTGGGTCGTCGGCCATTCCTACATCTGCTACGGTCCGCTGCTGGCCGGTGCAGAGACCCTCGTTTTCGAAGGCAAGCCGATTGGCACACCGCACGCCGGCGTTTTCTGGAAGATCATCCAGAACCACCGGGTCAAGAGCTTCTTCACCGCGCCGACAGCGCTGCGTGCGATCAAGCGGGAGGATCCGACCGGCGAGTGGATCAAGCGGTACAAGCTGCACGATCTGCAGGCGTTGTTCCTGGCCGGCGAACGGGCCGACCCGGACACGGTGAAATGGGCACAGGAACATCTCGGCGTGCCGGTCGTCGACCATTGGTGGCAGACCGAGACCGGCTGGGCCATCGCTGCCAACCCGATCGGGATCGAGGAACTGCCGACCAAGCTCGGCTCGCCCTCCGTACCGATGCCCGGATACGACGTGCAGATCCTCGACGAAGGTGGCCACGAGCTGGAGAATGGAACGATGGGCGCGATCGCCATCAAGCTGCCACTGCCCCCGGGCACGTTGCAGACCTTGTGGAACGCCGAGGAGCGCTATCGCTCGTCCTACCTGTCCCATTTCCCCGGCTATTACGAAACCGGTGACGCGGGCTACAAGGACGACGACGGCTATCTCTACATCATGGCCCGAACCGATGACGTCATCAACGTCGCCGGCCACCGTCTGTCGACCGGTGCCATGGAGGAAGTTCTGGCAGAGCACCCGGACGTCGCCGAATGCGCGGTGATCGGCGTGGCCGACGCGCTGAAAGGCCAACTGCCGATGGGCTTCCTCTGCCTCAACACGAGCCATGAACGGTCCCCCGAAGAGGTGATCGCAGAATGCGTCGGCATGGTTCGGAAACAGATCGGCCCGGTCGCGGCCTTCAAGCTCGCCTGCGTGGTAGACCGCCTGCCGAAAACCCGGTCTGGCAAGATCCTGCGCGCCACCATGCAGAAGATCGCCGACAGCGAAGAGTACAAGATGCCTGCCACGATCGACGACCCCGCCATTCTGGACGAGATCACCGTCGCCCTGAAGCAGGCTGGCTTCGCCAAGTAGCAGGCACGCGCCTCCATTGCCCAAAACCTGTGTCCGTCCGGCCCCGTTGCCGGACGGATCACCTCGAATGGTTAATTTTCTGCTTGAGAGGCTGCAAGCGAACGTTCATCCCTTTACGTGAAACGTTTGCCGCCACTTGGAGCCCACCGTGACCCGCGAAATCCGGCGCCCCGGGTCGGATCTGACTGACCCGGACATACAATTGTTGCAGGCGCCAGCACCCGACGCCCCCCTGTCGCTCCTTGACGAGCTCGACGCCGCGTTGAAGCGGGTCGACGACACCGGGCTGGATCCTCGCTCGAAGGAAGAGTTGCGGCTCGGCATGGAGCTCTGCCACCGGCTCCGAGCACGACTCGCCCCGCCAAGCGCCGTCGCTCCGAAAGCATCCGACCGCGAACACGAACACGATCCGACCGATGCCACCGCCGCCACAGTGCTGCCGCTGGAAGCCTCCCCCATGCCGGAACTGACCGGGATCTCGGCGCTGGTGATTGAACCCGGCGTGGATGATCGCAAGATCCTCTGCCAGATGCTGGAACACCTCGGTGCTACGGTCCATGTCGCGACCAGCCCAAGCGACATTCGGGCCCTGTTGGAAACAAGGAATGGCGATCTCGTGCTGCTCGCCGCTGAAGCCGCCGACGCTGAGGTGATCGCCGCGCTGTCCGAGAACAACACAACGCCCCTCCCGCCACATGTCTTGATCCTGACCACGGGCAACGAAGACATCGACGTGTTGCGCGCTACCTTCGGCGGCGGGTGCGGTGTCTTGACCAAACCCGTGATGAGCCTGCCGAACTTTGCCGCCGAGGTCGCGGGGGTGCTTGCGACCCGATCGGCACCTCAGGGATCCCCGACACGCAACGCGATCGACGTTGACCGGTTTCGAGCGCTTCTGGAGATGGCCGGGGACGCTCATCGCGAAGAGCTTCTGACCCAAATCGAGGTCGATCTCAAACAGACGTCGTCCGCATTGCAACAGGCGCTTGATCGAACCGACATGGCGAAGATGCGTGCCGCCACCCACGCACTCGTGTCGCTGGTCGGGACCCTTGGCGCATGGGATGCCATGGTCGAAATCCAGCGGATGAACCAATTGGCTGACCAGTTTGACACGCCGGAATTTGCGGAACTTGCACCGATTGTCGCGCGAAACCTGGAACAGATCCTGACGGAGGTCCAGACCGAGGCCAGGATCAGCCGGGGACAGGCCTGAACCATGACCAGACTATTGCTGATCGAGGATACGCCATCGCTGCAACTGGTCTATGCGTCAATCCTGCGAAACGTTGGCCACGATGTGACCTGCGCATCGACGGCAGAAAGCGGGCTGAACCATTTTCGGGCGGCTCAATACCCGATCATCCTGCTGGACCTGGTGCTGCCCGATCGCGACGGGTTGGACCTGATGGCGGATTGCCTGACGCTCGCCCCCCAGACCAGGGTCATCGTCATCACCGCCAATGCCACGATCCGGCGCGCGGTCGAGGCGATGCGGGCCGGCGCCTTTGATTTTCTGGTGAAGCCGTTCAGCGATCGGAAGCTGCGCGATGCGGTCTCCAATGCGCAGGCAAGCGACCTGTTCCGCCCGAGGAATGGCGTGAACCCGACATTCACGGCAATCCCCGCCGAGATGTCGAACGACCCCACCGACAGCCGCCACACGGGTACCTTCCGGATCGAAGACTTCACGGAGCACCTTTCCGGCCTGTCGCTCGCCCAAATCGAACAATTCGCAATCGAGGCGGCAATTGCCCGGCACGCAGGTTCGGTTCCCCGCGCCGCAAAGGAGTTGGGAGTCGCACCCTCGACCCTCTACCGAAAGCGCGAAACATGGTTCCGTACTGTCGCCTGAAAGCGTCGGATCAGCGTTTCAGACGAACTGTTCCTGGATCAGACGCTCTTCCAGCCCGTGCCCCGGGTCAAAGAGGATCCGGTGCCGGATCTTTGGTTCGCTGCGGATGATGACCGTCACGACATTCTTGACCGCGGAGCGGCTGTCGGCCTCGGCCATCACGGGCCGCTTTTGCTGCTGAAGGACGTCAAAGCGCACCTCGGCCGAGCTTGGCAGCAGTGCTCCGCGCCAGCGACGCGGACGGAACGCCGACATGGCGGTCAGCGCCAGGACATCTGAACCGATCGGCACGATCGGACCGTGTGCCGAATAGTTGTAGGCCGTGGACCCTGCCGGCGTGCTGACCAGCGCCCCGTCGGCAACGAGTTCTTCCATCCGGACCCGCCCGTCGACCGATATCCGCAGCTTTGCAACCTGCGGTCCGGCCCGGATGAGCGAGACCTCGTTGATCGCCAGTGCATCGTGCACATCGCCATCAGCGTTCACCGCCCGCATCGCCAGCGGGTTGAGAACTTCCTCCTCGGCAACGGACAAGCGGTCTGTCAGGTCGTCGGCGATATATTCGTTCATCATGAACCCGACGGTGCCGCAGTTCATGCCATAGACCGGCGTATCGAGATGCTGCGTGCCATGCAGGGTCTGCAGCATGAACCCGTCGCCGCCCAGGGCAACGATCACGTCCGCATTCTCGGCGCGGTGTTCTCCGTACCGGCCGGCCAGAGAGCGCCTTGCCTTCTGGGCGACCTCAGACTGACTGGCCATGAAGGCGATCTTGGTCATGGTGTCCCCCGGGGCTGCGCGTCCGTTTCGTAACGGTCATCTCTTGCCCTCATAGGAAACGCAAGCCTCGCATATTGCCGCGCAAGTGACCAAAGAAGAAAGTTCCCGGCTTTTGTCTCAGCACAGCTTGGGCTACATCCCCGATCAACGCAACTTGCGGCCGCAGTCGGCCGCCCGACGAGGGAACCCGCCATGACCCGTGATTCCGGCTTCTTCACCGAGGACCTTGCCAGCCGCGACCCCGAAATTGCCAAGGCGATCGACCTCGAACTCGGTCGCCAACGCGACGAGATCGAACTGATCGCTTCGGAGAACATCGTCAGCCGTGCGGTCATGGAGGCCCAAGGCTCGGTGATGACCAACAAGTATGCCGAGGGCTACCCGGGCCGCCGGTATTATGGTGGGTGCCAGTTCGTCGACATCGCCGAGACCCTCGCCATCGACCGGGCCAAGGAACTGTTCGGCTGTGACTTCGCCAACGTCCAGCCGAACTCCGGCAGCCAGGCAAACCAGGGCGCCTTTACCGCGCTGATCAAACCCGGCGACACCATTCTGGGAATGAACCTCGCTTCGGGCGGCCACCTGACGCACGGAGCACCGCCCAACCAGTCCGGCAAGTGGTTCAACGCGGTTCAATACGGCGTGCGCCAGCAGGACAGCCTGATCGACTATGACGAGGTCGCCGCGCTCGCCGCCGAGCACCAGCCCAAGCTGATCATCGCCGGTGGCTCGGCGATCCCGCGTCAGATCGACTTTGAAAAGTTCCGCACCATCGCTGACAGCGTCGGGGCCTACCTGATGGTGGACATGGCCCATTTTGCAGGTCTCGTGGCGGCGGGCGAGCATCCGTCGCCGTTCCCCTACGCCGACATCGCCACCACCACCACCCACAAGACCCTGCGCGGCCCCCGCGGCGGCATGATCCTGACCAATGACGCGGCGATCGCCAAAAAGGTCAATTCGGCGATCTTCCCCGGTATCCAGGGCGGTCCGCTGATGCATGTCATCGCCGCCAAGGCAGTTGCCTTTGGCGAGGCCCTGCGCCCCGATTTCAAGGAGTACCAGAAGCAGGTCCGGGCCAACGCGGTTGCTCTTGCCGGCGAACTGATGAAGGGCGGCCTGGATATCGTGACCGGCGGCACGGATACCCACCTGATGCTGGTCGACCTGCGCCCCAAGGGTGTGAAGGGGAACGCGACCGAAAAGGCGCTTGGGCGCGCCCATATCACCTGCAACAAGAACGGCATCCCGTTCGATCCGGAAAAGCCGACCGTCACGTCGGGCGTTCGCCTGGGCACCCCGGCTGGTACGACCCGTGGTTTTGGCGAGGACGAATTCCGCCAGATCGGCCGGATGATTGTCGATGTCGTCGATGGGCTGGCCGCAAATGGCGAGGACGGCAATTCAGAGGTAGAAGCCAACGTCAAAGCTGCCGCGATGGCGCTGTGTGGCCGGTTCCCGGTCTATCCGGACCTTTGACAGAAACCATCAATCACAGGGTCGCCCTGTCGCGCCCCTGTGATGTCACGGTCGCGCCCTGTGCCCGGAGCATTCAACCGAGCACGGCATCAGCGTCGGTCTTGATCGCGGGTCTCGCACCCGGTGTTTCGCCAACCTCGAATTTTTCACATAGCAGGATCCGCCGCCTGTTGGGCCACGGACCCGACCACGGTTTCTTGCTCGGAAGCAAAAAAGGCCCCCGCTCTTTCGAGCCAGCCCATGCCATAAATGTTGAAACGGCGCGTTCTGTAAAGGGAGCGCGCCGTTTTCCTGTGAGTCTTGCTGTATCGCCTTGTTTTTGCCTATCGGCTGAGTTCGGTAGCGATCGCCTCGGCTTGCTTCAACACAGTCTTGATCGCCTCGGAAGTCAGGTCTGGTGGGTATCCGTGACGTTGCAGGATCTTTCTTACGGCGATCCGCATCTTTGCCCGAACGTTTTCTCGCCGCCACCAGTCTGTCCCGGAGTTGCGTCGAACCGTCCTCACGAGCTCTGCGGCGATGACCTGCAACTCTCCGTTGGACATGATTTCAACCGCACTGTTGTTCTGCGCCAAAGCGTCATAGAAGGCGCGCTCGTCTGATTTGAGGCCGTCCTCTGGTGTCTTGCGCAGATCCTTTGCGATCTCAATCAGTTCCTGAATGATCTGAAGGGCATCGACGCTCCGGTTGTGATGCCGAGCAATGGCCTGTTCCAGACGAGTCGAGAACTCCTCGTGCTTGACGATATTGCTGCGCGTCCTCGCAGAGATTTCTCCATTCAGAAGCTTCTTCAATGCCTCTACCGCGAGGTTCTTGTGCTTCATGTTCTGAAGTTCGATCATGGACTCATCAGACAGAACCGAGATATCAGGGCGATCGAAGCCACAGATTTCCAGGATGTCGACGACTTCGGTCGATGCCACGGCGTTGTTGACAAGTTGTTGGATCGCAAAGTCGGAGCTTCCTGCCTTCTTCCCGTTCTTGTCGGCGTCGAGTTTCTCAATCTGTCTGACGTCAGCACCCTTGGGACAGATTTGAGGATTTGAACAACGGAGGATTTCTGGTTCATCGTAACTTTCATGGAGTGAAGATGGACAAGAAATCCGGAACGTCGAAGGACGCAGCTGACAAGCTGGTCAAGAATATACGTCGCAAGACCCGTCAGACCTATTCGGCGGAGGAAAAGATCCGCATTGTTTTGGCGGGCCTTCGTGGCGAGGAGAGTATCTCGGCGCTGTGCCGCCGGGAGGGCATCTCCGAAAGCCTGTATTACAAATGGTCAAAGGAGTTCCTTGAAGCAGGCAAACGCCGATTGTCCGGCGACACGGCGCGTCAGGCCACCTCTTTGGAGGTGAAGGATCTGCGTTCAGAGGCCATGGCCCTGAAGGAATGCGTGGCCGATCTGACCCTTGAGAACCGTTTGCTCAAAAAAAGCATGACAGGGGCTGGGGAGTTCGAGGAATGAGATACCCCGCAACGGAGAAACTGGAGATCATTCGCACTGTCGAGGCATCGCATCTGCCTGCCAAAACGACCCTGGACATGCTGGGCGTCCCGCGCACCACATTCTACCGCTGGTATGATCGTTACGTCGAAGGTGGCTTGGATGCCTTGGCAGATATCTCGCCTCGGCCAAAGTCGGTCTGGAACCGTATTCCACAGCTCAGGCGGGATCATCTGATCGAGTTCGCGCTGGAACATGAAGCCCTCACGACACGGGAACTGGCGGTCAAATACACTGACGAGAAGCGGTATTTCATATCTGAATCATCGGCCTATCGGTTCCTGAAGGAAGCTGATCTGATCACTGCGCCCGACTATGTCGTGATCAAAGCCGCCCCCTCTCGTGCATGTAGACATGCACTGCCGGGCGGTGGATGAGTTCACAGACAAGACCACCGCCATCAACGAGATGTGGCAGACGGACTTCACCTACTTCAAAGTCATCGGTTGGGGTTGGTTCTACCTCAGCACGATCCTTGATGATTACAGCCGCTACATCATCGCCTGGAAGCTCTGCACAAACATGCGGGCCGAAGACGTGACCGACACGATTGAGCTGGCTCTTCAGGCATCTGGCTGCGATCAGGCCGTCGTTCGACACATGCCGCGCCTGCTCAGTGAGCGAGCCATTGAAGGCGCCATTGGTTCGAGCCCAATGGCGAGCGGGTCGTGCTACATCTCTGGCGACTTGGCCATGTGGCAGGAAAATCAAAAGATGGACCACGTTCGCGGCGCGCCCTTCCATCCGAAAACCCAAGGCAAGATCGGGCGCTGGCATCAGACGATGAAAAACCGGGTCCTGCTGGAGAACTACTATCTTCCCGGCGATCTCGAACGTCAGATCGGCACCTTCGTCGACTACTACAACAACCAGCGCTACCACGAGAGCTTGAGCAACGTCACGCCCGCCGATGTCTACTTCGGAAGGGACAAGGCCATCCCCAGGGAAAGGGAGAAGATCAAGAAACTGACAATCCGACACCGCCGCTTGCAACATCAAAAACAAGCCGCATAATCAATCACGCTAACGAGCCAGAGCCTCCAATGCTCAAGCCGCACTGATGTTCCATTTTATATGACGACGGACATTTCTCAATCCCGGTCCGGACGGCGATGAAGAACGCCACCTCAACAGCGTGATCGGTGGCCTGGGGGCTCCCCGAAGCAAGCTTGAAGGCTTTTACGAGGCCAGCAATGGCATCTTGGTATCGTTTTACAGACGGGCCGTCATCTTTGGCGTTCTTGGCCAAAATGAACTCGATGGCTGGCGGCAGGATTCTAAGACGGTCCTTTGCGCTGCCATTGATCGCGTCCGAGTAATCGAATCCAAAGAACTGCTGGCGGGATACGTCCAGCGCATCCAGAAACGCCCCCACGGCTTCAGCTTCATTGATGCCGGTCTGATCCTGATCTGATTGGGAGTAATGGGCCAGCGCGCATTTCAACTCGGCGGCAATGCCGATGTTGTCGAAGACAAGGCCGGCAGGCTTGCCCTTGAACACCCGGTTAACGCGGGCGATTGCCTGCATCAGGCCATGCCCCTTCATCGGTTTGTCGACATGGAGCGTATGCATGCAGGGCGCATCGAATCCGGTCAGCCACATGTCGCGGACAATGACCAGCTTCAGCGAGTCCTTAGGGTTCTTGTCGCGGTTGCGGATCGCCTCTTGGCGGGATTTGGCCCGGATGTGAGGCTGCATGTTGGCAGGGTCGGCCGCATTGCCGGTCATCACCACCTTCACAGCCCCAGTGTCATCAGTCTCACCGTGCCAATCTGGCCGAGCCGCGACAATCCGATTAAAGACCTCGGCGCAGATGCAGCGGCTCATACAGACAATCATGGCCTTGCCGTCGATCACCTCGATCCGGGCATCGAAATGCTCCAGTATATCTTCCACGACCGTATCGAGACGCTTATCTGCCCCCACCAGGGTTTCAACCTGCGACCACTTGCGGGCAATGGCCGGGGCCTCGGTTTCTTCCAGGCCTTCCGTCGCCTCGTCGAACTCGTCGTCGATGTGATCAGCCAGGTCCTCATCGAGTTCGACTTTGGCAACTCGCGCCTCGTAATAGATAGGCACCGTGGCGCCATCCTCGACCGCCTGGGCGATGTCGTAGATGTCGATGTAGTCGCCGAAGACACCGCGGGTATTAGCCCCAACCAGATCCACCGGCGTGCCTGTAAAGGCCACATAGACAGCGTTCGGAAGGGCCTGGCGCAGTTGGTAGGCGAGGCCATAGCGAATGTCGCCATCCTTGGTCATCTTGGCGTCGAACCCGCATTGGGTGCGGTGGGCCTCCTCGACCATCACGATTACATTCGAGCGATCTGTGATCTCCGGGAACACCCCACCAACCTCTGGGCGGAACTTCTGGATGGTCGAGAAAACGACGCCGCCGACCTCGCGATCCAGCAGGGTTTTCGCGTCCTCGATGTTCTCGGCCTGAACAGGCTCCTCTCCCAGGATATCCTTGCAGCGGGCGAAGGTGGCGAACAGCTGGTTGTCCAGATCGTTGCGGTCGGTCAGCACCAGGAGTGTCGGGTTCTCAAGCCCCGGATGATGCATCACCCGGCCGGCAAGGAAGGTCATCAACAGCGACTTTTCCGACCCTTGCGTGTGCCAGATCACACCGCCCTTGCCATCGCCCCCGCGGGCCTCCGCAATCGCGCCCATGGCCTTGCTGACGGCAAAGAACTGATGATAGCCAGCGACCTTCTTTATCGGGCCACTGCCCTCATCCTCGAAAATGACGAACCAGCGCAGCAGGTCCAGCAGCACCTTGCGGTTCAGCAAGCCCTTGGCCAGCGTCTCCAGCGCCAGGTCCGAACCCGCCGGCACCATTGTGCTCCCGTCAATGGAGCGCCAGGTCATGTAGCGGTCGAGATTGGCCGAGAGCGAGCCATAGCGCGCGGTGAACCCGTCGCTGATGACATTCAGTAGGGTTGTTCGGAACAGGTCGGGGTGGAGTGCCCCCGTCGAGTGGTCCGGGTTGATTGTTAGTGCATGGTCGGCCTCTGGTCCATTGGGACGATGCTTTCTGGCGCCGGTGGTCGGTAGCCCAAGGCACTGTGTGGCCTGACGGTGTTGTAGTGGCGCCGCCACCTTTCGATCAGGATTTGCGCTTCACGTAACGTGTAGAACACCTCTCCGTTCAGAAGTTCGTCTCGGAAACGGGAGTTGAAGCTTTCGCAATATCCGTTCTCCCACGGTGAGCCAGGCGCGATGAACGCCGTCTTCGCGCCGACGGCACCGATCCAGGCGCGCACCTTTTGGGCAATGAATTCCGCGCCATTGTCGGACCTTATGAACTCGGGCGGCCCGCGCAGGATGAAGAGATCGGTCAGGGCATCGACCACGTCGACCGAATTGAGTTTGCGTTTGACCCGTATCGCCAGGGCCTCCTTGGTAAACTCGTCGATGATGTTGAGCGTCCGGTAAACACGTCCATCGTGGGTTCGATCCTGAACGAAGTCGTAGGACCAGACGTGATTTGGGCGTTCGGGACGCAGCCGGACGCATGAGCCATCGTTCAGCCAAAGCCGACCCTTCTTTGCCTGTTTCTGTGGAACCTTCAGCCCTTCTCGTCGCCAGATCCGCTCGACGCGCTTGTGGTTCACATGCCAGCCGCTGTTGTTCAGCATCCCGGTGATCATGCGATATCCGTAGCGCCCGAACTCTCGCGTCAGCTCGATGATATCCTCGGTCAGCCGCTCCTCATCTGGCAAGCCGCAAGGGACCTTGCGCTGCGTGGAGCGATGCTGCCCGAGGATGCGGCAGGCCCGGCGCTCTGAAACGCCAAGGGTCTGCCGCACATGATCAATACACCGACGGCGACGGGAAGGGCTTAGGGGCTCCGCCCGTTCAGGCCTGAAACGGTCCACAGGACCGTTTCCAAGACGGCCCTCACTCCCCGTGCAGCCTCGGCCAATACCATCTTGTCCAGCGTCAGATCAGATACCGCACGCCTGAGCCGTTGGTTCTCCGTCTCCAACTGCTTCAGGCGCTTCAGTTGATCCCGGCTCATGCCGCCATACTCCTTGCGCCACCGGTAATAGGTCTGCTGCGTCACGCCGATCTGTCGAACCGCATCGGCAACCGAGTTGCCCTGACCTTGCAGAACTTCAACCTGCCGCAGCTTCAGCACGATCTCTTCGGGTTTGTCTCGCCTTCCAGCCATCGCTTGGTCCTCCTGAAAACGGGATAAATATATCCCAGTTGGTGGACCACTTCAGTGGGGGCACTCCAGGGGATATCTGTCTTGTAGGTCTCGATCTGGTTGAAGGCGGCGTCGATATACTTGCCCTCGGTGCCCTTCAACTCGATCACCACCAGTGGTATCCCGTTCAGGAAGACAACCACATCGGGGATGCGCGGGGTCTGGCCCACCACGTCATACTGGTTGATCGCGCGCCAGTCGTTGTGCCGGTCTTCCCAGTCGATAAGCCGGACAACGGCGTTTTGCTCCTCGCCATCCTCGACAAAGCTTGCCTTGATCCCGTCCACCATCAGGCGATGGACGCGGCGGTTTTCCTGCACCGTATCGGTGGTGAACTGGATATCCAGAACCTTTTTCGAGGCATCGACCAGGACTCGGTCCGGCAGGTCCAGGTTGATGGCACGCAGGGCGTCCAGCAACACCGGCTCCAGAATCGTTTCGTGATAGCTGCCGCGCAGGGCGGGTTTGAGATCTGGCGTGGTCTCGGCACCGTGCATCAGCGTGCAGCCAAGCTCGGCAAGCTCTTCCATCAGGAAACGCTTCGAGGTCTTTCCGGGTGATGTGTCCAAGGCCAGTGGTTTGGTTGTTGCGTGCAATCTCGGCCATTTCAGGTTTGAAATATCGGAGCGCACAGAACATTGCCGCACCACTCATACGGCCGTTTTCTCTTACAGCGAAGATGTGTTGGTTCAGCCATCCATCAGCAAGAGGCCAGACGAATGCATCAATCGAGGTGTCGGGGTTCCCGGACCAAGAAAAGAGCAATTCCCCTCGGGCGATCCGGTAGCGCTCGCCCAAATCGGTAGCCGTGAACTTCATATTGCCCGTGATCCCGGCCTTCAACTCTGCGATCTTGACGACTGGGAGCGCGTCCGGATCGGTGGAAAAGTGCATATTCTTGTATGCGGCACCATTCACTCAATGGGCTTGGTCAATGAACGGCTCAGCAGACCACCCCTCCGGCAAGCCATCCTCTCCGAATCTGTCGGGGAAGAGGGCGGCGGTGGCGGGGTCCATGTGGGCGGGGGAGCGGCCCTGGGCCTTGGCGTGGACAGGGTCGAAATCGACAAACCACGAGCGAAACAACGCCCGCGCCATCTCCTCCAACACCGCCGCCGTCTTGCGGTTCACCTCGATCTTGTCATCCAGCGCCCCCAACACCTCCGCGATCTCGCGTTGTTCTTTGATTGGGGGCAATGAGATCTTCAAGAACATTTGGTCCCTGAGGCTCAAATTTGGTGCCATGTCCGTTTGAAAAGCGAACCCGAACAACTGGCTTTGAAACTCGTAGCTCTTTGACCAATAGTGCAAGAACCTTGGCGATATTTTGTTGTGGTCCAGCGAGCGTCAATAGGACAGGTGTGGTGAGTAAACCGAGCCCTCCACGTTCGAATGAACATAGCCGACCCTACCGGTGCGGTTGCCCTTCGTTGTGATGACCGTGTCACCTTTCTGTGCGACTTTATCTCCAAACCCAGATTTCGGCAGGCGCGAGAAGAGGTCAGGGGCGCTGATGTCGAACCCACTGTCCTGCAAATATGCGCCTCGTAGGAACACAGGCCCATCACCGCCGAGCTCGCTGTTTTTTGCTCGGTATCCGTCGCTTACGCGGAGTAGACTTGCATCAATCAAATCTTGGAAAGTAGGCGCTTTCATCCCAACGCCCCCAACCGCGCCTCGATCTCAGCCTCCAACCGCCGACCTCTGGCGAAATGCCCGCGCAACTCGCCCATCAGACGGTCGAATTTCTCCTCGAAGGGTTCACCGTCATCTTCGGCCGCACCTGTACCGACATAGCGACCCGGGGTCAGGACGAAATTGTGTTTGGCGATCTCTTCCAGCGAGGCAGATTTGCAGAAGCCCGGCACGTCCTCATAGCTGCCTGCAACCGGCTCCCCGCGCCAGGCGTGATAGGCGGTGGCGATCTTAGTGACCTCTGCCTCCGACAATTCCTTCTGCTTGCGGCTGCCCGGCACCAGCGCGCCCATCTTTCGCGCGTCGATGAACAGCACCTCGCCGCGCCGGTCGCGAAGCTTGGCATCCCTGGCGATGCCGTTGGATCTGTCCTTGGCCATGATCCACAGGCAGGCCGGGATCTGGGTGCCGTAGAACAGCTGCCCCGGCAAGGCCATCATGGCGTCTACCGCGTCGCCCTCGACCAGCGCGCGGCGAATGTCGCCCTCACCGCTGTCATTGAGGACATCGACCCGTTCGCCATGACCACCCCGCCGATGCCGGAGGCCGAGAGGTGATGATGGATATGATGGATCCAGCCGAAGTTCGCATTGCCCACTGGCGGCGCGCCGAACTTCCACCGCGTATCCTCGCGCAGCAACTCGCCCGACCAATCCGAGATATTGAAGGGCGGGTTGGCGAGGATGTGGTCGAACCGCTCATCCGGGAAGGTATCCTTGACCAGCGTGCCTTCGGAGTTCCAGCGGATGTCGGCAAAGATGCCGCGGATCGCGAGGTTCATGCGCGCCAGGCCAAAGGTGGTGTGGTTGCGCCCCTGCCCATAGATGGCGATGTCGTTGCGCTGGCCGGAATGCGCGTCGATGAACCTCTCGGACTGCACGAAGAAACCACCGGTGCCGCAGCAAGGGTCATAGACGCGGCCCTTGGTCGGTTCGATCATCTCGATCAGCGTGTCGACCACGGATTTCGGGGTATAGAACTCGCCGATGCAATACTCGTAGATGCGCCCGATCAGGTCGAAGTCGTCGCGGCTGCCCTCAAGCCTGATATTGGTGAAGAGGTTGATGAGGCCGCTGAGCATCGCCTTGTCGAGGCTTTCCTTGCCGAAGACCTTAGGAAGCGCGCCTTTCGGGGTCGGGTTCTCGGTCTCGATCTCGCGCATGGCCTTGTCGATCATCACGCCAACCTCGGGGTCCTTGGCGTTCTTCGAGATGAAGGACCAGCGCGCCTTTTCCGGCACCCAGAAGATGTTCTCGGCGAGGTATTCGTCGCGATCCTCGGCATCCGAGTATTCGTCGGCGGTCAGCTGGTCATGCAGGCGCTGGAAGGCAACCGAAACATACCGCAGGAACGGAAGGCCAAGGGCGATGTGCTTGTATTCGCCAGCGTCCATCGAGCCGCGCATCTTGTCTGCTGCGGCAAAGAGGTTTTTTTTCGATGCTCATACTGTTCCTTGGTGTCATTTCTGTCATTGGAGACGGCTGCGAAACCGGATTCTGAAAAACAGTTCTCGGGTTATTTGGGCGTCACCGTAACAACTTGCCTGCTTTCGACAATCCGCCAATGGCGATCAGCTATAGCCAATCAGATCAAGGGGGTAGATCTTCCCTTTCGCGAGCCCCAAACGCATCGCTGGTGTCTGATTGCCATTCTCCCGCAGCGCCAGCATGTAGTTGTAGTAGAACCGAAGGATCTGGACCATTTTCGGCACCATGGCTGGATTATAGTAGGAATAGGCGTGCCAGATGCGTTGGTCATTCGATGCTGTCGGGATCCCGCGCTCAAACCCTGCGACACGGCGGCGAGCGAAGTTGAAGTAGGCATCGACCGGGTGAATGTTGGCATTTGCAAAGAACCTGGCCAAGCCGTCCCACCCCATGTCATTCAGATCGGTTTTTAATCTGATGGTCTTGAGGGGCTCTGCCTTGGTATGGAATGGCCATGGAACCCCTTTGTTCGCCAGATGTTCGGCTCTGTCTTCGGGTGACCATTCTCGAAAGTGTTTCCACAACATGATCAGCGTGATGGTTTGGAAATCGCTCAAGTAAGGAAAGTCTTGCTTTACCCGGTCCATGTTCTCGGCTTCGGCCGCTATGGCATTTTCAAGGAGTTGGCGTCCTTCTGCAGCCAGTTGCAGCCAGTTGCAGCCGGTCGTCATTGATCAATCCCTTTTTGAAGCTGATCTCGGCAACATTTACTTTGCTGGACCGGATCAGATCAACATTCAGGGAGCATACGGCGGCGGCAAGGCCTGCTTCGTTATCAAGACAATAATTGGCGCGCCTGAACTGTTTGCCGATGAGCTTTTTCACCTGCATCATGTGGGCGAACTTGAATGCATCTCCACGCACTCGGCAGCCATCTCCGGGGAAGCGTAACTTGCCGACGACCGCGAGATCATCTTCCGAGATCAGGTTGCCCTGAGAGCACACCAGGGAGTCGTCATACTCCGAGGTTGCCCAGAGGCGCGCGTTCTTGCGCATTGAGCGCGGCAAAGCGAAGTCACCGCATTGGGTCACCGCACCCTCAAGATCTTCGGGCGCAATCGACTTGTCATAGTCCACGGTTGCAGCAACGACGAACTGGGAAAACTTGTGAACCGTCGCCATGTGCAGAAACGGGATCGTGCCGCGCTTTTTCTTGACCGGCCAGTTCACAAGGATTGTCTGGATGTCAGTGGCAAAGAAGGCACTTCGGTCGCTGAAGCAGTCGGCCAGCCTCTGCTCGCGCTCGTTCGAAAACGCAACGGCTTGTCGATAGAGAAAGTCGATCTTGACATGGATCTGCTTGATGCTGACGTCGTGGATTTCGCAGATCCGGCTTAGCGGCACCTTATTGACCAACGATTTCAAGATCGCTCCGATGTCATCGGTCTGCTTGTGGCGCTTGGTTGGCTTTCCTATCGAGAATGTCTTCCGACATGTTTTGCACTGATATCGAGGATCCCCTTTGGCGGTCTTGCCGAACAGAGAGTAGGAACTCGGCCTCAGAAAGACGGAAACGCCATGACTGGAACAGGCGGGGTTTCCTCAGTGTTTTCCGTTTGTTCGCCTATTCGCACGCCGCAGCCTGGAATACTCTTCTGCGACAGCGCGGTTCGATTTCACGACGTTCGACACGCCGCATGACGGGCAGGCGTATGTGCGATCTTCCCCAGAACCCGTGGCTTTTCCTCGTGTCGGATCGCTCTTCTTTCCTCGACCATCGATCGGATCCGGAAATACACCGAAGCGATCACAACGAGGGTTCCGGCAGAAGTTGATCGAAAATCCACCTGGGGTTGAGGGTAGCCTTCTCCGCTCAACCCTCGAAGATTTCTTCGAGGGTTGAGTGCCCACAACTTCCGGTTGTCTGCCCGCCAACTCATTGCTTTCAAAAGAGACGCCCCGCCAGAATACTGACAGGGCGCATCACTTTCAACATTTATGGCATGGGCTGGCTCTTTCGAGCAGAGGCCTTTTCTGTTGGTTTCGGTCCGCGATCAGAAATCGCGGCTTTCCGGCGTTTCGACGATGAAGCTGTCGTCCAGATCGCCCCCGACCACGTCCTCGACCGGTGCAGCCAGAGCGGCGGCAGCTTCGGCCTCGGCCTGACGCGCCTCGATGACCTTCTGGTCGCGCTCCGCCGCAACGCGACGCATCTTCTGGGTCGCGCCACCTGTGCCGGCAGGGATCAGACGGCCGACGATGACGTTTTCCTTCAGGCCGACCAGCTTGTCACGCTTGCCCTGAACCGACGCTTCGGTCAGCACCCGGGTGGTCTCCTGGAAGGAGGCCGCCGAGATGAACGAGCGCGTTTGCAGGCTGGCCTTGGTGATCCCGAGCAGGATCGGCTGGCCTTCGGCGGGACGCCGGTTTTCCTTGATCGCCTTGTCGTTGGCAGCGTCGAACTCTGCCTTGTCGACATGCTCGCCCTTGAGCAACGTCGTCTCGCCCGAGTCGCTGATCTCCCACTTCTGCAGCATCTGGCGAACGATTACCTCGATGTGCTTGTCGTTGATCTTCACGCCCTGCAGTCGATAGACGTCCTGAACCTCGTCGATCATGTAGTTGGCCAGGTGCTCGACACCGAGGATCGCCAGGATGTCATGCGGCGCCGGGTTGCCGTCCATGATGTAGTCACCCTTCTGCACGAAGTCGCCTTCCTGCACCGGGATGTGCTTGCCCTTGGGCACCATGTACTCGACGGCGTCCATGCTCTCGTCGGCAGGCTGGAGAGAGATCCGGCGCTTGTTCTTGTAGTCGCGCCCGAACTTCACATAGCCATCGGCCTCCGCGATGATCGCGTGGTCCTTGGGTCGACGTGCCTCGAAGAGTTCGGCCACCCGCGGCAGACCACCGGTGATGTCCTTGGTCTTCGCGCCTTCGCGCGGGATGCGGGCCACCACGTCACCGGCCTTGACCTCGGTGCTCTCCTCGATCGACAGAATGGCATCCACCGACATCGTATAGGTCACCGGGTTTCCGGCATCGTTGCGCACAGGCTCACCGGTTTCCGGGTCGACGATCAGGATCTCGGGCTTCAACTCGTTGCCCTTGGGCGCCGAGCGCCAGTCCGACACGATCTTCTGTGTCATACCGGTTGCGTCGTCGGTATCTTCCCGAACCGAGATGCCGCTGATCAGGTCGACGAACTTGGCGGTACCGGCCTTGTCGGCGATGATGGGCAGGGTGTAGGGGTCCCACTCGAACAGCTTGTCACCACGATTGATGGTGTTGCCGTCCTTGACGAGGACCTTCGAACCATACCCAACCTTGTAGCTGCCGCGTTCCACGCCGTTCTCGTCGACGATGATGATCTGCATGTTCCGGCCCATGACGACGTGTTCGCCAGCCGCATTTTCCAGCAGGTTCGGGTTGCGGAACGCGATCTTGCCTTCCTGGCTGGCTTCCTGGAACGATTGCTGACCGCCCTGCGCCACGCCGCCGATGTGGAACGTCCGCATCGTCAGCTGGGTGCCGGGTTCACCGATGGACTGCGCGGCGATGATGCCGACAGCCTCGCCCTGGTTGACGAGCGTACCGCGTGCAAGGTCACGACCGTAGCACATGGCGCAGACGCCCTCTTCGGCCTCGCAGGTCAGCGGGCTCCGCATGCGGATGCTGGCCACTCCGGAGCGTTCGAGTTCGTCCGCCTTGCGTTCGTCGATCAGCTCGTTCTTGGCGACGATAACCTCGTCCGTTCCCGGACGCAGAACATCATCGGCCGAGACACGACCCAGAACACGCTCGCCCAGCGACGCAACGACTTCGCCGTCGTTGATGGCCGCCTCGGCAGTGATGGCCAGTTCAGTGCCACAATCGTGCTGACGCACGATGCAGTCCTGTGCCACGTCCACCAGACGACGGGTCAGGTAGCCCGAGTTCGCCGTCTTCAGAGCGGTATCCGACAGACCCTTACGAGCACCGTGGGTGGAGTTGAAGTACTCCAGCACGGTCAGGCCTTCCTTGAAGTTCGAGATGATCGGCGTCTCGATGATCTCGCCGGACGGCTTGGCCATCAGGCCGCGCATGGCGCCAAGCTGCTTCATCTGGGTGACCGAGCCACGAGCCTTGGAATCGGCCATCATGTAGACCGAGTTCGGCTCCATCTCTGCGCCGGTTTCATCGAACCGTTTGGCCGAGATCGTGTTCATCATGGCGTCGGTGACGCGATCGTTACACTTCGACCAGGCATCGACGACCTTGTTGTACTTCTCACCCTGGGTGATCAGACCATCCATGTACTGCTGTTCGAAGTCCTTGACCTGGTCGCGAACGCCGTCGACGATCTCCCACTTGTTGTCAGGAATGACCATGTCATCCTTGCCGAACGAGATGCCGCCCTTGAAGGCTTCGCGGAAGCCCATGCCCATGATCTGGTCACAGAAGATGACCGATTCCTTCTGACCGCAATACCGGTAGACGGTGTCGATGATCTTTTGCACTTCGCCCTTCTTGAGCAGGCGGTTGACCAGGTCGAAGGGGGCCTTGGCGTTCTTGGGAAGAAGTGCGCCCAGACGAACCCGACCAGGCGTGGTCTGGTAGCGAATGAGGACCTCGTTGCCATGTTCGTCGATCTGCGGAACGCGGCACTGGATCTTCGCGTGCATGTGCACTTCGCCAGCATTCAGCGCGTGGTCGACTTCCTCGATACCGCCAAAGATCATGCCTTCGCCCTGCATGCCTTCGCGCTCCAGCGAGACATAATAGAGGCCAAGGACCATGTCCTGCGACGGCACGATGATCGGCGCGCCGTTGGCGGGCGACAGCACGTTGTTGGTCGACATCATCAGCACGCGCGCTTCCAGCTGAGCTTCCAGCGAGAGCGGAACGTGCACGGCCATCTGGTCACCGTCGAAGTCGGCGTTGAAGGCCGAACAGACCAGAGGGTGCAGCTGGATCGCCTTGCCTTCGATCAGGATCGGTTCGAACGCCTGAATGCCAAGACGGTGCAGGGTGGGCGCGCGGTTCAGAAGGACCGGGTGCTCACGGATGACCTCGTCGAGGATGTCCCAGACCTCGGGACGTTCCTTTTCGACCAGTTTCTTCGCCTGCTTCACGGTGCTGGACAGGCCCTTGGCCTCCAGTCGCGAATAGATGAAGGGCTTGAAGAGTTCCAAGGCCATCTTCTTGGGCAGGCCACATTGATGCAGCTTCAGCTCCGGACCGGTCACGATGACCGAACGGCCCGAGAAGTCGACCCGCTTGCCCAGAAGGTTCTGGCGGAAGCGACCCTGCTTGCCCTTGAGCATGTCGGAAAGCGACTTCAGCGGACGCTTGTTGGCCCCGGTGATGACCCGGCCGCGACGGCCGTTGTCAAACAGCGCATCGACCGATTCCTGCAACATCCGCTTTTCGTTGCGGATGATGATGTCCGGTGCGCGCAGCTCGATCAGCCGCTTGAGGCGGTTATTCCGGTTGATCACGCGGCGATACAGGTCGTTCAGGTCCGAGGTGGCGAACCGGCCACCGTCCAGCGGCACCAGCGGGCGCAGCTCTGGTGGGATGACCGGCACAACGGTCAGGATCATCCATTCCGGGCGGTTGCCGGATTCCAGGAAACTCTCGACGATCTTCAGGCGCTTGATGATCTTCTTGGGCTTCAGTTCGCCAGTGGCCACCGACAGCTCCTCGCGGAGCTCTTCGGCCGTGGCTTCCAGGTCGATCTGGGCCAGCATCTCGCGGATGGCCTCGGCACCGATATTCGCCGTGAAGGCGTCGGTCCCAAAGGTGTCCTGGGCATCCATGAACTCTTCTTCGGACATCAGCTGTCCGTAGGAGAGGTCGGTCAGGCCCGGCTCGATGACGACGTAGTTCTCGAAGTAGAGAATCCGTTCAAGATCTCGCAGCGTCATGTCCAGCATCAGGCCGATCCGGGACGGGAGCGACTTCAGGAACCAGATATGCGCAACCGGCGCGGCCAGTTCGATGTGGCCCATACGTTCGCGGCGCACCTTTTGCAGCGTGACTTCCACGCCGCATTTCTCGCAGACGACGCCGCGATACTTCATGCGCTTGTACTTGCCGCAGAGGCATTCGTAGTCCTTGATCGGGCCAAAGATCCGGGCGCAGAACAGGCCGTCGCGCTCGGGCTTGAAGGTCCGGTAGTTGATGGTCTCGGGCTTCTTGATCTCGCCGTAGGACCAGCTGAGAATCCGTTCCGGGCTCGCCAGCGACACCTTGATCTCGTCAAAGACCTTCGGCGGGGTGAGCGGGTTGAACGGGTTGTTGGTCAGTTCCTGGTTCATCTTCAAATCCTTGAAATGGTGCGGGAGGGGAGAGCCGGGCGACCACGAGGGCCGCCCGTTTCAGGCATGAGGCCTTATTCCTCACCCTCCGCATCCAGGAGTTCCATGTTGAGGCCGAGGCCGCGCACTTCCTTGACGAGAACGTTGAACGATTCCGGAATACCGGCCTCGAAGTTGTCCTCGCCCTTGACGATGCTCTCGTAGACCTTGGTCCGGCCCGCCACGTCGTCCGACTTCACCGTCAGCATTTCTTGCAGGGTGTAGGCGGCGCCATAGGCTTCGAGTGCCCAGACCTCCATCTCCCCGAAACGCTGACCACCGAACTGCGCCTTGCCGCCCAGCGGCTGCTGGGTAACGAGCGAGTACGGGCCCGTGGACCGGGCGTGGATCTTGTCGTCCACCAGGTGGTGCAGCTTCAGCAGGTACTTCATGCCGACCGTGACCTTGCGGCTGAACTTCTCGCCGGTGCGGCCATCGAACAGGTCCGATTGGCCCGAGGTATCAAACCCGGCCCGCGTCAGCGCGTCGTTCACATCGGCTTCCTTGGCACCGTCGAAGACCGGCGTTGCGATCGGAACACCGTTGATAACCAGCCCTGCGGCTTCGACCAGACGATCCTCTTCCATGGATTCGATGCCTTCGTCATACACATCGTCGCCATAGGCAATGCGCATCGCATCGCGCACCGGCGTCAGGTCTCCGGAGCGGCGGAATTCGTCCAGGGCATCGTCGACCTTGATGCCCAATCCGCGCGCAGCCCAACCCATGTGGGTCTCGAGGATCTGACCGACGTTCATCCGCGACGGCACGCCGAGCGGGTTCAGAACGAAGTCGACCGGGGTACCATCGGCCAGGAACGGCATGTCTTCCATCGGAACAACGCGGGAGATGACACCCTTGTTGCCGTGACGGCCGGCCATCTTGTCGCCCGGCTGAAGCTTGCGCTTCACCGCGATGAAGACCTTGACCATCTTCATCACGCCCGGCGGCAGGTCGTCGCCGCGGCGAACCTTCTCGACCTTGTCCTCGAAGCGGGCTTCCAGCGTGCGCTTCTGCACGTCGTACTGCTCGTTCAGGGCCTCGACGATCTGGGCATCGGCCTCTTCCGCCAGCGCCAGTTGCCACCATTGACCTTTGGACAGGGTGGCCAGCAGCTCTTCGGTGATCGCGACATTGGACGAAACGCCCTTGGGGCCCTTCACGGCAGTCTTGCCGAGAATCATGGACTTCAGGCGCGCATAGATGTTGCGCTCCAGGATGACGAGTTCGTCGTCCCGGTCACGGGCAAGGCGTTCGACCTCTTCCCGCTCGATCTGTAGGGCACGTTCGTCCTTTTCAACGCCGTGGCGGTTGAAGACGCGGACTTCGACGACCGTTCCGAAATCTCCCGGCGGCAGACGCAGGGAGGTGTCGCGGACATCAGATGCCTTTTCGCCAAAGATGGCGCGCAGCAGCTTTTCTTCCGGGGTCATCGGGCTTTCGCCCTTGGGCGTGATCTTGCCAACGAGGATGTCCGCCGGGCCGACCTCGGCACCGATGTAGACGATTCCGGCCTCGTCGAGGTTGCGCAGGGCTTCCTCGCCGACGTTCGGGATGTCACGGGTGATTTCTTCCGGGCCAAGCTTCGTGTCGCGGGCCGCAACCTCAAATTCCTCGATGTGGACGCTCGTGAACACGTCATCGCGAGCGATGCGTTCCGAGATCAGGATCGAGTCTTCGTAGTTGTAGCCGTTCCACGGCATGAACGCGACGATCACGTTCTTGCCAAGCGCCAGTTCGCCCTGATCGGTCGACGGACCGTCGGCGATGAACTCACCCTTGGAAACGGTGTCGCCCACCTTCACCAGCGGACGCTGGTTGATGCAAGTGTTCTGGTTGGAGCGCTGGAACTTGCGCAGGCGGTAGATGTCCACACCAGGGTCACCGACCTCCAGGTCGGCGGTGGCGCGAACAACGATCCGCTGGGCATCGACCTGGTCGATGATGCCGGCGCGCTTGGCCATGATCGCGGCGCCCGAGTCACGGGCAACCACTTCCTCGATGCCGGTACCGACCAGAGGCGCAGTGGCCTGCAGAAGCGGAACCGCCTGACGCTGCATGTTCGAGCCCATGAGGGCGCGGTTGGCGTCGTCGTTTTCGAGGAACGGGATCAGCGAGGCCGCAACCGACACCAGCTGCTTGGGCGACACGTCGATCAAATCGACCACGTCACGCGGCGCCATGGTGTATTCACCCGACTGACGGGTGTTCACCAGATCGTTCACGAAGCGACCGCCCTCGTCCAGATGCGCGTTGGCCTGGGCGACCGTGTGGCGCATCTCTTCGGTGGCCGACATGTAGTGAACCTCGTCGGTCACCTTGCCTTCGGACACAACCCGATACGGGGTTTCGATGAAGCCGTACTTGTTCACGCGGGCAAAGGTGGCCAGCGAGTTGATCAGGCCGATGTTCGGGCCTTCCGGCGTCTCGATCGGGCACATCCGACCATAGTGTGTCGGGTGCACGTCGCGCACCTCGAAGCCGGCACGTTCACGGGTCAGACCGCCCGGGCCAAGCGCCGAGAGGCGACGCTTGTGCGTCACTTCGGAGAGCGGGTTGGTCTGGTCCATGAACTGCGACAGCTGCGAGGAGCCGAAGAATTCACGCACCGCGGCAGCAGCCGGCTTGGCGTTGATCAGGTCCTGCGGCATCACCGTGTCGATCTCGACCGAGGACATGCGCTCCTTGATCGCGCGCTCCATGCGGAGCAGCCCGACGCGGTACTGGTTTTCCATCAGCTCGCCAACGGACCGCACGCGGCGGTTGCCGAGGTGGTCGATGTCGTCGATATCGCCCTTGCCGTCGCGCAGCTCGACCAGCGCCTTGATGCAGGAGATGATGTCCTCGTTGCGCAGGGTCCGCTGGGTATCGGCGGCATCCAACGCCAGACGCATGTTCATCTTGACCCGGCCAACAGCCGACAGGTCATAGCGCTCGCTGTCGAAGAACAGGGTGTCGAACAGCGAAGAGGCTGCCTCGACGGTGGGCGGCTCGCCCGGACGCATGACGCGGTAGATGTCCATGAGCGCGGTGTCGCGCCCCATGTTCTTGTCCATCGCCATGGTGTTGCGGATGTAGGGACCGACATTGATGTTGTCGATGTCCAGCACCGGGATATCGGTGATGCCGGCGTCCAGCAGTTCCTTCAGGGTGCCGCCAGACACTTCGCCGTCCTTGTCGATCTCCCAAGTCAGCTCGTCGCCGGCCTCGGCATAGATGGCACCGGTTTCTTCGTTGATAATGTCCTTGGCGACATAACGACCGATGATCTGGTCGAACGGGACCAGGAGTTCGGTGATCTTGCCCTCTTCGATCATCTGCTTGACGGCGCGCGGGGTCACCTTCTTGGTGGCCTCGGCAATCACTTCGCCGGTGGCGGCGTCAACCAGATCGAAGGCCGGACGGGTGCCGCGCACGCGCTCCGGGAAGAACTTGGTGACCCAACCCTGGTTCTTCTCAAGCTTGAAGTCGACCGTGTCGTAATAGGCGTCGCAGATGCCTTCCTGGTCGAGACCAAGCGCGTACAGCAGCGTCGTGACCGGCAGCTTTCGGCGACGGTCGATGCGCGCAAAGACGATGTCCTTGGCGTCGAACTCGAAGTCCAGCCAGGAGCCACGGTACGGGATGATCCGGCAGGCAAACAGAAGCTTGCCCGAGGAGTGGGTCTTGCCCTTGTCATGGTCGAAGAACACGCCCGGGGAACGGTGCATCTGGGAAACGATGACCCGCTCGGTGCCGTTGACGATGAAGGTGCCGTTGGGCGTCATCAGAGGCATGTCGCCCATGAACACGTCCTGTTCCTTGATGTCCTTGACCGACTTGGCGCCGGTGTCCTCGTCGACTTCGAACACGATCAGGCGCAGGGTCACCTTCAGCGGGGCGCTGTAGGTCATGTCGCGCTGCTGACATTCCTCGACGTCGTACTTGGGCTTTTCCAGCTCGTACTTGACGAATTCAAGCACCGCGGTCTCGTTGAAATCCTTTATCGGAAATACCGACTGGAAGACACCCATGATGCCTTCGCCGTCCAAAGGCGCAAGCTGGTCGCCGGACTTCAGAAACAGGTCATAAGAAGATTTCTGAACCTCGATGAGGTTCGGCATTTCCAGGACTTCCCGGATTTTGCCATAATACTTGCGGAGTCGTTTCTGGCCAAGAAATGTCTGCGCCATGTGGATCGTCACCTTTCGTCTGTCGCGGGTCGCGCATGCCGCTGGGCATCGGCAGCGCGCCGCTCACGAATGAAGGGGGTCAGGTTCCATTCCCGCCGCCGTCCCACCGGCAGCTCCCGAACCTTTTGAACCGCGCCTTGGAGAAGCCCTTGCAGGCCACCCGAAAAGGGCCTCTCCAAGACAGGTTCGACTGGGCCCGGAGATTCCGGACCCAGCCTTGCAACAGGGGTGACCCTGATTACTTGAGTTCGACTTCGGCGCCGGCTGCTTCCAGCTTCGCCTTGACTTCGTCGGCTTCGCTTTTGGAGACCTGCTCCTTGACAGCCTTGCCACCGGCTTCAACCAGTTCCTTGGCTTCTTTCAGGCCAAGACCGGTCAGAGCGCGGACTTCCTTGATCACGTTGATCTTCTTGTCGCCAGCGGACTTGAGGATCACGTCGAATTCGGTCTGCTCTTCGGCAGCCTCGCCAGCGTCGGCCGGACCGGCCATCATGACAGCGCCGCCAGCGGCGGGCTCGATACCATACTCGTCCTTGAGGATGGTTTTCAGTTCCTGGGCTTCGAGAAGCGTCAGGCCAACGATCTCTTCAGCAAGTTTTTTCAGATCAGCCATTGTACTGTTTCCGTTCTTTCAGATGTGTTCCAGCGTCGAGGTATCATCCCCACGTGGGTCTCGCGATCAGGCGGCTTCGCCGCGCTCCTCGATGGTGCTGAGAATGCTCGCGATGTTCGAAGCAGGTGCGCCAATGGCCCCGGCAATGTTGGAGGCAGGTGCGCCGATGCAGCCAGCGATGGAAGCAATAAGCTCATCGCGGGACGGCATTTTCGACACAGCCTGGACGCCAGCACGGTCCAGAGCGTTCTCACCCATTGCACCGCCAAGGATCACGAACTTGTCGTTACTCTTGGCGAAGTCCTCGGCCACCTTGGCTGCTGCCACGGGGTCCTCGGAGAAGGTCAGAACGGTCATGCCCGTCAGGTATTCAGCAATGCTCTCGCAAGGCTTTCCATCAAGGGCGATCTTGGCGAGCCTGTTCTTGGCAACACGCACGGAAGCTTCGTCAGCACGTGCACGTGCGCGAAGATCCTGCATCTCGGCAACCGTGAGACCTTCGTAGTGGGCAACCACAACGACGCCAGAGCTTTCGAAGATCTGGCCGAGCTCGTCGACCAATTTCTCTTTCTGGGCTCTATCCACAGTTTCACTCCAAGTATGGGAGGCTACACACCCCCCGGCTCTCGTTTGCCGGGAAATCCCGGCGTTCAGGTCCGATATACGGGGCTGCGCCAAATCCGCCCGAGGAAACCCTCGGCCAATCTTGTCGTATCCCGTCTCAGGCAGGACATTAAGGTACCTGGGCACCTCCCACCGTCTTGGACGAAACGCAAATCAGCGCACGACGAATCGTACGCTGACCTGCGAGAGGGTTATCTAGTGGCTAACGTACCGAATGCCAAGGGCCAAATGACGCGGCACCATCTTGCTCCACACACATCGGCCGCATCGATGACCGGATCGTCCACCCCGCCAAGTAGACGATGGCGCGCCGCCATCAGCGCAGGCGCTTCAGCAGATCGAGCGACGGCTGTCCGGTCACCGGAAGGCCGACACTGCGCTGATAGGCGGAAATGGCGGCCTCGGAATTGGCCCCAATCACCCCATCGGCGCCCTCGGTGTCGAACCCCTTGGCCGTCAGACGGCGCTGCAACTCCTTGCGGTCGTCGATGGTCATACCTTGCGCGTCCGGCGCAAAGCTGCCCTGAATCGGAGGTCTTCCCAGCAGACGATCCGACAGGTGACCGACGCCGATCGCATAGCTTTCGGCATTGTTGTACCGCAGGATCACGTTGAAGTTTCCGAACACCATGAAGGCCGGGCCGCGCGGCCCTTCGGGGATCAGGATCGAGGCCGAACCGTGGTTTGGCACGGCGCGCCCGGTCATGTCCGTCACGCCTTGAGCCGCCCAGGTATCCGGGCTGCGCCTGGTTCCGCGCCCGGTCTGACCGGTCGAGAATCCCTGCGGCAACCGCACCTCAACACCCCATGGTTGCCCCGTGCGCCAGCCGTTGCGTTTTAGATAGGCCGCGGTCGACGCCAGCGCGTCAGTCGGGTTGTCCGACCAGATGTCCCGTCGGCCATCACCGGTGAAATCCACCGCGAAGGCTTCGAACGAGGTGGGGATGAACTGCGTATGGCCCATCGCGCCAGCCCAGCTTCCGACCATGCGATCAGAGGTGACATCGCCCTTCTGAAGGATGCGCAGCGCCGCCATCAACTGCTTTTCCATGAAGACACCGCGACGGCCGTCAAAGGCCAAGGTCGAGAGCGACGAGATCACCGGGATGTCGCCCCGACGGGTACCGTACTTGCTCTCCAGTCCCCAGATTGCGGTGACAATCTGCTGTTCGACGCCATACCGGCCTTCGATCGCAGACAGGGTACTGCCGTGCTGGCGCAGCGCGGTCTTCCCCATCCTGATCCGTTCGTCGGACGCTGCAATCGCGAGGTAATCCTCCAACGTACGGTTGAACTCGGTCTGGTTGCGGTCTTTCTGAATCACGTCCGGCAGGTAGCCGACCCTGCGAAATGCCAGATCCAGGGTCGCCTGCGAAATCCCCCCTGCCGCTGCCCGCTGCCGGAAAGATGCCACCCAGGCATCAAAGGCCGGATTTGGAACGGCCCGAGTTGCCGCCGACGAGGCGTTTCCGACACTTCCAGCGCCGCCGGAACAACCGGTCAACGCTGCGGCTGCAATCCCGCCCAATACAGAGCGTCTCGATACATGCATCTCTTAAATCCTGAAAACTGCCTTTTCCCGTTCTTAGCCCAGCGGTGCAGGCCAACAAAGCCCCCGCCGGCCAAAATCAGCCAAACACCCCAAAACATCCACTTGCGGCGACGAACGGGTTCACGCCGGTTGCCGCGGTTGTTCGCGCGACCAAAGATACCCGTCTCTGTATCCCGAGCAACTTGCACGCCCGCATCGCCGCGTATAGGTTCCCACCGACATTCAAGCGAGGGCTTCATGCGCATTTTCTTTGACACCACGGCCATGGCCGCATGGCGCACGTGGAAACAATTGCCGAATATCCAGGGGGTCCTCCCAACCACCGAACGACGCATCGTGGATATGGTGCCGTCGCAGAACCTGTCGGGGAACCGGGGCAACCTGATCCACGGCGAGGCGCCGGCGAAGATCTTCGAGAAGGACCACGCGTCGTCGTGCTTTGGGCACCTTCCCTCGCTCCGCAAGTGGAACGAGGCCAAGTATGCCGCCCGGGTGACGCAGCAATTCGACGCCATCGTCCTGTCGTTCGCAAACATCATCCGCCCCGGATATGACGGCGCCCCGCACTACGAGGCGCTCAAGGGCCTGCACAAGGGCACAAAGGTGATTGCCCTTGGCGCAGGGATCCAGGGCGAGTTCACCGTGTCCGACCTGCCGGAGGGAACACGGAACCTTCTCTCCTGGCTTAGCGAAAACGCCGAGGTCTTTGGCGTGCGCGGCGAGACGACCAAGGCATGGCTGGACGAAAACGGCTTTCCGAACAGCATGGTCCTGGGGTGCCCGAGCCTGTTCGTCTATCCGCGTTCGATCCTTGGCCTGTCCTATGACAACGTTCGTGCAACGGGCGGCGACAGCAAGGTTATCACCGCCGGCCATCTGGCCGCACCGCTGATGATGCCGAAGGCCAAGAGCCGCCGGGCACACGACTATCTGGACGCCCTGGCCGGGATCCCGGCGAGCTATATCTTCCAGGACGAGATCTTCTGGTATTCGCGCGAGTTCATGGAACGCGACAACATGTACAACGAAGGAACCAGCGAGTTGGATCCCGAGTTGGTCGCGGAGTACTACCGGGAGGCTTTCGGCCTCGAGGTGCCGTTCAAGCGCTACTACTACTTCAACGATACCGGTTCATGGCGGCAGGCCGGTCTGCGCCACGACCTCTATATCGGTGACCGGTTCCACGGTGGCGTTGCTGTGCTGCAGGCCGGGGTCCCGGCGATTTTCCTGAAGGCCGACAACCGCGTTGGGGAACTGACCGGGTATTTTGACGTGCCCAACATGACCATCGATGAATTCAAGGAAGCCGGGCTGGCGGGTGCGATCGAGTCGTGCCTGACCGACGAAGCGCTAGAGCGGATGAAAGCGACGTATCGCCGGAACTACCGCAAGTTCGTCGATACCATGTCCGGCGCGGGATTGACCGTCGCGAACGAATTGACCTTCGCGGAGCCAGCCACGCAGGACGCGCCGACCGATCTCACGACCAGCGTCAACGACTAGGCCACCGCCGGGACGTGGTCACGGCCATCTCCTGAAGGCGAATTCAGAAGCGACCCAGATAACCCGGGTCGCTTTTTCCGTTTCGGATCGACCTGCCCCACACAGATCTCCAAACTCGGCCAAAACGCCGCCGAACGGGACGTGACGCCAAGACCGCCCCCCCCTTTGAGCGACACGAACTGATCGGGAGGAAGGCTGAAGGTTGCAACCCGAGACGTTCAATAGGACAACATCAATCACCAGCGCGACCGAAACACGCGAACATTGATGAACGACAAGGACACGCATCGTGCCAAACCCACAGAACATCACCGAGCCCGTCACGCTGATCGCTTACGGGCGCTCAGGTACATCGCTGCTGTTCCGTGCGTTCGCAGCCCGCACTGACACGGACATCACCGGGGAAACCGGAAATCTGATCTTTACCCCCTGGCGCGGATTGGAACAGGTGGCTGGCCTGACCAGGTTCGGAAAGATGGAAGACATAAACCAATATGGCGAAACCGCCGCCGAAATTGTCCGCCACGCCTTCCTTACCGTCTATCCGTCGGACAAACCGATCTGGATGCAGAAGCCGATTGGCACGCCCCTCGCCAATGAGTTTTTCGGGGACGACGTTGCAGGTTTCGTCGACTGGTACTGGGAGGTCTTCAACCGATGCTTCCCGAAGGCCCGGAAATTCTCGATCCTTCGCCATCCGAACGACGTCTATCTGAGTGGAAAGCGATTTTGGGGGTCAAAGGACGAGGATCTGTGGCGCACACAATGGATGATGTATCGAATCCTTGGGCACAAGGCCGCCGGCCTGAAACATGTTCTTCTGTACGAGCAACTCGTTGCAGAGCCGGAGGCCCAGATGCGTCAGTTGATGGCGAAGATTGATCTACCGTTTGAAGAGCGGATGATGACGGCCTTTGGACAGATTCACGTCGCGTCTCGGGGAACCCATGTCAAGGCGGGCACGGATACCGAGTTGAAGCAAATGGCCGACAGAGGGTTTTCGCATCGGGACGCCTGGGGATCCATCAAGCCCAACAGGTACAGAGAAATGGCGCTCAAGGAATATCGGAAGCTGCGTCGCGACGCTCTTGCACATCAAGCCCAAGAAACCTGAGACCTTCCCGCCGTTCGCCAAGGCAGACCTTGGAGGAGGGCTCCGCTGCTCGGACAGCAATGCGTTCGGGCACAGCACAAGGGGTGACGGGCAATGGACCGACCGGCCCAACCGCGATATCCTCAGCAGATCTCGGATGAAGATGGCCGGAGCGACGCAAGCGGGAACACCCCCGTCCATGCAGAAAAAGGGCGCCCGAAGGCGCCCGTTCACTCTTGTCTGATCAGATCGATCACTGGGCGGTTGCGGCCGCCACGTCAATGCTGACGCCCGGGCCCATGGTCGAGCTCAGGGAGATCTTCTGCATGTAGCTGCCCTTGGCGCCCGCAGGCTTTGCCTTGGCAACCGCGTCGCAGAACGCGCGGACGTTTTCGATCAGCTTGGCTTCGTCGAACGACGCCTTGCCAACGCCGGCATGCACGACACCACCCTTTTCAGCCTTGAACTGCACCTCACCGCCCTTGGCGGCTTCGATGGCAGTCTTGACGTCGGGGGTCACGGTGCCGACCTTGGGGTTCGGCATCAGGTTGCGCGGGCCGAGGATCTTACCAAGACGACCGACGATCGGCATCATGTCCGGGGTTGCGATGCAACGATCAAAGTTGATCTCGCCACCCTGGATCGCCTGCATCAGGTCCTCGGCGCCCACGATGTCGGCGCCAGCGGCCTTGGCTTCGTCAGCCTTGTCGCCACGGGCGAACACGGCGACGCGCATGGTCTTGCCGGTGCCGTTGGGCAGCACGACAGTGCCACGGACCATCTGGTCAGCGTGACGAGTGTCGACGCCCAGGTTCAGCGCGATCTCGACGGTTTCGTCGAACTTGGCCTTTGCATTGCCCTTGACCAGAGCGACGGCTTCCTCGACGGTCACGTCGACCTTGCCGGCAAATGCTTCACGGGCGGAGCGGGTACGTTTTCCAAACTTGGCCATGATTTACGCTTTCACCTCGATACCCATCGACCGGGCAGAGCCCAGGATGATCTGCATTGCAGCTTCGATGTCGTTGGCGTTGAGGTCCTTCATCTTGGCCTCAGCGATTTCCCGGATCTGGGCGACGGTGACCGAACCAGCGGTTTCCTTGCCGGGAAGCTTTGCGCCCGACTTCAGATTGGCCGCCTTACGCAGGAAATACGACGCCGGCGACGTCTTGATCTCCATCGTGAACGACTTGTCCTGATAGTAGGAAATGATGGTCGGGCACGGCGCACCGGGCTCCAGGTCCTGCGTCTTGGCGTTGAACGCCTTGCAGAATTCCATGATGTTGATACCGCGCTGACCGAGGGCCGGGCCCACGGGCGGCGACGGGTTCGCCTGACCGGCTTTGACCTGAAGCTTCAGGGTGCCAATAAGTTTCTTGGCCATGTGGCCTCTCCTTCTTCAACCGGCCTGCAACGCGATGCAGGCTGACCATGTTGCCGTGGTCTGGTCCCGAGCGCGCCCGGATTGCCTTCCACGTTTCGCGGCCGACTCGCCACGCTCCGCAGACGGACTCACCCACTGCAGAGAACGCGCTCTTAGCTCCCTCTGTCTCTGGACGCAAGGGGAATGCCGATGGCACGATTCCTTCACCCTTCGTCAGGCGAGGGATCGAGCGCTGTGCCAAACGCTTTACCAATGTCCACCGGCCTGCTAGCCGTTGCTCGTTCAATCCTAAAAAAAAGTAAATAAAATGACCAATATAGGTGGAGCAGTGTTGGCCGCAGCGATGTCGTTCGGCCTGGCAACTGCAGCGCAGGCCATTCCTACAACCTATTCCCTTGAATGGGTCGGGGTTGGCAACGCCGCAAAGGCCTCTGGAACGATCACGATCGACGATATCGTTTTCGATACAGCCGGAAACTTCAGCACCTCACCGCCAGCGCCATTCTCAGCCTCCAGTGCGTTCCCCGGATTGGGCGTCACGGATTTCAGCATCACGGTCACAGACGCCACGATCGGGAATGGCACGTTCGGTTTCGCCGATTTCGCATTGTTCTATCTCGTGCTTGGCGCGCCTGTGGACGACTCGGTCGAGATGGTGGGACAAGCCGGACTTCTGGACTTCAACATCTTCGCCATGACCACGGGAGCCCCGAACGCTGACTATGACTTCCTGATCAAGACCGCTTCCAATCTGACCGGCGACACCGAGACACTGGAGCTTGCGAGCTTCTCCCCTGTCAGCGTTCCGATACCCGCGGGTGGCCTCCTGCTCCTGTCAGCTCTTGGCGCCTATGCCATTGGCCGCAAGGCACAACGGACCTGAGATGACACACTTCCAGATACGACAAGGGCCGCAGATGCGGCCCTATTGCGTTTGGTGGATTTTCACGGCGCCAGTCGCCGCGTAGGTGCCTCAGGTTTCCTTGGAGACCTGAGTGAACTCCAGTTCGACCGGGGTGGCCCGGCCAAAGATCGACACCGTCACCTTCAGGCGCTGGTTGTCGTCGTCCACGTCCTCGACCATCCCGACAAAGCCCTCGAACGGACCGTCGGTGACCTGCACCTGCTCGCCAACCTGATAGAAGATCAACGACCGCGGCGCCTCTGCGCCTTCTTCGACGCGGTTGAGGATCTGGTTCACCTCGGCATCCCGCATCGGCATCGGTCGCCCTTGCGGACCCAGAAACCCGGTGACCCGGTTGATCGAGTTGATCAGGTGATAGCCTCGGTCGGACATTTCCATGTGCACCAGCACGTAACCGGGCATGAAGCGGCGTTCGGCCGTCACCTTCTTGCCGCGGCGCACCTCGATGACCTCTTCAGTCGGGACCAGCACTTCGTCGATCTCTTCTTCGAGACCGGCAGTCACGACATCCGTCCGGATCTGTTCGGCGATCTTCTTCTCGAAGTTCGAGAGGACGCTAACCGAATACCAACGCTTCGCCATGTTGCCGTGCCTTGCCTTTTTGTCATCCGGGTCCCTGTCGGACCCTTCGAAATTCCTGTTGACCGGGACGAACCCGGTGTCGTCCCCCAAACGAAAACCGGCGCGCAACCCGAATCGAAGCACGCCAGTTGGGGAAAGTCTGGCTGCTTTACCGCCGCCGCTCGCCATTTTCAAGGCCAGACCGCCCAGAGCTGGGCGGGTCGACTGCCAAAGTGCTCAGCCAAACATGCCCAGCACCAGCTTCAACGCTTCCCGGATCCCCAGATCGACGAACGAAAAGAAGATCGCCGTCACCGTGGCCAGGGCGAGGACCATCATCGTTGTCAACAACACCTCGCGACGGTTCGGCCAGACGACCTTGCCGACTTCGGAGCGCACTTGCTGCATGAACTGAAGGGGATTGGCCATCTTTTTTCCTGCGGATTTCGCTTTTGAACGTTCAGGCGCTGCACATACGCGTCGAAACTCCGGATTTCAAGCGGCATCGACGTGATCACGTCGGAACTCGACACACGGGCCAGAGAACGCCTCGGTTGCCTTTGACAGGAGCTGACCGAAAAACCTCGCTCGGCGCGCCCGTCACCATCTTGGAATCACCTCTCACCAGACGCGCGCGCGCCGCTATCCGGTCACCTTGTTCGGGCACAAGATCGGTGGTGCCTGCCAGTGCCCCCTTTGTGAAATGTTGTGTTTGCTGATGGTACCGGTCGCCGACCCCGAGGCCAGCATTGGCAGGCCCATCCCAGTGGTCCAGATTGGGTGTTGGTGAGTGATGGACCGATGGTCCATCGGGACGATGGCTTCCGAGGTCGGTGAGCGATAGCCCTGACCACCGTGTTGTCCTGGTCTTGTCGTGTTTCATCTAGTTTTCGCGGACCTGCAAAGCCGTGCGATCCACCGCTCTCCCGGGCATGCTCGCATGGCCGGGAAGGGAACGTGATTTTGACACCGGACGCGAAGCCGTACGCATGCTTGATCGTTCGGTCAGGGCCGTCCCTTCCCGGTGTTCTCCATTGGCCCCTTGATCCTCTCGCGCTGGCACAAACGCTCGACCTGTCGGTCACCCAACCGTTGCCGGCAGGCGATGCCTTGAAAACGCAAAGTACCGGTTCTGGTCAAGTCGGTTATCCTGTCCATTCTCGCCCCCCCCCTTGGCAAGGCATTTGCCAAGACGATGAGCCTTCGCAGGACGGCTGTGATGGCCCACTTCTTGCACTTCCCATTTGATATCAGCTGTTTGTTTCATGTACGGAGTGAATCGCGTCGCCACAATGGCGGGCGAGTAGATCGTCAGCCCCAGACAAGCCCGCTCGCCCTGAATGCGTTCTCTGAACAGACGCTTGCCCATGGGCCGACAGGAAATGCCTGCATCGCTGACGGGTGGATTGACCGGCGATCTGCGCGAGTCCGGTCAGATTTGAAACCTGTTTGCCATTCAGGTTTCCAAGTTCTGGCAGTTCGATCAACAGGGTCATTTCAGCCTGTCAGGCAGTACCGGGTCTGCTGATCAGGACTTCCACTGGTTCAGAAGAAGTCGATGTCTGCCGCAACAGCAGCCGGCATTGGGTCATCGACCTGGGCAATATCGCGCCCTACGTGACGCAGGCGCAGGCTGATCTGCCCTTTCAGAAGCGAGAGCGCTGGGGCGCTCAATCTTGGTCTATCGGCGGTCTCTCACCTTTGAATGAGACAAGCGGACCGTCGCCAGTTGTTCCGGCTCATGCAAGGTCTCGCTGTTCGGCTGTGTCCGTTCGGGGGCTTGCGCGACCCCATCCTGGCCGGCATCACGGCATCTGTTTCCCTGACAGGCGATGTTTAGATCGCCGAGAGGACACTCGATCTGTTCTGGCCAAGAGGCCGGCGCCTTCAGAGCACCAAAGCGTCCTGCGGGGATAGACCGGTTCGAAGGCACGGCCGTGGGGTGCGAGGCCGACTCAAGGAAACGTTGCTACATGCCGGTAAATCCAAGGACGATCCTCGCAACTGCGACCTTCCGGGTAGTGGTCGAGCCTGATCGGGTCATCCATGTGCCTTTTCCTCGCTTTGTCTTTCACAAGGACTCAGAGTCCAAGTATCCGTTCAGGCCATAGGAAACGACGGGGCAACCATATTTGACGATGATCCATATTGAGCAAGAGGGTGAGCCTCCCTCAAGATGACCGCGAGAAGGATAAACAGGCCAATTGCAATCCGCTTGCGGCGATCCGGAACCGCCTCGGAGAGCTGGATAGGTTCTGGGAGAGGGAGCAAACCAAAGTTGAAGTCGCCGCGTTCATCTTGGACGAGGCCTACAGACGACACCCGTCTCCGCGATTCTCGATCGAAGATAAGGAGGCCACAGAAAGTGTGATCCTCAAACATGTGTGGCAGTGAGCATTAGTATCGCCGCCACATAGGCCCGTGACGAGACCGCCGCTGAAGCACAGAAAACGTACCCTAAAGGGTAAGCGTTTCAACTGCCCCCAGTTTGCCCCCTAAACGCAACCGTGCACCGAATGGTATCTGAGCTCTTGACGATAAACAGGAGGCGACCGTGGCGGAATTTGAGGTTTGGGGCTTCGCCATCAAACAAGCCCCATCTGGCAGGAATATCTGGCCCATTGAACTAAAGAAGGAAGCCACTCGCCGCATTCGCGAAGAGGGTCGGTCACTCAGTGACATTGCCGTAGAATTGGGCGCTCACGAGGGACTTGTTCGAAAGTGGTAGTGGCAGACCGTAGAATGCGAGGAGAGACCATTGTTGTAGAAGGACCGGCATTCGCGGAACTGAGCGTCAACGACGGAGCATCGCAAGCCAGAAATGCCTTGCCGTCAGATTGTCGGGCCAATGTCGGGCGCATTCGTTGTGGCGCTATGTCCATAGAGTTCCCCCTCGGCATTTCAGAGGCGGACCTTGTTAAGCTCTTGCGAGTTGCGGGGCAGGCTCAATGATCGCTCCATCGAACACCTACAGAATCTTTCTCACTACAACCTCGGTAGATTTCCGCAAGGGCATGGACGGGCTTGCCAACTATGTCCGTAGAAACTTCGACCTCGACCAGAGGTGGCTCGGTTTGTCTGAACAGGTTTCGGGCGTTTTCTAAGTGGATTTCCGCCTCGGTTACGCCGCCGCCGCTTTGGGCATCGGCTGGTTGAAGTAGGCCTGATCGGGCGTTTTCCCGTCAAGCGATGAATGAGGTCGGCGGCTGTTGTAGAAGCCGAGGTAACGGCCGATCCCCGCTCGGGCTTCTGAGACGCTGGCGTAGGCCCGCAGGTAGACCTCCTCGTATGTGATGGTCCGCCAGAGCCGTTCGATGAAGACGTTGTCCCGCCAGGCGCCCTTGCCATCCATGCTGATCTTGATCTCG
>CANLZY010000028.1 GCA_947495685.1 uncultured Tropicimonas sp.
GCGCCTTCGATGAGAGGGAGATAGGGTCCCGCTCACCGAACAGAAACCGCTGCAAATACCCAGTTCATGTGCGCAGGTGCACATCACAGAATGCGGAGCAGGGGTTGGCAAAAAACGCGACCTTGCAGGCGGAGAGGGGTTTGTGAATCCGATTGAACGACAGTTGGGGCACACTTGCTGTCGGGAAATCCGCATGTTCGCGGCGAGGCCCAGCCATTCACCTGAACTGTGCCTCCAGTAGAACTTAGCCGGAACACGATCCAGAAACCTGTTATCAGCCGGGCGCTAGCGCCTTGCCCGTTCTGATTTCTGTAGGCAAGATATTTTGGGCAGCATGGGATGGCTCGGAAAACCGGGAACAGAACATAGAGAGATGCCGGCGGCGACCTTTGTTTGCCGCCACCTCACAGGGATCTTCAAATCAACTCCTGCAAGAATCCTGCCTGCCCGAACTTTGGCGTCGAAGCGCTGACGAAGGTCGACCGCGGCCGGCCAACGAAAGATAGATCAAGCGTTCAATATGAATAAAGGGCAAACGGCAACGACGGGGGCACGGTCGACCATAAACTGCCTTGCAAGACCTGCGGGAAGTCCAGTCCAATCATGAGCAAATGGGCGGTTGCGGAAGAGCTTGCAAGGATTTCTCTGTTTTGGTCCCGCAGCCTGAACCAGCATCCCCCACACCGGGGTGCTCGAATGCGGATATCGGTGTGTTCTCGAACTCTGGGTCCAATGTCTGCAAGGCCAAGGGCAATATCTCGCGGCGCCTCCTGTAGGGTGTTGTTGCGGAACTCACGGTTGAGGCGTGGCTGCCCCTTTCCCCACTGACATCATGCCACGCGAACGATCTCGGCGGTGCCGAGGGCGTTCGCGTGGCATGAGAGCGGTGCGGATGTGGATTTCGGCGGTTTGGCGGTCAGGGTCTCTCGTTGCGATACGTTCTCCGACTGGACCTGTCGCGGTTTGATGCCGCTCCTTTGACAGCATTTACTGCAACAAAGGAGACGGACCATGGGACATGGCAGGACGGACGAGTTCCGAAAGGATGCGGTGCGCAAAGCACTGACCCGCGGGCTGACGCGCAAGCAGGTGGCCGATGATCTGGGTGTCGGAATGTCGACGCTGAACAAATGGATCACAGCACACCGAGACACAGATGTGGTGTCGAACCAGGATTTGAGCCGCTCCCAGGGGAATGACCGGCTGCATCGGGAGAACCAACGATTTGTCAGGTCTAGCGCCCCCTGCTCACACAAACGCCGTGTTGATCGGACGGCTAGGCAATATCCCAACAACGGCATCCCGATCAGCAGTTCAGGACCGACCGACGGCGACCCGTGTGGCCTTGGAGATCCGTCAGACGCCCGCGGACGTCGCTCAGGTCGACGAAACGATCATTCGATCGAAGCAAATGGTCCCGCACGACATGGCTTTCCGGTGAGACCTCATGGAACAGAGCGCCTGGCACTTCCTTCTTCGGCCCCATCATCGCCAAACCTCCCGCTCACTGCGGGAATGAATCAGCGACCTACTGTCCGTTCCAATGGGCATTGTTCAACACAATCCGCCCTTGTTGACTGATACCGCAGTGGCGATCAGCGGAGAAATTGTGCTCGGAAGAACAATCGACAACGACCCGGGGCCGACCTGCGTGATAGAAACGACGGACGGCAGGAGCATCCCTCTTTGGCCACTATCTGCTACAGCTCAAGTGTTTGGGGTCGCCGCTGTCGGCCGTGGGACACCGCCAGAGGCGCTACCGATCTGCCGCGCTCTCAACTGCGGCAAAACACACCTCTTCTCCATTCAACGGAATGGAACCAGTCCTGTCACGAATGCCAGCCAGCATGAGCGTGGCGATGTCGACCTCGTCGCCCGATACGGTCACCAAGGTTACATGGTCTTCGGACATCCCGAGATCCGGAAATTGCTCGCCACTCGTTGTGGCGAGTTGGATGTAGTCCCGCCCGTGTCTTTGTCGATAATCGTACACATGCTCATGGCCGTTGAAGACGGTGTAAGGCCGGTCCGACAGAGCGACTTCGATGGAAGAGAAAGCCTCATCTCCGTCTCGATTCCAGGCCGGTTTGTGAACGAACAGGAAGGTCCATCGGACATCTGGATTGTCTGCGATGGCCACACGAAAATACTCGGCCTGTTCGGTGCTGATCGTTCCAGATGCGCGTTCCGGCATCTGGTTGTATTCGGTCGCCGCGAAAGCTTCGCGCCCTTCGGTCTTGTAGATCTCGACCGCCTTGGCGCGGGCGGCCGCGATCTCGTCTATCCGGGCCGGGGTGTTGTCCTCCGTGTCGAGTACCAGGAACAGGACGTCCTTGTAGCGGAAGTGGTAGTAGCTGGGTCCGAGCCGTTCCTGCCAGATTTCCTGCGACAGCAGTGTCGAAAGGTCGTGATTGCCGCCCACGTAGAATATCGGTGCTTTCAGCGTCTCCACCCTGCGGTCGTATTCCTCCCATTCACGGAGGAGCTGGTCTCGGTCCACGTCACCGCCTTCGATCAGGTCGCCGACGCTGATCACGAACTCGGGACGCAGCAGATTCAACTGCGCCATGGCGATTTCGAATACGTGAGGTCGCTCGCCGCCTGTCAGGTCGGAGTGGATTGCAAACATGAACCGGTCTTCTCCAACGTCAAAGGCCGTGTCGGTCCATGGGGTGCGGCCATCCGTAATGCCGTGTGAAAACGGCTGGGCGAGAGCGGAGGAGGCTGAAAAGAGGATGGCGGCTGTTGCGGCGATGAAGGGGTTCATAGGGGGGGCCTCAAAACACGATCCGGGCCCGCAGGCCGAGGATGGTCAGGTCGTCCTGGCCGGGGTTGAGCAGCGGGTCGCGGATATACTGGATCGAGGGAGTGATCTGGAAATCAGGCGAAATGTTGAAGCGGTAGAAGGCTTCGGTGGTGAACTGGGTGTCATCGAACCCCTTCGCCTCGGCCCAGTTGAGGCCGATCCCGGCAAGGTCGGTGTTCCGCCGGTACCAGCCCAGGCCCGTGGAGAGGGAGCGTTCGTAGAGCGCGGCCGTGCCCTCCGCCACACCCGCCCGCAGGAACGGCATCCATGTATTGTCGATGAACCAGGCGGCGGAGAAGGCCGCGCCCTTGTCCTCGGCCCGGCTTCCATCCTCGGCGGCGTCCGATTGCCAGACGGTCAGGTGGATATTGTCGAAATAGATCCTGTCCGAGCCGCTGGTGTAGCCGATCTCGATGGATTTGAACGTCTCACCGGTTTCGAACACATCAAAACTTGGCTCGGTCGGGTCCCCGTTCGCGTCCGCCACGGCACCGACAACATAGAAATTCTCACCCAGCTTCGCACCGCCCGCGATCCCGAGGCCGGGATTGGGCGCGTTGATCGTCGGATTGGTGTTGAAGGCGAGATTCTGGAACGACGTCCACGGGCTGACAAGGCCATAGACGTCCACGAAATCCGTCAGGTCAAGCTGGCCGATCTGGATCGTCCAGCGGCCCTCCGGATCACGCTGCGTCCAGAACAGGTTTGTCAGCATCGTGCCGTTGTCGTTGAAGGCGGTGCCGGTGATCGACAACGCGCCGGAATCGAAGCCGAAAAACTGGGGCGCGACTGCGCCGTAGGCCTGCCGGTTCTCGACCTTGAAGGTCAGGGAGCCGTTCTCGGTGGCCTGCCAGCTGCCATAAAAGCGCAGGACGCCTCCGCCCGCCTCTCCTTCACCCAGATCGCTGCTGCTCGACTGACCAAGCGCAAGGTAATCGAGATTGAATCGGAAACCGGTCTCGGCCAGCCCATCCTTCCAGCCGAAATAACCGGGCATGACATTGCGCGGAAAGTCTGTGCGCGGCTGCGGGTCGGTCAACCCGTCGCCGGGCGCCAGATCGGCCGCGACCGAAGACGGGCCAGCGAGCCCCTGCTGGGCATGAGCCAAGGAGGGAAGCACCGCCAGTGTTGCTGCAACCAGTGTGCCGATCGAAGTCTTCAGCATTTTCCATCCTGTCGGATTGTCGAAAGGCGCGCCGTGCGGGTGGCAGGGGGCGTCGGGGGATTGGGCGGGAATCCGCAATGCGCAGCCGAGATCAGGCCGATGGGTTGTTGTCGTGTCATCGAAAATTCCCTTGGGTCGTTGAACAGGGCCTCGCCGCATCCGTTCCGGTGCGGCGAGGCCACGTCTTTGTGATCACCGGCGGACCCTGGGTCCGGAAACCGTGAGTTGGCCCCTTACAGGATCACTCTTGGCCAACGGATTGTCGTAGGTCCGACGATCCTTGATCTAGAGTCACAGGTTCCCGAAGTAAGCGTCCCGACTCGGACGCGCGGGTTTGAACGCGGGGGCGTTTTCACCGGGCAGCCAGTTCTTGTAGACGTCCCCATCCTTCATAACGAAGTCCACGGTGTCGCGTTTGATCGCGTTGATGTCCTCCAACGGATTGCCGTCGACCAGAATGATGTCGGCATATCCCCCTTCGACAATTGTGCCCAGGCTACCCTCCTTGTAAGGGTTCATGCCGCCCGTCCAGGTCAGCACTTCGGCGGCATTGCTCGTCGCGGTTTTCAGGGACAGATGCGGGTTGTTGGCAACCTTGTCGTTGAACCAGATGATATTGTCGGCCTGGCGCACCACATCGGGTCCGAACATGTCACCACCGGTGACCATCAACAGGTCATGCTTGACCGCCCATTCCATCATCTGCTGCGCACCCGAATTTACCTGGGCTGCCTTGGCTTTCTGGTCGGCGTTGAAGAAGGTGATGCTCTCGGGGTCGCCAAAGGCTTCCAGCGACATGACCGCCTGAACAGACAGGGCGACGCCCTCTTCCTTCATGCGGATGATGGTTTCCTCGGAGACGAGGAAGTTGTGGTCGATCACGCGGACACCGGCGTCAATCGCCCGATTGACCGAACGGTCGTGATAGGCATGAACCAGCACGTAGGTGCCGTAGTCTTCGGCCACGCCCACAATCGCCTCGAGTTCTTCCATTGAGTACTGAGTTGTGTGCAGTGGATCAAATTCACTGGCAACGCCGCCGCCAGCCATAACCTTGATCTGGGTGGCACCAGCCCGAAGGTTGTGACGCGCCGCGCGAATGACTTCGGGAACCCCATCGGCGATAAAGCCGAACATGTGGGCCTCGAGATCATCCACGTCGCCCGGAACATCGTTGAACGATCCAGTATCCGCATGGCCGCCGGTCTGGCTCAGGAACGCGCCGCTGGGGTAGAGGCGCGGTCCGGGAATGATGTCGTTGTTCACCGCCTTCGCAATACCAAGGATGTTGCAGCCCGCGTCGCGCGCGGTGGTGAAGCCCTGATCGAGATAGTCCTGTAGAACCAGTGCAACATAGGCGCCGTTGGCCATCTGGTCATAGTTGTCGCGAAACTCCAGCATGCCGTTCCGGATACACATGTGCGAATGCATGTCGATCAGGCCGGGCATCAACGTGCGGCCTTCGCCATCCACCATGACGGCATCAGGTGCGTCGATTGCCTCAGCGGACACGGTCTTGATCAGGTTGCCTTCGACCAGAACAGATCCGTTCTCGACCAGAGTCTCCGAAACCCCGTCGAATATGTTGACGTTGGTGAACAGCACTTGACGTGGCGCGTCGTCCTGCGCGGTGGCCGTCGTCGCCATACCGGCCACCAGCGCAAGGCCCGCGACCGAAGCAAGAAAATCCTTCATATCCATCTCCCGTTGGATCAGCCCCTTTTCGGGGCGTTTGACTGGGAGGTAGGATAGCGCACAAAAAAGAAAAACCTGTCCGTGGGGGTCGTCGGGACCAGTTTTTTTACCCATCCAGACTGTTCCCGAGAGTTTTTCCTATTCCCGGTGCCGTCGGCCCCTAAGCTGCGTGCAGGTGCAAGCGCGGATATCGAATCAATGACCCACAGGCTGCCACTCGTCAAACTGAGCGTTCTTCGACCGTTTGTGAGCGAATTCCGCAACCGTGGCATTGACCCGGAACCGGTCTTCGAAAGCGTCGGGCTGACCGAAGACGCAACCCTTGACCCGGACCTCTCGGTTCATGTCATGGTCATCACCCAGTTTGTCGAGAACGCGGCAGGTGCTGCCGACGACAGGTTTCTGGGCGCTCGCGTTGGAAGCAAGCTTGACCTTGGCGGTTGGCCGGTTCTGGCGGACGCGGAGGCTCGGGCGGCCACCGTCGGAGATTACCTGTCGATCTTCATCGCGCGGGCCAACGAGATCGCAAGTTCCGCCAACGAGTACCTCAACATCACCGGCCAAATGGCGGTCTTCGGCGGATTTTGTTGAAAAACACCCGTTCGCAACTGCCGAAATATGAGGCTTTGGCAAGGCGCGAACGCCTTTGCTGTCAGGCTTTTCGCGTTTGCTGCGGTGCAGGAAAGATCTTCGCCAGTTTCCGGAGGTTCTGGGCGGTTGCGGCGAGGAGGAATTCGTCATTTGCGCCGCATGGTCCGCGCAACCGGAGCCTTCCGAGGCCGAGAATGCGTTTGAGGTGGGCGAAAAGCATCTCGACCTTTTTTCGGAGCTTCATCGAGATGTCGTATTGGCGGGTTTTGGCGATGTCACGGGCAACCTGACGGGCATCTTCATGTTCCTCGCGGGTGATCTTGCGGGCGTCGGCGTTTGGGCAACACTTGGCTTTGGACGGGCACGCCTGGCAGACTTCCTTCAATGCTCGATAGCGGGCCGTTCCCTTGCCTGTCGGACCCCGGTTCGGATCGGAATAATTCCGGCGGAACTGCTTCAGTTCGTGACCCTCCGGGCAGATATATTGGTCGTTCTCGGCGTCCCACTCGAAGTCCGCCCGCGTCCAGGTGCCGTCGTTGCGCCCGGACTTGTCGAACACCGGGATGTGCGGCGCGATCTTGCGATCAACCAGCCAGCCCAGCATCGGTCCGGTGCCATAGGCCGTATCCGCAATCAGGCGTTCTGGATGCAGCTCGAACTTGGCCTTCACCCTATCCAGCATGGTCTTGGTCGATCCGACCTCGGCCTGCCGGATCGACCTTGTCGCCTCGACATCAACGATCACGCCGTGATCCGTGTCGATCAGGTAGTTGTCGGAATAGCTGAAGAATGCGGGGCCTTTTCGTGCAGCCGTCCATTGGCTGGCCGGGTCGGAATGTGATGTGAACTTGGGCTGGACCTCGCTGGCGGCCCCGAAGGCGGCCTCATCCAGCGTGTCGAGATACTCGCGAACCGCACGGGGCGCATCGGCCGGGTCGATCCGCGCCGCGTCCCAGTCCTCCTTCGGTGTCGAATTCTGCTTGTTCGCGTCTGCTTCAATGAGACTGGCATCGACCGCCAGGCGCTGGCCACTGACCAGACCTTCGGCGATGCAGCGCACAACCGTCGTCTCGAACAGGTGCCGCAGCAACTCGCTGTCGCGGAACCGGCCATGACGGTTCTTGGAGAAGGTGGAGTGATCCGGGACCCGGTCACTCAGGTCAAGGCGGCAGAACCAGCGATATGCCAGATTCAGATGCACCTCTTCGCACAGCCGCCGCTCCGACCGGATTCCGAAGCAATAGCCGACCAGCAGCATCCGGATCAGCAATTCGGGATCGACGGAGGGACGGCCGGTATGGCTGTAGAAATCTGCAAGATGGGCACGGATGCTTCTCAGGTCGACGAACCGATCGATGGATCGAAGCATGTGGTCTTGCGGGACGTGATCCTCAAGCGAGAACTCGTAGAAGAGCGCTGGTTGCCCCTCCTGCCGTGGTCCCATCATCGCCAATCCTCCCGCCCATTGGCAGAATTGAATCAGCACACCACGCTTCAATCAAGCACGAGTTTTTCAACAAAATAGGCCCAAAGCTGCCTTGCGGCGGCGCAGCGGCGCGAGCTTGGCCCGAGCACTGGAAGCAGTCTTTCCCGACTCACAGAAGCTTCAACGCTTTCAGCAATGTAGCCCGAAACCTGGACATTCAGCGGTCTGAATCGACCGGCCTGCGGGACAAGTTTTGACGACGACACCGAGCCCAAATAACCCGCTCGCCGCTGCCACGACCTTCGACAGCCATACAGACCTTGCGGTTCTCTGAGACATCGTTCCCGGGGCGGCCGAGCAGAGTGCGGTCCGCGCTCAAATCTCAGCGGGCCTCTCTCCAACGAGAATCGTTTTTGTTGTGAGCCTGTGCGTTCCTCAATAGCATCGCGGGAATGCCATGAACCACTCAGATGCATTGGTGGCACGGATCGGGGTTATAGACACATGACGGACATCAAAGCCGAAAGACTTGCCGCTCACATAGAAGGCGATTTCGTCGTGTTTCTGATTGGCGCTCGGATAAACAAATGGTGGCGAGTCCGGGATATCCTATGGTTCTCGAAGACCATGCCAAAGATGCTCAAGGAACTCTCGAACATGCCGAGCGAGGAGACCGGTTTTTTGGGATATCAAACCCTTAGCGCATTAATCAATATCCAATACTGGCGGAGTTTCGAGCATCTGGAAGCATACGCCCGCTCCAAGGACCGGGAGCACTTCCCCGAGTGGGTCGAGTTCAACCGCCGCTACAAGAAACGGCGGGGCGATGTCGGGATATGGCATGAAACCTATCTGGTGAAAGAGGGGGCCTACGAAGCGATCTACTCCGGAATGCCAGCCTTCGGGCTCGGGAAAGTCACGGAACTCGTACCCGCAACTGGCAATCGTGATGCTGCCAAACAACGCCTCGGGCGCTGACCCCGCACGGATTTTCCATCATCCACCACGTCTCAGTCTCCCACACAGCTTTGCTGGCTCGGACCAAAAGAAGCGACGTTCTTGGGAGTGCAGAGGGTTCAATGTCAGTTTTGACTCGCTCTGCTGCCTACGTCGAACTATGCCGAGCGGCAGCTTTGCGCAGGAAGGGAACACTGTCTCTACAGCTGCGAACTGGGTTTTTGTCCAAGTGTGAGACATGAGACTGTGGCGCAGCGAACGACCGGTTCCGATTTGGATCGATTTGACGGTGCTCAACGACCGCTTTCGGGAAGTTTTTCGTATCGCAGCGAGGGGCCCAGAAAACCCGTCGCACTGACGTCTCAACTTTCGCTGCAATGGCATTTGGCGGGTTTGTCCGCATCCTTCCAGTTCGTTGACAGCGCGGCGAGCTTCGCTTCCCGTCTCCAGGGTGGGGAAGTGGCCACCGGAAGTAGAAAATTCCGTGTCTGGAAGGGCTTACATATGACGACAACTTTACGGGTCTGTGTTCCACTGTTGTGTCACACCCGGCATTATCGAAGTTAAGTCGTTGATTTAGAATCAAATGGAGGCGAGTACCGGAATCGAACCGGTGTACACGGATTTGCAATCCGAGGATGTGCTCTGAAACTATTGAATACTTCTGTAAACCGGAACTTCAGGTGATTGTTTGGTTTCAAACGGTTAGCCGGTTCTGTGTAAACCGCCTTGCGCGCTGAGTACGCCCCTCTCCGTGACTCGACAAATGGGACGCTCGTATACCCTACCAGGCGGCATCAATGGCTTCCACCAGATCCAAATCCTGCTCGATTGTTGGCCGACAGCCGAAAGCACCGGAAAGCAATGTCGTCTTCGGGAAGTTTCCCCCACTGATTGGAACCAGATCCTCCACATTTCGTCCGCTTTTCCGGTTGACGCCCCCATCAAGCAGTCAGTTGACTGGCGCCGCAGGCAGAAGATTGAAACAACAACAATAGATTGCGAGAGGGAAGTGGATTGGACTTCTGAAGTGGATTGTCCGGAATGAGTCGGCTTTCGAGATCGTTTTCTGGAAAAGACTTGCAGTATTTTTCGCCTGGTGTGGCGTTGGGGCTTCCTTTGGGGCGGGACCCGCGTTGGCGGCCTCTGAGGTTCAAGAATGGTTCACCTCTCCAAAAAGCTTCATCGCATCGACTGAAGGTGTTTGCGACCAAAAAAATTGTCTCAGCTTTGGCTGGACAGGTCCTGACTTCGCGTTCGAGTTCGATACCCTTCTGTCAACTGCGGCCTTCGACGTTCCGGATTTCTTGTCCATTCTCACTCCATGAAGCCTACGATGAACCAAAAATCCTCCGTTGCTCAATTCCTCCAATCTGTCCCAAAGGTGCTGACGTCAGACACCAGTCTGGATGTCGGACTCGCCGCCTCCGCCTTCAGGGCGGCCGCGGGCATCTGGCGCGCCCCTTTCGCGGACAATCTCCGTCAGCGGATCGAGGATGGTTCCGGGCTGGCAGAGCGGGGTGATCGTGGTTTCTTCGGTCATAGGCGTATCGTTCGGTTTGGAAGGTCTCGCAGGCTCCAGCACCCGCCACGATACACCGCTCTCTCAACCCGCATCACCCAGTGTCCGACATAGCTCAACGTCATGTTCTGGCTATGAAACGAAAACGAGCCGTGACCCAAATATGGCTACTTGCATGAGTACACAGAATTCCCAAAGACCTTCCTGCACATCCGGCCCTTGTACCAGAAGTACCCAGGGGGAAGCTTCCTGACGACCCGGGACGTCTTCTTGACAGGCTTCTTCGGCACAACCGACGCCTTGTCCAGGATCCTGCGGTTCTTGTCGATCTGTTTCCAGGCGAGGAATTCGGCCTCCGACTGCGCCTTGAGCGCGTCATGCTGCGTCCGATCCAGGTAGCCGGTTGCAGGCATTCCATGACCTTGTTGCCAGGTCGCCAACGCAGCACGTGTCCCCTTTCCGGACACGCCGTCGATGCCGTTCGGATCGATTCCCAGGGCCGTCAGGCGCGCCTGGATCTCGGCGACGTCCTTTCGGGCAAGATCGAGCGATTTCTGCGTCTCGGCGCTTGCGGGCAGCCATATCTCTGGTCGGTCTGCCGCCATGCCCACCGTCGTTCCTGCCCCCAGCAGCGACCCAAGCGATGCGGCTGGCGCCGGAGGCGGTGTCTCGGCGCTGCGTGTTTCAATCAGGCGCATTCCCCCGCGAGAGACGGACAGACGATGCAATCCGGCGGCGGCCGGCCCATAGGGTGCGCATGTGTCCAGGGCCGTGATCGCATCGACGAACAGCATGCGCTGCGATGACGTCGGGGATGGCGGGTCGATCACTTCCGGCAGGGCCGCGACCTTGCCCTCCTGATCTATCTTGACTTCGACGATGATCGCGTCACCCTCTTGCTTTCCGGCATTGGTGACATAGCAGGTCCCGACCTTTCGAATTCCGGCAGGCAGGTCTGGCGCCTGTGGCGCCGGGCCGGGCGGCGCAAGATTTTCCGAAGCTTGGGGTGCAGGCGCGGCCGGAGCTTGCGGGCTTGTAGCGGGGCCAGCCTCCAGCGAGGCGAGATCGGAATCCAGGCGGGCAATGTCCAGACCGTCGATTTCCTGTTTGACCAGAACACGAACCGCGAGATCCGATGTCGGGAAATCCGAAACAATCCGATCCAGAATCTGGCGGGCCTCTCTCAGTTTCTCGATCTCCGAAGAATCGTATGGTGCACCGGTTTCCTCCACCAGCACTTGCGCTTGCTTCAAGAGGCCCTCGGCCGATGGAGCATTGGCCGCAGTCTTGGCCTGTAGCGGTGGCGCGGCAACAACTGGTTCTTCCGGGGGTTCCTCGACCGGGACGGGTTCGACCGGGGCGGGCTCCACTGGGGCAGGCTCGGCCGGCAGCCCTGCGACAATGGCGTCAAGCTCGGCCACGTCCATGCCATCGATCTGGTCCTGGATCAGGATTCGGACCGCAAGATCCGACGCCGGAAACTCTGTCACGATCCGATCCAGATGCGCTCGGGCCTCCTTCAGGGCGCTGGCTTCCACCGCGTCATAGGGGGCGTCCGTCTCGGCCATCAGCGTTCGAGCCGCGCTCAGAAGCTCTTCCGGCGTATTCGGGGCCGACTGGGCAAAGGCCCCTTCAGACAGGCCAAACGCCAGCAATGCCAAGGCCGGGAGATACCGGCACCTGCCCGGCTTCGATCCGAACATCCCCAATGCCGCCGTCGTCTTGCCATCCATGATGTGCCTCATCTCGAGTCTACTCCTGAAACACCTATACCATCGCTTCAGCCGTTCACGGCCCTGCCGATTGTCCGACGCGCCACGACTGAACCGCGGCGCGGCCGATAGATCCGGAACACCGGAAGGCATGATCCGCCGAGGGGCCTGAACGTCTTGTCCGGGATGCACCATGATCTTCACCCCGCGCTGCAATCCATGACCAACCGGTCGCCATCATAAGAGATAAGCCGGCCCCGCACCGTCACCCAGTTACTGTCGGGAAACCGTTGGGCCGCGCTGTCGCTGATACGGCAGGTCACCCGTACAGGAGATATGGATTGCTTGGTGGAAATCTCCTGTCGAATGGTGGACCACAGGTTTCCGCGCGGTTTGCGGGCAAGGTAATTTTCCAGCGGGTTGTCCACGGCGACCCGCCAGGTCACCTGGAAGGTCCCGTGTTCAAAGGTCGGGTGTTGCCAGGGCATTCGGAACGTCCGGCCCTTTGTCAGCGCCACAAGCGTGGGAACCTTGAAGGTGTAGATGGCATTCGACAAGCTCGAGATCATCCCGTTGCTTCGGATTTGCGCGCGAAGGTCGCGTTCGTAATCCCGCCGTGTGGTGTCGACGATATAACGACGGAATTCGCGCGCAGCTTCCTGGCGAAACGCCATGTCCCGGCGGCGTTCGCGCTCGACCAGGTCTCCGGCGAAGGCCGCCGGTTCCTGGGGGACACCCCTATGCAGCTTCAGCTTCAATGGCTTGGGGGCATCCTTGCCATGGGATTGCAACTCCACCTGCACCTTTGGCGATACGCCGGGAACACCACAGATCCTTTCGACATAGGGCAACAGGTCCTTGATGATCTTCTCGTGGATTGCAGGTTCGCCAGCGGCAACCATGGGCGAATGCGCGACCGTGATGTGAACATCCGAGACGTCATTCGCCGATTTGGGAATGCCGTGAGTGGAATCTTCGCAGACCATCCGCACGTCCATCGGTGTGGTTGGGAACTCCCAGACGATCATTCCATCCTTGAGCGACAATCCACTATAGGCCTTGAAGTCGACGTGCCCCAGCACACCGTCTTTGTCCATGTGAACGATGGTGCCCGGCGCTTTGGCCAGGCCACCCTTGCAGCCGCTGCCGGTCCAGAAGAACATGTCGGCCGTGTCTATCTCAGGCAGACCGTTGCCGACGCGGCAATCGTTTCGTGTGCCTCTGGCCGACAGGATCTGGCTGGAAAGCGGCTCGCTGTCGTCTATCTTCAGCTCGAACCTGCCACCGGCAAACCGGATCCAGTCCTCTTCCTCTGTGCCAATGGCGGTGTTCTGCGGTGCGCGCCCGTCGCGGTGTATGCGGGCGATGGGATTGCCCTGTTCGGAAATGAGCACGTAGTCGGCCTCGTCCGACAGGCAGGTCAGGGGAAGCGCGCAATCCAGTGCCTTTTCGCCTTCAAGCTCCAGGCACAGCCTGCGCCCCTCGAACCTGAGCGTGTGCGCCGACCGGGAACCATCAGCCATGTACCGGTGAGAGCGTGGTCGGTAATCGGCATGGTTTCCAATCACTTCCGAGAAAATCGCCTTTCCGCCCACCAGCCTTTCGACCGACCCACCGGTGAAATCGGTGACCGCTCTGCGGGTCACAGGCTTGCCCAGTTTCGCACAGAACAGCTCCATGGGGTCGGCGGGGGATTCGGGCATCGCGCCACCATCGCCTCCCGAGGGGGAGTCCTCACCAGAGTTGGTCACGATCTCGACCGTGGTTGCTCTGCCGGACGCAGATGACGCATCCGAAGGCGCGCCCTGGGCATGGCTGTGTTGGGGCAAGAGGCAGGCGAACGCCACAGCGAACATCCCTCCAAGAGAAACGAGATCACGCGTCATGGCATCCTCCCCAAAGTTCCGACTTCTGCCACAGCGCCTCGGCGCTCTGCTGATCCAGCCCGACGACCGGATCGATACAATGTTCATGTTGAAATTCCCGCAAGGCACGTTTGGTCTGCGCACCGATCACACCGTCTATCGCGCCGTGAAGGTACCCGGCACTGCTCAAGAGCCCCTGAAGGGTTTTCGGCCTGTTGCTGAGGAACGGGAGCAATGCGCTCAATTCCGGCCCCGGCTCGCTCCATTCGCCTGGCTCCAGGGTGCTCCATTGAACCGCGTAGCTGCTCGAACGCCCGTCCGAGATCGTGGTCTTCACCGCAACCAGGCCGACAGGCTCGCAGGCCCGGCATCCGTTCAGGATGGTAAAGGTCTCGTAGACGACCGGCGTGCCGCCTTTCAGTCGGAAATAGCTGACATGTCCGCGCCCGGTATCGATGAACGCCTTGGGATAGGCGCGTCTGATAGCGAGGGCATCATGGGTCCGCCCCTGTTCCAACGCCACCTCGACGCCCGAGTAATCGAATTCTACCAGCTTGTCGTTCAGGAACAGGTATTGCTGGTCATTGGAATTCGCGAAGGTCGGATGGAAGATATCGACCAGTTGTGCATCCCCGAAATTGCGGACAGCGTTGACGATGACCTTGTCATCCATGATCTGGCCAAGCTGCGCATAGCGCCGCGCAATGTCAGCCGGCAATCCTTGCTCCACAAGGCAATCGGCGGTGAACAGCCCGGAGGGGGCATTCCGGACGCAGGGCTGGAAATGCGTGTAATCCCAGGACGCCATCTCTTCGGTAATCAGCCGCCCCGAGGCCGGCCGAACCTCGCGCGCCATCTCGCTGCCGCTAAGTTCGACAGACGACAGCATCGCGCTGAAGGCGCCGGCTTCGCTTTCAAGGATATAGCGCGCGCCGAATTCGCTCGGGCAGGCCCTTACGCGATCGCAGGCGTCGCTGGCCGATCGGTCCTGGCGCAGACAGATCATGTCTGCCTTCACCGTGATCTCGCCAAAGACATCCGGCAATCCCGGTTCGTCGAAGACGATAAGACCGCGCGCAGTGTCCGGCCCCTGTCGGGTCAGGTAGTATCGCCCGCCCACCCGTCCGGCGAGTTCGAGAATCGCACGCGCGCCAAGGAGATCCCTGGCGATCTCGTCGCCACTGAGCAAGTCACCGGGGGACGCGCAATAGCGCGCCTTGAAAGCCGGGCTGTCGGAGCGGGTCTCTTCGGCGGTGAGAACCTGATGTGCCCAGGCGGGTGCCCGGTCGATGATCTCGTCGTCGCCGCCAAATTCATCAAGCCCCCTGAAGGTCTCGTGGTCACGCCTGATCCAACCTTCCTGACCCGCGGCGTTGCGCAACCGGTGCCACTCCTCGCCGCGATTGTCGCACCCGGGGGCAAGCTGGATCTCGTCACCGAAGGACTGGCTCAGGGTCCTGCCATCCAGCAGGATGCGGTACGTTCCCTCTCCGGCATAGCTCAGCTGGTGGACAGGCGTCCCTGGCGCAAATCCATCGACGGATTTCCTGATCGTGCCGCGACAGGGCACCGAAAAGATGCGGCTTTCCAGGCTGACCAGGTATTCGTCGGCGGCCATCCGGAAGGCCGTGTCGCGCCCACCGGGCACTGTCACGGCTTCGCCCCCGCGTCTGGTCAGGACGACCCCCGACTTGCGGCACCCCTCGCCGCTGCAGGCCATCCGCTCCACGTAGGGACAGGGCAAGGTCGTACCAGCACGTGCCGTTGCCGCGCATTCCGTCGCGAAGCGCTCTTTCATGAAGTCGTGAAAAGCGGATTCGGACGTGGGCGCGGGCGCCGCTTGCAACGGGGCTGGCTCGGATTGCGACAGCTCGAAGGCGATGTCGACGGGATCGATCGGGCCGAGGCGCTCGCCCGAGCGGAGACGCTGGCCGGGGACAGAGTCCGGATAGCTCTGCTGGATCGTCGACAGGATGGCCTGCACCTCGCGCAGGCCGTCCAGCCGTTCAGCCCCCTCGGCGGCCTGGGCGGCGCGGTGAACCTCCAGGGCTTCCCCGAAGAGGATGTTGGCCTCCTCGCTGGCTTGGACCGTTCCTGCCAGAAGCGCTGCGCCAACCAACAGGATCGCGGCCGACATGTGTCTGGCGCGATCAATCGAGATCAATCTTCAGCACTCCTTTCTTGAAGCCGGGTGCCAGGCTCAATTCGACGTCGCGCCAATCCAGGTATTCCTGGCGCCGCAGGTCGAACCCCTCGGGAGCGCAGGCCAGAACCCTGCCCCGCACAATCGTCAGGGTCTCGTTGGACAGCTCGGACACCGGGGCAAACGAACTGGGGATTGGTTTCCCGTCCACTCCGATCAGGAACCGCAGGGAGACAGCCTCGGGAAGCTCGGGAAGCTCCGCCAGGCAATCGCTCAACGCGGTTTTCATATCGCTCCGCCAGCCGCTGCTGACCGCCCTTTTGGCGCCCACGTGCCATGGCGTCGACAGGTCAAGCATATCCGAGAAGTTGAAAATCGTTTTCCAGCCGCCGACGATCGTGACACCGATCTTGTCCGCTTCTTGCAGCATCTCGTTGCTGACAACAAAATGCACCGGCTCTGGCAGACGCGACAGGCGGCCATTTTCGAAGTTCATTCCAGAGGGAACCCGCATCGTCTGGATTGGTTCGCAATCGTCACAATCCTTCTGGGAAAAGACGAAGAACTCCGTGGTGAAACTGTCGTTCTCCCCGATTGGATTGATCGTGGCATCCTGCATGAATGCGGCAACAAAGCTGTGGACGGTCACATGCAAGCCGTCGGGTTCCCAATGGGCCGAAAGCTTCATGCGCATGTTGAGCCCCTGGTTCGGGTCCCCCCGAAGGGCGAAACTGCGCGGCTTTGCGTAATACCCGAGCTTCTGGGCGAATTCCAAACCGCCCGCCTCGGCCATGGCGCGTTCGAAGGCTCGCGCCTTCCCCCACTCCTCGGGCGCGGTCCATCCTGTCAGAAACACGCTGTCGTCCCGCCAGTCGCCATATGCATTCATCTGGTTCCATTCGGGATGCAGCACGCCGAGCCGACCGGCAAAGTTCCGGACCTCGAAGTCCAGATGGCAGCCCGGGGCATGGCGGCTCTTGCCGATCTGCCCGATGACTGCGCCGGCGGCAATTGCGCCTCCTTCAACCGTAGGGGCCTGCGCGAGGTTGGCATAGAATGTCCAGGTGTCGATGTCCTCGACCTTGCCATGATCGATCAGCACCGCGTTGCCGGTGATTGCGAACTCGGGGTTTTCGGCCTTGATGATCCGTGTGACGGTGCCCGGATAGGGCACGACCACGTCAAGACCGCACTCTCCGACGATATCGACACCGGCATGCGTGCGTTGCCCGATCGACGGAAAATCGCCGTGGCCAAAGCCCGTGCCAACGAACCCTTCGGGCACGATGGAACGATACCATTCGCGCGGAGCCGGGTGTGCCGCCGCAATCGGTGCAGGCGCCGCATCTGCCGGTTCGGACGGGACCCACGGGAGCGTCTGGTCATAATGCCCGTGCGATATCTCTTCTACCTTGAGTGCAGGCGGCTCCTGTGGGCTTGCAGGGTCGGTTTTCGCAACCGCCTCGGCCCCTGCCCCGTCAGGCGCCTGTCCCGACGATGGCGGCTGATCCGGGGTCGGCCTGACCAGGGTCTTGGCTGTGCGGTCGGGAACGAGTTCCACAGGGTCCCCTGTCGGCCGCGACAGGACAACCCGCGTCAGTAGCCCCGCGTCACTCCAATCGATGTCCTGAACCGAGAGAACGCCATCCCCGGGTTTCAGGGATTGCGATGGCATCCCGGCGAGCTTCATCCGAGCTTGCGTGTCGAACAGGGCAAGATCCAGGGCACCCCGATCCGGGAGCCACTGGACAAGCAGCGCTTCGCTTCCGATCGGAGCAAGATAGGCCCGGGCGGAAACCGCCTCGCCTCGTTCAGAGGGCATCTCCATCAGGACGATCTGCTGATGGCGTATCGCCCCGTTGCCAGCGACAGTGACCCCATCCCGGGGCAAAGCGCCCGCTGCCAGCATCCAATCAGGTTCCGGCGGCAGTGTGGCCTTGTCAGCCGTTTTTTCGCCCGCGCCAACTTCCTGGCGGATCGCGGCAATATCGATTGAACCAAGCGCCTGGCCGGCTCTTATTCGTTGCCCGGGAATGGAATCCGGATAGTTTTCGGCGATCGTGTTCAATCGGTTCAAGACGTCGCCCAAAGCCTGTTTTCGGGGGGCGCCATCCAGTTCCTGCGCCGAGGCATGCAACTTCAGGGTTTCTGCGAAAAGCAGATTGGCTTTCGCGCTGCTGTCCTGCGCCAAACTCGGATCTGCGACAGACAGGCCGATTACAAGAAATGCGCCAAGGAAACGAGGAGCATTCCATCGTGACGAGAAAAGCAACGAGGTTTTTCTCAATATCTTCAACATGGCGCCACCAATTTTTCCAATCCAGAGACCTGTCTTTTTAGGCTTTGACCACTCCAGGATTTGCCGCGCGTCAGTAGGCCGCAAAGGAATTTCTGAGCGTTTTGCAGGACGGCTGCCTATTGGAACCATGTCGCCCATTGTTTTGCCTGATAGCTATCATCCGGGCATCTGACATAACGCTGTCCATTCGGGCTTTTCCGAACGCCATTGACTTCAACAAAATCATAGGGCGACCGCTTTTCGACGAATTCCTCATTGGACAGCACGTCCAGTGACCACCTGAGGTCAAAGGGCTCCGGCCCTTCCGCGCATTCGCCGCTCCATTGCGTGACCCCGTCCCGGATGTCTGTGCGACCTGTCGTGCAGTGGAGGTGATAGCCAAAGGTTGTCACAAGCCCGCGTATGATGCGCATGGACCAATCCGCATCCTTGCCAAGCTCTCCCCTGTCGCAGGAATGGGTCGCATTCACGTAGATGCCGCTGTGCAAGGGCGTGTTTGCGGAAATGCCGTTCGGCATTGGCAGGCCCGCACAGCCCCCCCCCTTGCGCGTGGCACTGGCCAGCGCGTTGCGCGTGGCCGGGTCCGGTTGAGCTGTCGGTGTCAGGCAATGGCTGCGCTGGAACCGCATCAGGGCTTCGCGGGTCTGGGGCCCCGGATAGCCATCCGCCGGCCCGGCATCAAACCCCAGGGCGCTCAACCGGGACTGGAGCGCTTTGGCATCGGTCGAATAGGTCGCCGGATCCGCGGGTGGAAGCGGAGCAATATCGCAAGGTTGGAAATACGAGGTGAAATCCTGGTCGGGATGATAGATCCCAAGAATTCCGTTGGGCTCCTTGCTGAAGCGAAATGCCGTGCGCCAATTGCTGCCCTCGCCGGTACAGGTCGCATCGGTCTCATGCTCCGCGGCCCCGTCCGAAATGGGCCGGTCGAGGGCACATTGGCTTTCGTAGAAAACCACGCGATCCGGTTCGACAATCAAGGGCGATTGCGCGCAATTGATCTCTGTCGGCTGTTGAACCAGTTCGAATTTTCCCAGAAGCCCCGGACCTGCCGAAGTTTCCGGGCAACCAGTTTCCGAAAACGCCGGTTGGGGGCCCCTGGCTGTGCGCAAGGCTGCCAAGGTGGCCGTGTCGACCGTCCCGCTGCGGGGCAGACACCATTCGGTCTGGAAGGATTTCAGCGCCTGTACTGTCTTCTGCCCCGGAACACCATCCATGGGACCGGCATCGTAGCCCATCAGGTTCAACCGGTATTGAAGTGTCTTGGGGTACCGGTCGAACTGGGCAAACTCCCAACCGGTGCCGCCCTGGCCAGCCGCTTGCCCATCGAACTGGAAATCGACACCCGGATCGACGAGGCCGACATAAGTCTTGTCGACGAGCTTGCCGTCGTTGAAATCCCAGTACCAGACCGCAGTGCCGACCGATGGGCACACTCGGCACCCATCGACAAGGTCAGAAGCAAAAATGAACCGTTGTCCACCCCAAGGGGTTTTTCTGTGAAACACGCCGAAGATATACCCATAGGCTTTCGGATGCGCCCTCAGAAAGCGTCGGCTTGCTGAATCCCGGAACTTCGATGCCAGGTCCAATCCCATGCCTTCAAACTCGACGATATCCGGCGTTCCGTTGACAAAAACCGGAGGCCGGAAACGATCGGAAGTATAGGCGATATGTCCGGGGTCCATTCGCACCAGATCGACTTGACCAAGTTCTTCGAACGCGCTTGGCAGCACTTCTCCCGGTTCGCGCGCATCATGTGCAACCGCGAACCTTATTGCCGCCTCCGGGACTCCATGTCGGCGCAATTCTGCAACTGGATCGCTCAGGGTCTCCTCGTCATACACAGGATCGCTTTGCCAAACCGAATTGTCGCTTGGAACTACGATTTCTGGTCCCCAGGGACTTTCCCGGTCTCGGCTCGGAGCGACGGACTTGCCGTCAAGGCGGAACTCGATCCGCCGGCGACCTTGTTTCTCGGGATCGCATGTATTGGCCGCTCGACATGCCCAGATCGAAAAATCAACGCCGTGAGTATTCTCCGAAACGACCTCAAGCGTTTCAAGCTCCGCAGATTCCCATTGGGTACCGGGCAGACCATCGACACGGACAATCTGCAAGCCACCTGTCTTGATATCGATCACGGCAAGTTCAGCTTCCCACTCGGCCGGGCTGTATAGGAGCGCCGCGTGCTGACCGTCTGGCGACCACACCACCGGGTGGCCGACCTGCCTCACATCCTTTGGGCGCCCAAGGCCACGAACCTGGTGTTCTTCGATCAGGGAGCCGGTCACGATCCTTCGAGCAGCCGTGTTCACGATACCCAGTCTCAGGCCCCCATAGTCAAGGTCTGCCTGGATCACGAGAAGCGTCACCCCATCCGGTGCAATGAACACGTGCAGCTCCGAATCCCCGGGCGCGGTCGGCGCTGCAAACAGGCGTTGGCCCGCATACCAGGCCGTGCCGTCCGACTTCATGACAACGCCCTTCTTCCTCTCTCCCAGCCGGATGGTGAAATCGGGATGTTCCACAAGCCGCCAACCAGCCGGTTCACGCGCCGTTGCCGTCAATGGCACCGGTTGCTCTGGCAGGGCGTTCGTGCTGTTGGCATGTTCCAGTCCAGATGCGTGACCCGGATTGACGAACCGCCTTGCGGCTTCGAGGACGAAACCGAGGTCTTCGAGGATCCCGGCCTCAGGGCTTTCCAGCCACCATGTCTGAAGGTCGTAGTATTCCTCCAGCGTGTCCCGCAGGACCGCTTCCAGATCCGGCAACAGCGGGTCTCCAAGGCGGCCGCTGGTATCGAACATCGATCCTGTCAACTGACCGGAGCGCAGCGTCTGGTGGATGGATTCGATGTCAGCGGCGAGCTTTGCAAGCTGGCGATCCCGTGTCGCACCGGACTCGACAGCCGCCTGCTGTTGCGCCCCCAGCTCCACGAAGGCCACGAAGTTCTTCGCCCAGATCAACACCGCGCCCGGCGCCGTGCCAGAAGCCGTCGCCTGGCCAGCGCCGGTTGTAAGAAGCGTGATATCGACAACGGGCGCCATCCAGCGGCGCGTCTGCTCGGCCGCCGTGTCTTGCCCGCTGGCCTCGTAATGCCTGGCCAGGAGCTCTGTCACGACAGAGGTCACAAGGCTGTAGCCGAAATCCGCAACGGCTTCGGGCGCGATGTCCTTCAACCTGTCTTGGCTTGTCAGCGCTCCGCTCAAGGCCCGCGTATCGAACTCGGCGGCAAACTCCGGATCCTGGTACATCTGCTCGAACAGTTCCACGCGTTCCAGCGGGCTGTTGAGCTTGCCGGGGTTCGAGAACAGAATCCTGCGCTTTTCGGCGTGGACCGCGCGCTCCATGCCCGAAAAGAGGACATCGCCGATTACCGTTTCGAGCGCCGCGGCGATGTCTTCCGCGCACGCTGCGGTGACGGCCTGGCAGGCATGGTCGGCAACCGTAGCAATGGCGTTGCGGGTCGCCTGGGGAATTTCGGTCGGGGCCACGTCCGCGGCCGCGCGAACGGTTCCAAGATCCATCCCGCCCAGCGAGCCACCTTCGCGGATCAGCCGCGCCGGGGTCGTCTCGGGAAATTCCGCTTCGATCCGATCGAGGATTGCGCCAACTTCCTGCAACATGCCGATACGGGCCGCTCCGGAGGCCTCGATTGCCATTTCGTATCTCTGATGCGCTTCCACAAACAGCGAATTGGGATCACTGCCGGACCCTTGCGCATGGCTGGCCAATGGCACGAACAAAAAACACAGAAGCGAAAAAATGAAATGCATGGTTTTACTCGAATGTGCGTTCACAGCTCCCCACTACCAAGCCCATCGTCCAGCCCATATCGGCTTGCCCCTCAGCGGCGCGTAACCTGCACCATACAATCGTCCAGCCCTGCGACTTCACCAGAGAATGTACCTCCCGCCTGCCATTCAACCCTCAACCCGAAATACTCGTCCAGATTGTGATTCCCCTGATTGTTATCTCCTTCGATAGCAAGCTTGCGGTTTTCTCCAACACCACTCAGAAGACTCATGACAGCGGGTAAGGGACGGCCAACCTTCCAGTTTGCGAGCAATGTCTCCGCATTAACTGTCAGATTCCCCGCTAAATCCCCTGTTCCTGTGGGTTTGAAGCTGGCAGTGAATGTATACCAACGGGACGAATTCCTTTTCTCGCATTCGACCCTGCCGCTCCAGTTGCCGGCAAGGCTGGCGACAATCCCCTGACGCTTCTCTGTGGTCTGTGCAATCTCCGCTTGCAGTTTCCTGTCTCGCTCCCGCACAGCCCGTTCCTTTTCGATCATGCTCTGCTTGGCAGCAATCTCCTCGTCGGATTTCGCAAGCTCGGCTTGCGTCGCGGCGATGCGTTGCTCCGATGCTTTTTTCGCCTTGGCAAGGCCGACTTTCGTGGAGGAAGCAACGCTTTGCAGGGCTTTTGCGGTACTCTCCCGGAGTTGTTTGCGCTGTTCCTCGTATTCACGCTCGATCTTCGCGAGGCGGGTTTGTTGTGCCGCCTTCAGTTGGTACAGCTCAGCTTCATGTTTGCTTGCGAGTTCCCGGCGTTCAGATTCCAGCCTTTCCTTCTCGGCCTCAATTGAGGGCTCATACGTCTCAAGTGCTTTCGCCAAGCGTGCCTGCAAAGATGCCTCGGCATCCGCGACTTCTTGTGCGTGCCGCGCCTTCAGAGACGAAATCTCGCCCCTCATTTCGGCGATCTTGTCGTCACGCGTCGCATTCATTTGAGCAATGCGCTCTTCATGTTTCACCGTCTGGGTCCGAAGCTTCTTTTCCTGCGTTTCTGACAATGCGTCAATTTCCGCCTCTTGTGCCTTGCGCAACGCTTCCAACTCTTTCTTCAGCTTGTCCTTCTGAGCCCCGATAGACGGTTCGTAAGTCTCGAGCGCCTTCGTCAGACTTGCCTGCAATGCGGCCTCGGCATTCGCGATTTCTTGTGCGTGCCGTGCCTCCAAGGACAAGATTTCGGCCTTCATCTGAGAGACCTTGTCGTCACGAAGAGTTACAAGGAGTTCATTTTCCTCTTTCGAGCCCTGCACCAACGTCGGCATGATAAACATGTCCAGTGGTTGTCCCAAACCCACCACAGGGTTTTCAACTTTTGATGTCCCGGACCAGTTCCCGGCCCTGTAGAAAAGCTCCATGGTCCCATAGAGCCGCCTTTTCGCACCGGCTGCGTATGTGCGCAGCGTCACGGAAAACGGACCGATGGTTCTGCCCGTTGCCGTGAACAGATCCACGTCCGGTGCCACGTCCAACTCATAGCGAATGAGCGCCGTGGGTTTGATCGGATCCCCGCCCTTTGCCCTTGCGACTAATTCGAAAGCCTTTGGTTTCCAGAAGGAAGGGAGTTCCTGTATCGCCAACTCGCGAAGCTGCTTGGGATCCGGAAGCTCTTGGCCAAACGCAGAGATTGCGGTGCAACTCAACAGGGCCGCTGTGATCGAAACCTTGAGCATGTTCGATTGCCTTCACGTCAGCTTGGAGAAAACGTGAGGCGAGGCTGTGCTTCCTGCCTTCACACGTCAAGATGCTCAAACCGCGCAGCGAATGCCGAGACAGGCTTCAATCTGGTCTTCGACGATCTGATGCTCATCGGCTGAGTGGTCGGCCTGGGGACTTCCCGGTGAGCGTCTCCTCATATACTGGAAAGAAAGCAGCGTGAATTGATGCGGTGAATGCCCCAACCAAGGCGTTGGCGATGGGTGGGTTGGACCTGTCACGGAATTGTGCCGCTCCTTTGACCACGTATCGTGTCGCAAAGGAGAACACAGATGGGATCACGACGGACGGAGGAATACCGTGCTGAAGCAGTGCGCGTAGCACTGACCAGCGGGTTGCCGAGAAAGCAGGTAGCTGCGGATTTTGGGGTTGGGTTTTCAACGCTGAGCCGCTGGATCCAGAAAGATCGACGCAGTCCTGTGAAATCCACGACCCAATCAGATCTTGAACGTGAGATCGTCGAGCTGCGGAAAGAGAACCGTCAGCTTCGGGAGGAGAGGGACGTGCTAAAAAAAGCCACGGTGTTCTTCGCGGAGAGAGGCTTTGTTGCACAAATCGGTTGAGGGATTCACTGCGTGAATCCAGCGTGATAGCTGGCAGGCATGAGCAGTTGGGCCCCCACGAAATACAAGACCACGAACTGGTCGTCCTACAATGACAGCTTGAGGCAGCGAGGATCGCTATCGATCTGGTTTGACCCGGCTATGGTTTGGGTGCCGCCGCCAAGTGGCAAGCGCGGGCGGCAACAACGTTTCAGTGATGCCGCGATCCAGACCTGTCTGACTTTGAAGGTCCTTTTCGGCATGCCACTCCGGCAGACGACGGGTTTCGTCGAAAGCTTGCTGCGGTTGGTCGGGCTGAACTGGGCGGTGCCGGATTTCAGCACCTTGTGCCGCCGCCAGAAGACGCTGAACGTGAGCCTGCCCTACCGGGGCGGCACCGGCCCGCTGAACCTTCTGATCGACAGCACCGGCATCAAGGCCGAGGGTGAAGGCGAATGGAACGCGCGCAAGCATGGCGGCCCAAAGCGCCGCATTTGGCGCAAGATACATATCGGGATCGACGAGGAAACGCTGGAGATTCGGGCGGTTGAGGTCACCACCAGCAATGTCGGAGACGCGCCCATGCTGCCCGAACTGCTTGATCAAATCCCGCCCGATCAGGACATCGGATCAGTGACCGCTGATGGGGCATACGACACGCGCAAATGTCACGATGCGATTGCCGCACGCAATGCCCACGCCGTCATACCGCCGCGAAAGAACGCCAAGCGATGGAAGCCCACGAGCGCAGGGGCCATCGCCCGAAACGAAGCGGTCAACGCATCGCGATTCCTGGGCCGCGCGATCTGGCGACGATGGAGCGGATACCACCGAAGGAGCCGGGTCGAAACGAAGATGCACTGCGTGAAATTGCTTGGCCAACGCCTCATGGCAAAAGACTTCGACCGCCAAGTTGCCGAGATCCAGGTCCGTATTGCCGTTCTCAACGGCTACACGGCGCTCGGCATACCCGTCACGGAAGCTGTGGGATAAGTCCGTCCGGGGAAAGGGGCATTCCGAACATCAGCCGATTTGTGCAACAGAGCCACGCAAACCCAGTAGAAGTAGCACCTCCCGGGAGCCGAACAGGGAATGCCGCAAAGGCGTTGTTCGCCGTCCGGAACCTCAACCGAATGGAGACATACCATGTCTGAACCGAAGGACCCTCAAACGCCCGATGATGGCGAACTCGATCGCTTCCTGAGGCTGGCCGAGGTCGAAGCCCTGATCGGGCTCGCCCGCAGCACGATCTATCAAATGATCTCGGACGGGGAGTTTCCATCTTCCTACAGGCTCAGCCAGCGGGCGGTGGGATGGAAGCAGCGCGACATCGCTCGCTGGATCGAATCCCGACAGCCCACGAAACGGCATTGAAGCACGGTGCCGATCCGGATTTCCCGGTTCGGCAGAGGAAACCAATCTACCTTTCGACCGCCGGCAAGGCGGTTTGACAAACCCGGTTTGGCAAACAGTCTGCGAAACCCTGCAGGAGACAAACATGACCAACAAGAACAAAGGCGGCCGGCCCAAATCCTATAGCGATGCGCAGGTCGATTATGCCATCGAGCAGGCGGAGAAACAGGATCTGCCCGTCGGAGTCGAGACGGTGAAACCCATCCTGTGCACTGAATTCGGCATTTCCAGCGGCATCAATGGCCAGAGCCTCGAAAAGGCGATCTTGGAGCGCGTCGAGGTTCGGGCTGACCAGAACGCACGGGACTTGCTCGAAAAGCTCCCGACGGAGGCGATGGATGCCGCCGGCGAGATTTCGGAGCAATTTCGCCACTCGCTCGTCGGCTTCCTCGCGCAGACCTTCGAGGGCTTGCGCACGGAGGCTGGGGCAAAGGAGGCCGCGAAGGAGGAAGATCTGCGGAACACCCGCGCAAGGGTTCGAGACCTGGAGGCCGAGCTTGCAACCAGGGATCAGGCAATCGCCGCGCTGGAGGTCAATGCAGAGGGGCTGCAAGAGAAACTCGCGGCGAAAACGCAGGAGGTGGCGAACCTTCGGGCGCAGATCGAACAGCAGTCGCGGGACGCTGTACAGACCGACATGGTGATGGAGATGGTGAAAGAGGCTGTGGCCGGCGCGATCAACGATACCGACGGGCAGAAGCCAACCAAGCCAAACTGAGCAGGGTACAGCCGGAACTCACGGCATGAATGACGACGCCGCCTGATGAGTGACACCATCAGGTGGCGTGCCGTAGACTGCGTTTGTTGAGCTACGCCCTTACCTTGCAGGAGAGGAACATGGGCTCTTCTGACGGGCAAGCCACAGCAACACAGGGGGCGGCGAGCAGCCCTGACACGAAATGCTGAATGGCCGACCGATACCAGTATGGCGAAAGGCTTCAGCGAGGATTGTTTCTCGATGAAATCTTCATGGATCTCAGTTTTCCTTCCAGCCGGAGCGTAGCCAATCGGCAAAATCGACTTCGCTGATCGCACCGGTGGCAAGGTCCTCCATCATCCTGACACCAACGAGAGGATCAGGGCGAAACGCATATCCGTTCAGCCGGAGGAACGTGACAGCCGTCGCGAATGCCGTTCTCTTGTTTCCGTCAACAAAGGCATTGGCCTTTAGGAATGCCGAAGGCGTAAGCCGCCGCAATCTCGGCGAAGTCGGCATTCGTGTAGGCAGCAAGGTTCATTGCCCGGGCGCATCCCATCTCAAGGAGCGCCATGATCTTCAGGCTGCCGTCATCTTCCCTAACTACAAAGAGGGCATCGCCCTCCTTGGCATCAAGCAGCGTCAACATCTCCGTTGTCAGGGTCATAACGGCCGAGTTGCCGACTTTGCGGATTTTGGATTCAATCACCGGGTTTCCCCTGTGAATATGGATGCATACACCGCTACGCTCATCAAACCACAAGGGTTTCGGCATTTGCCGCAAGAGGCATGGGCCTGGTGCGATGCTGTTGCTGCCCCAACCAGCCCACCAATCGGCCGAGGAAGTTATCCGAAATCGGCCCGAAACACTGCCGTTCGAAACACCCGCGAATCGGGCGCTTCCCACCCCAAATGGCGTCGCCCTGAACGATCCCAAATGAACCCCATCTGGGACCGTTTTGTAAACCAGCCTGTAAACTGCGCCTGATGGCGTCCCGAATATCGGGCGCTGAAGCGCAGAATATCCAAGAAAATAAGGTGGAGGCGAGTACCGGAATCGAACCGGTGTAGACGGATTTGCAATCCGCCTTCATCCACTGATTTCATTGGAAAAAAATGTAACCGATTCCCGCTCGCTCGCTGTCTGTTACCTGTTCGCCCCTTCATCGGAGTAAACCGCCCATCCAGTACAATTCCCTTTGGCGCTGCCGGCGTTTCCTCTCGCTGAGGCGATAACGGCATAATGAAACAGCGGGACACGAGACGTTGAGGACGAAGCGGTCACGCTCTTCACACCGTTCTCAGAGAGCCCCGCTTGCCATAGTGCAATGCGGCAGACGGTTCTCAGAGAGGCGGCAACCCGCAGCTTCGCTCTTGCCGTGCGGGAGATGGAGGCGCGCCTCGGGGATCTGGATCTCGTCGACCAGTCCAACCGCGGTTTGCACTTTCAAGTGACGAGAGGGTGTCGCATGTGGTCAAGATCCGCCGCGGGAAATCCGGAATGCGTGGGGCCGCGGGTATCCGATGCCAATCGTTTATGACCTGCACACAGAAAGACGGGGCGCGGAAGGTCCGCGCCCCGTTTGAGCTGCTCGTGATGCCGGGATGCCTGTATGGCGTCGAGGATCAGGCCTCGGCGGGATACATCGGATGTGAGGCGAGCAATTTGGCCTCGCCGGCGGTCGCGAACGCCTGGAAGGAAGCGAAGATGTGCTGGCGGGTCTCGCGATCCTGCTCCGCAATCCAGGCGTCGAAAAGTTCGCCCTCCAGGAGGCGCCGCTTGCGGGCAACATCCTCCTGCCGGACAGCCTCGACCGCGAGTTCGCCTTCGTGGCGCTCCCTCAGGCGTTTTGCGCGCGGGCTGTCGGGATCGAACGCCGCCTTCCGGCGCCGACGCGGTTTCGGCGGCACGGTCGAATTGACCGAACCCGGCTTGGGGACCCCTGTGTCGGGGGCGGAGGTGTGGGTGATGTCAGCCATGTTGTTTCCTTTTTTTGCATGGTCGAGGCGTCCTCTGCGCCTCTGAAAAGGATCTGGGTCTGCCGTTCCGAACTCGGAAACGCGAAGACGATCTTTTTCAATCTCCCTCGCGATCCGGCTTCGATCGGCCGGTCGAAGCCCCCCAGCTGCCTGTCCTGGTCTCTGCATAACTTTCTCGGCCAACGTCCTTCCCGGCCCGGTTGAGCGCCTTGTCGGCTGTTTCGCGCATGGCCGTGACAACGGACCGCAAGGGTTTGGGCAGGTGTTGTTCGGCGAGCCTGATGCTTTCCAGGGCTTTCCGAAGGCCGGCGAAGGCGCCTGCGAAGACCTGCTCGAGCTTCTCCCGCTCCTGCCTTCGGGCGTCTCGTCGCATCTCCGTGTAGGCCGTGTGGAAGATGTGCAGGGTGCGCTTCGCCGCCTTTCCGGCCACGCTCTCCGGCGGCTGCACGGCTTCGCTCGTACGCAGGTCGTATTCGGTGTCGGAATCTCCGAGATCGAGGTCACCCTGCGCCACCGCCTCGACCACCGACATCACGGCATCGGCGTGCGCCTCGCGATCGCCGAGCGCGGCCTCTCGCCGCTCGAGTTCGCCGGCCTTGGTGGCATTTTTCTCTGACGCCTTCACACGCGCCATGTCCTGCTCCTTGCGCCAGGTGCTGCACCGCTTGTGCTGAACCTTGGGCTCCGGTGTCTCGCCGACGAGGACGGCCTGCCGCCAGGCTTCCTTCCGACGCTCCCCGCGCACCAACCCGACACTCGAGAACCACGCACCGACGTTGGTCTGCGCCATCTCGTAGTCGCGGATCATGGGATGTACCGATGGCTGCAGCATTCTGCGTTCGCCGGTAGTCTTTCCCTTGTGTATGACCGGAACCACCGCGCGCGGCATTATGACGGCATGGATGTGGTACGCCGTTTCATCGAGATCAGCGCGGGCGTGGATCACGTCGGCACCGAAATGAAACTTGAGCCAGGAAATGGCGCAGGCCTGGAATTCATCGACACGCTGGTTGACCGGATCGCCAAGGAAGGCGTCGATATCGCCGTCGAACCACTCCCGGTTGGCTGTGAGGATGACCTCCCGCATCGGCCCGTGTTTCGAGGGCCGCCACGGGTCACGCGGTCCCTCGAGAATGCGGGCCTGCAACTCCTTCTTGCGGCGGCGCCTGCGCAACCCGTCGAGTTCGCTTTCGAAATTCGCGACCTTCATCTCGTCGATCTCGTCGAGAGCTCTGTTCACCCAACCCACTTCGCCTAGCAGCGGGCGGTTGAGGTGGCTTCTGGCCGGGTCGACATGGGAAAGTTCGCCACCCTTCCGGAGCCGGTGTGCTTCGTAGCCCGGAAGTTGCTCGGGCCGAAGGTCCTCGAACCGACACACGATTGGGTAGGCTGGTTCGAACGATCCGCCTGACATGTCTGCACTCCAGTTGCTGGTGTGCAGGACATGCGTTCGGTCAGATCAGCGCGGAAATCCTCAAGGAGGCGGGACACGCCATGACTGATGGCCGAAGCCATGGATCCACTCGGAACCAACTCGCATCGTCACGATGCGAAAGAGGGGGCGCGGTGTTCCCAACGCAACACGCCGGAAGCTCAGCAGACGACGTCGCCACGGGTGCAACAGCCTCCGTCGAGCCGCTTCTGGCGTTTTTTCCGCCGTCCAGAGAGCCTCGCTTCGCATCGGCCAAGATGGTTTGGAACGAGCGCTTGGCGCCACACCGGACATTCGAGGAGAGCGCGAAGAACGGCGGACCGGAGCCGGACGCTTCGCACCCCTGTCGAAGACAATCATGCGACAATCGACCCTTACAAACTCCGGGCCAAGGACGTCGTCGACTGTCGTGAACGGCCCAATCCTGCCATTGGTCAAGAGTTGGCAATGCTGCAGTGCGGCCCGTCAAAGCGGAAGCTAGTGCGTTACAATGCAATTCGACATTCCCGTTACCGGGACGGCATGATAGGTCCTTTGCACGCGATGATCTGAATGGATTTCGCTCATACCGCCGTAGTTTGTCGGCTAAGAAAGAATCTCATCCAAGGCGTCAACGCGCCCGGCTCTCGAAGCTCTGCCCGCTCGATTTGCTCTCGAAGCCGGCGTCGCAGGGCGAGCTGGGATCGTCCGAACGGCGCGCCGAGCTGGAATCGCCATGCCAGTGCGGCGTAAAATGTAGTTCTCGTCGACTAGTTCACCCCAAAAACTACCGTCGCGCCTCCACGCTTTCCCGTCCTCGGTCACCCACCCCAAATAATCAGAATGCCGATCGAAAATCCTTCCGCTACTGATAAACGCACAGTATTTTCCAGACCAAGTATACAGTGGTGTCATTACAAAACCCCTTGCGTAGTAATACTGCTCATTCAACTACCTTTTGGTTTCGCCAAGCCCTCAAAACAGCGGCAACGTCCAAGTCGCTAGGTTCGTCGCTCCACAGCCTTACAAACGAAGCATCATTGCTGTTTGGCGTTGGGTTGGGTCGGTCGACCTTAATTCGCGTCGGCATCATCATTGAATCTCCAATCAAGATCGCTTCGCCGCGCCTCAAAGATGAGAACATTGACGTAATCCCCCGCACGGAGTCTGGCAGCAGATTTCGCACGTAGGCTTGATCGTCGGGGTTGGATATCCTGAGACACAAGAAGCTACCGCACTGCGACAAAATGGTGGAGGACATTTCACGTGGCCGCTGGCTAATCACTGTTAGGCTAATCCCGTACTTCCGGCCTTCCTTCGCAATCCTTTCTGCGGATTCTCGAGGTGCTTGATCAGCGCTGGAATCACTCAGATAGATATGAGCTTCGTCGGCGAAGATCGCGATTGGGAAGCGCTCGCCTTTCACACGGCTATGCCAATAGGAGAAATCGAAAAGGCATCTAAGAGTTAACGAAATCAACGCCCCTCTGACGTCAAAGGGGACTGGGCTGAGGTCAAGAACGACAATTTTCTTTCGGTTGGAAGTTTTCTCACCTAGTATTCTTCGGAATAAATCATCCATGGACCCGGAGGTATTGTAGGTCTTCGGTTTAAAGATCAGATCGTAGCGTCGATCGTTCAGACGCGATTCCAAACGCATCAACAACCTCGTGAACTGGCCGTGCAATGGACCTTTAATCGGCTTCTTTGACGAACCCATCACCATCTGAGTGTCTAGTTTCCGGAAATTATCAATTATCTCATTAAGATCGAAGTAAACCGGGGTGTCGATAGTGATCTTCTCCAACCCAAGCGCAGCGTTCTCCGGATTGCTCTCTTTGGCTGTTTGAAGAAGCTCCTTGAATTTTGCGTTTTGGTTAGGAGCGCTCGATTCAGCTCTATCAATCATAAGCCCCAACAGTTCTTCGGCGTTCATCAACCAATATGGCATTTCAATGTCGGTTGCTGAAATGACTTCTGCGTCGCCATCAAAGGCCTGAGAATACTCACCGTGTAGATCCAACAGCAAAACTGTAGATTGCGGAAAAGCCGCAATTTTTTGCAGGATGGATGCAACCGTCCATGATTTTCCGCCACCCGTTTGCCCTAGTATGGCGGCATGGCGTCCTAGGAACGCATCCAGGTTCATCTTGGCCTCTTGGTCGGGAAGTAGCGACAGCTGTCCCAAGGAGAAATCACCCTCAGCGAAGCTCGTATAGACTTGGTTGATCGTTTTGGGAAGAACTGCAAAAACCGGTGCGTTTACAGTTGGCAGGATATTCGTGCCGCGTTCGAAACTTCCATCCGCACCTAATGTCCCGACTGGGATCGTCACAAGTTGCCGTGTGACTTGATCAATCAACAAATCTCCGTCAAGGGCGGCAGCTTTTACTTCCGATGCACCGACTGATGCTTCGCGCATCCGTGTCTCTGTCACTAAGCAAAGCAGGCTACCGTTAGGCAAAGACAGTTCAACAAACGTGCCAGGTTGACCAATTAAAACGTTCTCTGGACCGTCTGGTGTCGAAACATCAACAGCCATTTCTTCAGGCACGCCAATGTTGTTTTCGCCATCAAACTCCGAAAGTGAAGCTATGATTTGATCGCCCCTGACCTCAATTACTTTTCCGATTTGGTGCTTCACGACTTGATCCTTCAGAATAGTTTGGCGAACTCGCCAAATTTCCATGTGTCATTGGACATCTCAGTCTCGCGTCCGCCATTTACTGTTTTATCTTTGCAGAAGTGCCAAACGTTCGGGCGCGAGCGCGAGGCGCTAAGCGTAGCTGGCTCATCTTGGCAAAAATTGAACAAGGAAATCGCGCCAGAGTCGATATTGGGAGTGACGAGTGTTTCGTTGATGTGGCTATCACCAAAACTAAAACCCGAAGAAATTAGATGTTTGCACTTATCTCCCAGAACTGAGCTCGACAGGCGAAAGAGGCGGTCATACGGACTAGAAAGCGTCTCGAGCACTTTTGTTCGTCTTGGAAGAACCATGCATCGAGCCTCTGCCTCGTTGATCGCACTTGGCGCTGCTTCGAAAACTCGTTCGCCCTTGCGAAACCAAGAAACAGATCCGTGAAGTTTGACTAAGCGAACCGACAGACCACCCTCTTGCGAAAAACGATTCCCAGTGACCGTTCCGGAAACCAATGAGAATTCTCGTTCGGAAAAGCACCGGGTCGTTGCCCCAATGAATCCGTTCACCATCTTCAACCCGACTTCGGCGCAAGCCTCCTCGAATAGGAGGTCGTAGTTGGTAGTAAACACCCATACATCTGTAGCACGATCGAAAGCTCGGGCCTTTATCCGCTCAAAGAACTCAACCTGATTTGATATGTCAGGGTTCTCCACATCCAATATTGCAGCACGAACGAGCTCACGAATTCTTTCTTTCAGCACCCTAAACCGCTCAAGCTGGCTGTTTGTATGGTGCTCAATAACCATATCTGAGATATCTTCAATATTTGGGTTGCTTGCGGCATCGTCGTAGGACTTGCCAAATGCGTCAAGCACTTCATCCAACGAAGCACGCTCGCTGGATTGCAATGCACTGACAACTTCTTTTGTCAACCCGGCGACTAACGGGTATCCGGAATCGAATGAAGTTCCGGCTCCAAAGAGAAAGCCCAAGTTATCTATGCTCGTTCGTGCCTTTGGGACAAATTCTTCAATCGGCAAGGTTCACCCCGAAAGTTAAATCGAGAGAATCAACAACGCTCACTGTAGCGGCCTTCTGTCGACATTGCGAGATACCACCTAAACATGCTCTGTTGCCATTCGTGCGTTGGACGAATGTCTGCTATCGATTTTCCCTGTGGCGGCATTGCTTCGGCAACGAACGGCAGTTTTCCGCCCAAACTGCCTGCGCTGCCGTGGTGGTCGACCAGCTTGAGTAGAAATTTGCTTGGGTCGCTATCGAACAGTAATCTGATGAGAGGGGCAGCAACAAGGTCCGCAATCCCGATCACGATGTGGTCTGCGGCCAACGGCCGGTTCCGGCCCGCGTAACCGAGAGTCTGTTGGTTCTTTCAGCGCATGGCAGCAGACCGGCCGACGGGGTTCCCGCAAAACAAGCGATCCGTCGAAAAAGAAGCGCACCAGACGGTGACGAAACAGCCATGTGAAGGCGCCGTGGCAGAGCATGGCTGAAGCGAGAGCCTGTTCACAGTTCGAAACCTGTGTTTTGGGCGACAACCTTACTCACTAAACAGACCGCGCAGTCGGCGCTTCGCGCCTTTGTGCTCGGGCTGCCCGTTCGCCAGGGGGGACCCCCCCCTGGACCCCGGCGCCGCTGACGCGCCGCGCGGGAGGTGCGCCGCCCTCCCACACCCGCCAGGGGCCGTCCGCCGGACCAGAGCGCGCGCCGCCCCTCTGGACTCCCAGGGCAGGGATGTTCGCCACGCCCCTGCACCTCAAGGCGTCTCCCGACAGGCTTGGGTCATCGTTCTGCACTCCCCCAAGACCCCCTGCGCCCGGAGACGCCGTTCCGCACGCTTCTCCGACCCTCTTCCCACTCCCGGGAAGGCCATTCCGCATGCCTTCCCGACCCCATCCCCGCTCGCCGTCCCGGCGGGGGCGAGAGGGGGCGCCCCTCTCGCCGCTCTCCCCGTGCTGCAGGACCAGACTGGCAGGAGCGTGAGGGAGACCGGGCGGGGCGCCGACATCTTCGTGCGCGCGACATGTGTCGCGCACGAAGATGCGGTCCCCGCTGAGAGAAACAGGGGGAGCCGGATCGGGAGGCGCGGCGATTGTCACAGAAGGAGCCAAGGATGCTCGACAATACTCCATCCCCCGAAACCGGAACCGTCAAATGGCAGGAGGGGCTCAATGTCGGCGATGTCGTTGCCTTCCGTTTCCCCGTCTCCGAGGAAGACGGCACCGCGACGCCGAAAGTCCGGCCCTGCCTTGTGCTCGACATCGAGACCATTGCGGGCCTGAACTTCGCGCTGCTGGCCTATGGAACGACGTCCGCAACCAGCGCCAATTGCGGTTACGAGATCCCTATCCGGGCGTCGAAGGCGCTTTGCTCCGCCGGGTTGCACCGCCCGACGCGGTTCGTCGGCGCACGCCGGCTGCTCGTCCCGCTCGACGCAACCGGCTTCGTCTTGGGGCGCGTGACCGGATCACCTGTTCTCGGCCAACTCGATGGCCCGCCCCGCGACCGGATGAACGCGGTGCGTGCCCGTATCCACGCCGAACGGGACATCGCCGCCGATCGCCGCGCGTCCCGGAGGGGCACAAGACGGAGCCCCCGCGTGCCACGTCCGTTCGTCGTGGAGCAACGCCGCTCTCGCCGGATCCCCCCCAATCAGGAGGCATCGTGATGTCGGAGATGTCGCCCAGAAGAGGGATCATGGCAGCGAAACCCGGATTGTTCAAAACCGATGTCGAGGCAACGGCAGGGGCCATTCTGCGTGTGGCCGACTTTCTGTCAGAGGAGCGAGAGGCCTTGCGAAACCTCCTGGAACTCTTTGGGGAGTTCGAGGCAATTGATGCGATCGCCGATCTCGGAGAGCTGTGCGACGAGGATTGCCCGGACCTGGCGCGCATCACGGCCGCACTCGGCGTTGTTTGCGCAGCGTTCGAACAGCTGTCATTCAGCCTGATCGGGACAGTTGCCTGGTATGGTGAGGGACCACGAGACCTGCACGCCGCCATCCGGTGGTATGGCGCGAAAACGGAGGATCTCATCAAGCGCTTCCAGACCTGACCACCCGGCGGCGCTTTCGGGCGCCGTCCCTTGAAGGGCAGAACGCCCCTCCGTCGGGCCTGGATCTCCCGACGAACGGCGCGCCGGCGAACAAACCCTCCGCTTCTGCTGCTCAGATGCCGGCGCGCCCACCCGACCCTTGATCCGCATAGTCCAGCACGCGAGAGCGGTCAGATGACAACGACGATTACCCGAAAAGCGCTCCGGGCGGTGATTGGCGGCAGCCCGCGCATTCATTCCGTTGGGCCATTCGTGCTACTTCGCAGATGCAGCATCACCCCTCAAACTGGAAGCTGCCATTCGTGGTCGGCGCGGCGAAGGACCGAGAAGAGCCCTTGTTGACCGATGCTGCACGCTGCTCGAACGGGTAGTATGCCGACCCTACGGACCTTCGCTGCGAACGCAAAATTCAACCATACCCTGCCGCGGAACCGGGGAAGACGGGCAGTTTGCGGACTCTCGGTGCGAGTGCGAGGTTCCACATGTCTGAGAAGTAAGCGGGCATTCCTTGTCGGGTCTTCCTTGTGCTCCAATCGAAGCAGTTTTTCTTCGAGCCGTATCTTCCATGCAAAATCACGACATGCTAAACGACTCGTATAGCTTGCGGGTAGATTTTATCGTCGTGCTGTTCATGACGTTTGCACCCATTGTTAGGTGTGATGCTCTCTTCGAGTTCCCTTTAGTTTTCCTCATGTAAACCCTTGGTTTGCCTTAGGAGTACCCGCAAGCGCAACTACCTGGAGGTAGGTTTGAGCAAACTATCATCTCTCAAATCCATCAGCACGCGCGGCGAACTCGCTGACCTTCTAAATTACCCACGATCAGCGCTCGCCTACGCCGTATACAAGGTTCCTAGCGAGCGGAAATACTCAGAGTTTAAAATTTCGAAAAAAAGTGGAGGCGAAAGGGTAATTCACGCCCCTTGTCCGGAATTGAAGGGCCTGCAGAAACGTCTTTCAAATTATCTCTATGATTGTCACCGAGAAATTCTCCCGCCGCTTGATTTTCCGCGCCGCTCGTATTCACATGGCTTCCAGAAAGACCGAGGTCTTTCGATCTTCTCAAATGCATGGAAGCATAAGAATAAGCGGTTTGTTCTCAACGTTGATTTGAAAGACTATTTTCCAAGCTTCAATTTTGGACGTGTCCGAGGGTACTTCCTTAAAAACCGTTCCTTTGAGCTAAATCAGGACATTGCTACTCTGATCGCGCAAATCGTTTGTTACGATAACTCGCTTCCTCAAGGCGCTCCGACCTCTCCAATCGTGTCAGAATTGATAGCAAGTATTCTGGATCAACGTCTGGGACGATTGGCGAGAACGCATCACTGCACCTACTCCAGATACGCTGACGACATCACATTCTCAACGAACCAAGCAAGCTTTCCTGAGCCAATCGCGGATTTTTCTTCAGAGACCGATGGTGCGTGGAAGGCTGGTAAAGGTCTTGTCAACATCGTCGCGCGATCAGGTTTCGAGATAAACACGAACAAGACACGTATGCAGCTTTCAGCGTCGCGCCAAAGTGCAACAGGTCTAATAGTCAACCGCAAAGTCAACGTATCAAAGCAGTACTACGATGCAGTTCGTGCAATGAGCAACTCGTTGTTCAAGACAGGTGTCTGTCATCATCCGGACACCAAGAAGCGCGCGAGCCTTTCCGTCCTAAAGGGAAAGCTGGAGTTTACCCTTGCAGCCAAAATCTACCCGAGGGAGTTGGAGAGTTTCAGCGATCTCGAGACAGCTTCGAAGGTTCCGGGCGGAACGCCTGTCCCTTCTCACTACAAGCTCTACCGCAGTTTTTTGGCATACGAAAAATTTCACACAAATGCCCGCCCTCTCATCGTCTGCGAAGGCAAAACAGACAATACATATATTCGGTGTGCGATTGCCTCTCTGAGTGCCAAGTTCCCACTCTTGAAGCCGACAACTAATGCTGATGGGTCTGTTTGTCAGGTGCTAAGTTTTTTCAAGCATAGCGAAAAGCACGCAAAACTCTTGTCAATTTCCGGAGGAACGGGTGAGCTACACAAGTTCGTCGGGAAGTATGGTTCTCTTCTAAATAAGTTTCACAGCGGCGGCCAACTGCAGCCTGTAATTGTGATCGTAGACAACGACGCTGCTGCTAAACCGATGTGGTCGGTAATAAAGGAGCAGATGGGTTCTAAAGGTGCGGTGGACGGCTCTGCTAGTTATTACCATGTAAAGCGCAACCTGTTTGTCGTTCCAATTCCGATCCCGACTGGGAAGTCCGCTAGTATCGAAGACCTTTTTGATAAAGCAACGCTTGCGACTGTGAACAGAGGAAAAAAGTTCAACCCGCAGCTAAAATCCCATCAGACCGCCACCCAATATGGTAAGGAGATCTTTGCAAAATGGGTGATCGAGGCGAACGCCACGAGTATTGAATTTTCCGGATTCGAGCCACTTCTAGGACGGTTGGAAGAGGTGCTCAAAGTCACGCTGCCGGGTTCTTGAGCCGCGAGCGGCTTGGTATATCAAGCCCAACTCAAGCGATGAGGACGGGTCGAATTGTTTTGCGATGGAGAACCGATTGCTTCAACTGAGATTGCTATTTTTGTTTTTTTGGATTGCCTAGCGTTCCAAATTGGAACAAGAAACGGTGCCATGGTTCCTGACAACTTAACGGCCAGTTCTGCGTGCCGCGCCGCATTGTAGAAAACGACGCAAAGAAGGAAGCAAGGTGAACGAGATAGCTAGAACCCCGATTGTCGCGCCGTTTCGGAAAAAATTGGATATGATCAATGATCAACTTTGCTTTGGCGCGTTTTATGCGTTTGAAGCATCGCTGCAACTTCACGACCAATCCGTCGCTTCGTTCACAACGGATGCCTTTCCACATAACCCGTATGCAAGCCGAATCCATAGACGTGTCAAAGAATTGGCGGAGTTCGAGGAGATCTACCTGAATCAATCTGCGCTCATGGCTATGCAAGCGGGCGTCGAAACAGTTCAAGCATACTTCTGCGCCGTGAGGAAGCATACCGCGGCCCTGCATAAAATTGATATGAGTTCGGGAGAATCCGCCGACGACGAAGCACTTCATGAACAAATTATATCAATAAACTGTCGCACCACAACGGAACTGTTTGAGACGGCCGTATACCTACGGAGACGAAGAAACCATCTCATCCACCAGTTGTCAGAACCGAGTTCCGAAATGAAAAAGTTTTGGAAGGCCGGAGGCGCTCAGCGCCTTGACGAGTTTTGGCTCAAACGTCCCGCTGAACTATTTGGTTTTGATTTTTCAAACCGAGCGCTGGATGCATTTCGGATTGAGGATGGCTTTGCAATTATGAATCTCTTACGGATATGCATGCTGGAGATCGATAGAGATGTGGCCCAAAGCCTTCCTCGAGACGCCCTTCTGGAAGAAATTGAAAAGTCCGTGCTTTCTGAGAAACCGCATCTGAAGGGAGACAATAATCGGCTGAGGAATAAAGTGCTTAGCAGGCTACAGCGAGATTACGGGATCATTTTATCATGATGGGTGAAGGGTCGCTTCAGGGAAGCCGCATCGCGGCATAAATCATCATGACCGACGGCAGCTTTGGGCCGGTCACGACGGTCTGGAATCGTGCTGCACCCGCAAAGTGTTTTGCTCGGGCAACGTCCGCTCTGCGCAGTTAGCGGTTGCTCGTGGTGATCGATCGAAGGTCGGCAAGGTCCGCTGAACTGACCTTGGGCTTTCTCTTGCCGAACGTCCGGTCCTCTTCGAAAAAGACGGCTGATGGATGACGGTAGCCGGAAATGCTGCGCTGCCGAGGATGACCGCGATGTCGGCATTACCGTGGGTCGTTTCGCACTTCATTGAGACAGTTGAGGGCCACGCATGCGCTGGACCGCCCGGTTGATCCGGCTCCTCCTGCTGAGAGCCGGATCAACCAGCCGCCCGCAGAGCAAACTGAAGATCGGACAAGGGATCGATCCTCCATCCGCGTCGGGCGCCCGGGTAAGCAGTTACTTCGGTTCGGTTCTACGCCGCCAGACCATTCCTGGCGGTGCTTGAAGACGCAGTGAAGAACCATGGCTGTCGCCGTGGGCTGTCGTCGATGAGAGAGATTATGGGTGTGAGACCCGGACTCTTTGAGACCGAATTCGAGGCAACGGCATTCGCGACCATGTGTGTCGCCGACTTCCTGCTGTGGGAGGGCGACACCCTTCGAATCCTCCTGGAGGTATTCAGTGAGCTCGAAGCGGTCGACTTGATCGCGGATCTCGTGGACCTGTGCCGAGAGGATTTTCCGAACGTGCGGGGCATCCGGCTTGCGCTCGACGTCGTTCTGGAAGCGCTGGAGCAGCTGTCACTCGGCGTCGTCGAGGACGTCATCGGGAGCGGCGAGGACGCCGGAGACCTGCATGATGTGATTGGGTGGTACCGCGCGACAGTCGACGTATTGCGCAAGCGCTTCGAGACCTGAATGTTTGGCCAGTCCCGCGGGGCCGGCCTGCGGAACCGCTTGCCGATCCCTGCCATGTTCCATCGAGACACGGCGTCTCGATCAACCACCGCCCCCGCGGAGGGCGGTGATTCAGGTCGGGCGATAAAGATTACGCAAGGTAATCTTTGGAATCCGTTTCCGCCCTTTTCCGGTCAACCCGATCTCCCGCGTGAAGAGGACGGGAAGGGTCGAATGACGACCGAGAGCAATCAAGCGAATGACTTCCAGGCGGCGCTCAATGCGGCCCGGGCTCAGGTCGTCTCGCAGGAATGCACCCTCGTTACGACTGAAGAACTGGCGGCGATCGCGCGCTACGCAGGCGTGACAGACGCGTTCCGTCAATGGCTCAAGAAGATCGGTCTGGAACACCTTCCGGGGCGGCCCGGGATCTTCGACCTGAAGCACTTCCGTCTCTGTCTCGACCGCCTCCAGGGACTGGAGCCCACCCAAGGGTCGGCGGCCGAGGCGATTTCACTGACAGAGCAGAGGAGACTGCGCCGTGAGCAAGACAGCGCTGCCTAAAGGCATCCATCGCGTCAAGAAGCCAAACGCCGCGGGTGTGGTCAGGTATCATTACGTCTGTCGAGGTGGGCCGAAGTTCTGGGATTCGAACTCGCAGGTCGTGGAAGGATCGCTGGCCTATCTCGCTGCCTATCGACAGGCGAACACGAGTGCGGCCGAAGCCGCGCGCACGCATCGCGCGAATGAAATGCTCACGCCCGATGCGATGGATGAGTACCGCCGCAGCATTCACTATCGAAAGCTCAACGCGCGGACGAAAGCTGACTATGAGAAGTACATGACGAACTTCGAGGCCGAGTTCGCCGACGACCCGATCAAGCTGTTCGAGGAGGAGGAGTCCCTGGCCGAGATCATCGCCTGGCAGAACCAGTGGGCGCACTCGCCGCGCATGCACGACTACTCGACCCAGGTCATCCGCCGGTTCCTGAACCGGATGCGGCAATCCGGGGTGATCAAACGGCACTTCTTCCGCGACATCGAGGCGGTCTACAGCGTCAACCGGGCCCACCTCTTCTGGAAGCCGGAAGAGATTGCAGCGGTCCTCGAGGTCGCGAGACCGGCGGAACGGCGGATCGTCGTCGCGATGTCCGAGGGTGGCCTGGCGCCCGCCGATGTCGGGCGGCTGAACAGGGGGCATATCGAGAAAACCCCGAAGGCACGGCGCCTTCTGCTCGACCGCGGGAAGACCGGTCAACCAACCGCCATCGCGGCCACGCCGGCGATCGAGGATCTCATCGACACCATGGATGATGACCAGTGGCTCATCGTGCCGGCGCTGTCCGGCGGGCGCCTGACGCCCGAACGCGCCGCGCAGATCGTTCGCGACCTGATCGGTCGCGCGAATGCCGACGGCGTTGTCCGCGTTCGGCCCGAGCTTCGGCCCTACGACATGCGGGGCACCGCCGCGACGGCGCTGCTGCGCGCCGGGTGCGGGCTGAACGAGATCGCCGTGGCGATGGGGTGGAGCATCCGCCACGCATCGACAATGATCGAGCGCTACGCGCGGCTCATACCCGAAGTGACCGACGAGATTCTCGGGAAACTCGAACGCGCGAAGGCCTCGGCCAACGTCTTCGACGGCGACGACACGAACGGCTGAGCCAGCCAAGCCAATCTGTACGACGTGGGCCCGGTGCGCTGCATCGGGCCTTTCTGCGACTCCGGGTGGATTTGAGGTGAAGATTCGCGCCTGTAAACCGGGGTGTAAACTGCCTGTAAACTGGCCACTTCAGGGCCCCGATAATCGGGCGCTGAAGTCCGGAATGTCCAGGAAAAGAAGGTGGAGGCGAGTACCGGAATCGAACCGGTGTACACGGATTTGCAATCCGCTGCGTAACCACTCCGCCAACTCGCCCAAGTGGTGAGGCTTGGTAGGTTTTTCGGGGCGCGGCGTCAACACCGGATTGTCGTGGAAAGGGCAGCTCCGCGCTGTCCGACGTCAGTGCGACAGCGCAGGCTGCTGCGACCGACCCGTCCGCCATTCGCTGACAATGGAAATTCGAATGTACGGTGAGGCGGTGGATCATCCCCATGAATCCACCGCCCAATGCGTGACTGGCACGCATTCCGCTGCACGTGAGTGGTGCAATGTTGGATGCCGCCTTCGTCCGAAGGCCGCACCCGAACCCGGGTCGAAACGAAAAAACTCCCGGGACGTCGACGTTGCAGGAGTTGGTCCGTAGGGCCGGCGAAGTGGGTTCGGGCGCGCGGCAATTCTGTCCGCTTGCTGTCCGTCACCACCAGCGTACCGGGACCCCGGTCTCTCGTTGCGTTGGTCGACATCGATGAGGGAGATATAGGGGTGCGCGGGTTGTCGGGTCAGTCACGCAGTTCCGTGACGGAGGGCTGGCCGGTGCAACCCTCAGGCGGCAACCTGCACAAGACCGGCGCCCAGGCCCTTGACGGCCGCAGTCGTCCGGTCGTTGACGTCGAGCTTGCGGAAAATCCGCCGAACATGTGTATCTACCGTGTGCGCCGAGATCCCGAGAATGTCCGCGATCACCGAGTTGGACTTGCCCTTGGCGATCCAGTCCAGGACTTCGACTTCCCGCGCGGTCATGCCGTGCGGGCTTTGCTGCAACTCGGGTGTCAGCCGGATATAGGCCAGGTGGCTCAATTGCGCGGACAGCTGCATTTCCTTGATCGCACGCGCGTCGAGGTCCGGGCGGCCACCGCCGAATCCCACGTTGAGCAACCCGTTTCGGTTGAGTGGGCCAAAGACCTGAATGGACAGGCCATCGCCAAGTTGAGGCAGGATCAGGTCATTCAGAAAGGCGCTTTCACTGTCCAGCAGGCGGGTCATGCCCGCGATATCAGACCAGAAGAACGGATCGGTTGTGCGGCTGGCGAGGTCCGGTACTGGGTTGACCAACTGCATATGCTCGTTCAACAGCGTGTCCAGAATGCGGTCCGGCACGCCGTGGGTGATCAGCATAGGCATTTCTTCAGGCTCGGCCTTTCCGAAAAAATGCCTGTAGGACAACATCTTGGCGCCTCTATCGAGGAAGAAATCCCGCGTGATGTGCCACAGGTCCTGCGGGTTCTCGATTGTCTTAACCGCACTGATCTGTTGCTGCAGGCTCTGGGTCATTCTGGGCTCCGGTGGGGGCTACACCGGCACGATACCATGTTTGGGCGGCGTCGTCAGATTCCGATTACCTGTCGTCCAGCACTGTCTGATTTCCGTCCTCGATCCGATACACGATGCCTTGCCTGTCTGGGAGCATGCCCATGGCTTCGGGGTCCAGCCCCATAAGGCAACCCCTGATCAGTTGCGAGGTAACCCCATGGGTGACGATGATCGCGGGGCCGCGCAGGTCGGACAGGATGGTCCGGACCCGGTCGATCATCCCGTCGAACGTTTCGCCACCGGGTGCCTCGAATTTCCATAGAAATGGATGCGGGTCGGCAAGGAGGCCGGGCGCGGTCTCGGCTATCTCGTCCATGGTGCGGCCCTGCCAGGCGCCCATTGCAACCTCTCGCAGCCGTGGATCTTGCAGAACGGGTTTCCCGGGCAGGGCGATCCGGGCGGTTTCAAGGGCGCGGCCCTGTGGGCTGGAGTGAACTGGCAGCGACGTGACGCCGGCCTGCCGCAGCAGGTCACCCTGGCGCAGGGCCTGTCGTCGACCGCGGTCGGTCAACGGGGAATCGAGCCCGCCCTGCATCCGCCCCTCGACATTCCACTGGGTTTCGCCGTGACGAAGAATGAAAAACATGTGTCGATGTCCACGCGTGACCGGGTATGGGATGCCGCCCCGTGTGGCGCGCCGCCACGCGGCTGTCAACGTCAGGTCGGGAGGGGGGCAGGGGAGGCTTGCCATTGGTGGGCTCCGGCGGCATGCCTGTGATCGAAATGGAGGACTTCCGATGATCATTCGCGCGGCGTTGGACGTGGATCTTGACGCAATTCGCGTGCTGCAGATCGCCAGTTGGCGCCGGAGTTATCCCGGACTTGTGCCGGAAGGCTACCTCGACGGCCAGGTCGAGCACGACCTTGCGAAGGTCTGGCGCGCCCGGCCGGATGCGCCAGACAATGTGCTGGTCGCGTCCGAGGGCGACCGAATCGTCGGGTTCCTGACGCTGCGATTTCCGCTGGCCGACCATCCGCTGGTGGATAACTTGCATGTTGCGCCCTTGGCGAAACGCCGTGGCATCGGGCGGAGCCTGATGGTCGCAGCGGCGCGCGATCTCGGCGAGCAGGGGCAGGTGGGGCTATGGTTGACCGTGCTGGAGGGAAACACTGCCGCGCGCGCCTTTTATCAGTCCTTGGGCGGGCAGGAGGGGCCGGTCTTCGATGATCGAATGCTCGGGCAGCCGGTGCGCTCGGTACGTGTTGATTGGTCGGATCTTGCAGCCCTCGCGGCCATGGCCGCAGAGCCGTCGGCGACTCATGGTCCTGCACTGCGAACGTGAAAGTGCGCTTTGGGCGAAAAAGGCTGCAAAAGGTCGTTGACGCCGGTCGCGCCCCGGCCTAGAACGCCGCTCACGCCGAGCAATGCGATGCATTGCAGGCGGGCAGTGGGCGGTTGTAGCTCAGATGGTTAGAGTGCCGGCCTGTCACGCCGGAGGTCGCGGGTTCGAGCCCCGTCAACCGCGCCACCGCTGCAAAGCTCGGCCCGAGAACAGGGCATTCCGCGTTTCGCGGTAGGAAATACGACCCGAGAGGGTCCTGCGCGGTTGTAGCTCAGCTGGTTAGAGTGCCGGCCTGTCACGCCGGAGGTCGCGGGTTCGAGCCCCGTCAACCGCGCCACTTTCCCCTTCTTCGAACTCAAGGCAAAGTGAGCCTTTCCGACTGCGGCGGTCTCATGGTCCGTAGATGGTCCGTTGCGCGTCCTCAGGGTGGGCAAGTCGTCTGCGCCATTCTGGCGACCCGATCCCGAAACTGATATCGAGGCCGGAACCGGCATGGAGATTTCCAGATGAAATTCCTGGACAGGATTCCGCTTTCGACCCTGGTTGTCGCTGCACTGCTCTTGGGGTTGGCGCCGTTCGTGCCAGAGCCCCACGTCTGGGAAAAGCTCAAGATGCTGGGGGCCGGCGAATTGACCCGACCGATTGATGTGTTCGACCTCGTCCTGCATGGGGCGCCGTGGGTCTTGCTCCTGTTGAAGATTGTTCGTGTCGCGCGCAGTGCGCGTTGAGCCGCCCCTCCCTGTGGCGAGTCACGGGTCGCTGTGCAGATCGCCGTATGTATGGCCCTCGCCGAAGAAGCCGATCCAGAGATATTGCTTGCGATGCTTCAACTGCTCGATCACCATCCGCAAATAGGCGCGATCGACCCATAGGTGGATGATCTTGCTGGCTTCGTCGAAATACGGCATCCGAAGGTCGTCGGACCCGACGAACCGGATCACGCCGCCGGTCACATCCGAACTGGGGGTCGGCGTTCCCTGAAAGACGATATAGGCCTGCGACGTCGCGCCGGCCCCCCGATCCGGCAGGTATCCGGATGTGTGATACCGTGCGTTTCTGATCTCCAGGATCTGGCGACCGTGTTGGTCGCCGCCGCGGGATTCGTCCAGGTTCATGACATCCCGGACATGATTGATCTGTCGGTCGATCTCTTCTTCGACAGCGATGGGTCGGTGCATGGAAGGGCCTCAGCGGATTCAAACTGCGCACCTGGTGGGCGCATGCCCGAACACTGCGACAAAATAGTTGCAGACTTGTTTCCGAGAGCATTCAGGATTTCGCCGGGGGCGGCCTTGGGATCCGGCAGTTCGGGATGGATAAATGCAAAGAAACGCCCCGGGGGGGGCGTTTCAAGGGGACTGGTCATAGCCAAATCAAGAGCGCCCGGGGAGGGCGCGCGCGTTAGGTCGACAGTGCGGCGAGAATGCGGGCCCAACTGCGGATGCCCTTGTGGAAGCTCTCAACGTCGTATTTCTCGTTCGGTGAGTGGATGGCGTCGTCATCGTTGGCAAAGCCGATGAGCATCGCATCCATGTTCAGGATCTCCTTGAAGAACCCGGCGATCGGGATCGATCCTCCCATGCCGACAAACACGGCCTCGCGGTTCCATTCGTCGGTCAGCGCCTGCCGGGCGGCCTCGAACTCGGGGCGGGCGGTGTTCATGACCGCCGCCGGAGAGCCGTCGAGGTTGCCGTCCCAGATGACCTGTGCATCCGGGGAAAGCTGTGCTTCGACATGCGCGCGAAGTTTGCGGCGCAAGACGTCGGGATCCATGTCGCCCACGAGCCGGCAGGTAATCTTGCAATGCGCCTTGGAAGGGATCACCGTCTTGGTGCCAGCGCCCTGGTAGCCCCCCCATAGTCCGTTTACTTCCAGCGTCGGGCGCGCCCATTGTTGTTCCAGCGTCGAATACCCCTGTTCTCCGTGCGGACGGGTGTAGCCAACGCTTTCAAGGTAGTCCTTCTCGTCGAACCCGCTGGTGGCCCACTGGCGCTTCAGATCCTCGGGCACCTCGTGGACGCCTTCATAGAACCCATCGACGGCAACCCGACCGGTTTCGTCGTGGAACGAGGCGACGATCCGCGAGATCTCCTTTAGCGGGTTCAGGCCGGGGCCGCCGTAATGCCCCGAATGCAGGTCGACTCGCGGGCCGACGATGGTGAACTCGTCCTTCAGCATGCCGCGCAATTGCGATGCGATGGAGGGAACCCCGGGGGCAACCATGGACGTGTCGCAGATCATCACGAGATCGGTCGTCAGCTCTTCGGCGTTGTCCTTCATGAACGGAATCAACGAGGGCGAACCGCTTTCTTCCTCGCCTTCGAAGAAGAACGAAATCTTGGTGGGCAGCGACCCGTGCACGGCCTTCCAGGCGCGGCATGCTTCGACAAAAGTCATCAGCTGGCCCTTGTCGTCGGACGATCCGCGCCCCCGGATGACCTTGCCACGGGCGGTATCCTGGATTTCGGGCTCGAAGGGCGGGGTATTCCACTGGTCCAGCGGGTCAACCGGCTGCACATCGTAGTGGCCATAGAACGACAAGTGCGGGCCGTCGCCGCTGCCGCCATGGGCGACGACCATCGGATGGCCGGGGGTCTTGCGCTTGGAGGCGTCGAACCCGATGCCCTTCAGGTCATCCACCAGCCAGTCTGCCGCGGCATTGCACTCGGACGTGTAGGCCGGGTCGGTCGAGATCGACTGGATGCGCAACAACGTCATCAGACGCTCGATCGAGGCCGGAATGTCGGCATCGATCCGGTCGAGGACGGGCGAAAGACGGGGTTCTGTCATGGAGGGCTCCTGGCTGGAATTTGCGGCGACCCTATCACCGGGCGGTCCACTGTCCAGAGGGACTGGCGGGTCAGACAATCGCAGGTTAGATTGCCGCAACGCGAAGGGAGACACTATATATGCGTATCATCGGACTCGCTCTGGCCATGGCACTGACGGCCCCTCTGGCATTGGCCAACCCTGTCGACAGCTCGACCGCAAAGAAGATGCTGTTCAGCACCAGGGGTGGCGAGGCGATCATGGGTAAGGCGGACTTCATCGACGCGGGCGTTGCCAAGGCGTTGAAACAGGCCGCGTCGCAAATCCCGTATTACGGGGCGATTGCCGTGTCTCCGGGGGAACCGACCTCGTCCAACCTGATGTCTACGATGGCGAACTTCCATTCGGCCGAAGCGGCCGCGTCCGCTGCGCTGGCCAATTGCAATTCGCGGCGCACCTCCGGCAAACCCTGTGTCGTGATCACGACCATCGTGCCGAAAAAATACAAGCAGCAACCGCTGACCCTGTCGGCCGGGGCCACGACCCTGTTCAACAAGGAGTACCGCAAGCTCAAGGCGCCCAAGGCGTTGGCCATTTCGCCCACGACAGGAAACTTTGGGTCCGATAGGGGCGACGGGGGCCGTGCAATCTCGAAATGTGCTGCGGCCAGCAACGGAGCGTCGGATTGCCGGGTTGTTATTTTCGACAACTGAGTGCACATAGTACATTCACAAAGTTGCAAGTGAGCGTCAATTTGCGCCATGTCAAAGCGCATGCTCACCATTAATGTGATTCAGATGTGTGAAACGCGCCAATAAAAAGCCGAGGTTGACCAAGGTGACGAACAAAACCCGCTACTCGACCGCAGTCGAAACTGCCATCGACAAGCTGCACGAAGAGGGACGGTATCGGACCTTTATCGACATCGAACGGCGGCGGGGAAACTTTCCGCACGCCATTTGGCGCAGGCCCGATGGCTCCGAACAGGAAATTACCGTCTGGTGCGGCAACGACTATCTGGGCATGGGGCAGCACCCGGCGGTGCTCGAGGCGATGCACGAGGCGCTGGAGGCGACCGGAGCAGGATCGGGCGGTACACGGAACATTTCCGGCACGACGGTCTATCACAAGCGCCTCGAAGCGGAACTCGCGGACCTGCACCGCAAGGAGGCCGCCCTGGTCTTCACCTCGGCCTACATCGCGAATGACGCTACGTTGTCGACCCTGCCGAAACTGCTGCCGGGGCTGATCATCTATTCGGATGCGTTGAACCATGCGTCGATGATCGAAGGTGTGCGGCGCAATGGTGGTGCAAAGCGGATCTTCCGGCACAACGATGTCGAGCATCTGCGCGAGTTGCTGGCAGCCGACGATCCCGCAGCGCCCAAGCTGATCGCCTTTGAATCGATCTATTCGATGGACGGCGATTTTGGCCCGATCGAAGCGATCTGCGACCTGGCGGACGAATTCGACGCACTCACCTATATAGACGAGGTCCACGCCGTTGGCATGTACGGCCCGCGCGGTGCAGGCGTTGCCGAACGCGACGGGTTGATGGGGCGGCTCGACATCATCAACGGCACGCTGGCCAAGGCATACGGCGTCATGGGCGGCTACATCGCTGCAAGCGCCAAAATGTGCGATGCAATAAGATCTTATGCGCCGGGCTTTATCTTCACCACCTCGCTACCGCCAGCAATTGCCGCGGGCGCTGCGGCCTCGGTCCGGCACCTGAAGACCGATCAGGAACGGCGCGACAAGCAACAGTTGCACGCCAGGATCCTGAAGATGCGGCTGATGGCAATGGGCCTGCCGATCATCGACCACGGAAGCCATATCGTGCCGGTCATCGTCGGTGACCCGGTCCACACCAAGCAACTGTCCGACATGCTGTTGGAAGATTTCGGGATCTATGTGCAGCCGATCAACTTCCCCACGGTGCCGCGCGGCACGGAGCGGTTGCGGTTCACGCCGTCGCCGGTCCACAGCCCCGAGATGCTGGACGGGTTGGTGCGCGCCATGGATCGCCTCTGGGCCCAATGCGCGTTGAACCGCGCAGAGTTAACCGGCTGAACTTTCTGCGTGTGCAACAATTCCTTGGCTGTGTTACGTTAGTGGTAAGGGTTGGTGAGTCGTCGAATCGCCATTCCGACGGGGACAAAGAATTGACGCAGACGAGGACGGGCAGATGATTGGGCGTCGAGTGCCGCCCAAGGTGGAAGAAGAGCAGGCTCCACAGAAGAGTTTTGACGACTTCGATCTTCGCCTTGGTGATGTTATGCGCGGTGAACGCGCGACGATGGGCAAATCCTTGCTCGACGTTCAGCGTGAGCTGAAGATCAAGGCTTCCTTCATTGCTGCGATAGAGAATGCGGATGCCTCGGCCTTCGAAACCCCCGGGTTCGTTGCTGGCTACGTGCGGTCCTATTCCCGATATCTGGGATTGGATCCCGAATGGGCGTTTGAAACCTTTTGTCGCGAGGCTGACTTCGTGTCGGCGTCGACCGCAGACAAACTGACAGCCCCTCTCATCCCGAACAAACCCGTCTTTCGTAAACCTCCTGCTGCCAAGGCCGGGGGCTATGACCCATTTTCCGACCCCCGCGTGTCCTTTGCCCCGAAGAGCACGAGCCCACTGGCAAATCTGGAGCCTCGTGCAATTGGCTCCACGTTGGTCCTGCTGACGCTGATCGGCGCCGTAGGCTACGGCGGCTGGTCGGTTCTGCAGGAAATTCAGCGCGTTCAGGTCACGCCTGTAGATCGCGCCCCGGCGGCGATCGCGGCCGTCGACCCGCTGACGGATGTGCAGCAACCCTCGACCGACGAAACGGTGGATCTGGCTGGAGCCGACGTGGTGCGCCCGGATTCGCTGGATCGCCTGTACCGCCCCCAGGCACTGGAGGTGCCGGTCATGGTCGCACGCGATGGACCGATCGCGGCGCTTGATCCTCGTACCGTTGGTGCGTTGTCCGGGGCCGTTCCGCCACTGCCGCTGGAACCACGGTCCTATGCCTCCGCGGAGGGATATGACGGTCCTTATGGCGGCGTGATTGATGTTGCCGTCAACGAGGCGCTGGACGGGATCGGGGAATCGCCCCGCGTCACGGAAGAGGTGCCCGAGGTCCTGTTGGTCGCAGTTCGGCCGGCTTGGGTGAGGGTGAGGGCTGGCGACGGTTCGATCCTTCTCGAAAAGATCCTCAACCCTGGCGACACCTATGTCGTGCCACAAACAGAAGAGCCGCCGACCTTGCGGACTGGCGCAGCGGGTGCTGTCTATTTCGCCGTGAATGGCCAGACCTACGGCCCGGCCGGCGCAAACGGCGCGGTTGTGGACAAGATCGCCCTGAATTCTTCCGCCCTGACAACGAGCTATACGGTGGCTGATGCCACGGCCGGCGGTGATGCCGAAAAGGCCGTTGCCATGGCTCAGGCCACATTGTTCCCGGAACCGGATGTCGGAAACTCGGGAGTTCCCGCACAGGAATGACCCTTTCGCGGTCACAATGACGGTGCGACGCCAATCGCAGTACCGTGGGGCGTTGCCCCCGGAACGATGGCTGTCTAGATAGTCCCCGAGCATCAGCATTTGGAGCATCAACGATGTCGATCAACCACGTGCGCCCCTGGCGGAACATCTATCGCCGGGAAAGCCGCCAGATCTCGGTCGGATCGGTAAAGGTGGGAGGCGATGCGCCGATTTCGGTGCAGACGATGACCAACACCATCACGACCGATGTGGCTGCGACTGTCGCACAGGTGCAGGCTGCCGCCGACGCCGGAGCAGACATCGTGCGGGTTTCGGCCCCCGATCAGGCCAGTGCCCGCGCCCTCAAGGAGATCGTGGCCGAAAGCCCGGTACCAATCGTCGCCGACATCCATTTTCACTACAAACGCGCCATCGAGGCTGCCGAAAGCGGTGCGGCCTGCCTGCGGATCAATCCCGGCAACATCGGCGACGCAAGCCGGGTGCGCGAAGTGATCGCGGCGGCACGGGACCACGGTTGCTCGATCCGGATCGGCGTCAACGCCGGCAGCCTTGAAAAGCACCTGCTGGACAAATACGGCGAGCCTTGCCCCGACGCGATGGTCGAAAGCGGCATGGATCACATCCGCATCCTGCAGGACCACGACTTTCACGAATTCAAGATCTCGGTGAAGGCGTCCGATGTCTTCATGGCCGCAGCCGCTTATCAGCAACTGGCCGAGCAGACGGATGCGCCGATCCACCTTGGCATCACCGAGGCCGGCGGATTGATGTCCGGCACCGTCAAGTCCGCCATTGGTATGGGCAACCTGTTGTGGATGGGCATTGGCGACACATTGCGCGTCAGCCTGTCGGCCGATCCGGTCGAAGAGGTCAAGATGGGGTTCGAGATCCTGAAGTCGCTCGGCCTGCGCCACCGTGGCGTGAATATCATCTCATGCCCGTCCTGCGCACGGCAGGGCTTCGATGTGATCAAGACGGTCGAGGCGCTGGAAAAACGCCTGGAACACGTGAAGACGCCGATGAGCCTGTCGATCATCGGATGTGTCGTCAACGGACCCGGCGAGGCGTTGATGACCGACGTCGGCTTCACCGGTGGCGGTGCCGGCAGCGGCATGGTCTATCTGGCGGGCAAGCAGAGCCACAAGCTGTCGAATGACCAGATGGTCGATCACATCGTTGAGCAGGTCGAACAGAAGGCCGCCGAAATCGAGGCAAAGAACCAGCTCGACGCCGCCGAATAGCCGGATCTGTCCGGCGCCCCAGAGATCTGATCTGACATCAGCCCGACGCAGTGTGCGCCGGGCCTTTTCTTGATCAGTGCCCTGACAGAACCAGCGTCTGGACCGGCAGGAGCAGAGCCTGGATTCGCAGGATCAGGGCGTGCAGCAGGCCCACCGTGTCGACCATGTGCAGGAACAACCAGCGCCCGGTGGACAGCTCCTCGTCGCCATGAAGGATGTCATGGTTGTTGGTGTAGAGGTTGGAGATGCATTTTGATCCGGGCGGAATTGCCTGCGTCCCGTTCTCGAACAGCGGCGCCATCCGCACTGTGACCGTGCCGGGGCGGGCGCGGTCCTGAATGTCCAGCAGCTGATCTGAGGGGCGGAACTGGCCGGCGGCCACGTAGGGCGCGACATAGGTGACCTTCATCGGCACGATCTTCAGCGGCTGTGAAGCGCAGAGAATCTCGGCCACCATCCCGATCTTGAGAACCGGCAAATTGACCTGCTTGAAGCCCGCCTCGAACTCTCCCTCCAGGAACTCCGTCGCCACGAGGATGCCGGCCGGTCGAATAAACGGGTTGACGATTTCGCCGGGCTGCAAGGCAAATTGCTGCAATTCGCCGGTGATCGCCGCATAGACAATTGTCTTGTCCAGCTCGGTCTGGGCCTGCGCCAAGGCCGCTTCTGCGCTGTCTCTCTGGGCGGGCAGCTGGGTGCTTATCTTGGCTTCGACGGCGACTTTCTGCGCTTCCGCGGCCTCCAGGGCCGCCTGGCGTTCATCGACGACGTTCAGGAGCTTTTCGACTTCGCGCGGGCTGGTGGCGGGGCTGTCCTCGGCAAGCAGCGTCGCGCGGACGTCATATTCTTCCTGGGCCTGGGTCAGCGCCGCTGTTGCCTGCTTGATCACGCTTTCGGCGGCCAAGTACTCGGCATCGGCCAGCACGAAGGCGGCATCGACCTCGGCCACGTTCTTCTCGGCGGTTTTGACGGCCGCCTGTTCGGAGCTGTCGTCCAGCGTGAAAAGAACATCGCCCGCATTGACGGTCTGGCCGTTCGTGACCGGTACATCCTTGATACGCCCCGACTTCTCCGGAAGGATCGAGACGGTGCGGAAGAAGCTGGTCGAGTCCGTGGTGGACGGATGGTAGTAAAACACCACCGTGATCAACGCGATTGTCAGCATCAGGCAGGCCGTTATTCCGAAACGTAGCTCGTACCAGACGGAGAACAATGTGATCTCGCGGCCAAAACGCTTCCCCTGCGCGAAGCGACGGAAGAGAAAGTCTGGCAGGACGGTAAACATCCCGCAGAAGAGCAGTTCAAGCATCTTTCTTGCCCTCCCACTCGTCCAGATCGAGAAAATCGTCGGCGGATGCCCGCGTGTCGCGGGTTACATCGGCGGTTTCTCGTGGTGGTGGCATGTCGGACCCGGAGAGTTGCTGCAGCGACATCGCGATCGACCGCAGTGGCGTGATGAAGTCGGGAAGTGAGATTGCCGCAAGCAGGAGCGCCGCGATCCAGTAGTAATTATTGTGTGTTATCAGTCCTATAAGTGCCAATATCGCGACGAACTGGTATTGCGCCGGATGTTTGGAATGCGCCATTTGCTCAGGCAGCGCATGCAGCCGGAAATAGAAGGCGCCAATCACGAAGATCAGCACCAGCATGAACACAACCACAACATAGAAAAGAATATCTGGAGAGCCCGGCTCAGTAATGAAGGTGGGATAGTGCACGGCTTCGCCGCCGCCGGTGTCGCTTGCCATTGTGGTTGTCCTGACGCGGAGTGGAGAGAGTTTGGTATTCCGTGTCGGTACCCTACCCGGCAAACGGAGCAGCGCAAAGACCCATAGATTGCGCGGCTCCGCCGATGGGGGTCAGCTGTCGTCGCGTTCTTCGTCCACGACTTTCTTCATGCCGGCATAGGGTAGGTAGCCGCGCAGCAATTGCGATCCGACGACGAATGTCGGCGTCCCGGAGATCTGCATCCGTTGCCCCAATGCACGGTTTTCCGCAATGATCGCGTCCACTTCCGGCGCGTTCATCATCGCCGCGATCTTCTCTCCGTCGAGGCCCAGATCAGATGCCAGCGCACGGACCGAGACGTCGTTGACCTCTCCGCGGAACGAGATCAGGGAATCGTGCACCTGCTCATAGGCCTCGTCGCCAAAGACCAACCGGGTGGCCAGCGCCATGCGCGAGGATGCCACGGATTGTTCGCCCAGGATGGGGAATTCCTTCATGATCAGGCGGATGTTTCCATCGGTTTCGACCAGTTTACTCACTTCGGGATAGGCCTTGCGGCAATAGCTGCACCGGTAGTCGACGAATTCGACAATGGTCACGTCGCCGTCCGGATTTCCGCCAACCCAGCTCGTTTCGCTCTCGAACAGGTCCGTCGCGTTGGTCTGTACCAAGGTGATGTCCGTCGCGGATTGCTCATCGGCGTTTCGCTGCTCAAGTACGGCGATGGCCTCCATCAGCACCTCGGGATTGTCCATCAGATAGGCTCGGACTTCGGCTCGGAAGGCCGCGCGATCGGCCCCGGACAGGTCGGTCAGATCCGACGCCACTGCGGGCATGGCAAGGCCCAGGCACAGGGCGCCGGCAAGGGTAAGGGCTTTCATCAGCGGAATTTCCTCTTTGCTTGGGTTTCAGCGACGTCGACAATGTCCTGTGCGCGTCGCCACCCGTTGGAGCCGCGGGGCAAAGGCCCCAAGGCGCGTTTCGCATGAATACCGGTGTCCTTCAACCGGCCGATCATGGCATATCGTTTGGCGGTCACGACCGGGGCCATGCCGTTCTGTCCGGCCTGCGAATAGGCAATGCCCAGATCGCGTACCATGTCGGGGCTGAACGGTTCGCGTGGTCGGGAGGCACCCAACACCTTGAGCGCCTTGACCCGGCGCTGCGTCCAGCCGGGGTTGCGCGGATAGGTTGACAGCTTGACCCGCGAGCCGGCGTACCAGTCGGTGGAGGCGGCGTCCGTGCCATCGATCCCCTTGCAATAGGCAGTGGCGTCGCCAGGCATGGCGCGCACCTGGTCGCACGACAGCGGATGGCTCAGAACACACGGATCCTGGCGGGAGATATCGAGCGATTCCTGTCCGTGAAAGATGTCCAGCACATCGACCATTCCATTGGGGTCAATCTCGGCCCGCCCCATATCGCGAGGGGCGGAATGGTCGGCCTCTGCCTCTTCAGCGCGGGTGTGTCCAGCGAATACCTGCCGGGCCAAGCTCTGGCTGCCTATGGCGATCCCGGCCGGGGCACTCGGATTGGACTGTGCCATGATGGCCGGCAACACGACGCCGGCCAGTGCGGTGTTGCGGGCATTGCGCAGGTTTTCAAAACAACGGGTCAGGTGATCATTGGCGATATGGGCAATCTCGTGGGCGATCACGCCTTGCAGCACATCGGGCGTTTCGGCCTTCAGGATCAGGCCCGAGCGGATCATGATCGTGCGTGTCTCCAGCACAAAGGCGTTCAGGTTGCTGTCCTGCAACACCAGGATAGGCAAGCTGCCCGTCGACTGTCCGACGGCACCCCGCAGGTTCACCTTCGCTTGGGCTGGAAGGATGGCAGCCAGCAACAGGCAGGGGGCCAAAACGAGATTGATCGCGCGTCGACTGTTTCCTCCCGCCATTGACTGCCCCTGTCCCGGTTGAGATACCCCGTTCCGGGCAGAGTAAGGAGAAAGCGATGCGGGCATCAAGACGAAGTGATGTCGATCCCTTCATCGTGATGGATGTGATGGAGGCCGCGCGGCAGGCCGAGGCCGCCGGGCGCCACATCATCCACATGGAGGTCGGCCAACCGGGAACACCGGCGCCGCTGGGCGCGCGCGAGGCTTTGACCCGCGCGATGACACAGGACTCTCTGGGGTACACCGTCGCCCTTGGCGTGCCTGAATTGCGCGCCAGGATCGCGCGACTCTATCGCGACTGGTACGGGCTGGACCTGAACCCGGATCGCGTGATCGTGACGCCCGGGTCCTCCGGCGCCTTCCTTCTGGCGTTCACGGCACTGTTCGATGCCGGCGACAGGGTGGGGCTGGGCGAGCCGGGCTATCCGTCCTACCGGCAGATCCTCAAGGCATTGAGCCTTTATCCGGTCGGGTTGCGCACACGGCTGGAAAACCGGCTGCAACCGGTGCCCGACGAGGTGCCCGCCAACCTGCACGGCCTGATCGTTGCCTCGCCGGCCAACCCGTCGGGCACCATGCTGTCGCGGGAGGCGCTGGCCGGGTTGATCGAGCGCAGTGCCGAGATCGGGGCCTCCTTCATCTCGGACGAGATCTATCACGGCATCCAGTATGAGGGCCGGGCCATCAGCGCGCTGGAGATCAGCGACGATGTCTGTGTGATCAACTCCTTTTCGAAATACTTCTCGATGACCGGCTGGCGGGTCGGCTGGATGGTCGTGCCAGAGACGGACGTGCGCATGTACGAGCGTCTGGCCCAGAACATGTTCATCTGCGCGCCCCATGCCAGCCAGGTCGCCGCGTTGGCGGCGATGGAATGTGACGCCGAGTTGCAGGCGAACATGGCCGCCTACACCAAAAACCGCCGCCTGATGCTGGAGGGGCTGCCAAAGGCCGGGTTTGACCGGATCGCACCACCCGACGGGGCGTTCTATGTCTATGCGGACGTGTCCGATATCACGGGCGACAGTCTCGGCTTTTGCCGGGAAATCCTTGAGCAGGTCGGTGTCTCCGTAACGCCGGGGCTGGATTTCGATCCACACCGCGGGCACGGCACGATCCGGTTTTCCTATGCGCGGGCGACAACGGACATCGCAGAAGGGCTGGAGCGGCTCAAGACCTTCATGGGCCGCCGCTGACAGGACCGACAAGCGACAGGTCGGGCCGGAAATGCCTTCCGGCCGCGGCGGTCATGCGGTAGGTTGCCGGAAACGGCATCAGACCGGGCAGGCGTTTCATGATCCTTCGCATATTGGCCATGCTGGCCGTCATCGGCCTTGGCCCCGGAATCCTTCCAGCCGGGGCGCAGGATCTGTTCGCCCTGGCGCGACTTGACCCCGAGCGGTCCGAAATCCTCGATCGAACCGACGGGTTTGACCTGATCCTGACGATCAGCCAGCCGGTGCCGTACCGGGTGACCTTGCTGGATGAGCCGCCACGGCTGGTCCTGGATTTTCGCGAAGTGGATTTCGAACGGCTGCGCGTTGGCGGGTTGGGCTTCAGCGAGGCCGTGCACGCCGTGCGTCACGGGGCCATTCAGGCGGGTTGGTCGCGGCTGGTGATCGATCTTGCTGGCCCCTACGCGGTGGAGACCGCCGCGATGGACACAAGCGCCGAGGACGGAAGTGCCCGAATCGATGTGGCGGTGCGCCTGACCGATCAGGCCACATTTGCGTCGCGGGCAATGACGGTGGTGCCGGACATTCAGGATCCTGCCGAAAGCGTCAGCACCGCGCCCTCGGATGATGGCGTGCTGACGGTGGTGCTGGATCCCGGGCACGGCGGTGTCGATCCGGGCGCGATCCACGAAGACATTCACGAAGCCGACCTGGTGCTGACCTTTGCGCGTGAATTGCGCGAGGCTCTTGTCAGGGCGGGCGGCTTTGAGGTGGTCATGACCCGCGACGCAGACGAATTCGTCTCGTTGGAGGCCCGCATCGACGTTGCACGCCGCGCGTCGGCCGACGTGTTCCTGTCAATTCACGCCGACGCGGTGTCCGAGGGGATAGCACGGGGGGCTCAGGTCTATACGCTGTCGGCAGAGGCATCCTCGGCGGCGTCGGCCAAGCTGGCCGAGCGTCACAACCGGGCGGACCTGCTGGCCGGGATCGATCTGACCGGGCAGGATGACGAGGTCGCCCGGGTGCTGATGTCGCTGGCCCGTACCGAGACCACGCCGCGCACCGATGCACTGGCCGACGCCCTGCTGGACGGCTTCCGGCAGGCCGGTGTCAAACTGCACAAGCGCCCTCGTGAATACGCCGGGTTTTCGGTGCTCAAGGCCCCGGACATTCCGTCCGTTCTGGTCGAAATCGGTTTCATGTCGAGCCCCAGCGAATTGAAAAAGCTTCAAAACCCGGATTGGCGGCATGCCGCCGCGACAGCCGTCGTCGATGCATTGCAGGCCTGGGCCGAAGACGACCGTGCGCAGGCCCCCCTCAGGCGGCAGTAGGCCCGTCGTAGCGGGCCATCCAGATGGTGTGGCCCCGGCACTCGGGATCTTCGGGCGCAAAAGCCAATTCGGAAAACCCATGGGTCGCGAACAGGCGGCGGTAGTCGTCCGGGGCAAGGCTCGCGTGATAGACCGGCGCATCCACCACGCGCCCGATGCGCTCGCTGGCGCTTGGGCCGGTGGTCAGCATCACGATGGCGCGCGGCGCGGCATGGGCGGCAAAGACCGCAAACATGCGACGCTGATCGGCCGGGCACAGGTGGAAAAAGCTGTTCCACCCCAGGATCGCATCGAACCGTCTGCCCAGTGACAGGTGGCGCATGTCGGCCTGATGAGAGGGCCGGTGCGGCAGCGAGGTCCGGAACCCGGCGATCATGCTGGCCGCGCCATCGACGCCGGTCACCTCGGCCCCTTGGGCGTCAAGCCAGGTCGCGATTGGCGTTCCCGTCCCGCACCCCAGATCGAGCACGCGAGGGCCGGGGGCCGCCGCCAACATCCGTTCCAGCCAGGGGCGTTCGAACAACGTGCGTGACCGTTCGGCGGCCCATGCCGGACCAACCCGCTCATAGGTGGGCAAGATATCTTCGGGGCCGGTCTCGGAATCGGTCATCCCGCCAGACGACGCGAAAATCGCGGGTTATTCCAGCCGTTGCGGTGATTTTTGCCAAGGATCGTGCGGTGATCGGCGTCTTACGTCGGGACAGGCCACGGGATCGTGAGCAAAAAACCGGCGCCCTGTCGCCTATTTGCGGGACGGATCGTTTTGACCGCCCCGCGTGGCTTGCGTATAAGCGCGGACAACCAAGACAGGACACTGCATGCTTCGTGCCATCCTCAGCTTCTTCGGCGGCATCTTCACCCTGATCGTGACCGGCATGCTGTTTGTGGCCTTGCTGGCCGGCGGCGTCATCTGGATGTACAGCAGCGATCTGCCGGATCACGAGGAACTTGCGCAGTACACGCCCAAGACGATCAGCCGGGTGTATTCGGGCGAGGGCAACATCATCGACGAATTCGCCGTCGAACGGCGCCTGTTCGTGCCCGCTGCGGATATTCCGGACCTTGTGAAGCAGGCGTTCATCTCGGCCGAGGACAAGAATTTCTACGAGCACAAGGGCTACGACCTCATGGGCATCGCCTCGGCGGTCGTCGATGCGGCGCAGGGGGCGCGGCTGCGCGGGGCCTCGACCATTACCCAGCAGGTTATGAAGAACTTCCTGCTGTCCTCGGACCGCTCCGTCGAGCGCAAGCTCAAGGAGATCCTTCTGGCGGCGCGGGTCGAGCAGGCGCTGGACAAGGAAAAGATTCTCGAGCTGTACATGAACGAGATCTTCTTGGGCGCCAACTCCTATGGTGTGGCGGCCGCTGCTCAAAGTTATTTCAACAAGAACCTCACTGAACTGGAACCGCACGAGGCGGCCTATCTGGCGGTGCTTCCCAAGGCGCCGTCGAACTATCATCCGGTCCGCGAACGCGACGAGGCGATCGGTCGCCGCAACTTTGTGCTCAAGGAGATGTACGAAAACGGCTATCTGGACGAGGCGACCTATCGCAGCGAGCGCGAAATGCCGTTGCGTTCGGTCCAGAACGGCGATTTTCCAAGCTTCCGGCGCAACCTGCCGCCGCGCGACTATTTCACCGACGAAATCCGCCGCCAGCTGTCCAGCGAATTCGGCCAGGACGAGTTTTTTGGGGGTGGCTTGGCGATCCGCGCCACCGTCGACCCCGAACTGCAGGTCGACGCGGCACAATCGCTGCGCACGGCGCTGGAATCATACGACCGCAGCCAGGGGATCTGGCACAAGAGCAAGTTGAACGTGCCCGTCGAGACGCTGGATGATGAGGCGAGCTGGCGGGCGGCGCTGGCCGATGTCAAGATTGCGCGTGACATCGATCAGTCCGGCCTCTGGTATCCGGCGGTTGTCCTGTCCATTGCGGATCAGAGCATGACGCTTGGCGTCGAGGAGACCGAGGGCACGGTTCAGGTGCCCCGCGAAGACATCAAGTGGATGAAGGGAAGCTTCCAGGACAATTTTGCCCGTGGCAACGTCGTACACGTGCGCAAGATGACGGCCGACAGCGACGGCAGTTTTATCCGCTGGACCTTGCGGCAGGTGCCCAAGGTTCAGGGCGCCTTCGTGGCCATGGACGTGAAGACCGGTCGGGTGCTGGCCATGCAGGGCGGGTTCTCGTACCAGTCCTCGGTCTACAATCGCGCAACGCAGGCCGCTCGTCAGCCGGGCTCGGCGTTCAAGCCCTTTGTTTATGCCGCCGCGCTGGATTCGGGGTACACGCCGGCGACGATCGTGGTGGATGCGCCCATCGAGATCGACACGCCACAGGGTGTGTGGCGCCCCAAGAACGCTTCGGAAAAATTCTATGGGCCGACCCCGCTGCGTACCGGGATCGAGCGGTCGCGGAACCTGATGACCATCCGTCTGGCGCAGGAAGTCGGCATGGAAACGGTCGCCCGCTACGCCGAGGACTTCGGCGTCTATGACAATCTCGGGCCGTTCCTCGCCAACGCCCTCGGATCTCAGGAAACGACTCTCTACAAGATGGTGGCCGCCTACTCGATGTTCGCCAATGGCGGCGAACGCGTCGAACCGACGCTGGTTGACCGGGTGCAGGACCGCTGGGGCAGTACGGTCTATCGGCACGATCAACGCCGGTGCCCCGATTGCGAGGTCGTTTCGTTGCAACCCGGCGTGTCACCGCGGATCATCTCTGATCGGGAGCAGGCGATCGACGCGATCACCGCCTATCAGTTGACCTCGATGATGCGTGGCGTGGTCGAGCGTGGGACGGCGTCTCGTACCGTCGGCAAGGCCGGGTTGGGCGTGCCGGTGGCTGGCAAGACGGGCACCACCAACGACGCCAAGGATGTCTGGTTCGTCGGCTTTACCTCGAATATCGCTGCTGGATGCTACATCGGGTATGACCAGCCCAAGGCACTGGGGCGGGGCGCCTCGGGCGGCGGCATGTGCGGCCCGGTGTTCGTTCGCTTCATGCGCGAGGCCATCGCAAAACACGGCGGCGGCGAGTTCGACCTGCCGCCCGGTGGCTACTTCGTGAAGATCGACCGATACAGCGGTGCACGCTTGTCCAATGACGCTTCCGGCGACAACGTGGTGGCCGAGTATTTCCGCGAAGGCGAGGATCCGGTGTTCGGCATTGCGGCGGCGGCGATCGATGGCGGCTTTGTGATGGGGGCAAACGTTCCGATGTTCTCGCGCGGCGAGGACGAGACGTTTTCTCCCAGAACGGTCACGACGTCGACCGGAAAGAAGGTTCAGATCGCACCAAAGGCCAGTTTCGGCTCTTTGAGTTCGGGCGGTCTCTATTAGGTTAAAATCCCGGCCAATTTCTGAAAAATTGCCTGCATTGTCGCCAATGCGTGCAAAATTATCTTTTGTTTGCAGCATGTTGTCGACTTGACGAGCGAATGTCCGAGGTTACGATTCAAGGTTGACGGGAATCGGTGCAGCTGGGGTGGCGAGCGCTTCACATCAAATGGTTTTTGATGACCAAGGCGACGTAAGGGGATTGGGAAATGAACACGATTGGTGAATTCGAGCTTCGGTCTTCCGTGAAGGATTCCGACGCGGCTCCAGAGTTGTTCGGGGCGACGCATCTTGCGACGCAGGTGATCGGCGGAACGACTTATGTCTACGTCGCGGCCGCGGATGACGACGGAATTCAGATCCTGACGCTGTCGGACACCGGAAAGCTGAAGGCGGTCGGGTTTGTTGACGACAACGATGCCGAGTTGGGGCTGGACGGGATCGCCCGGATATCGACGGTGACGATCGGGGAGACGTCGTTCCTGTATGCGAGTTCGGTCGTGGACAGCGCGGTCACGGTCTTCCGGATCGAGGACGGTTCCGAGGCCGAGGCGGGCAGCCTGACCCATGTCGAGACCTATTTCAACACGCCCATCGGAGGGCAATCCGCCGAAGGCAAGATCGTGCTGGAATGGAACAGTTACAACCGGGTCCAGACGGTTGGCGACTCTGCCTACCTGCTGACAACGGCGCTGACATCGGATGCACTGGGTGTCTTCAAGATCGCAGCGGACGGCACGTTGAAACGCACTGATGCTGCGTTCAACGCAGACAGTCAGGACCTCCGGCTTGACGGTGCCTACGGGCTGACCAGTCACCAGATCGGACAAAAGACCTTTGTCTTTGTTGGATCGGCTGACGACTTTGGCATCAGCGTGTTCGAGTTGAGTGCGGCGGGCAAGCTCAACAACGTCTTCAACGTCAAGATCGGCGAAAACAAGGTCGGTGATATCCGCGAGATCGTCGTGATGGATGTTGGTGAAGCGACCTATGCCTTTGTGCTGGACGAGGATTACGACACCGTCCGCACCTACGAGGTTTCCAACGGCGGCGCGCTCACATTGCTGGACCAGACGCCGCTTGAACTGGGGGAGGGCTTTTCCGTTCTGTCTGGAATGACCTCACTGGAGATCGAGGGCACTCCGTTCTTGCTGCTTTCGGCGGCCCGGCAGGACGGAATCGTCGCCATGGCCGTGCAATCGGACGGCAGCCTGGAGGTGGTCGAGTCGATCATTGATTCCTCAACCCTGGATGGATCCAACGACCTGATCGTCGAGCAGATGGGGGACAGGACCTTTGTCCTGACCACGGCCAAGAACGACGGACGGATCACGGTGCACGAGATCGGCGCCGGTGACGACGCGCTTGCCGGGAGCATGGGCGATGACCGGATGGCCGGGCAGGCCGGCGATGACGACCTTGTCGGACGCGCAGGCGACGATTGGTTGTCGGGCGGGACCGGCGACGATGTGCTATCGGGTCACAAGGGGGCCGACATCCTGCTGGGTGGCGCAGGAAAAGACATCCTGCTGGGCGGCGATGGTGATGACCTTCTGAACGGCGGGAGCAATGGCGACCTGTTGATCGGGGGGGGCGGCAAGGACACGGCCGACTATTCCAGCTCTGGCGGGGCGGTCAAGGTCAACCTAGCCGCCGGAACCGGGATTGGTGGGCACGCGTCCGGCGATAGTTTCCTGGAGATCGAGAGCCTGATCGGGTCGAGGTTCAAGGACGATCTTCGCGGGGATGGCGCCGGAAACAAGCTGACCGGCTTGGCCGGGAACGATGTGATGTACGGCGGTGCCGGGGCGGACAAGATGTTTGGCAACAACGGGGCCGACAAGCTGTTTGGCGACGGCGGGAAAGACAAGCTTGACGGGGGCGGCGGTAGCGACACCCTCAAGGGTGGTGCTGGCAACGACAAGATCATCGGGGGCAAGGGCAACGACCGGCTGTTCGGCGACGCTGGAAACGACAAGATGTTGGCAGGTGGCGGCAACGACCGACTGGTGGCGGATGCCGGGGCCGACACGCTGACCGGTGGTGCGGGTAGCGACACTTTCATCTTCGCGGATGGGCTTGGCCGTGCCTTTGTCACCGACTTTGCCACGGGCAAAGACGTGATTGACCTGTCCGGTATGACAGGTCTCGACACCTTTGCCGACGTCATGGCAGCTGCTGATACCCGGAACGGCAACACGATTATCCAGTTCGGTGATACAGGCGACGACACGATCACCCTCAAGGGGGTGATGGATAGCGCGCTTGGAGCGTCGGACTTCGATTTCGGCTGATCGGGGTCGCTTGACTTGCGGTGACTTGCGCCGCGGATTATACCAAGGGGCCGAGCGGCACTGCTGCTGCACGGCCCTTTTCGTACAGGAATGTCATGCGCGCCGAAGCTCAGAACTCCGTTGAAGCCATCCGCAAATCCCTGTCCCTTCTGGGACAACGGCTTGACCTGGAGACGGTGGATCACCGGTTGGAGGAATTCAACGCCCGGGTCGAGGACCCGACGCTGTGGGACGATCCGGCCGCGGCCCAGACGCTGATGCGTGCGCGCCAGGTGCTGGTGGATTCGATCGCGACCTACAAGGGCATCGAACAGGATCTGAACGACAACATCGAGCTGATAGAACTGGGCGAGATGGAAGACGATGCCGAGGTGGTCGCAGAGGCCGAGGCGGCGTTGAAGACGCTGGCTGCGACAGCCGCCGAGAAAGAAATCGAGGCGTTGCTGGACGGCGAAGCAGACGGCAACGACACGTTCCTGGAGATCAACTCCGGGGCAGGGGGCACAGAAAGCTGCGACTGGGCGTCGATGCTGGCCCGGATGTATGTTCGCTGGGCCGAGAAAAAGGGCTACAAGGTCGAACTGCAATCCGAAAGTGCCGGCGAAGAGACCGGTATCAAGTCTGCCGCCTACAAGATTTCGGGCCCCAATGCCTATGGCTGGCTGAAATCCGAAAGCGGCGTGCATCGGCTGGTGCGGATCTCGCCCTACGACAGCGCAGCGCGGCGCCACACATCCTTCAGCTCTGTCTGGGTGTATCCGGTGGTGGACGACAATATCGATATCGAGGTGAACCCTTCCGATATCCGCATCGACACCTATCGTTCGTCCGGGGCGGGCGGGCAGCACGTGAACACGACCGACTCCGCCGTGCGGATCACTCACATTCCGACCAATATCGTGGTGACCTCGTCCGAGAAATCACAGCACCAGAACCGCGACATCGCCATGAAGGCGCTGAAGTCGCGGCTTTACCAAATGGAACTCGATCGTCGAAATGAGGCGATCAACGAAGCGCACGCCGCCAAGGGCGAGGCGGGCTGGGGCAACCAGATCCGCTCCTATGTGCTGCAGCCCTACCAGATGGTGAAGGACCTGCGGACCAATCACGAGACCTCGGATACTTCCGGCGTGCTTGACGGCGACCTGGACGGGTTCATGGCGGCGACCCTCGCCATGGAAGTCTCCGGCAAGAGCCGCAGCGAGGCTCGTGCCGACGACTGAGCCGGCGCGAGACGGAACCCACCTGGATGGGGCAGGGGCTGCAACATCAGGCCACCTGGCCGCCCAATGTTGCCCTCGAAATCTCCGCTCCCTCCGGTGACATGTCGTCGGAAATTTCCTCGAACAGGGGCGTCGACAGATACCTTTCCCCAGTGTTCGGCAGAATGCGCTGGATCACAGATCCGGGTGCGGCGGCCTGTGCGACCGATTGCAACGGCAAAGGTCAATCCGCCACAGATGCCTGTCAGGGTGCCTTCCTCGCTCGCCAACTATATCGCCCAGGCGATGCCACCGGGGCCGGCAACAGGGATCGGCTGATCGTGATGGACGTTTTCGATGGCGTCCTGAAGGACCTGCGGAAATCAACCCGGGGTCCCCTCTGAATCGGATGCGGTTCGAAGTCTCACGGGGACCCTCGTGTCGATGACCGGCGGATTCTGGCTTGGATTATCGTCATCGATAGCAAGGGGGTAAGGTGGCGCGATGCTCCTGCGGATTATGGCCCTTACAAGAACAGTATGCCGTCGGATACGTTGGAGCTGGATGGGGGGCGTTACCCGGATTATGGCGGGCTTGGCGGAAAAGCCTCACGATTTCCGGACCATCATGATTGATGCGAGCTACCTCAAGGCGCATCGCATGGCCTCCAGCCTGCAATCGAAAAGGGTGGGCACGCAGGCTGAGTGGTTGAACGCGTGGTGGTGGGAACACGAAGCTTCACGTCGATACCGTCAGCATTGATAACCCGATCCGTTCCTTCATGACCGCCGGCCAAGTCAGCAACCGCATCGGAGCCAGAGCTCTGGCAGTCAGAGTTCCATCAACCGACTGGCCATTGGATCCCGCTCATCGAAACGGCGTTCCGACTGCCGGGCAGTGGATCGGGGATATGATGCAGACTGGTTCCGCGAGGCATTGATGGAAAGGGCACAAAGCTTGGAATCCCCGGACGAAAGTCACGCGTCAAGGCTGTCAGCGACGACAGGCGTCGCTACATACGACGCAATGGATCGAGATCATGCTGAGGCGTTTGAAAGACTGGCTCGCGTCGCCACGCGCGACCACACCCCCCAACGGTCTTCCTCTCCGCCGTCGCCATCGCCTCCATCGTCTTGTTCTAGTCGTAGATCAAAGAGTTCGCAGCCCAATTCAAACCGTCTGTTCATGATACCTTGACCAGACATTCCGGCGATGCGCGAATGATCTGGATTGCAACATTCAGCAGGTATTTAGATGCCAATTGTCGGCACGATAGTCGTCGCAGCTTCTCTTCTCGCTTGTACCACCATGGTGAACGCACAGTATCTCCGCGACAAGCTCCTGCAAGGCGCCGACATGATGAAGGAAGGCGCTTCGATTGCTGGCTATGCCGTTGTCGAGGGGGCGGGCCAAGTCGCAACCCAGCTGGAAGAAAGCGTCAATTCTTCCGTCGATCTTCTGACAAACGAGGCGACCCCAGAGGAGACACGAGCTGAACTGGACGCGATGGCCAAGGCGACCTTCCAACGCCTATTGGCCGAACAGCCTGAAACGGCCTCACTGATCGACAGAAGCGTGGGAGCCGCCGTTTTTGACACCCGAAAACTGGTGATTGCCGGCATCGCGGCGGGAGCTGGCCGCGGTGTGGCCGTCGCGCGCGATGAGCGACGGCCGATCTACATGGTCATGGGATCAGGGGGCCTTGGATTGTCTCTGGGGGTTGGTGGGTTTGAAACCAAGGTTGTCATACTTTTCGAGAGCGACGCGGATTTCGACGAGTTCGTCACGGCCGGATATGACGCGACCGCCGACGCCGGGACAATGTTTGGGGACGAGAAGACGAACTTGAGCATGGCGTTTGTCGAAGGGCGGGCGATTTTCTACATCACCGATCAGGGCTGGAAAGCCTCGGCAACGGCCGCAGGGACGAAATACTGGATCGATCCTACCTTGAATTAGGCTCTCCCAAGTCATGCGCGCGTCGACCCACGTCGAGGGCAGTGTCAAGGCCGCGCCGGGCATCCTTGTCTTGTGCCGTGTGCCTTGTGGCTCTCGGCCTTGTGAACAACTCCACTCGGACCGGCACCCTGAAAGAGGGCATGGCCGTCGGCTTCAACACCGCATCGGCACTTGTGCATGAACTCCTCGCAACCCGGGAAGAAAAACACCTGCGGCGCCCGCCTCAAACAATGGCGCCAATCGGGCAAGGCATTCCGACGCGCGGTTCCCGCGCATAGCCGACTGCGGGCCGAATTTGATAGCTTGCTGCGGTTGCATGAATTTGGATTACGTGAATGGCGTTTCGCAGGCTTTCGTGAATTCGATCACCCTCGCGGGGAGGCGACGTCAGACGGGTCATTCGTTGGCCGTGCAGCAGTTTATCAGCGCTCTGCCGGAGATCGAACCCGCTCCGTCTCAAGAAGGCATCCAAGTCGACAATCAGGAGGTTCGTGTTGGAAAATCGTCGAATTGGCCGTCCAGACATCGGGAAAAAGCTTCCCCATGCCCTGCCATGTAGGCGATCGATGGCAAGATGCTCTGGAACCGACACCGGTTCCAGAGCTTTTTTCGTCGCAAACTCGTGCATCGACTGATGCCAGGATCAGTGCAGGACCTCGACCTTGACCCGTGTGAAGTCCAGGCCGTTGTCGGGCGTGTCCTTGGTCTTCGAGGATCCGAAGGTCTTGCTGTTCACGTGGAAGGCCAACATTCCGAAGCTGTTCACGTCACTGCCTTCATCGAGGTGACTGAATTCCGAAACTACCTCCCCGTTCTTGCTCAACACACCCGATATCTCGATACCGTCGCTCGTCTTCCTGACCGCCAATTCGCCGGTATAACTCGTCTTGGGCTCGAATTGGTACGGCGCGCCGCCAGACCCCAGACCCTGGTACCCCTTGGTTGTTCCCAGAAGACGGCCTTGGGTGTCCTGCTTGTGCTTGCGCACATTGATGTTCGCCGCCGCCGGATCGGAGAGGCCGATGTCAAAATCGATCATGTAGCCGGGCAGCCCGTCATATAGCGGGTTGGGCTGTTTCGAGGAGGCCGACAGGTCCCCTTCAAGCTCGGGTCGGCCCAACGTGTCGAAGAGCCCGATGCGGAATGCGGAATCCCGGTCTGTTCCAATCGTGTCCGGCGTGTTGAAGTCGAATGTCGCCTTGAGCGTCTGCCCTTCGGACAGGGCTTGTGGGGAAAAAGTCGTGCGAATTCCGCGCCCCGAGCCACCGGAGACCAGTCCGAGACTGCCTGTCGCGATCTCGATGGCACTGCTCGAAGAGGTCGTCCACCAGTTGGAATCGCTCTCGCTGCCTGAGGCGCGGCTGCCGTCGGCGAAGTCGTCCTCGAACACGACGCCCGGCCGGGCCGGCTCCGTGGAAATCGGATCGACCGCCGCCACCATTTCGAGCGCGGGTCCATCCTCCGGCGCCGGATCGTGCGAATGGTCCAACGCATAGAAGATGACCCGGTCAAAGTCCGTCTCCGGTTCCGGGCTGGTGTTGTTGCCGGTATACGCGCCGGCCTTGAAGAACATGAACTCGTCCTCGACTGAGAAGCCGCTGTCGCGCATGTCGAAGGGCTTGGCAACAATCTCGGTGCCGTCGTCGCGAATGATCTTCAGGTGCAGCATCGGGATGATCTGGTCGCCGTCTGCCTCGCCTTTGACCTCGATTTCGTAGGTGAAGACCTCATCGAGAGCGAAACCGTCATCCGGGTTTGGGATGCGGTTGCCCCGGCCACCGATCACCTCGACCCAGGTTTCCTTCCCAACCTCAGGGTCATGGGCATAATAGATCGAGCCGTACTTGTTCTTCGGCAACTTGCGGTAATACAGGCGGATCGGCTCGTCGTTCTTGGCGTGGATTTGACCGATCACAACGCGCCCAACCTGCCCGTCGGCGCCCTGGCGGGTCACCTGGTTCACGGCCAAAGTTGCCGTCAGCTTTCCGTCGACGCCCGCTGACGCGGCTCGCGCCGAAAGCGGTGCCGAGGAGAACACCCAGTTGTTCTTGTTCGGGTAGCCACCCTCGACACGGGTCTCGATGGTGTAATCGCCCTTGCGCAGCATGCCGCGCAGCTCGGTCCGGGTGTAGCTGGTGTTCTTGGAGGTTTTCGCCCCTGCTGGCGTAACACGGAACACCATGCCGCCGGTTGCGGGGTCGGTGTAGAAGAAACGCGGATCGGTCCAGCCGGCGGCAAGCTCGTTCTCGTAGACACTGTCGGCCTTGCCGTCCCCGTCGTCATCGGCGGGCGTCGTCACATACCACCCAGTCAGATCGAAGTTCTCGCCCGGGGTCTTCGCCGGGTCCAGGCCGAACAAGCCGCTTCCCAGTTTTTCGGTGATGACGGGCTGGTCAGGTTTTTCGACCGCGACGCCGCAACCGGTGGCCACGACTTCCGTGATGCTGTTCCAGTCATTGCTGGTGTTGCCGTTGCCGTTGATGCGCACATAGCGTGCCTTGACCGGATCAATGGCATAATCTTCGAGGTCCAGTGTCTGGCCGCCGGATTGCCTGTCCCCGACGATGGTTGTGAAGGTGTCACCGTCCACGGAGGCTTCGACGTTGAACCTGGTGGCACGCTCGTTCCCCTTGTACCAGGCTATGGACAGACCCTTCAGAGTCTGCTCGGCTCCAAGGTCCAGCAACACGCTTTTGGGCGCACCGAGGCTCTCGTTCGACCAGCGCGATGTGGGGTCGGTCACACCGTCAATGACATTGTGCGGACCGTAGATGTCATCAAAGAGCCCATCATCCGTCGCAGAGATGATGGTCAAGCTGTCATTGGCATCGCAAGCGCTGTTGGCGAGCACCTGTGTTCCGATCACCGTCGCGATGCAGACAAAGGTGCCGGCAATTCCCCAGTTGCAGTTTTTCACACTTTCCTCCTCCAAAGTGAATCTGTCATAGATTTGTCAATATTTGTTAGCAGACGAACGGGCCAATATCCAAGAGATTGTGGGAAAGCGGCGTCGTGCACAAAGTTCCCCAGGTAGGCAGGTCACTCTTCAAGGGGAGCCAGGCATCTCCAATCTGCGTCGATTTCGGAGTTGCTCGACGCCAGACATCTTGGCGGTTCGGCTCCCAACGACGGTTTGTGAAGGGTGATCGCGTCGAGTGTCAGATATCCCACAGACAAGCAGGATGCGCTTTGCAGGCAGAGACTGAATGCTCCGCGCCAATCCTGCCAAGCTCCGCTTCCGGAAAATCGAACATGGCGTTTGCGGCGAAGCTCCGCTGGGTAATCAAAGCGGACATGCGTTCAAAAAAAGCAGCATCCGGGAAGAAAGGCTCCACGCCGATCATCGCGATCATCGCGATTGGCGCGGCAAGCGGCGGCGGGAAACCGAGAGAAGACGTTTGGATGCAAACGTGCAAATGGCCGGGGTGCTGGCTCGGCGATACTCCGAACCGAAGTAGGTTTTCTGGCTGAACTGAACTCAGCCCCTTTCCGTTTTGATCTCGGACGGCAGTTCACCAAATATGTCTCGGTAATCTGACCTGCTCCCCGGAAAGGCTTTGTTGCACAAATCGCGTGCAGGATTCACCTCATGAATCCAGTTTGATAGCTGGGCGGTATGAACAGTTGGGC
>CANLZY010000029.1 GCA_947495685.1 uncultured Tropicimonas sp.
ATGCGGCCGATTACTCGCTGGCCGAGCTGGTCAAGCTGAAATCCGTGCAGTCCTCGGGGAACGGTCGCGACAGCTGATCCTCCGCCAAAGACACCCGCCGCTCTCAGGCCCGTCCCGAAAGGGGCGGGCCTTTTTCGGGTTGAGATTGGCAAGGCGGGCGGCGCTGGCAACCGGAACACCCGGATCCCACCGTTCCATCGAGGCATGGCGGCAATCGCGACGCTTTCCCCGCCGCGGGCGATGGTCTAGCGGTGGTCCCAACGAATTGGAGAGCACACCATGACCCAGGACACCGACGGCAAAGCCCAAAGCCCCGCGCTGGATTACCACGAGTTTCCGCGCCCCGGAAAACTGGAAGTGCGCGCCACCAAGCCGCTGGCCAATAGCAGCGACCTGTCGCGGGCTTATTCACCGGGTGTTGCCGAGGCTTGCATGGAAATTGCCGACACGCCCGCAACGGCCACACGGTTCACTTCCCGCGGAAACCTTGTTGCCGTTGTCACCAACGGCACGGCGGTCCTGGGGTTGGGCAACATTGGTGCGCTGGCCTCCAAGCCGGTGATGGAGGGCAAGGCCGTCCTGTTCAAGAAGTTCGCCAACATCGACTGTTTCGACCTTGAGGTGAACGAGTCCGACCCGGAAAAGCTTGCCGACATCGTTTGCGCGCTGGAGCCGACCTTCGGTGCCATCAACCTCGAAGACATCAAGGCGCCCGATTGTTTCATCGTCGAAAAGCTCTGCCGGGAGCGGATGGGAATTCCGGTGTTTCACGACGACCAGCACGGCACGGCCATTGTCGTGGGCGCGGCCGCCACCAACGCATTGAGGGTCACCGGCCGGAGGTTCGAGGATATCAAGGTCGTCTCCACAGGCGGTGGTGCTGCGGGCATCGCCTGTCTGAACATGCTGCTGAAGCTGGGCGTAAAGCGTGAAAACGTCTGGCTTTGCGACATCAAGGGGCTGGTCTATGACGGTCGCACCGAAGAAATGACCCCGCAAAAGCAGGGCTATGCCCAGGTCTCCGACCTTCGCAGCTTGGACCAGGTGATCGAAGGTGCGGACCTGTTCCTGGGCCTGTCCGGTCCACGGGTTCTGACTCAGGACATGGTAAAGAAGATGGCGGGCCGTCCCATCGTCTTTGCGCTCGCCAACCCGACGCCCGAGATCCTGCCCGAGGACGTTCGCGCAGTTGCGCCCGATGCGATCATCGCAACAGGACGATCCGACTACCCCAACCAGGTCAACAACGTTCTGTGTTTCCCCTTCATCTTTCGCGGGGCACTCGACGTGGGTGCAACCGAGATCAACGATGCAATGCAGATCGGCTGCATCGAGGGGATTGCAGCGCTGGCGCGCGCCACTACATCGGCCGAGGCGGCGGCTGCCTACAAAGACGAGCAGATGGCGTTTGGCCCCGAATACCTGATCCCCAAACCCTTTGACCCACGCCTGATCGGCGTCGTGGCCAGCGCCGTGGCAAAGGCCGCGATGGAAAGCGGGGTTGCGACACGCCCGCTGGAGGATTTGGAGGCCTACAAGGAACAGCTTGACGGGTCGGTGTTCAAATCGGCGCTGCTGATGCGGCCGGTCTTTGCCGCCGCCGCAAAGGCTCAGCGCACGATCGTCTTTGCCGAGGGCGAGGACGAACGGGTTCTGCGGGCCGCAAACGCGATGCTGGAGGAAACCACCGACCTGCCCATCCTGATTGGCCGACCGGATGTCGTGGAGGCACGATGCGAACGCGCGGGGCTGACGGTTCGCCCGGGGCGTGACTTCCGGCTGATCAACCCCGAGAACGACCCCAACCACGGTGCCTATTGGCAGAACTACCATCAGGTCATGGCCCGGCGCGGCGTCACGCCGGACCTGGCCCGCACGATCATGCGGACCAACACCACCGCCATCGCGGCGATCATGGTGCACCGGGGCGAGGCCGACAGCATGATCTGCGGCACGTTTGGGCAATTCAAATGGCACCTGAACTATGTGACGCAACTGTTGCAGCAGGGCACCCACTACCCGGTGGCCGCGCTTTCGATGATGATTCTCGAGGACGGCCCGCTGTTCATTGCCGATACGCAGGTACATCAGCAGCCGACCCCGCAGCAACTGGCCGAAACCGCGCTCGGCTGCGCCCGGCATATCCGCCGCTTTGGCATCGAGCCAAAGATTGCGCTCTGCGCCTATTCGCAGTTTGGCAACATGGACAGCGAAACCGGTATGCGGATGCGCGAGGCACTGAAGATCCTCGACAGCCGAAAGCCGGACTTCTGCTACGAGGGCGAAATGCACGTGGACGCCGCGCTCGACGAAACGATCCGTCACCGGCTGCTGCCGGACTCGCGGATGGCTGGACCGGCCAACGCCCTGATCTTTGCCAATGCCGACGCGGCCAGCGCCGTGCGCAACGTGCTCAAGATGAAGGCCGACGGGCTGGAGGTCGGACCGATCCTGATGGGCATGGGCAATCGGGCGCATGTGGTCACGCCGTCGATCACCGCACGTGGATTGCTGAACATGTCGGCCATCGCGGGTACGCCCGTGGCCCACTACAGCTGACTGGGGTGCTGCGGCCGGTGTCGGCGACTGCACAATGACCTGGGTCCTGCTGATTCTGGGGGCGGCCATCGGCGGCTTCGTCAATGGGTTGGCCGGGTTTGGCACCGCGATGTTCGCACTCAGCTTCTGGTTGCAGGTCTTGCCCCCGGCGCAGGCCGTGGCGGTCGTCGTCATGGTGTCGACCGTGACCGGGCTTCAGGGCATCTGGCTGGTGCGGCATGCAATCCTCGATCATCCCCGGCGGCTGGCGCGGTTCCTGCTGCCAGCGCTGGTCGGCATCCCGCTGGGAGTGATGGCGTTGTCCTGGCTCGAACCGCGCGGCCTCCGGTTGACCATCGCGGTGGTGATGCTGGCGTATGGCGGATTCTTTTCGCTGCGGCGCACCTTGCCCGCGCTTGACCGGCCAACCCCGCTGATCGACGCCCTGGTCGGGTTCGTTGGCGGGGTGATGGGCGGCGCGGCATCCCTGTCCGGGGTCGTTCCAACGATGTGGTGCGCCATGCGCCCATGGCCAAAGGCCGAGACCCGCGCCGTCCTGCAGCCGTTCAATGTGACAGTGCTGGCGCTGACGGCAGCGACCTTTGCCCTGCGCGGCGCCTACACCCCTGACACATTTGTGTTGATCGCCGTTGCCCTGCCGGTATCGATCCTGTCGGCGCAGGCAGGGATCACCGCGTTCCGGCACCTTCCCGACCCACTGTTCCGGCGCCTGATCATCGGGCTGATGCTGGTTTCGGGCGGGGCGCTTCTGTTGCGAGAGGCGTTCTGACCGGCGCGGCCTCCGTCACTCGAACGCTTTGCGCAACAGGTTGATCCCCATGACGAAGAACGCGCCCAGCATGACCTTTCGAAACAGTGTTTCGGACATGGCGTGCCGCAGACGCTCGCCGATGGCAAAGCCGACCAGCGCGGGTATCAACATCAGGCACGACATCCCGAGAACCCGGGGGGGCAACTCACCCTGCGCCGCGTAACCAGATATCAGCGGCAGGCTGCCAACAAAGATCAACAACCCGCTGGCCCGGACAAATTCGTCCTTTGCCACCTTTCGGGCCGCCAGGTACAACGCCAGGGGCGGTGCCCAGACCGAGGTGAAGCCGCCCATCACACCAGCGATCACGCCGGCGATCGCTTGTGCACGACGGTCCAGACGGGGCGGAAGTGCTGGAGGTTTTCCGATGGTATTGACCAGCACAAAGCAGACGATGGCGCCGCCCAGCATTGCCAGAAGCAACCGGTCGGGGGCATTTCGGCTGAGCACAACGGTCACGCCCACACTGACCATCAGCGCCACGCCAAAAACCCAGTAGCGACGGATCGCCCCCAACACGTTGCCAGACCGATGAACCTGCCAGGCATTGGTGACGACCATCGGAATCAGGATCAGCGCGATCGCCAGACGCGGATCGAGCCGCAGCGTCATGATGGCAAGTGCGGTGGTCGGAAGGCCCATGCCCACAGTGCCCTTCACGACCCCGGCCGTCAGAAAGGCTGCGAGCAGCAGGATCACGTCGGCGGGTTCGCTCATGCGTCACCTTGCCCGCAGGTTCAGGTGGAACACAAGGCAGCTTGGCGATGGCTGGCGTCGTCTGAGCGGCGCGCCCACTCAAACCCCATGGGCACGCAGATCGCTGCTCAGATCAGGCCGGCCTGGTGGAACAGGTCGATGGTATCCGTCTCGGGACGCGGCCCCATATGCGAGATGACCTCGCCTGCGCAGACCACGCCCATTCGTCCACAGGTCATCAGATCCCGCCCGGTCGACAAGCCGTACAGCAAACCTGCCGCAAACTGGTCGCCGGCGCCGGTTGCGTCCACCGGTGTGACCTCGTGGACCGGCACCTCGACAGCGTCTTCGCCAGATATCAGGATCACGTCGTCGCCAGACCGGGTACAGACCACCAGGTCGCACACCGCGCGCGCTTGCGCCAAGGCCTCGTCCAGAATGTCGGTCTCGTACAGCGACAACCACTCGTGAGAATTGCCGATCACGTAGTCCATCTCGTTTTCCATGAGCGACCGGAAGTCAGCGCGGTGGCGGTCAACACAGAACGGGTCGGACAGGGCAATGCCCGCCTTGCCGCCCGCCGCCTTGCAAAGGCGAGAGGCCTTCAAGAACGCTTCCTTGCCCTTGTCCTTGTCAAAGAGATACCCCTCGAGGAACAGCAGGTCGGCTGCGCTTGCTACTGCATCCGGCACATCCTCGGACCCGACTTCGGCGGAAATGCCAAGATAGGTGTTCATCGACCGCTCTCCGTCCGGCGAGACAAAGATCATCGACCGCGAGGTCGGAAGCTCGCCGTTCGGAACCGGCGGGTTGACGAAATCCGTTCCGTCAGCGGCCAGTGCCTCGGCATAGTACCGCCCCAGGGCATCGTCATGGACACGCCCCATGAAGGCCGTCTTGAGGCCAAGGCGTCCCAAACCCGCCAACGTGTTGGCCACCGAGCCACCCGGCGCCTGCCTGCGGTCGTTCATCGCGGCATAGAGGATCTCGCCCCGTTCACGGTCGATCAGCTGCATGATGCCTTTCTCGATCCCCATGATATCGAGAAAGCTGTCATCGGAATGGGACAACACATCGACAATCGCGTTGCCGATGCCGACAACCTGGTATTTCGGGCTCATTCGACGCCTTCCTTCGGGCAAAATTCCTCGATCACGCAAACCGAGCAGTTGGGGTTTCGCGCCTTGCAAACATAGCGGCCGTGCAGGATCAACCAATGGTGCGCATGATGTTGAAAGTCAGCCGGAATGTTGTCTTCGATGGCACGCTCCACGGCCACCACATCCTTGCCCGGCGCAATTCCCGTGCGATTGCCGACCCGGAAGATATGGGTGTCGACGGCCTGGGTCGGCATGCCCCACCACATGTTGAGCACCACGTTGGCCGTCTTGCGGCCCACGCCCGGAAGGCTTTCCAGCGCCGCGCGGCTGTTGGGCACCTCGCCGCCGAAGTCATCGACCAGGATGCGGCTCATCTTCATCACGTTCTTGGCCTTGTTGCGGAAAAGCCCGATGGTCTTGATATGCTCGATCAACTGCTCCTCGCCCAGCTCCAGCATCTCCTGCGGCGTGGAAACGCGGGCGAACAGGTCACGGGTCGCCCGATTGACTCCCTTGTCCGTGGCCTGCGCCGACAGCGCGACCGCCACCAGCAACGTGTAGGCATTGGTGTGATCCAACTCACCTTTCGGCTCGGGATCGCTCTCCCGAAACCGTTCGAAGATCTGGCGCAGAGTGCCATAGGGGAGTTGTTTGACCATCCGGTGCCTCTTGTGCTGACGCCACCGGTTTAGCCGGATCGGGCGCGGATGCAACGCAACCCGCAGGAATCGGGTCGCATCGATCACCGGCCAGACATAGGTTTGAGGAAATCAGGGAACAGGACCGATGACCGCCGACACAAGCTACCATTACAACGTCATGCGCCGTGCACTGGACGAAATCGACACCAGCACCGAGGCCGGCACGCCCCTCTCCTTGGAGGCGCTGGCCGATCGGATGCAGATGAGCCCGGCGCATTTTCAACGACTGTTCAGCCAATGGGTGGGCGTTTCGCCAAAGCGCTATCAACAATATCTGGCCTTGGATCAGGCCCGGGTGCTGCTGCGGGACCGGTTCACCACCCTGGAAGCCGCCGATGCCGTTGGGCTGTCCGGCACGGGCCGGCTGCATGACATGTTCCTGCGATGGGAATCGATGAGTCCCGGCGACTATGCCAGCGGAGGCCAGGGGCTGGAAATCAATTGGGCATGGTTCGACAGCCCGTTTGGCCCGGCGTTGGTCATGGGAACCGAACGGGGGATCTGTGGCATCGGCTTCGCCGCCGAAACTGGCACGGACGCCGCGATGACGGACCTCATGTCCCGCTGGCCACAGGCCCGTTTTACCGAAAACGAGGCAGCGCTCGCACCATGGGTGAAGGCTGCCTTCGGCGCCACCGACGGAGAAGCCCGCCTGGTGCTGATCGGCGCGCCGTTCCAGATCAAGGTTTGGGAAGCGTTGCTTGCCATCCCAACCGGCCACGTCACGACCTATTCGGAAATTGCCCGTCATATCGGCAACCCGCGCGCCGTTCGCGCCGTTGGCACGGCCGTGGGCCGCAACCCGATCTCGTGGTTGATCCCGTGCCATCGCGCCATCCGAAAGTCCGGTGGGTTGGGCGGATACCACTGGGGCCTGCCAGTCAAACGCGCCCTGCTGGCATGGGAAGCCGCCCGGGTCGATGCCGACTGACATTCTGGGCCAATGTGCGCAAGAAATCGCCACATATCAGGATAGTGGCTGCCAATGGTCGCAAGGTGTCCTATCAAGGGGGCACAAACAAAAAACCTGAAAAGACCCAACGAGGCACAGAGCATGACCATCCGGATTCCCCTAACCCTGACTGTCTGCGGCACGCTTGCACTGACGGCCTGCACAGACCCGTCCCAACTGGACCCGAACAAGAACTACACCCGAGATTCCGCAATTGTCGGCGGCGCACTTGGTGCCGTGGCCGGGCTTGCAGCCGGCGGTGGCCAGGCCAAGAGCGCGGTCATCGGCGCAGCCGTTGGCGCCGGCGTCGGTGCGATTGCCGGCAATCAGATGGACAAGCAGGCCGCTGCCTTGCGCCAGACGATCTCGGACGACCGCATCGTCATAAACCAGCAGGGCGACGTGCTGATCGTCACCTTGCCACAGGACATCCTGTTTGACGTCGACAGCACAGCCGTGCGCGGCGGGCTTCAGGGGGACCTCGCCGCATTGGCGACCAACCTGAACCAATATCCGAACACCACCGCCGAAATCATCGGACACACCGACAACACTGGCGAGGCCGCCTACAATCAGGATCTGTCCGTCCGCCGGGCGCAGTCTGTTGCCGGCATCATCACCGCCAACGGCGTCATATCCACCCGCGTTTCGGCCACTGGTCGGGGCGAGGACGCTCCAGTTGCCTCCAACCTCACAGAAGAAGGTCGAGCGCAGAACCGCCGGGTGGACATCATCATCCGCCCCGACAGCGTCTGATCCAGAGGCCAAGGACCGCCGGGTCACCCCGGTCATTGGGCCAAATGCGCCCCGGCGAAAGCCGGGGCGCATTTGCATTGTTGTGTTCCCGTCTCCTCGAACCACCAAACCGGCCATTGGCACGGCAGGATCCTCGTTTCGACCCATTGCCGCGTCCTCTTGGCTGAAGTAGCCGCCGCGACATGCCGAGACCGCGACAACGGGATCGACTTGCTCGTCCCGCAATTTGGTGGTCAAATATTCTGACCAATCCGAGCAGGTCTTCAATGCCATTCAGCCCTATCGAATCCGAAAAACTCAGCGCCGCCGTGGTCGACCAGATCGAACTGTTGATCCTGCGCGGTGTCCTGCACCCGGCTGAAAGGCTTCCGGCCGAACGTGAGCTTGCAGAACGTCTTGGCGTGTCCCGTCCATCCCTCCGCGAAGCCCTGTCCGAATTGGAATCCCGCGGTCTGATCCAGCGGCGCGCCGGGGCCGGGATCTTCGTGGCCGATGTTCTGGGGCCAGCGTTCTCCGATCCGTTGATCCGCCTGTTCTCGTCTCATGACGAAGCCGTCTTCGACTACATCGCCTTTCGCCGCGACCTCGAAGGGCTCGCGGCGGAGCGTGCCGCGCGCCTTGGGTCCGACACCGACGTCGCCGTGATCGCGGAGATCTTTCAGCAGATGGAAACCGCGCATTCAAACCGATCCGGGTCTGAAGAGGCCCGACTGGATGCGGATTTTCACATGGCCATCATCGAGGCCGGCCACAACCTCGTCATGCTGCACATGATGCGGGCGATGTATCACCTGCTGCGCGAGGGCGTATTCTACAACCGAAAGGCCATGTTCCGGCAACGCACAACCCGGGCTGCCTTGCTCGACCAACACCGTGCGATCTTCCACGCGATCCAGGCGCGGGACGAAGCCGGAGCACGAAAGGCCGTTGAAACCCATCTGGACTATGTCGAGCAGGCAATGCTCGATCTCCGTCGCGCCGAGCACAACGAAATGATCGCCCGGCAACGGCTTCAACACGCTTCCAAGACCTGATCTGGCCATTTCGGGAACGTCGAGCCGTACCCGGTCGGCGATCCTGCCCTTGGATCATGGACGATCCTTTACGGTTGGAGGTGTCGCGACTGGCCCGAAATCATTTGGGTGGCGGCCCCACTGGCGATCGGCCTCGCCGCTAGGACAGAAACGTCTTCGGTGGCCTTGTTGACCTGACGACCCGCAGGGTCTCTGCCCCAACGCGTTCGACGTCGGTGCCTCTGCACAAAATAAAAGTCCCGCAAGCAGCGATGCCAGCGGGACAGATCTTGTTTCCGGTGTACAGCTATCAGGTCAGTGGAGCTTGGCTTCCACAACCTTGATGCTGTCCTCGATCATGGCCGAAGCATCAGAGCCGGACATCCCCTTGGCAACCACGTTGGCCGCCGCGGCAATGGCAACATTCACTGCACTGTCACGGACTTCCTTGACAGCAGAAGCCTCGGCAGAAGCAATCTGGTCCTGAGCAGCCTGAAGACGGCGCGCGATGGATTTCTCCAGTTCCAGCGTCGCCTGCCGAGCAGATTCCTCCGCGTCGGTCCTGGCCTGACTGACAATCAGGTCGGCCTGTTCGGCAACGTCACGCTGTTTGCGCTCGAACTGTGCCAGAATGGTCTGCGCTTCTTCGCGCAAGGCACGGGCCTCGTCCAGATCGCTCCGGATCGAATCCGCCCGGTCATCCAGCATCTTGCCCAACATGCCGGGCACCTTGAAGTAGACCAGCACGCCGATGAACACGAGGAACGCCAGCAACACCACGAAGTCGGTGTTGCCAAGGCTGAAAAAGGGGCCGGACGCGGCAAAGGCCGGTGCGCCAATCCCCGAAAGGGCTGCGGTCAATGCAATCCTGCGCATCACGCGTCTCCCTTCATGACAGCATCCACGGCGGCGGCAACATCCGCTGCGTCCACCGGACGCCCCAGAGAACCGACGATCTCGGCTGCGGTGTCCTTGGCGACGGCCTCGACACTGGCAATTGCACTGTCACGGATCTCGCCGATCCGGGTTGCAGATTCCGCAGTCTTGGCCGCAATTTCGGCATCCGCCTTGGCAGTGGCTGCATCCAGCACACCCTTGATCTCGGCGCGGGTTTCGGCAGCGATCTTCTGCGCCTGGGACCGGGCCTCGGCCAGAGCCTTCTGATAGGCCTTGTCCGCCTCGACCGCCTTGAGCTTCAGCTCTTCGGCCATGGCGATATCATTCGTGATCGTCCCGTTACGCTCGGCAAGCACCGAGGCGATGCGCGGCAGCGCGATCTTGGTCAGGACGTAGTAGATCGCGACCAGCGTCACGATCAGCCAGAAAATCTGGTGCGGGAACGTCGAAAAGTCGAGCTGCGGCATGCCGGCGGCCTCAGCTGCATGCGCAGCGTCGGTGCCACCGTGAGCAGCGTCGTTCAGGGCGGTCATGGCGCCTTCGGCGTGTTCCGTGGATGTGGTTGCGTGGCTGTCGGCTGCCATGCTGTCCTCCTGGATCTGAAAGTTCACCAAGGGGGCCGAACACTCGGCCCGCCCCCCTTGGCGGCAAGGATCTCAGAAGTCTCTTAGACGGCGAACATCAGCAGAAGCGCGACCAGGAACGAGAAGATGCCCAGGGCTTCGGCAAACGCGATACCGATAAAGAGAGTGGCGGTCTGGCTGGCAGCAGCCGTCGGGTTGCGCAGGGCGCCCGACAGGAAGTTGCCGGCAACGTGGCCAACACCGATGGCAGCAGCGCCCGAACCGATGGCTGCGAGGCCGGCGCCGATGAATTGACCCATGCTTGCGATATCGCCTTCCATTTTCGTATCTCCTTGCGATTGGAAGTAAATAGTAAGTTGTGTGAGCGGGTCTGACCGCCCGTCAGTGCGACGGGTGCAGCGCGTCCTTGAGGTACACGCAGGTCAGGATCGTAAAGACGTAGGCCTGGATGAAGGCCACGAGAACCTCGAGCCCGTAGACTGCCGTGATGGCCAGGATCGAGACGGGGGCGATGGCGGCAACCGCGGCAAAGCCCGCGAACACCTTGATCACCGCGTGTCCTGCCATGATGTTGCCGGCAAGACGAATGGAGTGGCTGACCGGCCGCACGAAGTACGAGATCAGCTCGATGATGGCCAGGATCGGGCGCAGCGCGAGCGGCGCGGAACTGACCCAGAAAAGCCCGAGGAACTTGGTGCCGTTGAGCACAAAGCCCAGCACGGTCACGGTCAGGAAAACCGCCAGTGCCAGAATGGCCGTCACCGCGATGTGCGAGGTGGTGGCAAACGACATGGGCAGAAGCCCGAGGAAGTTCGCCATCACGATGAACATGAACAAGGTCATGATGTAGGGGAAAAAGCGCAGCGCGTCCTTTCCTGCCACATCCTCGACCATCTTGTAGACAAAGCCATAGGCCAATTCCGCAACCGACTGGGCACGGCTGGGGATGATCGCGCGGCCGCGTGTGCCAACGACCAGCATCAGCACGACGGCCACAACTGCCAGCGCCATCCACAGAACGACATTTGTCGGGGTCAGGATACCTACATGGTCGCCGCCGAACAGCGGTTCGACCTTGAACTGATCCATCGGATGGATGTTGATACCGCCGCCGTGTGCTTCGTCTGCCACGTCTCAGTCCCTCTTTTCTTCGGCGGCTTTCGCCACCTGCCTCTCCTGGAAGTCTGCAGCCGTGCGCATCATCACCCGCACACCGGCCACAAAGCCCAGCAATATGAACAGCACCAGCATGAACGGCTTCGTGCCAAACATGGCATCCAGCCCCATTCCGATGCCAAGGCCGATCACGATGCCGGCCACAAGCTCGATCACCATCTGCCAGGCCAGGTTGGCCTGAGAGTAATGGCTTTCCGCGGCGGGCGCCTCCGAACTTTCGCCCTTAACCTTGGCGATCCGCGCCTCAAGCTGCCGCAGCCGCTCTGTGTCGCTTTCATTCGCCAATTGGGGGCACCCTCCAACAGTTGAAGCGGACACTAGGCGGTCGGGGGGTTCTGAGTCAATCCGCTATGCTGCGGGCGCAAAATCTCGCAAGGCATTGAAGTTACGTAAATATATTTGTCATCGCCAGATTCACACTCTGGCATCCAGGCGGGCGGCACCGGAATTCAAATTCAACCAAAAGGTTGATTGTTCATCGCTCGCGCCCCGTAGGCCCCCCCGAACTGCGGTTTCGGCGGCAACGGACGCCCCCTTTTGGCAGGTCCACCGGCTCTGCCCCCAACGTGCGGTTACGGCCCATCTTTCCCCTGGTGATCCGAACGCGTAGGATCACCCCATGCAGCAAACCCTCGACACGATCTTTGCGGCCCTGTCCGATCCGACCCGCAGACAGATCCTGTCCATGCTGCTGGAAGACGACATGGCCGTCACCGATGTTGCGGAGCCGTTCGAGATGTCGCTGGCGGCAATTTCCAAGCACCTTGCAATTCTCACGCGGGCCGGGCTGATCAGCCAGGAAAAGCGCGGTCGGGTGAAATGGTGCAAGCTGGAGCCCGATGCCCTGCGGGATGCCTCGGTCTGGATGCAGAGCTTCGGACAGCTCGAGGCGATCAATCTCGATGCCTTTGAAAGGTTCCTGGTGACGGAACTGGAGGATCGCGACGCCTGACAGGTCACTTGGCCTTCATGGCCTTTAGCTGTGCTCGAACGGCTTTGGCCGCACTGCGATAGTGGGATGCGCCAGAGGCCTCCGCCCAACGCCCCGTCGTCCAGGCGTTGTTCGCGCCCTTCATCGGAGCGCCGTACAAAGCGTCATTTGACCTGTCGCCGATGAACGCCATCAGCCGGAGGTGGCGGTCGTTCAACATCGCACATGCTTCGCTCCAGCCCAGATCCACCTGATCCGCCCGGACCTTTGCATTGTATGTCTTGAGTTGGTTCCACTTTTAGCCGGGGGCCGGAAAGTGAGCCTGCTTGCCAGCCTCTCCATCACAGGACCAGCCCAGGAACAGGTCGATCCAATGCGCCCGATGGCCGATGGCCGATGATATCCTTGATCGAGATATCGTCCGGCCCTTTGCGCGTCGCAAGATCGTCCGGAACAGTGTCCAGGACGTTCAACAGCCGGGCGAACTCGGCCTCGCAAACCTCGACCAGTTGATTCTTGTGGGGCGCTGCGGGCATGGCACGTCCTCCTGACACGCCCATAACGCGACAGGAATGACACCGCCTTGATCCGGATCAGCCCCGGGCCGGGCCCGCCAACGCCCGACCTGTCGGCAGAACTGCCTCCCGACCTGTCGGCAGAACTGCCTGACGTCCGGGAATTCGGAAGCGTGACCTTCGCGATTCAGAGCCTCGGTTTGACGGCCTCCCAACCTCCTCGATCTTCACTCGACAGACCCGCGAGCCATCGGGCAAGCTGGTCTTGCCATGATGGGTCGCGTGGCCGGTCTCCTTTCGGCGGAACGGCCCCGTGGCCCTTGTGGCGGAGCAGAAATACCTTTCCGCAGCAACGGAACCTGCAGATCGGACACTCATTGCCCCGCCCATGTGGCCTGTTCGCTCAGCCGAAGACGAACATGTCAGCGGTCACATCGGCTGCGTCGAAGTCCACAAGCGTGATGGAGACATTCCCGAAGGACACTTCGCTGAACTCATCGACAACGTCCAGGATTTCCCAATAGACATGATCAAGGTCTTGGTCGCTGGTGAGGGCCCGCACCGAGAGATCACCGAATTTCTTGGCCCCCTTGGTGATTTGAATGACGTCTTCGGCCGGATCGAACCCGTAGATGACATCGTTGCCATCGCCCTTCTTGAACTTGAACACGTCCTTGGTCGCCTCACCGTCCGCCTCGTAATAGGACAATTGTTCAATGAGTTCGAGCCGGTGTTCCTCGGACCATGGGTCCTGCAGCTCTTTCTGCAAAGTGAAGTAATAAGAGTCTATGTTGTCGCCCGACAGGATATCATCGCCTGCGCCGCCAATGATCGTATCAGATCCAAATCCACCATAGATCTCGTCATTGCCGCGCCCCCCATCGAGCTTGTCGTTACCGTCCCATCCATAGATGTAGTCACGACCGTTTCCGCCATAGGCCTTGTCCTTGCCTTCGCCGCACGACAGGTGGTCGTTGCCGGTTCCACCATTCAGAATATCGTTTCCCTTGTTTCCGTAGAGCCTGTCATCCCCATCATAGCCCCAGGCCTTGTCATTGCCTTTCCCGAGGTAGATCTCATCTTCGGCGTTGTTGCCATAGAACTTGTCATCCCCCTGCAGGCCACGAAAAAGGGCATCATTGCGCTGGCTTGACAACAGCCCGGCCCAGAAACCGCCGGCCGAGGCATTCATTCCGGTCACCTGCATGACCGCCGTTCCCTCCCAACTGACAGAGTAGCCAGTGACGGTGCCGGCGACAGTCCCCAGATCTCCATAAGAGAAATTGCCGGACAGGGTCATTTCCGTCTCGTCGTAGTCACCAAGCGCCGTGATCATCGACTTGCTCGCCGTCAAGGGCGCGGCCACGTTCCAAAGCGCCTGGGCGTACGACGGGGTGCCGAAATTGCCACCCCAGTCGAAATAGTTTTCCTCGAAATAGAGAGTCGAGAGCATTTTGATGATGGCCATGATATCGCGTCCTTAAGTCCAATCGGAGTCAGTGGAGGGCAGGTTTCACCTCAGTTTCAGAGAAAGGAAAACCTCCAACCCTGTCGATCAGGCCAAACGGCACCGAGACAATTTATCGCTCAAAACGGCCGCCCCAGGGCGTCGGATGTTTGGGACTATTCGTGCTTCAGAAGCATCAGCAAAGCCGCCGCGGTCAGCACCACCCCTATCAGGACCAGCGGCTGGGGAACGGGCCGCCCTAGCAGGATTTCCCAGCAAATGACCCAGCTGGGCACAAGGTAGGTATAGGCCATGACCTTGGCTGCCGGCAGCCTGAGCGCCGCGTATTGCACCAGCACAAAGGTAACCGCCGAGGCGGGGACCGACAGGTATAATATGGCTATCCAGACAATTCGCGGCAATTCTGCCCAATTCGTCCCGGCAATATCCGACCAACCGTAGAGGAACAGCAATACCGCTCCCGCAACCAATGTCCCGAAGGTAAAGACAACCGGCGCTTCGCCTCTGTTCAAGCGCGGCACCATCGGGGCGTAAATTGCATGGGCGATGCATCCGACGAAAAAGACCTTTTCGCCCCGCCCGATTTCAAAAACCCGAAACGCCTGCCAATCCGCCCGAAAGATCACCCACAAGGCACCAACCGCGCCAATCGCAAGGGCCAGCACCATGCGCAGGGTCAGGATCTGGCGCAACAACAGATAGGCGAAGCCTGCCGCCATCAGTGGCGTCAGTGTGAAGACCGCCGCCGCAGACACCGGTGGAGCGGTCTTCAACCCTTCGAACATCGCGACGAAATAGAACGAGAACAATCCGCCCAGCACGAGGTAACGCCACGGCGCATCAAAGGCGGCGCGTGGGATACCGGTCGTTGCCGCCGCGACACTGCCGACCACACAAGCCGCGATCAGGAACCGCACGGCGTTCAGCGCCGCCGGCGAGACCTCGTTCGCTGCCAGCGCCCCGAGCGAAAACGACCCGGCCACCAGCAGCGAGAACAGCAGCATCGCGAGGTGTCCACGCCCAGATTGACCCGGCACTTTCGTCCGGCTCACTCCCGGGTCCAGGTCTGTGCCTTCTCTTTCAGGAAATTCACCAGGGTCTGTACCTTCGCGGTTCGGTGCAGATCGACGTGGGTCACCAGCCACAGGATGCTCGACCAATCCTCGCGCGTCGGGAGCATTTCGATCAGGTTCTGGTCAAGCCTTGCATCCCGAACCGGCAGGAATCCGATCCCCGCGCCAGCAAAGACGCCATCGTTGACGCTTCGGTGTTGAGAGGCCCGAAACACGATCTGATCGGCGGGGATGGTCTCGGTCATCCAGCGAAAGAACGGCGCGCGGCTGGTCTGATCGTCCGTCATCACGAACCGGTGCCCGTCCCACTTGCCCTCCTCCAGAAGTCCGTGCCGGTCGACATACGACCTGGACGCATAGAGAGCCATGTATTCGGTGGTAAACATCTGCACGACGTTGTCCGGCTGGTCAGGCTTGGTGCCCGCCCGGATCGCGACGTGCGCTTCACCGTATTCGAGCTTGAACAGACGTTGGTCGGTCATGAACCGCACCCGGATGTCCGGGTGCTCTTCCATGAACTCGACCAGGATCGGCGTCAACCGGGGCGACAGGACCGGCAGCGACGTGAGGATCAGTTCGCCGGTCACATCCGATCCACGCCCCTTGATCCGCCCGACAAGCTGGGTGAACTGGTCATCGGTGGCGGCCGCGACCTGCAACAGGTCCATACCGGCCTCGGTCGGTGTGTACCCCCGCGCGTGTCGCTGGAACAACTTTGTGCCCAGACGTGCTTCCAGTGCATCGACGTGACGGATGACCGTGGCGTGGTGAACGCCCAACGCCTCGGCGGCCCCGGACACAGTGCCCATCTTTGCAACGTGAAAGGACGTTCGTATCTCGTCCCAAGTATCTACTGTCATGAACTTGAACCTGCTTCGCGCATTCGTGATGTGCATTATTGAACAGATATCTTCGAATTTCGAAAGGTTTATTTCTCTCGACCCGTCCCCAGATCGTTCTCAGTGAACGGCGGGCGTTGCGTCGTTGTCCTCCCGACGGCGCAGCGCCCCTCAACTCAAAGGAACGACACATGACACGAACCGCACTTCTTGCCGGGCTGGTCGCAGTCGTTGCGACCTCGGCTTTCGCCAGTTCTACCCAACTCGCCCGGACGGCGGGTGTGGAACCGGGCCTCTATTCGACCAGTCAACTGGTACAGCTGGTGGCACTGCAGAAAGATGGCAACAATCGGTCCGCGATTTCCATTATTCTCGACAACCCGCAGGGCGAGCCGCTGGTATCCCGCCTGTCCACATCATCGGTCGGGCCAGACCGGAATTAGGCCCGAAGGGGCTCGTATCCATTCGGATCAGGGGCGCACGGGGAAACCCGTGCGCCCCGTGTCGGTCTGCGACTGGGTCTCGGCCCCCAAGAAAGAAATTTGAAGAACGCGCGACGGAGACCCGCCCCAAATGCGTATGACACACATAGCAAATGGGAACCCTGAGGACATAACCGATGAAACGCTTCCTTATCTCTGTCGCATCCGTCGCCTTGATCGCACTGCCTGTCGCAGCCCAGCAATCGAGTTCGGACGATTTCGTGCCCGGCGTGAGCTTCCTGATGAACTGGGATCTTGACGACGACGGCAAGGTCACCTTGGACGAACTGGGCGAGCGGCGCGCCGACCTCTTCGCCGCCTTTGACGAAAACGAAGACGGCAACATGAGCCTTGGGGAGTTCAAGGCACTGGACGACGCCCGCGTTGACTCGATGCAACGCCCCGCGGATCGTGGCAATGGCAACAACCGCGCCGAACAGGTTCTGGAACACTCCGCGATCGACACCAACAGCGATGGCATCGTGACCGAAATGGAGTTCGTCGGCGCCGCCGCCGCGTGGATGAAGGTCATGGATTCAGACGCCGATGGCGTTCTTTCCAAAACGGATTTCGGGCCGGGCGCACGGCAACAGGGTGCCGGACAGGCCCGCCAAGGCATGGGTCAGGGTCAGGGTCAAGGCAGAGGGCAAGGGCAAGGCAAGGGACACGGCCAACGTCAGGGCATGGGGCAGGGTCAAGGTCAGGACACCACTCAAGGCCAACCACAGGGTCAGCGCCAGGGTATGGGGAAGGGCCAGGGCCAGGGCCAGGGCCAAGCAACCACCCAAGGACAGGGGCAAGGTCAAGGCAAGGGCCAAGGTCAGGGACAAGGCCGAGGTCAGGGCAAGGGACACGGCCAGAGCATGAACCGGTCGTCGGCGGCACCGGCCCCCTTCCAGGCATTCCCGACGGACGATGGCGCACTTTGGATCGTCGACTCCACGACCGGCGACATCCTTCTGTGCCGCGCCACGATGGACAGCAGCGCTCCGGCTGGCTTCGCTCCCATTTGCGTAGAAGCCAATCGGTAGGCAGACCGGAGAAATCCAGTCTGGGGCGCGCAGGGCAACCTGCGCGCCATTTTTGATTGTTGATGATCCGACATCTTACAAAAACGCACAATCAATCGTAGATTTCTCAATGTTGTGTGCAAATTCGATCAGGTCCATCTGGTTAAACAAGGGAAACAATTTCAGATCGGACCACAGCACATGACCAACGAAACCATCCTTCGCATCGACGCCTCTGCCCGCCGCACCGGCTCGGTCTCTCGCGAGATCGGCGACAGCGTCCTGGCGGCCCACCCGGACGCAACCGTTGTTACCCGCGACCTTGCGGTTACCCCGCTTTCGCAGATCGACGAGACCTGGGTCGGCGCCAACTTCACTCCAGCCAGCGATCGCACAGCGGAACAGGTCGAGGCTCTCGCGCTGTCCGACGCTCTCGTGGCCGAGCTTCAGGCCGCCGATACCATCGTCTTGGGCCTGCCGATCTACAACTTTGGCGTTCCTGCGGGACTGAAGGCCTGGATCGACCTGGTGGCACGGGCCGGCGTGACCTTCCGCTATACCGAAACCGGCCCTGTCGGCCTGCTGACCGGCAAGAAGGTGATCGTGGCGTACGCCTCAGGCGGAACACCGCTGGGGGCCGACTATGACTTCGCCTCCGGCTACCTGCGTCATGTCTTCGGCTTTCTCGGCATCGCCGACATTGCCTTCGTGACCGCCGACGATCTGGCAAGTGCCGCCTGATCAACCAACATCGCGAGACCCGGCTTCCACCCCGGATCTCGCGCCCGGCCACATCGAGGAACTGTCGCCGGCCCATTCCCCCTGCCCTGCGGGCGAGGCCGGATTGACTTGACTCCGTGGCCGCCCGTGGCGTAACGACCAGTACAACACCCGGAAGTGCGAACTTCCGGTCCTCCAATATTGGAGGATCGCCACCAGTCAGCGCGTTGCGCCCACTGGTGCGTTTGTCGTTCGGCAAAAGGCTTCCTACATGGAGGTCATGTGTAAGACGAAAGGCCGAAGGAGGGCCGGGTCATGTTCGAGACTCTATCAGATCGCCTCTCCGGGGTCTTTGACCGGCTGACCAAACAGGGCGCGCTCTCCGAGGACGACGTCAAGACCGCCCTGCGTGAGGTCCGCGTTGCCCTGCTGGAGGCCGACGTTTCGCTTCCGGTGGCCCGCGACTTCGTCAAGGCAGTGCAGGACAAGGCGACCGGCCAGATCGTCACCAAATCGGTCACACCCGGCCAGCAGGTCGTTAAGATCGTACATGACGAGCTGGTGCATTTTCTTGCCGGCGACACCGACACCCCCGGTGACCTGAAGATCGACAACCCGCCCGCGCCGATCCTGATGGTCGGCCTTCAGGGCTCGGGCAAGACAACCACCACGGCCAAGCTGGCCAAGCGGCTGAAAGAGCGCAGTGGCAAGCGCGTGCTGATGGCATCGCTCGACGTCAACCGCCCCGCCGCCATGGAACAGTTGCAGATCCTCGGCATCCAGGTCGGCGTCGATACGCTGCCGATCATCAAGGGCCAAAAGCCGGTCGAGATTGCCAAGCGCGCCAAACAGCAGGCGACGCTGGGCGGCTACGACGTCTACATGCTCGACACCGCCGGCCGCCTGTCCATTGATGACGAGTTGATGGCCGAGGTCGAAGCGGTCCGCGATGTCACGCATCCGCGCGAAACGCTGCTGGTGGTCGACGGCCTGACCGGTCAGGACGCCGTACACACCGCCGAGAACTTCGACAGCCGCATCGGCATCTCGGGCGTGGTTCTGACCCGGATGGACGGCGACGGCCGCGGCGGTGCGGCGCTCTCGATGCGCTTTGTCACTGGCCAGCCGATCAAGTTCGTCGGCCTGGGCGAAAAGATGGACGCGCTGGAGGAGTTCCACCCCGAGCGGATCGCCGGCCGGATCCTTGGCATGGGCGACATCGTTTCGCTGGTCGAAAAGGCCCAGGAGACCATCGAGATCGAGCAGGCCGAGCGCATGATGAAGCGCTTCCAGAAGGGTCAGTTCAACATGAACGACCTGAAGGCCCAGCTGGAACAGATGATGAAGATGGGCGGCATGGAAGGCGTCATGGGGATGATGCCCGGCATGGGCAAGATGAAGAACCAGATTGCCGAGGCCGGGTTCGACGACAACATCCTCAAACGCCAGGTCGCGCTGATCCAGTCGATGACCAAGAAAGAGCGTGCCGCGCCACAAATCCTGCAGGCAAGCCGCAAGAAGCGGATCGCCAAGGGCGCCGGCCTGGACGTATCCGACCTGAACAAACTGCTGAAAATGCATCGTCAGATGGCCGACATGATGAAGAAGATGGGCAAGAAGGGCATGCTGAAGCAAGCCCTCGGCTCGATGCTCGGCAAGGGTGGCGGCGGTTCCCAGGACCTGGCCGGCATGAACCCCGCCGACATGGAAAAGGCCGCCAAGGCGCTTGGCAAGATGCCGGGCGGCATGCCCGGCGGGCTGCCCGGACTGGGCGGAGGCATGGGCCTGCCACCCGGCCTGTCAGGTTTCGGCAAGAAGAAGTAACGCCATGCGCTCTCCTGTCCTCGAAACCAACCGCCTGTTTTTGCGCCGCCCCAACCGTGCCGATATCGGCATCGTGCTTGCCCGTCTGCGCGACGGCGACCGCCATGTCGCGACCGCCCCGCTGTCGGGCACCCGCGCCCGCACTCAGACCGTGCCGATTGTCTGCCACTGGGATCTCTGTGGGATCGGCCTGTTCGCGGTCGTGCCCAAGGGCACCGACGAGCCGATCGGGCTGGCTGGGCCCTGGCATCCGACCGGCTGGCCAGACCCCGAACTTGGCTGGCTGTTCCTGGACACAGCCGATGCCGACACGCTGGCCCCCGAAGCCCTGCGCGCTGCCCGCCGCTTTGCCGAAAAGGGCGTCGGTTGGGCAGAGATCATCAGCTACATCGATCCTGCGGATCGTCGTTCGGTCCAGCTGGCCCGTGGCATTGGCGCGATAGCCGACCCGTTCTCGGAAACGGCCACCGACGCACAGACCTATCGCCACCCGGTGCGTGCACACGGCTGGAAACGCGCCGCATGAGCCTTGCCCCCACCCTGTCAACGGATCGTCTGACCCTCCGCCCCCAGCGCGTCGAGGACTTCGAGCCGTTTGCGGCCACGCTGGCCACGGACCGGTCCCGCTGGATGGGCGGGCCCTGTTCGCGCAGGGAAGCGTGGCTTTGGTTTGCCGCCGACAGCGGATCGTGGAGCCTGAATGACACCGGCGGCTGGACCGTCGAACGGCGCACCGATGGCACGGTTCTGGGGCAGGTTGGCGTCAACAAGCCGGACTTCTTTCCCGAGATCGAACTGGGCTGGATGCTCCATGACGGGTTCGAGGGCAATGGATACGCCTTGGAGGCCGCACAGGCAGCGCGCGACTGGGCTTTTGGCCCACGCGACCTGTCCACGCTGGTCAGCTACATCGACCCGGACAACGCTGCCTCCATCCGGTTGGCGCAGCGGCTGGGCGCGGTGCGCGATGGTGCCGCCGAGCGCCCCGATGCCGGCGACCTCGTCTATCGCCACCCGCACCCGCAGGGCGACGGCGGAATGGAGGCTTACGCATGAGCTTTTCCGTCACCTACCCGGTGCTTGAAACCGAACGGCTGGTCCTGCGCGGGCCTCAAGCGTCTGACTATCCTGCGTTCGGCGGTTTCTATGACACTGACCGCTCTCGCTTTGTCGGCGGGCCGATGCAGCCCCGCAACGCCTGGCGCCACTTTGCGACCGAAATCGGCCACTGGGCGATGCGCGGATTTGGCATGTGGACCGTGACCCTCAAGGACACCGGCGCTCCGGTGGGCCTGGTCGGGTGCTGGTATCCGATCGACTGGCCGGAACGCGAACTGGGTTGGATCCTGTACCCCGAGGCCGAAGGCAAGGGGATCGGCCACGAAGCCGCAACCGCCGCCCGTGCGCACGCCTTTGGCCCGCTGGGTTGGGAGACCGCCGTGTCCTACATCGAGCCCGAGAACGTCCGGTCCATCGCGTTGGCCGACCGCCTTGGCGCCCGCCGGGACGACACCGCCGAAAGGCTGGCCATTGCGCCCGACTGCCTTGTCTATCGCCACACAAAGGGAGCCATCTGATGGGACACCGCGACATACCGGTGCTTGAAACCCAGCGTTTGGTGCTGCGCGGCCCCGAACCCGGGGACTATCCGAACTTCAAGGCGACTTTCGCGTCGTATCGCTCGCGATTCATGGGCGGACCGCTGAACCCCTACGAAGCCTGGATGCTCTACGCAGCCGAGATCGGCCACTGGGAGATCCGAGGCTTCGGCATGTGGATGATCCACCTGCGCGAAACCGACGAGACGCTGGGAATGGCTGGCGGCTGGTTCCCGCCCAAGTGGCCCGAGCGCGAGATCGCCTGGTTCATCTGGCCCGAGAGAACCGGGCACGGATATGCGCTGGAGGCCACGCACCGGGCACGGCAGTATTTCTACGATGTCGCTGGCTGGGAGACCGCCGTGTCCTACCTGGACCCCAAGAACCTGGATTCCATACGGCTGGCCGAACGCCTTGGTGCAACCCGAGACAAGGTCGCCACATCGGTCGATGGCAGCGACGTGGTCTATCGCCACCCGTCGCCCGCCGTCCTGCGCGACGGCCAGTTGAAGGACGGGATCGACATGGAAATCCGATCCTACCATGACCCGCTGTTCAAGCCGAAAGGGTACGCCATTGACTGACGTCGTCACACAGGCCGCCGAGGTACTGAAAGAGCATCGCCAGAGCATTGACCGGCTGGACGCGATCCTCATCTATACGCTGGGCGAGCGGTTCAAGCACACCCAGGCCGTGGGAAAACTCAAGGCCGAACACGACCTTCCCCCGTCCGATCCCGCGCGCGAGGCGCAGCAGATCGAGCGGCTAGAAGACCTGGCAACGGAGGCCGACCTGGACCCCGAATTCGCCAAGGCTTTCCTGAACTTCATCATTCAGGAAGTCATCCGACACCACAAGAAACACCAGGAATAACAGGCGGAAGCCCCGTCTGGACCAACGCCATTCAAAGGAGAACACAACAATGGCCATGAAAATCCGTCTCGCCCGTGGCGGCTCCAAGAAGCGCCCCTACTACTCGATCGTCGCCGCCGACAGCCGCATGGCGCGCGATGGCCGCTTCATCGAGAAGCTGGGCACCTACAACCCGCTGCTTCCCAAGGATTCCGAAGAGCGCGTGAAGATGAACGTCGAGCGTGTGCAGTACTGGCTGAGCCAGGGCGCGCAGCCCACCGACCGTATCGTGCGCATGTTGGAAGCCGCCGGCCTTCGCGAGAAGACCGATCGCAACAACCCCAACAAGGCCAAGCCGGGCAAGAAGGCGCAGGAACGCGCCAGCGAAAAGGCAGCCAAGGAAGCCGCAGCAGCTGAAGCTGCCGCAGCGCCCGCGGAAGAGGCTGTCGAAGAAGCCGCCGCCGAGTAATCGGCCCGGCTTGATCGACCGCCATGTTGCGCCTGATCATCCTGGCCGTCGCCTTTGGCGGCGGCCTGTTCAGCGGCCTCTCCGTGCAGCAATCCCTTTTGGATGATCGCTGCCTGGATGCCGGTGGACGTGTCGGCGCGGCCGGAATTTGCGAAGGAGTGAGCGCCCATGACTGACCGCGTCTGTGTTGGCGCCATTGCGGGCGCCTTTGGCGTGAATGGCGAAGTGCGGCTCAAGAGTTTCTGTGCCCAGCCAGAGGATGTGGCCTCCTACGGGCCCCTCTACTCCGAGGACGGAAGCCAGAGCTATACGATCACGCTCACCAAATCGGTGCCCAATGGTTTTGCGGCGCGACTGTCGGGCATTGCGACCAAGGAGCAGGCCGATGCCCGAAAGGGAGTCCGCCTGTATGCCGACAGAGATCGGATGCCAGACCTGCCGGATGACGAATTCTACCACGCCGACCTGATCGGGTTGGAGGTGCGCGACACCGGCGGCACACTGCTTGGCTCGGTGCGCGCGGTGCAGGAATACGGCGCTGGCGACATGCTCGAAATCCACGGACCGGGGTTGAAGGCGACCGTCCTGCTGCCCTTCACCCGCGATGCCGTGCCGACCGTCGACATTGCGGCCGGCCGGATCGTCGCGGACCCGCCCGAGGGCCTGTTCTGATGAAGAACTGGGGCCTTGGGCTTGCCGGGGTCCTGTTTTACGCCGCTCCCATCGGGGCGGGGCTGACGGGGGCTGCCTATTTTGCCGTGCTCCCCTTCACCGTGCTGTTCTTCCTGTGGCTCCTCGTCATGCGGCACCAGCCGTTTCGCGATGGACCGGGCCTTGCCCTGCCAACCCTGATGATCCATTTCGCGCTGGCCTCCATGTGCCTGGGGCTCGGCCAGATGCTGCGCGCCCTTCTGGGAGTGACAACGACGGCTCCGCTGCTGGCGTGGCTTGCCATGGGGCTCGGGGCCCTGGCGCTCGGGCGGATCTTCTGGAAGCCAAAGGAAGAAGCACAAGTGGAGGCGTTTCTCGAAAAGGCGTTGAAATCGCTCAACGACTTTGCCGACGACGCCGAAGAGATTGTTGAGGCCGACCCGGATCTGCCGTTGGCCCACCCGACACAGGCCGAAGCATCGGTTCTGGCAACCGCCTACGGACAGATCGACACACTGCCCGCCGACGGGGCATCGACGGCGGACCTGACACGCCGGCTGGAGCCGGTCATTTTCGAGGTGCGCAGCCAGATTGCCCATACCGCCTTCATGCACCGCGCCGAACGGACCGGGGCCCGGCGCGACAGGCACGCGGTCCTGCTGCTGGCCTCTGATGGCGGGTTGGCCTGGAACGGATTGGGCGACAGGCGCATGGCCGAGGTATTTGACCTGATTGTCGATGCCGCCGACACCATCACGCTTGCGCGCTACCTGACCCTGTCGGAGGCGTTGCTGCGCGACTTTCCGACCACGGTCAACGACATGCCCGATGTGACGCGCCTGCTGGATATTTCGGACCAGATCCAGGCCAGCCACCCGGAGTTGTCGGACGGGCTGATCGGGTTGTCCCAGAAGATCGAAGATACCCAGGCGGAGCTGAGCGGACATGACTGATACCCCCAAATCCCACGGTCGCCTGTCGATCGCAGCGAGCCTGATCCCCCGCGACCTGATGGGGCCGACCCCACAGTTGCAGGGTGCCTGGCAAGCCCGGATCATCACCCTGTTTCCCGATGCCTTTCCCGGCGTTCTGGGAGAATCCCTGACCGGCAAGGCGCTGCAAGAGGGCCTCTGGGGGTTGGAAGCCATCGACCTGCGCCAGTTCGGCGAGGGCAAGCACCGCAATGTCGATGATACGCCGACGGGCGGTGGGGCCGGGATGGTCCTGCGCCCCGATGTTGTCGCCAAGGCATTGACCGAGGCGTCCCGTGGCACCCCGCAGGATCGCAGCCGCTGGCCGCTGATCTACCTGTCGCCCCGTGGCAAGCCGTTTGATCAGGCGACCGCACGTCGCTGGTCAACCACCCAAGGCATCACGCTGCTCTGCGGCCGGTTCGAAGGAGTCGACCAACGGGTTCTCGATGCCTTCGACATCGAGGAGGTCAGTCTGGGCGACTTCGTCCTGACGGGCGGAGAGATCGCGGCGCAGGCTATGCTCGACGCGACGGTCCGGTTGCTGCCGGGGGTTTTGGGAAACCAGGCGTCGACCGAGGAAGAATCCTTCAGTGAGGGCCTGCTGGAGCACCCGCAATACACCCGTCCGGCCGAATGGCAGGGGCGCCCTGTCCCCGACGTGCTCCTGTCCGGCCACCACGGCAAGATCGCGGCCTGGCGGCAGGCACAATCCGAGGCGCTGACACAGGCCCGTCGGCCAGACCTGTGGGCGGCCCACCAGGCGCGCCTGGCGGACAAGCGCTGACTCTTTGTCGGCATCTGGCGCGTGATCCGTGCTATCAATCGCCCTCACGCGCAAAACAGGAGCGACACCATGGCCCTTTCGTTGCAGGTTCTTTATCCGATTGCCCCCGACACCACCTTCGATTTTGCCTACTACAGCGCCACCCACATGCCGCTCGTCGCCCGGCACATGGGTCCACATATTCAGCACACCACGATCAGCAAGGGCTTGGCCGGCGGACCCGACACACCCCCCGCATTCTACATCGTGGCCACCATGACCTTTGTTGATCAGGCGGCGCTGGATGCAGCCCTGTCACAGGCCGGCCCAGTGCTTGCCGACATCCCCGAATTCACCAACACCCAGCCGCAAATGCTGGTGGGCGAGGTTTTGCTCTAGGCCCTGGCCAAGACAATTCAGTGGTCCATTCCGGGGGCGAGGATCGGCACCCCGGGGATGGCTCCGGCCCTTGCGACACAGGCTTGCCAAGAGGGTGCGGTTCGCCTAAACACCGGCCATCTCGTGCGGGAAACCGACTCGGGCGGTTTCTTGTTGCAGTCATGGCATTCACGGCAGGTCTTCTTCGGCCCAGCTCGCTTCGCCGCAGCACGATACCCAAAAAGGAATGTCGACCTGACCTCCGGCGGGCGCCCCGATCCAACCACGGGTGGACCCGATGAAGACCTGGAGCTCTGAGGCCGCGTAAACACTTTGCGGGCATAACCGCAAGCAACATAGGAGCGCTCAGATGAACCTGATCGCAGAACTGGAGGCGGAACAGATCGCCTCCCTCGGGAACGAGCTTCCCGACTTCAAGGCCGGCGACACCATTCGCGTCGGCTACAAGGTGACCGAAGGCTCGCGGAGCCGTGTGCAGAACTACGAAGGCGTCTGCATCGCCCGCAAGAACGGTTTCGGCATTGCCGGTTCGTTCACCGTCCGCAAGATTTCGTTCGGCGAGGGCGTGGAGCGTGTGTTCCCGCTGCACTCGACCAACATCGAAAGCATCACCGTCGTGCGCCGTGGCCGCGTCCGTCGGGCGAAGCTGTACTACCTGCGTTCGCGTCGCGGCAAGTCGGCCCGTATCGCGGAAGACAACACCTACAAGCCCAAGTCGTAAGGAGACGTCGAGATGAAAAAGGATCTGCATCCCGAATACCACCTCATCGACGTCAAGATGACCGATGGGACCATCCTCCAGATGAAATCCACCTGGGGCAAGGAGGGCGACCAGCTCTCTCTGGATATCGACCCGACGGTGCACCCTGCGTGGACCGGTGGTTCGGCCAAACTGATGGACACCGGTGGACGGGTTTCCAAGTTCAAGAAAAAATACGAAGGCCTCGGCTTCTGAGCCAGAGACCAGTTGGACAGTGCAGAACGCCGCTCCTTTTCGGGGCGGCGTTTTTCGTTGGGGCTTGTCGACGCGCACCGGCGCGATAGGGTCGGCTGACCCCAGCCCCACGGATGACGGAGCCTCCCCATGAACATCGACCTGCTCAAACGCCTTTGCGAAACGCCCGGTGTCCCCGGACACGAGGATCGCGTCCGCGCGTTGATCCTGTCTGAAATCGACGGCATGTTCGATCACGTCGAGACGGATCCGATGGGGTCCTTGCTGTGCCGTCGGGATGCGCGCGGCGGCGGGGACACCCCGACCAGGATCATGTTGCTCTGCCACATGGACGAGATCGGTTTCCTGGTAAGCCACATCACCAAGGAGGGTTATATCTACCTCCAGCCCGTCGGTGGCTTCGATCCGCGCAACCTGTTTTCCCGCCGGGTTCTGATCTGCACCGACAGCGGCGATCTGAAGGGCGTGATGAACCCCGCCGGACGCCCCGTGCACATTGCGTCACCCGAGGACCGCAAGAAAATCCCCGAGGTCCACGAATTCTATGTTGATACCGGCCTCGGCGAAGCGACCGCCGATCAGGTCAAGGTTGGCGACATGGTAGTGATGGACGAACCCTTCCTGCAGATGGGGGACAAGCTGGTCTCCAAGGCGCTCGACAACCGGGTCGCCTGCTGGTTGGGCATCGAGGCGCTGCGAGGGCTGGGCGAGGCAGCCAATGCCGCCGAGATCCATGTGGTCTTTACGTGTCAAGAAGAGGTTGGCCTGCGCGGCGCCCGCACGTCGGCCTATCGGGTGCAGCCCGATATCGGCATTGGCATCGACACCACGCTCGCCTGCGACACCCCCGGCGTCCCGGAACAGGATCGGACGACCGAGCAGGGCAAGGGGTTTGGCCTGCATGTGCGCGACAGTTCCTTCATCGCCGACAAGCGTCTGGTGGCAGAGTTCGACGCGCTGGCCACGGCAAAGGGTATTCCGTTCCAGCGCACCATGCTGCGCGCGGGCGGACAGGATGGCGCCGCCGCGCAGCAGGCTGCGGCCGGCGCCCGGGCGATCGGAATCGTGGTGGGCACCCGCTACATCCACACCGTGACCGAGATGATCGACCGCAACGATCTACAGGCGGCGCGCGATATCCTCGTTGCGTATCTCGATCAGGCGACCTAGCGCCGGTCGCGCGGCGGCGAGGCCATCAGGCGCACGCCGCCCCACCCCGTGCCGGCTTCGGCGTCGGTTTCTTTCGCTCGGCGAAAAGACGTGAAAAGGGGGCAGAGATCCGGGTTGCCCCCAATTGCACGGCCTGCGCGCCGGTACCCAGCTTGAACCGCGCCAGATCCGGCGTGATTTCGGTGTCGAACCTGTCGAGGTCCAGCGTCTTGACGCCCCGCGTCTGCAACCATTCGATGGCGGACCACAACAGCCGCCGATGAGCATCGGTGCGGCGCCCGTCGGGCCCGGTCCAGGCGATATGATAGCTGGCACCCTGACCGTGCAGCAGGAACACCATGCCCGCCACCGGAGCCCCGCCCAGATTCGCAACGAACAGACGCGCCGCGCCGGGCCCGCCAGCGCGCACCCAAGCCGGAACAAAAGCAGCCGGCAGGTTGCGATAGCCCCGCGCCCGGGATTGTCTGGCTTCGGCCTGCAACAGCCAATGGCCCGGATCGGCAGGCATCGGCACGTGACGCAGCCGCAGATCGCTTCGTTCCGACAACCCGAGGCGATAGCGCCATTTGCGATGCAATTCCGCGCGCAGTTGATCCAGCGGCTTTGCCAGATCCAGACGCGCCAGGAAACACGGGGTCACCGAAGTCAGCCAACCGCTGCCGTCCATCGGATCCTCGCCAGCGCAGCACTCTGGCGTAACGCTGACCACCCGAAAGCCGGCCCGGAGCTGTTCCAGCAAGGCGTGCAGACCGGCCCTTTGAACGTCTGGCGCAACGTCGGGGGCCCAGACCGGCCCGCGCGACACCAGCGCGGCCTCCCCCAGAAGGGGCCAGCGCCGCAGCAATACCTGCACTGCCCCGCGCGCCGCACCGCCTTGCGGGCCGCGCAGAACCATGAAACGTGCCCGCGCGCCCAAAGACGAACAGGCGGCCCCATAAGTCGGGTGCTGCTGCAGGGGCGTGATCGCCCCGCAGGGCAGTTCCAGGTCGGGCGTTTCGATCCAATCGGATTGCATGGCGGCATTAATCATACCGAAACCTAAGCGATGGTTAATGACGCCATGCAGACCGCTCCCACGACAGTTCATGGCGTCACCGCACCCGCCCCCCGGAAAACCCTTCGCAGCACACTCTGGTTGGCGTGCCTGCTCGCGGCTCCGACATTTCTGGTTCTGTCCCTCGGGGAATTGCTATGGCGGTGGGTCTTCTGACGGCCACCACCGGCGTCGGCGACATTTCGCCTTTTCCTTTGGCGCGACGGGCAGTACAGCCTCGGTTCGCGGCAATCCGATCTACCGGTTCATGTCACGGGGTACAGCCCATTTGACAGGACACCGGCAGAAAGGCCCATAGCCGCAGAGGCTGGAGGCATCGTGGCGCACATCATTGTCGTCGGAAACGAAAAGGGCGGGTCAGGCAAGTCGACCACATCGATGCATGTGGCAACCGCGCTGGCGCGGATGGGCCATAGGGTCGGCACGATGGACCTCGACTTGCGGCAACAGAGCCTCGGCCGTTACATCGAGAACCGCAGCGCCTTCTGCAAGGCGAATGGCCACACGCTGGCAACCCCGTCCTACGTGAACCTGCCCGATGTCGCACCCGAAGAGGTGCCCGAAGGTCAGAACCTGTCCGACTATCGGCTGTCGTTGGCGATCCAGATGCTTGAACCGGATTCCGACTTCATCCTGATCGATTGTCCCGGCTCCCATACCCGCCTGAGCCAGATGGCCCATTCCCTTGCCGATACGCTGATCACCCCACTCAACGATTCCTTCGTGGATTTCGACCTTCTGGCCCGAACCCGGCCCGAGGATGGCACCATCCTCGGACCATCGGTCTATTCCGAGATGGTCTGGTCGGCCCGTCAGACCCGCGCCCGGGCCGGGCTCCCCCCGATCGACTGGATCGTGACCCGAAACCGGCTCGGCTCCCAGCAGATGCACAACAAGCGCAAGGTCGGCGAAGCCCTCGGCAAGTTGAGCAAGCGGATCGGATTTCGCGTTGCCCCGGGGTTCAGCGAACGGGTGATCTTTCGGGAATTGTTCCCACGCGGACTGACATTGCTGGACCTGCGCGACATCGGCACGGATCGGTTGAACCTGTCCAACATCGCTGCCCGGCAAGAGGTGCGGGATCTGATCACCGTTCTGGCGCTGCCGAACGTCAAGGTGAAATTCTAAAAAGCGTCTAGCCGCTGATGGTCGGTTCGACCCAAACCACGCAGGACCGGCTTCACCCCAGACGGGAAAGGCGCCTGACGAACGGATCCGCCTCCAGGCGCGCCAATGCACGACGCGACAGATCGACATCCCGCGTCCCACCATTTCCCAGTTTCAGCACCTTGTAGAGCGTGGCCGGTGTCGCGAACCGATGGTCCGGACGGCCCGCGTGCAAGGGAGTTTCCGTGGTATTTGTTCGGGATGGGCTGGGCTTTGCCTGTGTGTGGCGCCGCAGAATCGGGGTTTCCATGGCATTGGCGACCGGGGAGGCCCCTGCCGGGGTCAGGACAATCTTCAGGATTTCCGCCCCTTGTGATCCGTCGGTCGTTTCAGGGACGTAGGGAGCAATCCTGACACAGGCTTTCTTGAGGGCGTCCTGCTCCCGGGCTTGACGGACCTGACAGCGAAACAGCATCACCACCCCCACAAGCGCCAGAACGGCTCCCGCTGTTCCCGGTACGGCGGCGAAATCAGGAAACCGGTTCTGCACGATCTCGATCGAGCAACAACAGGCGGCGCCAAGTCCGATCATCGGGATTGCGGCCGTGCGGCCCGCGCATCTATTGGTCTGTACGATCTCCACGACAGGTCTCCCGTTGTCGCCCCTACGGAAACGCTAGCGAGAGAGTCGGGCCGGTTTGTGGCGATCGTCTGAAGGTTTTGGGCCGCTCTTGTCTTGTTTGCGATGGATGTCAGGCCAGTGGCTCGATCGGATTGGGCAACTTGGCAACCTCTATGGCCTGCATGGGTGGCAGGTCTGGGTGCTCGATTGCGCGGATCGCGGCCTCGGCAAGGAATTGTCCGGCTGCCACCACATCTTCGATCACGCTCAGGATCTGCGGACGGAAGATCCCCAGAAACGGGATCGCCTCCTTGGCGAACACGTCGACGTCCTCGCCAAGAGCGCACCCGAATGCTTCCAGTGCGGCAACCGAGGAAATCGCAGCAGTTGTCGACGGGCACACGATCCCGTCCACTGCGCCCCCGGTGCGCAAGCGGGCCGAAAGGCAGGACCGGATTTCGGGGTTGGTTCCGTCACTGTTGCAGCCGTCGAGAATCTCGAATTGCGCGCCGCCCGCGTTTAGGGCTCCCCGCAGTCCGTCGATCATATGCCTCGTATAGCTTTGATCCAAGGGCGGAGCGACCAGAAGCACGTTCCGCCGCCCCCGCTCTGTCAGCCGCTTTCCGGCGATAGCCCCGAAGGCTCCATTGTCGAAATCGAAATACGGGTGATCGCGGCACCAGTCCGTGCGCCCATAGGTGGCGAACGGAAATCCTCGTTCCATCATATAGGCAACGCGCGGATCTTCGGGTTCGATCTGGTTGATGATGATCGCATCCGCCGAACCTGTCTCGACCACATAGCGGATCGAGTCCATGCGGTCCTCACCCGACGAAAAGGGCGTGACGATCATGTGATAGCCCGTGCCCCGCAAGGCCTGGGCAATCGAGGCAATCAACCGACCGGTGTGGTCGGTGACATCGTGATCGGTCGCCAGCACCAGCGAGATGACATTGGTCTTTCCGGTCCGCAACCGCACACCGGCCCGATTCGGCACATAGCCGATGTCGGCGGCGATCTGACGGACCTTGCGCTTGGTCTCCGCACCGATATCCGGAGCATTCTTGAGCGCCCGCGAGACCGTCGGCACGGCAAAACCGCTCAATTCCGAGATCGTTTTCAGTGTGGGCCGTTTGGGCGTCATTGCGTTTCAATGCCTTTCAATGCCACGCTACATGGCCCTTTCAGGGCGCTATCATCCCCGCCTGGGCGCGTCCAGTTGCCGCCGAAAACATCAGTCTTCCCCGGAACAAGACCCTTGATTTGAAAAACTACATCGTTTTAGCTTCTCTCTACAACGATTTAGTTCCAGGGAGGATAATCGTGAAAACCATCACCGGAATTCTGGCCGCGACCGCGCTAACCGGCGTCGGCGCCGCCAACGCCGCCGATCTTGAAGTCACGCATTGGTGGACGTCGGGGGGCGAGGCCGCCGCCGTGGCAGAGCTTGCCAAGGCATTTGACAACGGCACCGACCATACCTGGGTCGATGGGGCGATCGCCGGGTCGGGGGGCACCGCACGCCCGATCATCGTCAGCCGCATCCTTGGTGGCGACCCGATGGGCGCGACACAGCTGAACCACGGTCGCCAGGCCGAGGAGTTGATCCAGGCCGGGCTGTTGATGGACCTGACCGACATCGCGGAGGCCGAAGGTTGGAAGGACGTGGTGCACCCGAGTTCGTTGCTCGATGCCTGCACGTTTGAGGGCAAGATCTACTGCGCCCCTGTGAACATACACTCCTGGCAGTGGATGTGGCTGAGCCACAAGGCGTTTGCCGACGCTGGCGTGGACGTGCCGCAGAACTGGGGCGAATTCGTCGCTGCCAGAGATGCGCTGGAGGCCGCCGGCAAGGTGCCGCTGGCGATGGGCGGCCAGCCCTGGCAACAGAACGGCGCCTTCGGCGTGATGACCGTGGCGCTTGGCGGGCTGGACCTGTGGAAGCAGATCAATGTCGACAAGAACGCTGACGCCGCAGGTGGTCCCGAGATGGCCAAGGTATTCGAAGCGGCTGCCGTGGCCCGCGAGATGGCCAAGAACAGCAAGGTTCAGGACTGGAACCAGGCAACCAACATGGTCATCACCGGCGAGGCCGGCGCGCAGATCATGGGCGACTGGGCCCAGGGCGAGTTCCAGGTGGCCGGACAGACCGCCGGCGAGGACTACACCTGCCTGCCGGGTCTGGGCGAAACCCAGATCCTCGACACCGGGGGCGACGCTTTCTACTTCCCGGTGAACAAGGATGCGGACGTGACTGCCGGCCAGAAGGAACTGGCCGCGCTGCTGCTCTCCAAGGAGGTTCAAGTCGCCTTCAACCTCGCCAAGGGCTCGCTGCCCGTACGCGGCGACGTCGATCTGGCCGCGGCCAACGATTGCATGAAAAAAGGTCTCAAGATCCTTGCCGATGGCAACATCATGCCCTCGGGTGACATGCACCTGACGCCGGACACCACCAGTCAGATCAACGACCTGATGACCGAATTCTTCGCCGACCCGTCCTATTCACCGGAAGATGCGCAGAAGTCCTACGCCAAGATCATCAAGACCGCTGACTGACCCATTCCCCCCGGCCCCACGGTCTTCTTGACCCAGGGGGCCGGGCCCTTTCCCTGCTTCATTCGCGTGGCCGGCACACCGGTCGGGAGGACCCCATGAGCACAACAGACGCGCCCCCTGTCCGGGCGGGGGAAGGTAACCGTCCGCCCAACCGGCTGTTCAAGAACCTGACCGCCAAGATCGCGGCGATCCCGATGGTGTTGACCGCAATGGTCATCTTCGTCGGCTGCACGGTCTGGACGGTGGTCCATTCCTTCACCAATTCCCGGTTGCTGCCGAAACTGGATTTTGTCGGGCTAGCCCAGTACGACCGCCTCTGGGGCACGCGCCGCTGGTTGATTTCGATCGAGAACCTCGCGGTCTACGGCATCTGTTCGCTGATATTCACACTGGTCATCGGCTTCACGCTTGCCGCCCTTCTTGACCGAAAGGTACGTTTCGAAGGCGTGTTCCGCACCATCTACCTTTATCCCTTCGCGCTCAGCTTCATCGTCACCGGCCTTGTCTGGCAATGGATCCTGAACCCGGATTTCGGCGTTCAGAACATTGTTCGCAAGCTCGGTTGGGAGAGCTTCGAGTTCGACCCGCTCTACAACCCCGATATCGTCATCTACGGCATCCTGATTGCCGGGCTGTGGCAGGGTACCGGGCTGATCATGGTGATCATGCTCGCCGGGTTGCGTGGCATCGATGAAGACATCTGGAAGGCCTGCCGCGTCGATGGCATCCCGATCTGGAAAACCTATGTCGTTGTCATCATCCCGATGATGCGCCCGGTCTTCATCACCGCGCTGGTGCTCATCACGTCCGGTATCGTCAAGGTTTACGACCTCGTGGTCGCCCAGACATCCGGCGGGCCGGGCATCGCCTCGGAAGTGCCCGCCAAATATGTCTATGACACCATGTTCGAGGGTCAGAACCTCGCGCAGGGCTTCGCGGCTTCCACAATGATGCTGCTGACCGTGGTCATCATCCTGATCCCCTGGGCCTATCTCGAATTCGGAGGCAAGAAGCATGGCTGATGCGAGTATGACCGTCCCCGCCACCGGCCTTGCCGACGGCCCCCGCGGCCCCAAGCCCAGGCGCGCTTTCTCACGCGGAAACATCTTCCTCTATGGCACCCTCGGCCTCGTGGCGATCTACTACATGATCCCTCTTTGGGTCATGGTGATGACCTCGCTCAAGGGCATGCCCGAGATCCGCATGGGCAACATCTTTGCGCCACCGCTGGAAATCACCTTCGAGCCCTGGGTCAAGGCCTGGTCTGAGGCCTGCACCGGCGTGAACTGTGACGGGCTCAGCCGCGGTTTCTGGAACTCGGTGCAGATCCTGATCCCCTCCGTCGTGCTCTCCATCGCCGTTGCCTCGGTCAACGGCTACGCGCTGTCCAACTGGAAGTTCAAGGGATCGGAGGTCTTCTTCACCATCCTGATCCTTGGTGCCTTCATCCCGTACCAGGTGATGATCTACCCGATCGTGATCATCCTGCGCGAGATCGGTATCATGTCGTCGCTGGCCGGCCTGGTCCTCGTACACACGATCTTCGGCATGCCGATCCTGACATTGCTGTTCCGCAATTACTTCGCCTCCGTCCCGGAGGAACTGTTCAAGGCCGCGCGCGTCGATGGTGCCGGGTTCTGGGGGATCTATTTCCGCATCATGTTGCCGATGGCGTTGCCGATCTTCGTTGTCGCGATGATCCTTCAGGTCACCGGCATCTGGAACGATTTCCTGTTCGGCGTGATCTACACCAAGCCGGAGATCTACCCGATGACAGTACAGCTCAACAACATCGTCAACTCGGTGCAGGGCGTGAAGGAATACAACGTCAACATGGCGGCGACACTGCTCACCGGTCTCGTGCCGCTCACCATCTATTTCGTCTCCGGCAAACTGTTCGTGCGCGGCATCGCTGCCGGCGCCGTGAAGGGGTAAAACGATGCACTCAGTCTCCATCCGCTCGCTCGACCTCTCCTTTGGTGCCGTCAAGGTGCTGCGAGATCTCGACCTCGACATCCACGACGGCGAGTTTCTCGTGCTGCTCGGCTCCTCGGGCTGTGGCAAGTCCACGCTGCTCAACTGCATCGCGGGCCTGCTGGACGTCACCGACGGGCAGATTTTCATCAAGGACAAGAACGTCACCTGGCTGGAACCCAGCGAGCGGGGCATCGGCATGGTGTTCCAATCCTACGCGCTCTACCCGCAGATGACGGTCGAGGGGAACCTGTCGTTTGGCCTCAAGAACGCAGGCATGCCCAAGCCGGAAATCGCCGAACGCGTGGCCCGCGCCGCGAAAATCCTGCAGATCGAGCCGCTGCTGAAGCGCAAGCCCGGGGCGCTCTCGGGCGGGCAACGCCAGCGCGTCGCCATCGGTCGGGCCCTGGTGCGCGACGTGGATGTGTTCCTGTTCGACGAGCCGCTATCGAACCTCGACGCGAAGCTGCGCGCCGACCTGCGGGTCGAAATCAAACGCCTGCATCAGAAGCTCAAGAACACGATGATCTACGTCACCCACGATCAGGTGGAGGCGATGACCCTGGCCGACCGGATCGCGATCATGAAGGATGGCGCGGTCATGCAACTGGCCAGCCCGGCCGAAATCTACAACCGCCCCGGCAATCGGTTTGTCGCCGACTTCATCGGATCGCCGTCGATGAACTTTCTCGAAGGCGACCTCGGGCCGAATGGCTTCGCCACGGATGGGCAGATCCTGCCAACCGACGGCTACGGTTTTGAAACGGACGCCCCACACGGACCTGCCACGATGGGCATCCGCCCCGAACACGTTGCAACCGGCCACGACCTTTCCGGGCTGCCGATCCAGGCCGAGGTCACGGTGGAACTGGTGGAACCCATGGGCTCTGACACGTTGGTCTGGACGCAATTCGCCGGCCAGACGTTCCGGTTCCGGATGGACGGTCAGGCAGAGGTCAAGGACGGCGACAACATACACATCGGGATCGACCCCGCAAAATCCTCCTTCTTTGACAAGGTTTCGGAACTCCGGCTATGACCCACTCCACCCATGCGCAATCCCTCGACCTCACCGGCCAATGGTTGGTGACGGATGAGCAGGGCGACTTCAGGTTCGAAATGACGTTGCCCGGGGATATCGTCACGGCGCTGCGCTCCGCCGACCTGATCCCGGACCCCTACTGGGGCCGCAACGAATATGACCTGCGCTGGATCTGCGAGCGCGACTGGGTGCTCACGCGCGAGATCGTGCTGGACCGCAGCGACCTGGTGCTGGTTGCCGGCGACATCGACACCGTCGCCACGGTCAAGCTGAACGACGAGGTCGTGCTGGAGGCCAGCAACGCCCACCGCACCTATCGCACCGACGTTTCCCACGCCGCGCGGATCGGCCCCAATCAACTGGAGATCCGGCTGCATTCGATCGCCCGAAGCGCGCAGGCGCTTCAGGATGCACAGCCCTATTTCGTCCCGTTCCAGGGCAACAACCAACCCATTCCCAACGGCAACATGCTGCGCAAGCCGCAATGTGATTTTGGCTGGGACTGGAACATCGCGCTGGCCGCCTCCGGGGTCTATGGCACGCTGCTTCTGGAACCTGCGGAACCGCAACGCATAGAGCGGCTGGCCATTTCCCAGGATCACTCCGGCGACAGCGTGAGCCTGACGGTCGAAGCCTATCTGGACGGAACCGCAATCGCGGAGTCCGAGGTGACCTTTGGCTTTGCGGGCGAGACAATCAGCCTGACGGTTCCCGAAGGCGCCGAAAACCCGATCCTGATCGCGGAATTCCAGATTGCCGAACCGGACCTGTGGTGGCCAGCCGGCCAGGGCGAGCAGTCGCTGTACGACTTGACCGTGCAACTGGGCCTGCAGACGGAATATCGCCGCATCGGCCTGCGCGAGGTCGAACTGGTCAGCGAGCCGGACGAGATTGGCCGCAGCTTCATACTCAAGGTCAATGGTCGCCCGGTTTTCTGCAAGGGCGCCAACTGGATTCCGGCGGATGCACTCGCCGGGCGAATCGACGCCGCAGCCGTCGAGGACCAGCTCCGTTCGGCCGTCGACGCCAACATGAACATGATCCGCATCTGGGGCGGCGGCCGGTACGAACCGACCTGGCTGCACGATCTGTGTGACGAACTTGGCCTGATGGTCTGGCAGGATTTCATGTTCTCCTGCAACCTTTACCCCTGCACGGACGATTTCCTGTCAGAGGTGGCCGAGGAAGTGCGCGATGTCACGGCGCGGCTCCATCATCACGCCAGCCAGGTCCTGTGGTGCGGCGACAACGAACTGGTGGGCGCATTGTCGTGGTTCGACGAGAGCAAGCGGGACCGCGACCGCTATCTTGTCGCCTATGACCGGCTGAACCGCGAGATCGAGCTTCGGCTCAAGGCAACCGCCCCCGACGCGGTCTGGTGGCCGTCCTCCCCGACTCCGGGTCCGCTCTCGTTTGGTGACGCCTGGCACGACGACACCTCCGGCGACATGCATTTCTGGTCGGTCTGGCACGAGGGCCGCGATTTCGACCATTACCGGGATGTCTCGCCCCGTTTCTGTTCCGAATTCGGCTTCCAGTCCTATCCGTCGATGGACGTGATCCGCACATTTGCCGCCCCGGAAGATTTCAACATCTCTGCCCCGGTGTTCGAGAGCCATCAGAAGAACCACGGCGGCAACGCGCGCATCGCCGAGACGATGTTCCGCTATTTCCGGTTCCCGACAGATTTCGAGAACTTCGTCTACCTGTCGCAAGTGCAGCAGGGTCTGGCGATCCACACCGCCGTCACCCACTGGCGCAGCCTCAAGCCTCACTGCATGGGCACGCTGATCTGGCAGCTCAACGACACCTGGCCGGTCTGTTCCTGGGCCTCGCTGGATTACGGCGGCGGCTGGAAGCTGCTGCATCACATGGCAAGAAAGTTCTTTGCCCCCGTGCATGTTTCGGCCGTTCCGGACGGGAAGGCCGTCCTGCTGCGGGCGGTGAACGACACCGACACACCGGTCGCGGTCACGATCCGGGCGCTGGCGTTGTCCATGGACGGCACCGAACGTCCGCTGGGCGAGGCGACAGCCATCGTCGGCCCCGATGCCGCCGTCGAGGCGCTGCGTTGTGACGGCGTCGGCGCCGACGAAATGCTGGTGTTTCACTGGACCACGCCGGATGGTCAGGCGGGTGCCGATCATTTTGCCCCCCGGCCCTACAAGAGCTATGCCCTGCAACCGCCCGAGGTCTCGATGCAGACCGCCGCGACCGGCACGGGAGTGACGATCACGCTTACCGCCCAACGGCCAGCGTTCTTTGTCGCTCTGGAGGCCGACGTGCCGGGCCGGTTCTCGGACAATGCCGTGCTGTTGCTGCCGAACGCGCCAGCCACCATCACCTTTACCCCCAAGGACCCCGCCGCCAAGCCGCGCCTGACGCTCCGGGATCTGCACTCGGCCACCTGCATCGCAGCCTGACCAGTCACCCACGAAAGGACAAAACCCATGCGGGATTTCTCTTACCAGCTCTACAGCTCGCGCAATTTCGGGCCGCTGCCCGTCACGCTGAAGATGGTTGCCGGACACGGGTATACCCAGGTGGAGGGCTACGGTGCCCTCTATGCGTCGCTGGCCGACCTGCCCAGGCTGAAGGACGACCTGGCCGCCAACGGCCTGACCATGCCGACCGGTCATTTCGGCCTCGATATGGTCAAGGACAGCCCGGACCGGGTGATCGAGATCGCCCGCAGCTTCGACATGGCAGCCGTCATCGTGCCCTTCCTGCCACCGGACCAACGCCCCACGGATACCGCCGGGTGGCAGGCCCTCGCCGCGACCCTCGCCGAGGCCGGAAGGCCGATCATTGATGCTGGCTACGCCTATGGCTGGCACAACCACAATTTCGAGTTCGTGCCGCTGGACGATGGCACGATGCCGCTCGACATCATCATGGCCGGCAGCAACGACATTTCGCTGGAGCTCGACCTGGCCTGGGTGCAGGTCGCAGGTCAATCGCCGACCGACTGGGTGCAAAAATACTCCGACCGGCTGATCGCGGTGCATGTGAAGGACCTCGCCCCCAAAGGGGAATGTGCCGACGAAGATGGCTGGGCCGATGTCGGTCACGGCATCATGGATTGGCGGGCGATCATCCCGGCCGTCGATGCATCCACAGCGCGGTTCCTTGTGATGGAACATGACAACCCCAGCGACGATGCCCGCTTTGCCCGGCGCTCCATCGCCGCCGCCAACGCTTTCTGAAAGGGACGGACAATGCAGACACTTGGCGTCGGCATCATCGGATGCGGCAATATCTCGACCGCCTACCTGACCCTTGCCCCGATGTTTCGGGGGCTGGAGGTTCGGGCCGTGGCGGACGTGAACCCACAGGCCGCTGCCCGTCAGGCCGAGGCGTTCGGAGTCCGGGCGCAGAGCGTCGATGGCCTGCTTGGCGCGGACGACATCGACGTTGTGGTCAACCTGACCATCCCGGACGCGCATTTTGCCGTGACGTCGGCCATTCTGGAGGCGGGCAAGCATGCCTATTCGGAAAAGCCGCTGGTTCTGTCGTTGGAGCAGGGCGAAGCGTTGCGCTCGCTCGCGGCGGCGCGCGGGCTGCGCATCGGATCGGCGCCCGACACGTTCCTCGGCGGTACACATCAACAAGCTCGCCACCTGATCGACAGCGGGGCCATCGGCGATGTCATCGCGGGCACGGCCCACGTGATGAGCCGTGGCATGGAAGCCTGGCACCCCAACCCGGGCTTCTTCTTTCAACCCGGCGGTGGGCCGGTTCTGGACCTCGGTCCCTACTACATCACCAACCTCGTGCAACTTCTGGGGCCGGTGAAACGGGTGGCGGCACTGGCAAACGCGTCCTTCCCGACCCGGACGATCGGATCAGGCGACCTGAAGGGTCAAACGGTGCCGGTGGACACGCCCACGAACATCCACGCCCTGCTGGAGTTCGCCGGTGGGGCCACGATCACGTTTTCTGCCAGTTGGGACGTCACCGCGCACCGGCATCCGAACATGGAGCTTTATGGCACCGACGCCAGTCTCTACATCCCCGACCCGAACTTCTTCGGCGGGCCGCTGGAACTGGCCACGGCAAGGGATGATGTGTCCACGGTCGAGCCCTGGGCGCACCCCTTTGGCGTCCCCAACCAGGGCGACGGCGCGACGGCGCAGGCGAATTATCGCACGGCGGGGTTGGCTGACATGGCAACCGCCATTGCCGAGGACCGGCCGCATCGCTGTTCGATGGATCTGGCGATCCACGCCGTCGACGTGATGACCTCGATCCTGCGGTCGGGCGAAACCGGCAGTTTTGTCGACATCGCAACGACGTGCGAACGCCCCGCCCCGCTGGACCCGAAAGCCGCGAACGCCCTGCTGAAAGACCCGGCATGATCCGCAATCCGATCCTGCCCGGCTTCAACCCCGACCCGTCGATCTGCCGGGTAGGGGAGGATTACTACATCGCCACGTCGACCTTCGAGTGGTACCCCGGCGTCCAGATTCACCACTCCCGCGACCTGGTGAACTGGCAACTCGTGAGCCGCCCGCTGAACCGTGCCTCGCAGTTGGACATGCGGGGCAATCCCGACAGCTGCGGCGTCTGGGCGCCGTGTCTGAGCCATGCGGATGGAAGGTTCTGGCTCGTCTACACCGATGTGAAGCGGCTGAACGGCAGCTTCAAGGACGCCCACAACTATATCGTGACCTGCGACACCATTGATGGCGACTGGTCCGACCCGACCTACGTCAACTCCAACGGCTTCGACCCGACGCTGTTCCACGATGAGGATGGCCGCAAGTGGTTCGCCGTCGTCCAATGGAACCACCGGGGCCCGGGAACCGGCCGCAACCCGGCGCACGCGGCCTTCGACGGGATCCTGCTGCAGCAATGGTCGCCCGAGGGCGGGTTGACCGGCGAAATCACCAATATCTTCACCGGTTCGGCGCGCGGGCTGACCGAAGCACCACACCTGTTTCGCCGGGGGGGCTACTACTACCTCACCACCGCCGAGGGCGGCACCGGCTACCAGCACGCGGTCACGCTCGCCCGGTCGCGGGACATTCGCGGCCCCTACGAGCTGCACCCCGAGGCGCATGTCCTGTGTGCGGACGACGCGCCCGATCATGCGATCCAGCGCACCGGACACGGGCAATACGTCGAAACCCCCGATGGTCAGGTCTATCACACGTTCCTGATGGGCCGCCCCCTGCCCGGCCGGTTCTGTCCGATGGGCCGCGAGACCGGCATCGAACGCTGCATCTGGAAAGACGACTGGCTGTACCTGGAACAGGGCGGATTGCTGGCCCGCGAAACCCTGCCCGGGCTGGCCGATGTCACCCCCGCGCCGCAGGCCGCCGCGGCGCACCACTTTGAAGACGGCACGCTACCGTCAGAGTTCCAATGGCTGCGCACCCCCCAGCCCGACCGCATTTTCCGCATGGAGCCCGGAGCGCTGGTGCTGATCGGGCGGGAAAGCCCTGGCAGCTGGTTCGAACAGGCATTGGTTGCCCGCCGGCAGGAGCATTTTGCCTATCGCGCCGAAACCACGTTGTCGTTCGACCCGTTGTCCTATCAGCATGGCGCGGGGCTGACGACGTATTACAACCGCTACAAGTTTCACGCGGTCCTCGTCACCGAAGAGCCGGGAATCGGACGTTGCCTTGTGCTGGCCTCTTGTCTGGGAGACTTCCCGGACGGTGCGCTGACCTACGCCCTTGAAACAGCAGTTCCGCTGGCCGCCGGCCCGGTGGACCTGGCGGTGGAGGTCGATCACGCCACCCAACAGTTTTTCTGGCGACAAGGTGGCGCGTGGCAGCCCATCGGGCCACCGCTGGATGCGACGCTGATCTCGGACGAAGGCCCTCCAGGCGAGCATTGTTCCTTTACCGGGGCATTTGTCGGAATGGTCGCTTTCGATGTGACTGGCCATGGCCGCGAAGCGCGCTTCTCGCGGTTTTCCTACGCGCCCGATCCGTCGTGACGATCAGGCGCGGCCGGCAGATGCGCTGAGCGTCAGCGGATCGACCCCAAGGCTCGCCAGCGCCCGCTCCCATTTCTGGGTGTTGTCGGAGGAGAACACGATGTCCGGGTCGGCATCGGTGGTCAGCCAGCCATTGCTGGCAATCTCGGCCTCCAGCTGTCCCGGCGCCCAGCCCGAATAGCCCAGCGCCAGCAACGCCCGCCCAGGGCCACGGCGCAGGGCCATGTCCTCCAGGATCTCCAGCGTAGCGGTCATCCCGAACCTGTCGTCAACCCGAAGAGTCGCATCTTCAAGCGCATAGTCGGCCGAGTGCAGGACAAAGCCACGCCCATGTTCCACCGGTCCGCCAACATGGATCTGTGTGGGCAGGGTTTCGTCGGCCGCGTCGATCTCCAACTGGTCGAGAAGATCGCCAAAGGCGAGGTCCAGCGCCGGCTGGTTCACAATCAGCCCCATGGCGCCGTCCGCCGAATGCGCGCACATGAACACAACCGATTTTTCAAATCGCGGGTCGCCCATTCCCGGCATTGCAATCAACAGCTTGCCCGAAAGGTCCATCTGAGAAGGTGAGTCGTTCATGGCCTCAACATGCGGTGCACACCTGCACCATACAAGACTCCGTGAGACCCCGCGAGGCGATCCGTCGCCATTAAGTGATTTCCCACTTCGAATGCCGTCCGTATGGTGCTGCTCATGACAGTTCCATTTCTCACAACCTTCGCGGCAACGGCCCTTGCGGCCCTTGTCTCGCCCTTTGCCGCGCTGGCAGGCGGCGGGGTTCCGACCAATGTCGTCACCGGCGAAATCCGTGGGGGCTGGGTGACCGACTCCGGGACTCGAATGGCCGCACTGCACCTGAAATTGGCGCCCGGCTGGAAGACATATTGGCGTGCGCCGGGGGATGCCGGAATTCCGCCAACATTTTCATGGTCCGGGTCCACAAACCTGCGCGGTGTCAGCTATCACTGGCCGAGCCCGCATGTGTTCGACGCTTATGGAATGCGGTCGATCGGCTACAAGGGCGAGCTGGTTCTGCCGATCGAGTTGCACCCCAAGACTGCCGGACAGCCGATCGGGTTGCGCGGCGAGATGGATCTTGGCGTCTGCGACACCATCTGCGTGCCCGCACATCTGACCTTTGACATGACCCTCGATGGCCGGGGCCACTCGGACCCCGCGATCCACCTGGCGTTGGCCAACCGTCCGGTGGCATCCGGACGGGCCGGCGTAAAGGGTGTGGAGTGCGACTTGGACCCCATTTCCGACGGTCTGCGCCTGACCGCATCGATCCGGATGCCGCGTCTTGCCGGAGAAGAGGTCGCGCTGGTCGAGGCCGGGGATCCACGCATCTGGGTGTCGGAGCCGGAAACCCTTCGCCGGGGCGACAGGCTCGAAGTTGCAGCCGACCTTGTGCCACCAACCGGTAAGCCGATGGCACTGGACCGCAGCGCGCTGCGCTTCACCATTCTGGCTGGAACGCAGGCGGTCGATATCCGGGGGTGTTCCACCAACTGATTTCGGGCCTAGGCGTCCGAGGTCGTGGACCTGCTCCCGGTCTTCATGGCCAGCCACAGCGCGCCCACCAGGAAGGCGCCCGAGGTCATGAGCCAGCTTCCCAACAGGAACAGGCCAAGCGCAAATACCAGAGAGCTTGCCTCGAACGGCAGCATTTCGGCCAACGGTGGCCATATCGCCCCGTTGAACATGAAGTGCCCCATCGTGCCCGCGAACAGCGCCACAACCGCCAGGGCCGTCAGCCAGGTCAGGGTCGCAACGGCGCCCGTCCGGGCCGGGTGGCGCACCGCGCGTCGCAGGGCATCGAACTGCCGCAGGACGTCCTGCTGTACGGCCAGCAGCGCTGGCACGATCAACAGAACCAACACGACGCCAAAGCCAAGCCCATAGACCAGCGTGATCACGGTCGGTTTCAGGAACTGCGCCTGTCGCGATGGCTCGTACAGCAACGGCGAAAGCCCGATCACGGTCGTCAGCGTGGTCAGCAACACCGGTCGCAGACGGTCGGCCGAGGCGTCGATGATTGCCGGTATCAGGCCGCGATCCCGCGAGTATTCGTCAACCGTTGTCACCAGCACGATCGAATCGTTGATGATGATGCCCGACATCCCGATCAACCCGATCACGGTGAACATCGACAACGCCATACCCCACGCCATGTGGCCATAGATCGTGCCGATCAGGCCGAAGGGGATGACCGCCATGATCAGCAGTGGCCGGAACCAGCTGGAAAACACCCAGGCCAGCGTCAGGTAGATACCGATCAGGCAAAGTCCGTAGCCGACCAGCGCATCCGTCATGAACTCCTGCTCCTGCTCGGCCAGCCCCGACAGGCGCCAGGCGACTCCGTATTCCTGCTCGATCTGCGGCAGGATCTCGCTGCGGATCGACTCGACGATTTCTTCGGCGCGGGCGGCATCGTCCTCTGAAATGTCGCCGGTCACGCTGACCACGCGGATGCCATTCTCGCGATTGATGGCAGAGAACCCCGTGGCGCGCGTCACCTCGACCAGGTCGGCCAGCGGCACGTATTCCCCGGCCGGCGTGCGCAATTGAGTCCGGCTCATGAAATCCGCCGTCAGTTCCTCGTCAGGCAGTTCCACCCGGATCTCGGCGCTGCGCGGACCAACCGGATAGGTCGCGGCTTCGATCCCGTTCAGCCGGTTGCGCAGAACCCGGCCCAACCCATCGATGGTGAACCCCAGTGCCGCCCCCTGCGGCGTCAGGTCCAGGATCAACTCCTCCTTGTCGAAGGACAGGTTGTCCTCCACCGCCGAGACTTCGCCGAAACGGCTCACTTCGGTCTTGAGCCGCTCCGCCGCGGCCTTCAGCCGTTCCGCACTGGCGCCGAACAGCTGCACATCCAGGGCATCGCCACCCGGTCCGGACCGCCAACCACGAAAGCTGATCGTCTCGACCAGCGGATGCCGTTCGACCCGATCCTGAAGATCCGAAACAAACAGCGAGCTGGAATAAGGCCGAAGATCCGGGTCGATCAATTCGACAGCGATCGAGCCAAGCTGATCGTCATCCTTGGTATCCGACCCGGCAAGCCCGCGCCCGGTGTTCCCGCCGACCTCGGCCAGCGCATAGGAGACCGGCCGGGTGCCATATTCGGCGGCGTATTCAGCATCCAGTTCTTCGACTGCTTTCTGGAATGCCGCCATCTGGATCAGCGAATCCTCCCGCGTGGCCCCCGGCGCCATGGCGAAGTTGCCGGAGACAGATCCCTCTTCGGGGGCGCTGAAGAACCGCCACTGAAGGTCGCCGCTGACCAGCAGCACGACCTGCGACGACAAGAGCAGCATCAACCCCGCCAGAACCGGATACCGCGCCCAGAGCACCATGGCGATGAACGGTCGGAAGATCGTATGCCGAAACCAGTGAAACCCGCGGTTCACGGTTCGTGAGGGCCAGTCGTACCAGGCGGCGTTGTTGTGCGCAGCATGCAGCGAATGGGCCAGGTGATTGGGCAGGATGAGAAAGCATTCCACCAGCGAGGCCATCAACACGACAATCACGGTGAAGGGGATGTCGGCGATCAGATCACCGAACCGGCCACCGATCACCACCAGCCCCAAGAAGGCGATGACCGTCGTGATCGTCGCGGCAAAGACCGGCCCTGTCATCCGGCGCGCAGCGTTCTCCGATGCGCTGACTGCGTCTTCGCCCAACCGTCGGACCCTGAAATCGGCGTGTTCACCCACCACGATGGCATCGTCGACGATAATGCCCAGCGTGATCAGCAAGGCGAACATCGACATCATGTTCAGCGTCAGGCCAGCGGCATACATCAACGCGATGGCCGCCAGCATCGCCACCGGGATGCCTGCCGCGACCCAGATCGCCGTTCTGGCGTTCAGGAACAGGAACAGCAGGCAGACCACCAAAACCAACCCCATGGCGGCGTTTTCGATCAGCACTGTCAACCGGCCCGAGATCGATTCGGACCGCGTGCGGATCAGGTCGATGGTCACGCCCTCAGGCAGTCCGGCCAGAACCTCGTCCGCGACACGTTCCGTTGTTGCCTGGATCTCGATGGCATCGCCCTGTGCCGAGCGGTCAACGCGGATGGAGATTGCCGGGTTCGGACCCACAAAATAGCTGCGCTGCCGGTCAGCACCCTGAACCTTGATCGTTGCAACGTCGCCAATCGTCAGGCGCGAGCCGTCGGAGTTCGACCGCAGCGTGATGCCCGAAATCTCGTCGGCGGAGCGCTTTTCAACCCCGGTCCGCACACGCGCGTTGGCCCCTGAGACATCCCCCGCCGGGGCGGTGTCGACCTCGCCGGCGATGGCCTCGGCGATCTCGGCCATGGTTACGTTGTGGCGCACCAGAGAGAGGGTCGGCACCTCGACCACCACCTGCGGCGCAGCCAGCCCCCGGATCGTCGTGCGCGTCACCCCTTCGGCAAACAGCCGCGAGACAAATTCGTCGGTAAAACGGCCCAGAAGGTCGACACCGACGGGACCAGCGATCACCACGTCCGACACCCGGTCGCGCCAGACATCGCGCCGCACGACCGGGTCGTCGGCGTCATCGGGCAGCGTCGTGACGGTATCCAGTGCCTGCTGGACGTCCTCGGTTGCGGTGGCCATATCGTGGCCTGGCTCGAACTCCAACCTGATCGTCGCGCGCCCTTCGCGCGAACTGGAATTCGACGCCGACACGCCATCGACTGCCAGCAAGGTCGGTTCCAGAAGCTCGACAATGGCCATGTCGACATCGTCTGCCCCGGCCCCGTCCCAATTGACGCTGACGGTCACACCCTCCAACACCACGTCGGGGAAATACTGGGCCCGCATCCGCGGAAACGACGCCAGACCGGCGACGATCAGCACGATCAGCAGCAAGTTCGCCGCTGTCCGATGCCGGGTGAAATAGGAAATGATCCCCCCGGTGGTCTGTCCCAATCCGGCCATGGATCAGCCCCCCATCCGGCTTTCGATGCGTTCGACCACACGGGCCGACACACGTTCCTGACTGAGTTGGGCCAGGATGCGTTCCTTGACATCGGCCGGCATCCGCTTGTTGGCCTCGACCGCTGCGATCAGGGCCGCACGCCGCTCCGGGGCCAGCTCGATCGTGTCGTCGGCAGGGGCCGGAGCCGGGGCGTCGCCGGACTGGGCCGCCATCAGCGGTGGGCGTTCGGCGGTCAGATCCCGCACCAGAATGCCGGAGCCAAGCAGCGGGCTACGTTCCGCGACCACCCGCAAACCCTCCAGCCCCGCGGCGGCGACGATAACATCATCGCCCTGCCGGCGCAGCAGGTCCACCTCCTGCACGGCAAGCCGATCATCCTCGGTGATGGAAAGCACAGTGTTGCCCGCATCCATCGCGGTGGCCGGCAGAACCGCGACATCCGACAGTGGCGGCTCCTCGATATGCACCGACACGAAGTCGCCCGGACGGAACCCTGCATAGCGGTCCAGCCGCGCAAACAACTCGCGGCCGGTCTGGCCTTCGCCAACCGAAGCGTTCACTCGCGAGATTGTGCCCTCCGCCTCCAGATCAAGCCCCAGAACATCCAGGGTTGCCCGAACCGGCGCATCGATCAGGTCGCCGCGCTCGTCCAGAAGCCGGGCATATTGTGTGGTCGACAAGCGAAAGGCCACCTCCAACGACTGCGGATCGATCAGCGTGGCCAGCCGCTCGTTCTGGGACAGCAGGCCACCTTCGACCACGTTCACATCGGCCAGGGTGCCCGAGAACGCCGCGCGCACTTCGGTATCCTTCAGGTCACGCTCGGCATCGGCCAGCGCGATACGCGACCGTTCCAGACGGCTCCGGGCCTGATCCACCCGGTTTTCGCCCGCGGCTTCGGCCATGCGGCGGCTGACGACCGCCTGGTTGGCGCTGGCTTCTGCAAGGGCAGCGGTCTCGATCGCCGCTTCGGTTCCGACACCGCGCTTGGCGAGGTCTTGCTGACGGGTCAATGCCTGTGTGCGCAGATCGGCCTGGGCCTGCGATACCGCCAGTTCGTCCCGGATCAGTTGCAGGTTGCGGTCGGCATCCCGCAATTCGACCTCGGCCTCGGAAACATCCGAGCGGGCGACCTTGAGGGCCGATTCTGCGTCGGTCGGGTCGATCTGTGCCAGAAGCTCGCCGGCCTCGACCGAGGCGCCGGCCTCGAACCGATCCGCCAGCTTGACGATACGACCGCTTGCGCTGGCACGCATTTCCAGCGTGCGACGGCTGTGAACCTGCCCGAAGGCTGTCATTATGGGCACGACTGTCTGCGCCGTGACCTCGACCGAATTGACGGCCATGACGCGTTCCTTCGCCGGGCGTTGCCGGCTTTCGCGGGCCATACGCTCCTGAACGGCGCCATTGAAGATCGAGCCCGCGTAGGCCAGCAGCCCAATCGTCACCGACAACAGAAACAGCCCCGTCAGGGATCTGCGGAGAAACTGCATTGGGTGGGCCTCTCAAATCAATTTTCGCCGTCGCGTCACCCCTGCAACCTAGTGTGAAAGCACACAGGAGCAAAGCCACGGTGATGTTACGAGCCCCGGTCGGAATTCCGTCGAAAAATTATTTGCGCCGTTTGTGTTCTTCCAGGCGGGGAAAGATCTCGACGAAATTGCACGGACGGTGCCGGTAGTCCAGTTGCGGCTGCAGGATCTCGTCCCAACCATCCTTGCAGGCGCCCGGGCTGCCGGGCAGGGCAAACAGGTAGGTGCCGCGGGCCACGCCGCCACAGGCCCGCGATTGCACGGCCGAGGTGCCGATCTTTTTCATCGAGACGATGGTGAAGACGGTGCCAAAGGCCTCGATCTCCTTTTCATAGACATCGCGATGGGCCTCGACGGTCACATCGCGCCCGGTCAGGCCGGTGCCGCCGGTCGAGATGACCACGTCCACCTCCGAGTCATCGCACCAGGCGCCAAGTTGCGCGGCGATCTGGTCGCGCTCGTCCGGCAGGATCCTGCGATCCGTCAGGTGATGACCTGCGGCCTCGATGCGGCCGACGAGGGTATCGCCGGAGCGATCCTCGGACAGGCCACGGCTGTCGGAGACGGTCAGAACGGCGATCCGGACAGGAATGAATTCCTTGCTGTCATCGGGAGTGTGCATGCGGGTCCTTTCAGGAGAGGCTGCGCAACCTGGCCTGCAGGTCGAGCAGGTCGGCCCAGGCCTCGCGTTTGGCAGAGGGGGTGCGCAACAGGTAGGCGGGGTGGAACATCGGCAACGTCGGGCGGCCCAGCACCTCGGACCAGCTGCCGCGCAACCGGGTGATGCCCCGACGGCCCAACATGGCCTGACAGCTGATATTGCCCATCAGGACCAGAAGGTCCGGTTGCGCAAGTTCGACGTGTCGTTCAACGAAAGGCTTCATCATCGCCATCTCTTCGGGCCTCGGGTCGCGGTTCTGCGGCGGGCGCCAGGGAAGAATATTGGTGATGTAGATCGCCTTTTCGGCCTCGGGTGCCTGGCGTTCCATGCCAATGGCGGCAAACATCCGGTCCAGCAGGTGCCCGGCACGCCCGACGAAGGGTTTGCCCTGGATGTCCTCGTCACGGCCGGGCGCTTCGCCGATGATCATGACGCGCGCCTCGGGGCGGCCGTCCGAAAACACCAGCGACCGGGCCCCTTTCTTGAGGTCGCAATGGTCGTAGCTCTCCAGCGCGGCCCGGAGTTCCTCAAGCGTGGTCGCGGCACTTGCAGCGGCACGGGCGACGGCGACGACATCGGCGTCCGGCTGGCGGACCGGCATGACCTGCGCGACGGGCATCTGAACAGGCGACGGGCGGGCCTCGGCGGCCGCGCGTTTGCGCTCGGCTGCCGCCACCGACGCGGCATACCGGTCGATCGGAGTGTCGGAAATCGCTTCGTCGGCGCCTATCCCGATCTGAAAATCGAGGGCAGCAAGCGCGTCCGAATGGCTGAGGTCCTGAAGCATGGGACCTTGCTAACTCATCGCCGCAGAGTCGGAAAGCCACTGCATGAGGTGCGGCGCGGTGATGTCTTGGTGTCCCCTGCGGAGCGTGCCTTCGGCAAGGATGTCTTCGCCGAGAGAACGCCAAGTGGCCCGCCGAAGGCAAACGCGCACGGCAGCGTTGCCCGTGCCGCCGCCTCTGGTATAAGCACCGCAGCATATCGGAGGGGCCCATGACATTCCGCGCCAGACACCTTCTGGGAATCGAACCGCTTCACCCGATCGAGATCACGACCCTGCTGGACCTGGCCGACGAATACGTCAGCCTGAACCGGGCTTCGGTAAAGCACTCCGACGTTCTCAAGGGCCTGACCCAGATCAACATGTTTTTCGAGAACTCGACCCGGACGCAGGCGAGTTTCGAGCTTGCCGGCAAGCGGCTGGGCGCGGACGTGATGAACATGTCGATGCAGGCCAGCTCGATCAAGAAGGGCGAGACGCTGGTCGACACGGCCCTGACGCTGAACGCCATGCATCCGGACCTGCTGGTCGTCCGGCACCCGCATTCGGGCGCCGTGGACCTGCTGGCACAGAAGGTGAACTGTGCCGTGCTGAACGCGGGCGATGGTCGTCACGAGCACCCGACACAGGCGCTGCTGGATGCGTTGACGATACGTCGTGCCAAGGGGCGGCTGCATCGGCTGAACATCGCGATCTGCGGAGACATCGCCCACAGCCGCGTGGCCCGGTCGAACATCCTGCTGTTGGGCAAGATGGAAAACCGCATTCGTCTGGTCGGGCCGCCGACGCTGGTTCCGTCAGGGGCCGAGGACTGGGGTGTGGAGGTCTATGACGACATGGCGGAGGGATTGCGCGATTGCGACGTTGTCATGATGCTGCGGTTGCAGAAGGAGCGTATGGACGGCGGCTTCATTCCGTCGGAGCGCGAGTATTACCACCGTTTCGGGCTGGATGCGGAGAAGCTCGCCGTTGCCAGGCCGGACGCCATTGTCATGCACCCCGGCCCGATGAATCGCGGCGTCGAGATCGACGGAACGATTGCCGACGATATCAACCGATCGGTGATCCAGGAACAGGTCGAGATGGGCGTGGCCGTGCGCATGGCCGCAATGGACCTGCTGGCGCGCAACCTGAGGGCCGAGGTGTCCGATGGCTGAGGTTGTTGCCGAAAGCGAACGGGTGCTGGAACGCTGGCCGACGGATCGCAGGACCTATATCCGGGACCACCTTGTGATGGCCGTTGTCGGCGCCCTGGGGGCGATGGCGGTGCTCTATGCCATTGGCAATGCGGATTTCTGGGTTGGGGCCATCGCCGCGCCACTGGCCGTGGCGGTGCGCGGCGGCTACCTTGCCTCGGAGGATCTGGCCATTGTCTGGGAACTGACCCCCGATTTCCTGCGCGGCTCCCATGGACGCGCGGTTTCCCTTCGGGATGTGGAAAAGGTGCGCGCCCTGGGCAGCGGCGTTCAGGTCGTCCTGCTTGGCGGCGACAAGATGATGATGAAATACCTGGCGACCCCGTCGGCGGTCCAGGCCCGTATAGCCGCCGAATTGCCCGGAGGGGTGCGATGACCGGCACGCCACCGGGATGGGACGGATTGCTGGAACCGGGTGAGCGGATCCTGTGGCAGGGCCGCCCGGCCGGGCGTATCACCGCCAGCGGGCTGGAATGGCGCCGCAGCCTGTTCGGACTGCTCTTTTTCGGCTTTGCGGTGTTCTGGACCTACACGGCGGCGACAACCGCAAGCACAAGCCACGGACCGATCGGGCTTGTCATGTCGCTGTTCGGACTTCCGTTCATCATGATAGGTCTGAACCTGGTGGGTGCATCGGTGATCTGGCGGGCCTGGGTGCTACGGCACAGCTGGTACACACTGACCGACCGCCGCGCCTTTATCGGCATCCGCATGCTGGGCCGCAGGTCGTTGAAATCCTGGCCGATCACAGCGCAGAGCGTTCTTGACCTCGACGAAGGACCGATCTCGACAATCTGGTTTGCCAGCGGGCGCCGTAGGCGCGGCCGACGCCGTGGTCAGAGCAGGATCGGGTTCGAACAGATAGCGGACGGACGCGAGGTGTTGCGCCTCATGCGTCTGGTCCAGAAGGGAACAGCATGACCGAGACAATCCTGACCAATGCCCGCCTGATCGACCCCGAGGCCGACACGGTGTTCACCGGAAGCCTCACCCTGTGCGATGGGATCATCACCAACATTTCACGCAGCACTGAGCCCGTCGAAGGTGGGCTGGACTGCCGTGGCAAGTGCCTCGCACCGGGGATTGTCGATATCGGGGTGAAAGTCTGCGAACCGGGCGAACGTCACAAGGAGAGCTTTCGCTCGGCCGGACGGGCGGCCGCCGCGGGCGGGGTGACCACGATCGTGACCCGGGCCGACACGTTGCCATCCATCGACACCCCCGAGACGCTGGAGTTTGCAACGCGGCGCGCGGCGCAAGACAGCCCGGTGCGGATCGCGCCGATGGCGGCCCTGACCAAGGGGCGCGCCGGACGCGAAATGGTCGAGATCGGGTTTCTGCTCGATGCCGGCGCCGTTGCGTTTTCGGATGGCGATGCGGTTTGCACCGATACCAAGGTCCTGTCACGGGCCTTTACCTATGCGCGGTCGCTGGGGGCGCTTGTGATCTCGCATCCGCAGGATCCCGGACTGTCGCACGGCGCGGCTGTGACCTCTGGGAAATTTGCATCGCTGCGTGGGCTTCCCGCCGTATCGCCCATGGCCGAGCGAATGGGGTTGGACCGGGACATCGCATTGGTCGAGATGACCGGGGTCAGGTACCACGCCGACCAGATCACCACCCGCCGGGCGTTGCCGGCGCTGGCCCGCGCCAAGCAAAACGGGTTCGACATTACCGCCGGGACGTCGATTCACCACCTGACGTTGAACCTGCTGGACGTTGGCGAATATCGGACCTTCTTCAAGATCAAGCCGCCGCTTCGATCCGAAAACGACCGCTTGGCGGTGGTCGAAGCCGTTGCCGAAGGGTTGATCGACACTATCTCCTCGATGCACACGCCACAGGACGAAGAGAGCAAGCGGCTGCCCTTCGAGGAGGCCGCCTCTGGTGCGGTCGGCCTCGAAACGATGCTGCCCGCGGCGATGCGGTTGCTGCACGCCGAACTTCTGACCTTGCCGCAGTTGTTTCGCGCGATGTCGCTGAACCCGGCCCGCCGGCTGGGGCTGCCCGGCGGCCGTCTGGCCCCGGGCGCCCCGGCAGACCTGGTCCTGTTCGATCCCGATGCCCCGTTCGTGCTGGACCGGTTCAACCTTCGATCAAAGTCCAAGAACACGCCGTTTGACGGACAACGGATGCAGGGGCGGGTTCTGGGCACCTGGGTTGGTGGCAATCGGGTCTACGATTCAGCAGCATAGCAGGAAAGCCATCTGTACCGGGACGTCCCTTTGGCGCGTTGCACGATGGTGCACTGTGGATCAGCCTGTTCGATAGCGGCCCTCATCGCACCGTTGTCAGCTGCGTGTTTTGACCTAGCGGGTCGCACCGTCATGGTCATTGGTGGAACGACGGCATTCCACGACCTAGAGGTGAGAAGGGTGAGCCCGAATGGACCGCGCCGGTTGCAACCCATCAGAATCCAGAGGCATCAACGACGACGCGGGCCGTCGCGCAAGGAAGCCCGGCCCTGACAGCGGGTGCCGTCATCTTGGTGGTTTGGCGGTCTCCCTGCCCTGGTTTCAATGGAATCGCCGCTCGCCCGCATGACCAGGACCAACACAGGCATTTCTGGCCGGAGGTTCGCCTGTGGCCGTCGGCACTGGCAGCGCATCTTCCTTGTTAGATGGCCGAAGTGTCCCGATTGAATTGGGGCACTCGGGCGCCCGCGTCCATCCTTCCCTTGCCTGCGTCGCCTGGTTTGGGTTTGTAGGGGGCAAAACGGGGACAGAGAGTTCATGACCACGACATTTAACACCTCGCCAATTGGCGTCGCGCTCATTGGGGCCGGAATGATCGCCAAAACCCACGTGGCTGCGCTGTCGGATGCGCACGATCGGGTTCGGCTCGAGACAATCGTCTCCCGCCACCCGGAGCGTGCGGTGTATCTTGCAGAGCTTTATGCGGGGACGGCGCCGCGGTTCACCTCTGATCTTTCATCTGTAACCGACAACCCGGATGTGCAGATGGTGATCGTTGCGACGCCGCCAAGTGTTCGAATTGAACTGATCGAGACCCTCGCCAAGGCCGGCAAACACATCCTGCTGGAAAAGCCGGTGGCCCGGACGATGGATGAATCCGTGCAGGTCGTCGAGATCTGCGAGCGCGCCGGCGTTACCCTCGGGATGCTCTTTCAACACCGGATGCGCGCAACATCAAAGGCTGCGGCGCGGTACGTCGCGAGTGGTGAGCTCGGGAGCCTTGGTCATGTCGAGATTTCTGTGCCGTTGTGGCGGGAGCAATCGTATTATGACGAACTCGGCCGCGGGACCTACGCCCGCGATGGCGGTGGCGTGTTGATGACGCAGGCGATTCACACAATCGACCTTGCGCTGAGCTTGACCGGCCCGGTTGCGAGCGTTCAGGCGATGACCGCAACGACGCCTCTGCATCAGATGGAAGCCGAAGATTTCGCGGTAGCCGGCCTGCGTTTCGCATCCGGTGCGGTTGGGTCCCTCGTCGCGAGCACCGCAACCTTTCCGCATGGGAGAGAGAGCATCGCGCTTCATTTCGAACGCGGGTCGCTGCATCTGGACAAGGACACATTGACCGTTTCGTGGCGGGACGGGCGCACCGTCGTTGACTCGCCGGACGACTGGAATGCCAATGACACCGGTCCGACTGTCGTCAGACATGAATGGCATCAGGGCGTGATCGAGGATTTTGCCGACGCGATCCGCAGCGGACAGGCACCAATGGTCACTGGGCGCGAGGCGCTCGTGTCTCACGGGTTGATCGCTGCAATCGAGGAATCTTCCCGGGCGGGACGCCCGGTCGAGATGCAGAGGTGATCCGTCTGGATCGAACAGATTCCCGAAGACTCGGAGATGGGTTTTAAAATTATATCAAACCATTACACATAATTTTCGGAAGATCAGCGAGTCGATACCTATACTCCTGCGGCCGGCTCTGGTGATCATCCTTCACCCTTTGGCTTGCCACATGACCTGCCCCCAAGAACTCCCTCACCGTGATGTGGAGTCTGCCCAACCGTTGCAGGAGCAGACGAATGAGGAAAAGCCGTTTCACCGAGGCACAGATAATCGGGATCATCAAGGAGCAGGAGGCTGGGATGCCGACAGCAGAGGTGTGCCGCAGGCACGGCCTGAGCCCGGCGACGTTCTATAGGCTGAAGTCCAAGTATGGTGGCATGGAGGTTTCGGACGCTGCCCGGCTGGAAGCCCTGGAGGACGAGAATGCGAAGCTCAAAGGCCTGCTGGCCGACACGATGCTCGACAATGTCGTTCTGAAGGATCTGCAGGGAAGGAACTGACGACGCCGAACGCGCGGCGAGAGGCAGCGCTCAGGGCGATGCGGTAGCATGACATCTCGCAGCGCCGGGCCTGCCGACTTGTCCCCTCTCGAACATGCTCTGCATGTTCTGCCGGGCAGCGGGTGTCGATCCCAGGACGCTCCGGCGCGAACGCCCGCCGGAGCGAGCCATTGATGCGCCATTGGTTCGAGCACAATCGCAAGCCCGGAGATCCGCAAGGAGATGAAGACCGTCGCCAACAAGCGCCGTCGGTTCGGCTGTCCACCGGCCGGTAGGTGATTGCAGGCAATCACCGTAAGGCGTCGGATCGGTGTGATGCTGGAACGCAAGGGCATGACGATGAACCACAAGAAGCTGTATCGCCTCTAGAGCGAAGAAGGGCTGTCGGTGAAACGACGACGGGGCCGCAAACGGACCAGAGGAAGCCGAACGCCAATGCCGGAGGCGACACTGCCCAATCAGCGGTGGTCGCTGGATTTCCTGTCCGATACATTCGGTGCCTCGCGCGAGTTCCGCATCCTGGCCGTGAACGATGATTGCTGCCGGGAGAACCTGTGCCTGATGGCCGACACCAGTATTTCCGGAGCACGGGTAGCTCGAGAGCTGGATGCGCTTGTCAGGCTCCATGGGAAGCCTGCCTGCATCGTCGGCGATAACGGCACAGAGTTCACCAGCCGGGCAATCCTTCGATGGGCCAACGCCAATCAGGTTGAGTGGCACGACATTGATCCCGGAAAGCCCCAGCAGAACGCCTTCATCGTGTCATTCAACGTCAGTCTTCGGCACGAGCTTCTAAACGAGGAATTGTTCGACGACCTCGACGATGCCCGGCGAAAACTGGCGCTCTGGCTATACGAGTACAACAATGTCAGCCCACACTCGTCTCTCCGAAACAAAACGCCCGCAGACGCGCGCCGGACACCTGAGCGAACTGAGGGCTCCGCGCCCGGCGCGCTTGTCCAGTCCGAAACCGAAGAATATGAAATCCAGACCCGCAGACTCTCGTTATGAATGAGGGAGCCTCGGCGGCAGGTCACACAGGATCTCGCTTCCACCGTAGACCAGGGTCAGATCCAATGTGCAGACGGCCCACGAAGCGATGGGGTTTCACGGACGCGCAGAGCGTCGGGATCTTGGCCGGGCAAGGGGCAGGCGCAAAGAGCGCAAGGATTTGCAGCAAGGGCAGAGAGGCTGGCCACATTGACCGCGCCCGGACCCATCATCCCGGACGGAAACGGGCCGCCGTTCCGGCCCGATACCCGGGATCGACGTCACGACAGCAAAGCGCCTTGCGATCGCCATTCCGCCCGGACACGTGCCGCCACTCCGATCACACTCCGGCAGATCACTCCTTGCGACACCCCTGTCCCCATTCCTGGCCACACCACGCCTTCAGGCGGGTGCTGGCATCGGTGTTCCATCCATCGGGGTCGGTGACGGCCACCCATGGATCGATATAGTCCCGCGCGATGTAGTTGTGCCCATAGCCACCGGGCACACCCAGAGCGAGGGCCATGTCCAATGCCAGTTGCAGTTGCGTGACCACGGGAATGAATCGGATCTTCGGTGACACATCCGCCGCCCGCGGCTCTTTCATCCATTCCGGCGCCCGCCAGAGCGAGGCCGGTTCATAGAACACGATCGCATCGGAGGCGTGCTGCAAGAAGGCGACGCGCATGCTGCCCCATGGCCCTGGCGAGCGATCAACTCCGCCATATTGCGACGCAAACCTCACCAGTTGGCCGCTGCCGACTTCTGGCAAGACGTAGGGGGAGTCGGGATTTCGCGCCGCAACGGCCATGTTCCACTGAGCCGATGGGAAGGGCGGTCCGGTCCACAGGGCCCCATCGATGGGGTCGTTGAGAACTCGGTAGACGTTGAACGAATACATCGACGACCAGGCGCCGAGGCTGATCCCGTGCATGTAGAACCTCGGTCGGGACTCCGGCGGCAATGTGGTCCAATACGCATAGATCGTGCGCATGGTCGCGGTTGCCTGATCGAGGCCGGATTGGGTCTCGAAGATCAGCGCCAAGGGCGATTGCAGGTAGGAATACTGGACGGCCACGGTTGCGACATCCCCGTCGTGCATGAACTCCAATGGCTCGTGCCCACCCGGGTCGAGCCAGCCCGTGCCGGTTGGGCTGGCGACGATCAGGACCTCCCGGTCGAAGGCGCCAAGCCGCTGAAGTTCCTTGAGCGCCAGTTCCGCCCGCACTTGCGGGGAGTCATCCTGCGCGCGACCGACATAGACCCGGATCGGATCCTTGGCGTCTCGGCCACTGAAAGCAGATATCGCTTTCGCGTCCGGCCCGTCCAGGATGAAGTTCCGCCCAGGTTGACCCATCGCAGCCCAGTCGATCAGAGAGTCCGGACCGCCGGCAAGCCTGGGGTGCGTGGGCGCAGGCGGCGCATCCGCGAACAGGTCTTGCGCCGCGGCATAGGATTCGTCCGCCAGATCGAAGCCCGATTGGACAACCCCATCCCGGGTGATCACGAAAACGATCAGGGCCGCCAGAACAAGTCCCAGAACATTTGCGGTCCGCATTGGCATGATCCGGTAGAGCCGATGCCGGATCCAGTCGAACAGCCACTGAGCCGCCCAGCCGAGCAGATAGCAGACGACGAAGACGGCGGCGGCGACCCCGAGTATCCCAAAGGTGCTGAAGGCCTCCAAGGGCTCCATTTCGAAGCGAACCCGTGTGGAGTTCTGCCACTCGACGGCGTGTATCAATGTCCAGATCAGCATTCCCAACACCGGAACGGCCAGCAGCAGGCACAATGTGCGAATTCCGCGCGCCGGCAGGTTCGGCAGTTCCAGACCTTGCCAGACGGCATGCGAGAACTGACCGATCGCATAGCCGATGGCGGTGACGAGACCGGCCAGTATGCCTTGCAGGACCCAGGGTCGCGGGATCAGGGATGGCGTCAAGGACGCCGCAAAGAACAGCAGGCCCAGCAGAAGTGGCAAGAACGCCAGCCCAAGAAAACGCGTGCGGGGGGCCCTGGTATCCTGCCTTGCCGAACGTCGCCCGAGATGTCTTTCGAGATGTCTCATATCAAGTTCCACCGTCTTTCACTGTGGTGTTTGTGGCCGCGTTGATCGCCATCAGTCCGGTTCTCTCGACGCGGAGGTGTTTGCAGCGGGGGCACCGACAGGTTGAGGGAGCGGGCCAACGTCCACGGGTGTGTCCACCTCCCCATCCGCCGCGTCAAGATCGCCATCCCCCGACAGCAAGACCGCGAAGGGTCTCAGGGCGGGAAATTCCGCACAGACGATCATTGTCAGCACCATCAGCGGCACCGCCATGAAGGCCCCCACGATACCCCACATCGTACCCCAGAATGTCAGCGAGATCATGACCATGGTGGTGCTCATGTTGAGCGTCTTGCCCTGCAGGGCCGGTTGCACGACGTTGCCGATGATCATGTCGGAACCGCCGTAGAACACCACCACCATGAGGGCGGGTGTCAACGTGTCGAACTGGATCAATGCCAGCAAGGTCGGGATCGCCGTCGCTAGAATGGACCCGATATTGGGTATGAAATTCAGCAGGAACACCAGCAAGGCAAGAGTGATGGCGAAATCCACTCCCAGCAATTTGAGCACCACATAGGCCACGGCACCGCTCATCGCGCTGGTGATCGTGTTGATCCACAAGTATTGCTGCACACCACTGGAGATCCGGTGCATCACCCGCAAGAAATGGGTTGCCTGGGCGTCGGTGCTGAAAATCTTGGGAAGCTTGTTCCAGAAACTGCCGCGCTCTGACAGCATGAAGGCCACGTAGAGCAAGACCAGCCCGAGGATGCCAATCAGGCCGCTCGCCGCGTCGAGGACCTCCGTCACAAACACCGCCACATCAAATCTGGATGCAGCGTCCATGATGGATTGCATTACATCCGCACCCACCAACCGCTGCAACCGTGCCGTCAATCCGTCGATGCGTTCGACATAGCGTGGCATTGCCGCAGCGATTTCGCTGGCTTGGCCCGACACTGCCGCGCCGATCACAAACGACAGCGCAACAACAATCGCTCCACTGCTCAGGTAGGCAGCCCAGCGCGGTGGGCTCCAGCCAAAGATCGTTGCGGAATCGATTTTCTGGGTCAGGGCCGAAATCAGGATGATCAACAGCGCTGCAATGACCAGAGGGATCAGGAATTCCTGGCCAAACCAGAGCAAACCGAGCGTGATCGGCAAGGTCACGATGCCCATGAACCATCCCGGGATCGCGGAAACCTTCTGCGTACTGGTCGAATTGCTCATTTGACATTCCATGTTTCCGGTGCACCTTACCCGAACCTCTCGGGTGCGGCCTGTCAATTCGCGCCAGAAAGGACTGGCCCTGCCGTTGCGGGAAATCCCACTGACCGGCAGGAATTTCAGATGGCAACCATCAACCGGCATGAACAATCGGGATTGCGCTCGGCACTCGAACTCCGTTGGTCGTCGCATCGCTCCAAACATCCTCATTCCGAAGATCGACCTTCAGGACGACCAGTTCCTTGTCGGTTTCCTTGTCGGTGGCCGTGAACCAGGTCGTGTTGGAGGCATCGACGCCTTCAGAGAGCAGCCCATCCGGAAATGGAAGGAGGCTGTCTTTCTCCAGGCCTGGATCGACACCTTCGAGACGAAGCGCCTTGCGAACGCTGTCGGGGCCGGCGCCCCACCGGGTTTCGAGTTGCTTCTTCGTGAGACCTGGAACCCGTCGACGCTGGAGCTTCAACGCAAGGCGCCGCGTTTCGCTTGCGCTCCTGCACGGAGCCGCGCCCGCTACGGGAAGCATCATGTCCGGTCCTCCTTGCTGGTAAGGAGGTCGGTTCGCCCGCGACAAGTCCCTGAAACGTCATGACAGTTCCTCCCTTGTGGTGAGGAAGTCGGATCGTTTTTGGCGAGCAGAAAAACGGGCGGGACCGAGAGGCGGAGTTGGGCCTTGATTGAGATCAGAATTCTGGTTCGAGGAGCGGGGAATCGCTTTGTAGATGCGGCCCAGTGGATGAGCGGTCGGGGCCAGGACTCGCTTGGAAGGCCGAAATTCCTGACTTTAAGGCAGAACTTCCTTGACAATATCTGACCTACGAACACCATCCGTCGGTGCCTTTCGGTGCCATTTCAAGGGTTTGAACCCCAGTTGGCAACACGGCGCGAAATCGACAATTTCGCCTTGTATATCCTGTGCTTGCGCGGATATACGGGTCAGCGGAGATGTGGCCGAGTGGTCGAAGGCGCTCCCCTGCTAAGGGAGTAGGCCCGGAAGGGTCTCGAGGGTTCGAATCCCTTCGTCTCCGCCACTACACGACACTAAACCACTGTTACTGAACGAATTTCACTGAAATCCCCGACGCTGTTCCCACATCCATTCCCACACTTGGCGTGCCTTTGATTGCCCGGCGAAACGGTTCAATCTTCAAGAACATCGTCCCCTGACTCGCCCCTAATCAGCGCCCGCTGCCGCTCGCGGCTGATCTGTCAGTAACTGCGCAGTGTCGTCAGCACATCGGTGTGGCCTAGATTTTGAGAGGTCGCGACGAGTTCCGCGACCGAGGTGCATGTCTTGGCGGCGTGGCGGGCCAGCATGTGTCGAAAGGCGTGCGGGCCAAAGGTCATCAGATTTGCAACGGAGAACGCCTCGTTGACGATCTTGCGAACAGGTTCGGTGCTTTTCCATGGGCGGCGCACAAAACCTTCGGCTGCGAAGCCGGAGTTGGAGTGCGCGACGATCCCGGTTGCCGGGAACAGCGGATCATCGGGGCCATAAAGGGCGACATCTTCCAGATACGTCACTCAGGCAGCCAAGGCGGTTTCGGCTTCGGGAAAGCCTTGGGCAAAGAAAGTGTCGATGTTCTTGCCGAATTTGGTCGCCACCTCGCGCGGATTTTGTATCACGGATTTTTCATCCAGATCGACGTGTTTGATCCGCAGTGAGATCTGCGCACCCACGCGAACGCCGGTCAGGCAAAACAGCGAAAAGACCGCCTTGTCACGCATCTCGCGCGGTGTCGTCGCGGGCATCAGCGCCAATGCCCGCTTGGCTTGCTTGACGCTGGGCGCTGACCGGTTCGGGGCGGCGCGTGCTTCGGCCTCGTCGCGGCGGGACAGGTTGAAGTAATCCGCGTCCGATGCCCTGATCCGGCTGAGAAAGCCACAGCGTAAATTCGCGCAGCGTCGCCAGAATAGCGCGGGTGGTGGACTTGCCCAAGGGGTCGCCGCGCATGCCCTTTGCCCGTTCCACGCATCGAAGCGCTCTAGCGCGGCAAGCTCACGGTCGAGTGTCTTGTCAGAGAGTTGCCGCGCGTATTTGCGATAGTCACAAATCGCCGCTTGAGCCGTTCGTTTTTCTCATTCGGTCGCTTGGTCATTCTTGCCTCCTTTCAGACACGGATGAATGGGTAGAATCGGTGCAGACCGGACAGGCCGCGAAGCGGAAGAACACGGGGGACTGTGTCCACCACTATAATGTCGCGCCCAGCCGTTTGATTTTGAGATCGAGAGTCCGGGCAATCTCGGGGATGCGGGCTTCGGCCACCGGCTTTGACGTGACCGTTTCGCAGACTTCACAGAGCGCGGTCAGCGTGGCGCGGTTTGCGTTGATCACGCAGTCGGCCAAGCCTTCTGCCGCCCGCCGTTCCTTGCGGCAGCGCAGGCAGTAGAAGGTGTCGATCCGGGTTTTGACCTTTCGGCTGGCGCGCGCTGACTTGATGAAATCGCGCAGATCGTCACCTCGGATCAAGGCGGGGCGGGCGCCGTCCATGACGCGCAAACCATCCGCCGCCCAATTGCGGATCGTGCGAGGAGAGACGCCGGACACATCTGCCGCCTCCTCGAAGGTGTAGCAGCGGAAGGCCTTGATCCCGCTCAGGCGTGCTTGCTTCGGCATCTGCGCCTCACTCGCCCGCCGTGGTTTCGTCGCGCTTCAACCAGTCGCGCAGCACCTCCAAAGTGATCAGGCGGCGCGTACCGATCTTGACGCTCGTCAACTCGCCCGACGACAGGGCGGCGTAGAGTGTGGTGCGCCCGATGCTGCACACGCGCGCGGCCTCGTTGGGGGAAACCGCGATGATTTGCGTCGCTTGGTTGATAAGGTCGATTGCGTTCGTCATGGCCCATACTCCTTTGCTTGGGTACAGGCGGACCGTCGCGGACGCGGATTGGACAGAAATTGACGGCCGGTTTCTGACCAGTTATTGACCACTGCGTATTTTGGACAAATAGCTCTTCACACTCGACAGAGATGGCAGGTTCAGGTCGGGGTGTTCGTGTTCGAAGGCCTTTAGAACCGCTTTCGCTTCTTCATTGCGCCCCGGAAGAGATTGCCGATTATTGATCCGGGCTTCGATGAGACCCGTGATCAGCGGGCCGAACCGGTTGGGTGCGGCGCCCGCCTTTCTTTCTGGAACACCAACCAGCACGCCAAGGTCAGTCCTTGGAACCAGCCGCCCATCCTTCGCGTCCAGTTCGACCAACTCGCTCAGACTCACCGTTATGGCCCCATGTGCGGTCAGCGCGCCCTCTGCCGTGACGAGGCGTTGTTGCATTACCCACTCTTGAGGCGTGAGTTCCCCTTGCCCCGCAGACGTCATGCCACGCGGATGATCTCGGCGGTGCCTAGGTCGTTGAAAC
>CANLZY010000030.1 GCA_947495685.1 uncultured Tropicimonas sp.
GAAACCATCGTCCCGATGGACCAACGACCAACCATGCACTAACTTTCAGATTGGACCACTCAAGTGGGGCCGCTCACTTAACACGCGGCGATCATCCAACCATGGTTTGCCATGGCTCTACGGTACGTATGGCAGAAGCCGTCCCATCTGATCTTCGATCAACCAGAACAACCTCAAGTCGATAAATGGGTCCATAGCCTAGGAACAAACACACCGGACCTGCGACCCAACTCGGGCAAGGCCGGGACAGACAATAACCTTGCATTGTTGTTCCCGACCAAGTTTTTTTGTGACGCCATCCACTTTGGGCTTGCGCCCCTTCGAGACGGAGCCTAGATAGGCGTCTCTTGGCGCGGGGTGGAGCAGCCCGGTAGCTCGTCAGGCTCATAACCTGAAGGTCGTAGGTTCAAATCCTACCCCCGCAACCAAGAAATTTCCCTTGAAATCAAATAGATGCCGGCGGCGATCCGTTAGCGACGAAACCGCTCTGATTCGGGCGGTGCTACATTGGTGCTACGTTTGGTGCCGTCCCTCGACGCAATCTCAGAGTTTGATATCTGGCAAGTTGAAATCCGGAGAAGCAGTCGCCGAATTTCTCACACATTGGTGGATTCACTAGGCCGCCCAGCCAACCTTGGCTGGGAGCGGCATCAGAGACTTGAGGGGCCGAGAGCAGCCGTTCGCCACTGTCACCACGAACGACCGCAGTCCAGACACTTTCGACCTTCATGCAAGTGGCTCAAAGCGACGCAACCGGCCCAAACCTGCCATTCGTGCCAAACGCAGCGAATGGTGACTCAGAGACCTTTGCGGACGGTCCTCATCGGCGTGGAACCCGCCGGGGGGGGGGCGATCACTCACATTGTTCGCGAGGGGCAGGTCAGCGCCGATAGGCTTCTGAGCTGTTAGTTGCAAAAACCCAACTGCTGGCGCCTCGTTTTGGGTGCAGAATTTTTACTATCTTGCCGCCACCTAAGTGATGTGCTCGCTTCAAGTGCATGTGCGAGAAGCACTAGCCAGCGGATAGCAGCTTTACCTTGCAGAATGTTGGGCGAACCGACATTCACCTTCGCAACGGTCCCTGACTACCGCTTTCCGCTGGCGAATTAAAGCGGGTGCAGGATGGAAAAACTGATTGAGCGTGAGATTGTCGCTGAAGCAAGGAAGCGTCTAGCAAAGCACTCTCAGAACGCTTTCTACATCCACAGATACCGACAAATATACGTTAAGAGAACTGGGAAAAGAGCCAAGAAGCCAGATATTTCAACGCCAAAGTCTTGGGGTTTTGATAAGCATTTCGACCCTCGATACTGCATAAATCACGCACGCTTTATAGCTCGTGGGGTGTGGAGGAGCCTCCAAAATGAAGAGTACAAGCCACGATCAGCGTTGCGTCATGAATTTCCTAAAGCCGATGGCGGCACAAGAAACATTGATGCGTTTAGTATACCTGACGCAGTCGTTGCCTCAATCTTCATACGCAATCTGAGGCAACGCAACGCAAAGATTTTTTCGGATAGCAGCTTTGCATACCAAAAAGGCAAGACGCCACTCGATGCTGTTCTCAGGGTTCGGTCTATCTTGGGTGTGGAGAAAATATTTATCAGTCAGTATGACTTCAGTAAGTTCTTTGACAGCATACACCATCAGCACATTGAGACAATGTTGGAAAAGGGTGGCCCTTTTCTAACTACACGTATGGAGCGGCAAATCATTCGATCCATATTGACGCACAATTACACCCTAAACGGAATAACTGAGACCCGCTCAAGAGGGACGCCGCAGGGGAACAGCATATCGCTCTTTGTCTCAAATATGGCGGCACATCCACTGGATATTGAGCTAAGCAAAATCAGTGGGTCCTTTGCTAGGTTTGCTGACGACAGTATTGTTGTGAACTTTAGTTACGAGGATGCTCTCAAATGCGCAGAAGCCTACAAGAATTTTTCTCAAAAAAGCGGCGTCGACATTAATGATAAGAAGTCTACTGGGATAAGGGTATTATCCGAACATGACGCTGAAATGCGCCATATATCAAGCTTTACCTTTCTAAGCTATAAGTTCACACCAGACACCGTCTTTGTCAGCGACAAATCGATCAGGACCATCAAGGCCAGGTGTGCAAAGATAATATACATGAACCTCCTGTTGCATCCACGACGCGCAGGCAAGGTTTCCCCTAAAAGAGTTGGGCGAGGGTTCTACGATTGGGACCTTGTTACCTGCGTCAATGAGGTCAGGAAGTATATATATGGGAAGATGAGGCAGGACACTTTGGATCGGTATCTTGATGGCGACATTGATCTGAAGAATATCCAAGGTGCCGTTTCGTATTTTAGCTTAGTAGAGGTAGGAGATCAATTTCGGGAACTAGATGGATGGCTGATTGATATCCTACGCCGTGCTTTAGCTGAGCGCGCCAAATTTATAAATTCAACGTCCTCGCGAGAGTCATACGCGGTGGCTTCGAAAGATCAGCTTATAGATGGTTCGTGGTACAAGAGAACCATTCCACCAATGGAGACGCGAGCGCCAAGCTTCTTCAGCGCATGGCGAGCAAGTCGAAAGAGTTTGGCGCGTCATGGCCTTGGCGGGGTGGATGCGGTAGGAATGGGATATAGCTACGATGACTGAAACTAACAATGAACGGAGCTACTACGAGCACTTAGTCGGCATAATGCTAACCACGCGGGGCGTGCGATTTTCTGTTGCAGAAAGCGAACAAAGAAAAGAGAAGTTCAGCATTGGCGTAATTGCCATTCTGTCGATATATTTGGCGGGCTGGTCACTGGCTGCGATTCTCTTCCCGGATGCTCTAGCGGAACTACAATCCAGAGCTTTGTCCTTTGTCTCTGTTGTTGCTTCTGTATCCTTGCTGGTTATTTCTCTATTCGATTTCGCTGCCGGTAGATCCGTGTATGCTGAAAAAATGTTGCAGAATGCGTTTGTTATTACCGAAATTCTGCGCGAGGCTGAGAGGGAACTTACCAAAGAAGCTCCCGATTATGCTCGCCTTTCAATTCTTGCCTCAACCTATGAAGCGAAAGTTAGCGGCGTCGGTGTCAATCACACCAGTAAAGACTATAAACTTTGGAAAATGCAGCGCAGAAAACCCTCGAATAAGTGCGAGGCCTTTCATATCTGGGCGACATCAATGATATTGAACTGCCTAGCATTCACATCTGCAATGTTCTTCCAAATCGCGCTGGTAGTACTGATCATCGCGTCAACATATGGCATACTCGCCGTCAATTCAGTCGGTAGCGGCTAAATGCATCCTGTTCAATATATTCCAAGGACGCCCCTTGCTTCTTCAAGCTGAGAATTTTCTCCTCTTCGGGCGTGAAATTGTTCGCCGAGATATTTTTTTGCCATTCTCCGCCTGCTCTATCTTCATGCCGCATCCAACGGTATCCAAGGTCTCTCATTTTTTGGCGCATATCGTAAGGGGTTCGGACCTTGAAGCGATAGCTAGGCTGTCGTGCACTTTCCATAAGCTCCGAGAAAAAAGATGATCCGTGAGGAGAGCGAGAATTTAGCAGTTCGTTCAAGGCTGCGCAGTCATCGAGAGCTCGATGACCCTCGAAAAAATAGCCGCTGTCCATTAATAGGTACTTTAACTTGGCGCTTTCAAATCCGTATTTCGACCACGGTATTTCGGTAAGAGAGCACGCCCATGGCTTTTCGGCAAACTCCGGCAGCAGTCGTTCGCATATCGGGCGATCAAATGCTGCATTGTGTGCGATTACAATGTTGGCGAGATCGAGGATGGCGAGAACCTTTTCTCTACATAGTTTCTTTCCCTCTACCATCTTGGGCGTAATGCCGGTCAGCTCCTGAACTATTCTTGGAATTTCTCTTGATGGTTCTCTCTGTTCATTTCCAAAATCTATAATTCTCCGAGACTCCGCATCTTGATATGCGATCAAAAGGAAACCTAGCTCAATGACCTCATCTTCTCGAAGGTCGAGGCCAGTTGTCTCTGTGTCAATGATCATTGCGTAGCGAAATTGACTAGCTTTTGAAATCTTTGCTTTCGCTGGCTTAGGGACTTTCCGCAGGACTCGGAAGTTGTTGCTTGCCTCCAACTTGGATACGCAAGCCTCAAGCTCGGTGTTTGTTGTTTTGCTATCGGGCATGTCCAGCCTTGTCGTCGGTTCTCATGGAGGCACAAAGATCAACTTTTACTAGCAGAATACTGAGTTTTCCATCTGCTGCCAATCAGTTGAACGGTATGGTGATTATGGAGCTTCACTGCTTCTCACCGTCAGACTATGGCTTTGAAGCATAGGAATGAATAGCCCAAAAGCATCGACGCGCGCGCTCCTAGTTCCGCTTGCCTCGAGAGTATACAGGAGGTGCTCGGGGCTTGCTCTCTGCGCCTGGTAGGCGATCTGTTCGCCAGTGCAAACGACCGTTCACTGCGCATCGCGGTCATTCACCCGGTGTGCAGCGAAAGTCGGCTTTCCGCCCATCGGGTCGAGTGCCGCGCTTCGCACCGTGGTCGGCACGGGGCTCAATCCAGCCTTTCGTCGAGCGATGAACGAATGGCCGGTCTGGGCCGGAACTCACTCTAAGGTTGGCGGTTACATCGTCGGCATCGTCAGTATCGTCAGTCGAAGACCTCTTCCGCCAAAGTGTCTGACGACACTGACGGTACTGACGATGGATCACGCATGTTTTATGCTTAGCACCCGTTGACCGCTGGTGCCGATGCGCTCCTTGGTCAAGACGATCCCTTGCCGCCTCAGGATCGGTTGAACGCGCTTGAGTTCGCCAGACAGTTTGTTGGGCTGCCGGGGGAAGATCACGGCGTCATCCGTCAACTGCGGATAGCGGCACCGCAGAACCTTGATAAGCTCGGTTGCCGTGCCCTTCCACGGGCCGTGGTCAGCGAGCAGAGACAGGACCGCCTCGGCAACCGGGTTGCCTTCAATGGCCGCTGTGTCGATTGCCCGACGATTGGTCGCATAAGCGTCCGCGAAGGTGCCCTCGGGCCACCCCAATGCAGGTTCGGCGGCAGTGACCCACCGGGCAAAGTCGGCCATGCGGGGGCGTTCTGTGAGCGTGACAGACGACACTCGGGCCAGCGCCGTGGAGACAGCGTCCAGCAGGGCGGCAAGGATGTGCGGCGCGACCCGTTCGAAGTCCTTCCAGAACTCGCCCTCGAACTGGCGTTGGGTCTCGCCGATCACCGGCAACGACACGATGATGGACCGGTCGGCCAGATCAGGACGGTTGGCAAGATCGGGAATTCCGTTCAACAGGCATGGTCGGGTGGCATTGAACAGAACTTCCTCAGAGTTGGTGTGCAGCTTGCGGGTGCCAAAGCCACCACCGGTGGCGATCCGACACAAGGCGTCGGCGATCACCGGCTTGATGTATGAGAGGTTGTCAAAGGCCAGAACGTGATTGTGCTGCGCGGCAATCACAAGGTCTTGTTCGCTCTGCGGCGCGCTGCGGGTCATTGGCTCTGCCGGATCAATCAAACTCCGCAGCGCCCGCGCCGTGGTGCTCTTGGCGCTCCCTTGTTCCCCCGTCAGGATCAGGATGGGATAAGGTCCCTTGGGCTGGAAACACCCCACCAGCCACCCCACCAGCATCCGGAAATCGGCGTCACTTGCGACGTTCAGAAACGGGCGCAATAGATTGATGCCGCCGGACCCACTGACAGGGGCGGGAAGTGACCGGAGGGAGCCGGATCGCTGGAAACGCGCCGAAGCGTGCCGGATCATCTTCCAACCGTCAGTGTCGATCTGCACTGAACTCCAATCCTCGTCTCCAAGATCCAGCAGGAGACTTCCATCGACCGCCCCGATCCGGGTGAACACCGGGTGCTCCCTGCCATTGAAGAGTGCTTCGCCCGCAAGTGCCCTGCGTTGATCTTCCAAGGCCGATTGGTTCAGCGTCTTCCCTTCGGACTGATAGTGTTGAAATGCGAGGTAGTACCGGAAGTACGCTGAGTCCAACGCCCAATGTTCCCGATGGTTTTCGATGGAAAGGGTGGCAAAGGCGCTGTTTTCCGGGGTGTGCCAAAGCTCCATGCGGTCCTTAAGATGCCCGTGCGCCTCACTGCTTTCCGTTCCATTGTCGGGTTGGACAAGGGCGCTCTGTACCAGACTTTCCACGGCATCCCGCGTCCAGCCTTCCGCCACTGCGTCCGCTGCATCCCAGCCCTTGGAAAGGGTGGGCATGTCGTGACTTTCCCGGGCATTCCCAGACATTTCAGGGCATATCTTGGTAGAAAAGACCTGTGTATTGCCGAGGGACAACAGGGCAGCCTTAAGAGCATTCTTGTACTTTTCTCCGGGTTCGTCATTGTCCGGCCAGATAACCACTGTGCGGTTCTTCAGGTCAGAAAGGTCCGCCTTTTTAACCCCATTGCATCCACCAAAAACCGTTGTTGCGACAAAGCCGAGGCCGATCAACGCATCGGCGCACTTTTCGCCCTCCACGACAATGACGAGTGTTTCGAGCGGTGCCGCTAGAATCTGATCCAGATTGTAAAGTGGTCGCCGCTCCGGTGCCGTCCAGGCGTTTCGCGCCAAATCATAGGGGCGGTATGTCTTGCCACCCTTTGGATTATCATACCTGTTTGCCACCAGAACCGGAGAACCAGTCCTGTCGCGGTAGACATAGCTCTGCGACGGGTCACCCAACTTGGGGTGGATTGGCGGGGTAAAATGCTTGGTCATGCCACCCCTCCCACGAGATCTGACAAGGCGCGCGCTGCGTCGCTCTGGGTCAGATCGTTCAGATAGGCGTAGAGGCTGATCGGATCGCCGCCGACATCGTTGCTGGCAAAATCTGCCCAACACCCGGTGTCCATGTTGATCGAGAAAGACCCGATATGCTGGTCATCGCGGGTCGGATTGAGAGCGCACCATTCCGCCCCCTGACGATATCCGTTTGGCAACCAAGCAGGCACAAGACTTGTCAGCCGAGGGCGACACATCATGTTGATCGCCTCAAAGTCGATGGGCTTCCAGTTTTGCGCCCTCATTGCACCGTCCTCTGCATCCGAGAGGCAATGAAGGCTTCAACATCCTGAAGGCGATAGCGTACCAGCCGTCCGGCTTTGATATAGGGCAGGTTGTAGCGTTTGGTGCAACGCCAGACGTTGAGGGTCTCGACAGAAACGCCGAGATAGTCCGCCACTTGGTCTGGCGTCAGTAGGTTGTTTTGAAACGGTGAAGTCATCTTGGATCAATCTCCGGCTGAAGTGTGTTACAGCCGGAAACTGTCAGCAATCGACGATCTGTTCCATTTCATCTGGTCGTAGTCTCCACCCTCCAGATTAGGGGGTGGAAACTACGACATCTCGTAGCGGACCTCGCGGACCTCGCGAACCTTTCTGGTGATGAGGCTGCGCGGGTACGTGGCGCCGATCTTTCTAAGGAATAGTTCCGCCGCATCAACGGTGCGGGAAATGTTCTGCCGCGCGTCTTTCTCGTATCGACCTTCCGTGAACGGGACACTCGCGAAGGCGTGCCACATCTCTTCAAATTCCGAGACAAACACCACAAGAGCGGGATTGGGCGTAAGCGCATGGTCTCTGGTCAGCCGACGGTAGCGTTCCTCCGGGGCTTCCTCGATGTCTTTGGCTGCTATGCGCCGGACCCAGTAGGTATCGTTCTGTTGCCGCTGCGTTGCGAGGTCGCCCTGAAGTCTCAGCGCTTCCAGCGGTTTGGGCTTTTGGATTTTTGCGCGCTCCAAGCCGACCTGTAAATCGAACAAAAGGTCGGCGACGCCCCCAAATGGTTCGAACTCCGACTCCCCCAACAGGTCCGAAAGAGTGGTGCCGTTGTGGTTGAATTGGACATTCTTGATTGCCGAAATCTCTGTGTGCAAACGCTTCCCAGCTTGCCCCTTGAACTGAAGTTCCGTGAGAGCCGCAGACAGGGTTTGGGCCAAGGTCTGAACCTTGCTCAGCGCCTCGCTTTCATCCCCGATGCTCGTCCATCGCCGTTCGACCCTTTCAGCTTGCAGGAAGCCGGACAGAGCAGAAAAATGCGCCAGTTCAAGTGCACCCCTGTCGGTCGCACCGGGGTCGGCACCCATCAGGGCCAGCAACTCGCCAAAATACTCATCGTCAAACCCGAAGTCTTCGTAGTCTCTGCCTGACCTCCTTTTCAGGAACTCAACTTGGTGGAAGCCGAAGCTATTCTCTGCCGACTTTGTTGGTTCTGTCATTGTTCATGTATCCAAACATTACATCCGTCGCCTTGTTTACGGATTCCCGCACCGGGTCCAGATTGAGTCTTGCGTAAATTGCGGTGGATTGCTGGGAGCGGTGCCCCAGTGACTTGCCGATGATGTAGCCATTGGCCCCGGTCGCGGCCTGATAGCTGCCAAGCGTGCGGCGCAGGTCGTGGATGCGCAGGTTTTCAATTCCGGCTTCCTTCAAGATGCGCGTCCACGCTTTCTTGGGATCGGCCAAGTGCCCGCTCGCCCCCGGACCCGAAAACACAAAGGGGCTGTCGCTCTGCCATTTGCGCGCGTTCAGGATTTCCATCGCTTGAAGTGGCAGATGGATCGACTGCGCGTCACCGTTCTTGGTTTCTTCAATCCGCCACGTGGCCGTCGTGACATTGATGTCCTTCCACCGCATCGCCAAGGTGTTTGATTTCCGCGCCCCGGTCAGCAGTGATATCATGATGAAGTCGCGCGCTGTCTCGTTCGGTTCATGGGCCAGTGCTTCGAAAAACCGGGGCAGTTCATCCGGCTGCAAGAACCGATCCCGGCTTTTCTCGCGAAACTTCTTCACACCGACCGCAGGGTTGGTGCCCTGCCAGCCCCACTCAATGGCCTTGTTGAAAATCGAGCGGATGCGCTCCAGCAGGCGGTTGGCCTGATAGAGGCCGTTCTCCTTGCCGATCTTCGCGTGCAGCCGTTCGACTTCTGCCCGCTCAAAGGAGGAAATCTTGCGCTTGAACCAGCGCGACAGGAACTTGTTCACCTCGCGCTCGTCATAGGTCCATGAGCGCTTGTGAACCTTCGAGTATTTTTCAAGGTACTCCGCAAAGAGATCCCCGAATGTCATTTCGTCACGGATCGCCCGCCTGTCCTTCTGCGGGTTCGCACCGGTCGCGATATCGCCCTTGGCAGCGGTCGCCAGCTTGCGGCCATTCTCGACGCTGATATCCGGAAAGCGCCCTAACAGAAGTCGTTCGGGTTTCCCGTCGATCCGCTTGTAGAGGTAGAAGGTCTTCGTTCCAGCAGGCGTCACAGCCATCACCAGACCCTTCTCCCGCTCGTCGTAATAATAGTCCTTCTTGCCCTTCCCGGCAGGGGGAGCCTTCAACAGCGCCGCTTTGGTGAAGTTCAATCTATGGCTGGCCAAGATGCTCTCCAATCGATCTGGTGCTACGCTGGTGCTACACCTGAGAGCAATTTTGGGCAATGCCGGGACCCGTAGAGAAGGCGGTTTATGAGCACAACTATATGATAGTTATAGGTAAATAAACCGACATCAATTCTGGTCAATGTGCAGCCCGTGAGGCTCATAACCTGAAGGTCGTAGGTTCAAATCCTACCCCCGCAACCAACTTTAGCGAACGCTCGTTGATCTCGAAGCCCGGCCCAAGGTCGGGCTTCGAGCGTTTCAGCATCTCGACAAGATCTCCTTCGACATAGAGCTCATGAAGCGCGCGTTCTTCGTCCCAGCGTACCAGTACACGGTCGATCAGGCGATGAAGCTCGTCGCCAGCAGCGCCTGCAACGCTTTCTTCGGAGAGTGTCTTGGTCAGGTTGCGAACATACTGCCGATATCTCTCCGGCAAGTCCGAAGGAAGCTCAATGGGCGCCGGAACGAGATTCTCTCTTTCCCCGCGCAGTTTCCTGAGTTCTTCATCCGTCTTGTTCAGAGCTTCGATCACCGCAGGCGAAAACTGCCCGTTTGCGACGGCGTCGAGGAACCCAGTATGACGCTTTTCCAACTCCCGTATCTTCTTGTCGTGGACCAGTAGGGCGTCTTTCGCGCCAGCTTGTTCATCACGAAGCTTCTTGTTCACCTGTTCTGCGAAGTGTTCGTAGGCCCCGTCCTGCATCAGGCCATGCTCCAGGCAGCCGAGGATAGCGTTACCTGCAGCTGTTTCCAGTACGCCCGGCATTCCCTCACAGACGGAACGTCCCTTCTCCTTGGCGTTTGCGCAATAGTAGCGGCGCCGCTCGCCTTTGCCGGCCACTGTTAAGTTGCCGCCACACCGGTGGCAGGTGAGGAGTCCTGACAGCAGGTATTTCCTTCGCCGGACCGCCTGAGAGGCCGATGCTCCACGCGTATCACCCTTTGTTGGCGTGATCCCCCCTCGCTTTGCCGAAAGGTCGTCCTGGCGTGTCTTCACGGCCTTCCAGAGTTCGTCGTCGATGATCCGCAAATGTGGCACCTCTTCGTTGAGCCAATCGTCCTCAGGCACTGGTCGCGCTACACGTTTTCGCGTGATCGGATGCCTTACGTAGGTCTGCCGATTCCAGACACGACGCCCTATGTAGAGTTCGTTGTTCAGGATACCGGTTCCGCGCTTGCGGTTGCCATTTATTGTGTTCTGCTTCCAGTGTCCGCTACCTTCGCCGCGTCCTCGTGGAGAGGGAATCCCCGCCTGATTGAGAGCACCGGCGATCTGAATCGGCGACTTGCCTTCCGCGAACTCGCGGAAGATCCTCTTCACAATCAGCGCCTCCTCGGCAGCGATTTCAAGATCACTTCCGTCCGGTTTGCCATTGGCTTTGAAGAGTGGCTTCGGACGGTATCCGTAGGCCCGACCACCGGCACTCTTGCCGTCTTTGACCTTGCCGATGAGACCGCGCCGCGTTCTCTGGCTTATAGCTTGTAAGAACTGGCTGCCTTGGATACCTGCGAACCCGACCTTTAAGAGGTCCATTTCTCCTTCGGCAAGCATATGTAAGGTTACTCCGGCATACTCCGCGCGCTTGTAGATCTGTGCGCCGTCTTCCGGGTCCCGAGTCAGACGATCCATCGTCTCGGCAACAACGACGTCAAAGGCGCTTCGATCAATATCCGCCAGAAGGGCCTGGTAGCCCTCGCGGAATGGAGACGCGCTTGTCAGTTGCTCGTCGTGATATTCCTTCACGACGACCCAGTTTTTCTTCGCCACGAAGTCGCGGCAAAAGGACAGTTGATCTCGGATCGATAGCGGGCTTTGCATGTCGGTTGAGTAGCGTGCATAGAGTGCCACGCGCTTCGGCGGTTCAATCTCGATCATTTGGGGTCTCTGGAGTTCTGGAGGTTCTCTGGGTTGGTGTCGCCGATGCCCTGACGAAGTTCAAAAGCGGCTCGAATCTGCCGGGCCGACCGCAGACAAACACTGCTTGGCAGCGAAAACCGTTCGCAACGGAAAATCGTCGACAAGTTTAATCACTGCAGGTTTAGGGCTGCGTTGGCCCTGGAGCCGCTTAAGGATCGGTTCACCAATGACAGCAAAACCAAGTGCATTGGACGATCTTCGTGCATATCGTTCAATCACTCCGTCGGGCGCTGCCTGTTTCGCCTCCCGCTCTTGCGCGAGCTTCCGGACCGCGGCTTCGGCGAGTAGGTCGATCAGTCGTTGAAGGGGCATGGTTCTTTCCTTTGCTGTTGGGACACTCAAGAAACCAACAAGCCGGAAACAGACTGTTCCCTTAGGTGAGAGACCGAAAACGCCCGCAGACTAAAACCTGCGGGCGTCATTCGGTGTTGCAGCATCAATGCCTCTCGGTGCCGCGCTGCGGAAACCTACAAGGAGGGCGGAATGCAGACTCTCGCTGCGCTTCTTACGCAGGTCCGCTCGACCGGGTCCCGGAAATCTCGCGGCGGCTTATGCAAGCACATCGGCCGCCGCGTCGTTTCATCAGTTCGGCATGATCGCTCCGATGGCGTACATGCCGTCATCTCCCTTGATCAGCATCAGCATGACCTCGTCGCCGGGTGAGGCCTCGCCCATCATTTCGGCGCCCTCCAGAAGCGGCAGGTCCATCGTCATCGCCGGCCATCCGATCTCGGGGATCGGGCCATGGCTGACATTTGCCTTGCCGTCTCCGATTTCGTTGATGGTGGCCGCGGCATGAACCGAACCCTCCATCTGCTGGTCGGTTATCGGCATGTTGGCGTGGTCCATTCCGTGCGACGCTTGTGCGAGCGCGGCGCCGGCCGAGAGGGCGAGGATGGTCAGGGTTTGAACAAGGGTCTTCATGAGCGTCCTTTCAGGTTTATGGATGGTTACTCGGCCGGGACAGGCGCCAGGCCGGAGGGGTGGATCGGAGTGGAAGAGGCGATCTCCCGATTGACGCGAGGAAGCGCGAGCTGTTTCCAGATCACGAAGATCGCGGGGATGACGAAAAGCGTCAGGATCGTCGCCGTGACCATGCCGCCGATCATGGGAGCAGCGATCCGCTGCATGATCTCGGACCCGGTGCCGGTGCCGTACATGATCGGAATCAGCGCCGCGAATATCGTCGCAACCGTCATCACTTTCGGGCGCACGCGCAGCACGGCACCTTCGAAAACGGCTTCCTCGATATCGTTCCTGTCGAGCCTGCGCCCTTCACCCTGCGCAAGCTTGCGCCTCTTTTCCCATGAGAGATTCAGGTAGAGCAGCATCACGATGGCTGTCTCGACCGCGACTCCCGCCAGTGCGATGAAGCCGACCAGAACCGCCACAGAGGTATCGAAGCCGAGATACCACAGGAACCAGACGCCTCCCGACAGCGCAACCGGTAGTGCTGCGAGGATGATCCCCACCTCGATCACGCGGTTGAAGGCCATGAACAGCATCAGCGTGATGATGAGCAGGGTCGCCGGGGCGACGATGGCGAGACGCTCCTGCATCCGCTCGATATACTCGTACTGGCCGGACCAGCTTAGTGCATACCCAGGCGGCAAGGTGACCTGCTCGGCAACTCGTGCCCGTGCTTCGGCGACGTAGCTGCCGAGGTCTCGCCCGGCGATGTCGATGAAGACGAACCCGGTCCGCCGCGCGTTCTCGGAGCGGATCATGCCCGGGCCGTCAACGATGTGGATCTCTGCCAGAGCGGCGAGCGGGACATGGGCGCCCGATGGTGTGACCACAGGCAGCGTTTCCAGCCGCTCCGGGCTGTCGCGCCAGGATTGCGGATAGCGCAGGTTGATCGGGAACCGTTCGAGCCCCTCGACGGATTCCGAGACCTGCATGCCGCCGATAGCGGTCTGCACGACGTTCTGCACGTCCTGCACGCTCATCATGTAGCGGGCCGCGGCCGCACGGTTGACGTCGATCTCGATGAATCGCCCCCCGACAGGCCGCTCGGCATAGGCAGAGGTGGTTCCGTCGATCCCGCGCACGGCATCCTCGACGGCAATACCGATCCGTTCGATCTGCGTCAGGTCCGTCCCCGTGATCTTGACGCCAACCGGCGTCTTGATGCCGGTCGCCAGCATGTCGATCCGGTTCTTGATAGGCTGGATCCAGACATTGGTCACGCCAGGCACCTGAACGACCCGGTCCAGCTCGGCACGAATCCCTTCCATCGTCATGCCGGGGCGCCATTCACTTTCCGGCTTCAGCTGGATCGTCGTCTCGATCATCGTCAGCGGCGCGGGATCCGTGGCGGTATCGGCCCGGCCAAGTTTGCCATGCACGGTCTCGACCTCGGGGACGGTGGCAATCAGGCGGTCGGTCTGCTGGAGCACTTCGCGCGCCTTGCCGATCGAGACACCGGGATAGAGCGACGGCATGTAGAGGAAGTCGCCCTCGTTCAGTTCGGGCATGAACTCCGAGCCAAGGCGTTGGAGCGGGTACCACATCGAGGCGACCACGGCGGCCGCGAGCACGGTCGTCGCCCAGGGCCAGGCGATGGCCGCGTCGAGAAACGGGCGGTAGGCGAACACGACAGCGCGGTTCAGCGGGTTCTTGCGTTCGGGAATTATCCGCCCGCGCACAAAATAGCCCATCAGCACCGGCACGAGCGTGATCGACAGGATCGCCGCGGCCGCCATCGCGTAGGTCTTGGTATAGGCGAGTGGCTGAAACAGGCGGCCTTCCTGGTTCTCCAGGACAAAGACCGGGAGGAAGCTGACGGTGATGATCGCCAGCGAATAGAAAAGCGCCGGTCCGACCTCGGAGGCGCATTCCTGCACGATCCGCCAACGGTTTTCGGCAGTCAGCCTCTCCTTTTCGAGTCTTCGGTGCATTGCCTCGATCATGACGATCGAGGCATCGACCATCGCGCCGATCGCGATGGCGATGCCGCCCAGCGACATGATGTTGGCATTCACCCCTTGCGCCTTCATCAGGATGAACGCCGCGAAGATCCCGAGCGGAAGCGACAGCAGGATCACCAGCGAAGAGCGCAGGTGCAGCAGGAACGCCGCACAGACGAGCACGACGACGATGAACTCCTCCGTCAGCTTCTTCTGCAGGTTCTCGATGGCGCGCTCGATGACGCCGGAGCGATCATAGGTCGTGACGAGTTCGACGCCCTCGGGCAGGTTTGGGCGCAGTTCCTCGATGCGCGCCTCCACCGCCTTGATCGTGGCGAGCGCATTGCCGCCCCAGCGAAGGATGACAACGCCGCCAACGGCATCCCCCTCGCCGTCGAGTTCGCCGACGCCGCGGCGCATCTCGGGTCCGAGCCGGATATCGGCCACGTCCCCCAGGGTGAGCGCCGCGCCGCGCTCGTTGACCATCAGGGGAGCGCTGGCGAGATCGGCCAGCTCGTCGATATAGCCCGACGACCGCACCATGAACTCGGCCTCGCCCATCTCGATCACGCTGCCGCCGGTCTCCCGGTTGGCCGACCGAATGGCGTTTGCGAGCTGATCGAGCGTGATGTCGTAGGCGCGCAGCTTGTTGGGATCGACGACCACCTGGTATTGTTTGACCATGCCGCCGATCGTGGCGACCTCCGACACGCCTTCGACAGCCTGCAGCTCGTATTTCAGGAACCAGTCCTGCAATGTCCGAAGCTGTGCGAGGTCGTGCGTCCCGGTCCGGTCGATCAGCGCGTATTGGTAGATCCAGCCAACGCCGGTCGCGTCCGGCCCGAGTTGCGGCGAGACCCCCTCAGGCAGGCTGCCGGTGATCTGGCCGAGATATTCCAGAACGCGGGATCGCGCCCAGTAGAGGTCCGTTCCATCTTCGAACACGACGTAGACAAAGCTGTCGCCAAAGAACGAGAAGCCGCGCACGTCCTTCGCGCCCGGCACCGAGAGCATCGCGGTGGCGAGCGGATAGGTGATCTGGTTCTCGACGACCTGCGGCGCCTGTCCGGCATAGGGCGTGCGGACGATGACCTGGACGTCCGAAAGGTCGGGGATCGCGTCGACCGGTGTCTCCCGGATTGCCCATATCCCGGCGGCGGCCATCATGAATGCCAGCGCAACGATGACGAACCGGTTTGCGATCGACGCGCGGATGATTGCAGCGATCATTGCGTCAGGCTTTCCAGGGCAGCGACGCCGACAAGCGTCATGGAGAAATCGGGGTTGCGATCGAGCAGGAGCGTCAACTCCGCGCCAACAGGCAGATCGGCCGGATCGACGCGATCGGCGATGGCGAAATCCATCGTCATGCCGGGCATGCCGATCTCGGTCATGGGGCCGTGGGTGACGTTCGCTGTCCGCGCGTCCGGGTCGACCGAGTTGATCAGCCCCGACACTTCCATGGGAGGCATGAGGGGCGCGGCTTCAGCCAGCACCATCGTCATGCCGTCCGGCCGGGCGAAGGTGAGCGTCATCTCGTTGCCGGTGACCAGCTTGGCAGGGTCGAGCGCCGGATCGATGGCAAAGTCCATGGTCATGCCGGGCATTCCGATTTCCTTCATCGGCCCATGTGTGACCGTGGCCATGCGGGCAGCGCTGTCGACAGACATGATAGTGCCGGCGACGACGATGGGCGGTGCTTCCTCGGGTTGAGCGGGTTCGGTGGACGCGGGCGCCGCATCGCCGATTGCGCGGACAGCGATGACCGAGAACATTCCGGCCTCATCCTTCGCCAGGTCGAACGCGATGGGTGCCTCGACCGGAACCGTGGCCGGATCCAGACCGGATACGGACAGGTCCATCTGCATTGCCGGCCAGCCGAGCTCCGGTATCGGATCGTGTTTGAGCGTCAGTTTGCCGTCCGGCGTGACCGCCAGTGCCATGCCGGTCCCGGTGGCCGCGACTCCATTGTCGGGCGCGAGTTCCAGCAGCCCAAGACGTCCGTCCGCGCCGCGCGCAGCCGTGAATGCAACCTTCTCGCCCTCTTCAAGCCGGTCGAGCGGCACGTCTGCACGCACCGGGAACCGGGAGGTTGTGGCGGGCCAGCCGAGGCTCTCCAGCGCGTCGTGGCTGACAGTTGCCAGGCGGTTTTTCCGATCAAGCGCGACCAGTGTTCCGGTGCCACGCGCCGGGTCTTGATCGGTCGGCGCCATCCGCATGAAACCGGCATTCAGGGCGCTCTCGCTGTCGATGAGGAACTGCGCCGACGCGACAACCTCCTCGCCCGGGGTCAACCCCTGCAGGATCTCGGTGCGTCCACCCTCGCCGAAACTGTCGCGCAGCCCGGTTGTGACGAGGCGCGGGCGAAAGGTGCCCTTGCCTGTCTTCAGGATCACGCGTTCGGCTGCGCCAGTGCGGATGACGGCCTCGGAGGGGACGGTGAGAACCTGATGGCTGGTTTCCGGCACGAGGCTCACACTTCCAAACATGCCCGGGCGCAGCAGGTCTTCGGCGTTGTCGAAGCTCAGGCGTACGGGCAAGGTGCGGGTGCGCGGGTCGAGCTCCGGATAGACGTAGTCGATCTCGCCCTCGAAGCTGCGGCCCGGAAGATGCTCGAACCGGGCCACGGCGCGCATATCGTTGGAAAGGCGGGCGATGTCACGCTCGAACACATCCACGATCAGCCAGACGCTGCTCAAGTCGGCTACGGAGAAAGCACGGGTTCCCGGCTGAAGGAACATGCCGTCCGCCGCCTCGAGCGAGATCACGACACCGTCCTGTGGCGCCTCGATCTCGATATTACGTGCCAGCTCCCGGCTCTGCTCGATCACAGCCATCTGGCGGGGCGACATCCCGTGGCTCAGCAGCTTGTTGCGCGCGGAATCGAGGATGCGGGGGTCGCGGTCATCGAGCGCCCGGACCAGGTCTCCTGTTGCGGCCGCCACCAACGGCGAAAACAGGTCAAACAATACCTGGCCCTTTTCGATCCGGTCTCCTACGGCACGGACTTCAAGGCGTTCGATCCAGCCTTCCACGCGCGTATGGACATGGCTCGTGCGGTGCTCGTCATAGCCGACGAAGCCCACGGTCTCGATGCGCTGTGCGACATCGGTCACCTGCGCCAGCGCGGTTCGCACACCGATGGCATTGATCTCGGCCGCGCTCAGCATGACCTCCCCGGGGTCGCCCGAGGGTTCCTGCCCGGCATAAACCGGGATCAGGTCCATTCCCATCGGGGACTTGCCCGGCTCGTCGCGCCGGAAATTCGCATCCATCGGCGCGACCCAGTAGAGTATTTCCGGCCCGTCGGAGCCATTTGTGGCCACGGGATTGAGGTAGAGCCGCTCGAGATAGATTCCACCGGCCATGCCCCCGGCGAGGGCAAGAATACTCAGCGCCGCATAACGTCCGCGCATAACGACCTCCAGACGGCCGATCCCTGTTCGATCGGCCCAAAGACAACAATTTGGCCACGAACCCTGTGTTCAGGGTCGCAGCTGCGATGTCAGAGGGACCGGGGAGGGCGTTCTGGCAGAGAGGCTGCCTGCAGCTTTACGGAACTTGTCGCCACCGGGCGCAGGCTGGCGCTGCGTGCGACGGAATTGGGTGCCAAAAGATACGCCGGTTGCAGCTCCGCAGGGCAACATCCCGCGAAATGGCAGGCTGATTCTTGCACCCTGTCCGAAGGGCAGTGCTCGGAGGCGGCACGCGTTTCCGCCGCATGATGCGCCGTGTGCCCGGTGTGGGTTTCTGCCGGTGCTGCCGATTGCTGCGTGACCGCGCTGGCCGCGTGAGCGGTGTGCTGCGCTCCGCCGAAGACAAAGGACAGGCTCCCGATCACCAGCGTCAAGCAGGTGATCAGGGTAATGATGCGCCTTGTGGCGGTCTGGAGTGCCATCTTTGTCACGGGACGCGTGTATATCGGGCAGGCTGATTGGACAACAAACATTCTCGCGATCAGCGCGTGGAAAAGGCGTTTGCCAGAAGGTTGGGTAGCGCCCGGAAAGGCAGGCCGGGTTCGGCACAAGGCAGGCGAATGGGCCGTCCCGGTTGGGTATCCGCGGGCCGGTTTCGGCCCGCGGTCGGTGTCAATCGGAATCAAGCACATAGGTTGCCATCGCGGTCAGGTCCGCGTCGCTCAGAAAGGCTGTTCCTCCCTGAACCACTTCGCCCATGCTGCCGCCGAACGAGTCTCCGTCCGGCATCAGGCCCGTACGGAGCGCGAAGGCAAGGTTTTCAACCGTCCAGTTTCTGGCGCGGAGATCGGCCGGTCGGAGGGAGGGCGCGGTGTCTCCCCCGGGGAGATCCTCGTTGCCGGAGAAGGCCGCGTCTCTCGAACGTGCGCCCGCAAGGTTTCGGGGCGTATGACAGGCCCCGCAATGCGATGCGCCCCGCACCAGTTCGCGTCCCCGATTCCAGGCGGTGCTCCTGCCATCGACGGGATCCGTTTCCGGACGGGTCAGGAACATGGCCCGCCAGAGCTTGAGGGTCCATCTCTGGTTGACCGGAAATGGTGCCTCATGCTTTGGACTGGGCTCTGGCACCGCCGGAACGGTCTGAAACGCGGCCCACAGATCGACGATCTCCTGATCGGAGAAATTCGCGTAGAACGGGTAGGGGAAGGTCGGGAAGTATGGCTCGCCTTTTGGCGAAATTCCCTGCCGCACCGCCTTTGCGAACTCTTCGGCTGTCCAGTCGCCAATGCCGAGATCGGGGTCTGTGGTCAGGTTGGGTGGATAGAAGGCGCCGAACGGCGTCTTCAGCGGAGCCCCTCCCGCCAGTGGCGCGGCGCCACTCGAGACGTCGGTATGGCAGGCGATACAACCGCCGGCCCGTGCGAGATAAGCGCCGCGGTTCACGTCTCCGGTCAATTCGATCGGGGCGGGGGGCGTTCCGACCGGCCAGAACACCAGGCCGAGCACAATTGCCCCGCCTGCCATCGCGAGGATTGCCGCGCTGCGCAGCAGAGCCAACATGTCACTTCTCCTCGGCGCGGAACCTTGTGTGGCAGGCCGTGCAAGCCTGGCTGACCATGGCAAAGGCCATGCCGGCAGGCATCTGGCCGATATGTTCGGCACTCATCATCGGCGCACCACCGCCCATCATGCCCTGTCCACCCATCATTCCCTGGCCGCCCATCATGCCGCCTTGCGCCGGCATGCCGCCGACACCGTTTTCCGCGGCGCGTTCCAGGCCCTCGGCAAAGATCTCAAGCTGTTGCGCAAGCCCGGTGAAGGTCTCCCAGTCCTGCCAGATCTCGGGTCTGGCCTCCGAGGGGGCACCACCGGTCCCTTCTGGGAATTTGGATGTCATGGCCTCGCCGGCATGGGCGACGATCGTTGCCGCGCCAGAACGCACGGCATCCGGATCATAGGGCGCGGTGCCCTGCATCATCGGCGCAAGCGCTTTCACGACCTCTGCGATGGCGGACATCCCCTCCATGCGTTCCTTGACAATGCCCGTCGCCCCGCCGTGGGCAAAGGCCGCTGCCGCGATGAGAGTGATGCCGGTTGCAGCGCTCAGATTTCGTTTCAGTTTCATAGGTCTTGTCCTGTGTTGTCCTGTCGTCAAATCGATCTCGGGTCAGGACATGACGCGCGGTGGTGGTGGATCAAAGCCGTGCTCGATGCCTGGCTCGATTTGCCCGCGTGGCAGGAACTCTTGCCCGTCGAGGTCGGCAGGCGGAAACGGCATCCCGTGGATTTCGACGATGGCCTGGAAATGGCAGTCGAACCCAATATGACAGGTTGCAGTGACGTCGCCCTCGGTCGTGTTCGAATGGTGATGGTCTGCGCCTTGCGGCTCTTCGAATGGCGCCGCAACATGGTGATCGTCAGCTTGAGAGAGGGCTGGCAGCAACGCTTGTGGCGCGATCAGGACGCAAACGAGCACCAGCATCAGAGCGCGGTACCAGATGGTTGTGCTCCAGTCGCGACCAATCATCGGATTCCGTTCTCCCGCAGCCATCCCGTATTTGCCGTCCCTCCAGTGCTGGAAGGTCAACAGCGAATTCGCGACGAGAGGGCAAGTTCGATATCGACCTGCGTTCCGGTGGAGCAAGGAAACGGAATCGACAGCCATGCCGGGGAGTTGGGCGACCGGGCGCGTCATTGCCCGGACGCTCCTGTGTCCATGCCGGGCAGTCCTGCCTGGAAGATGCGTTTCGCCTCGGGCCAGTTCGCCTTGACGAAGGACAGGATGGCGATGATCTCGGCATCTCCGAGAATGTCCTCGAAGGCCGGCATGTCGCTCTCGTAACCGGGCACCACCGCCTCGATCCCCGATTTCGTCATCGCGAAGAGATGCGCGTCGGAATGGGTGAAGGAGTGGCCGGAGCCGTCCTGCGGCGGTGCCGGCATGCGCCCGGTGTCGAGGCGCCTGCGCCAGTCCGGCTGGCCCTCCCGGTTCTCGCCATGACAGGCGGCACAATGCTCTGCATAGAGCACTTCGCCGGTAGCAATCGTCTCGGCACTGGAAGGAGCGCCGAGAAAGGTCACCTCCACCGGGCTGCCGGTGGCAGCACCCGAGGCGCTTGTTGCGGCCAGGGCGGCGGCGGCCAGCAGACCCGCCGCCCTCCGCCCTTCTGACCCTTTCGCGGGATGGCCTTCACTCATTCGAGTAGACCTCTATCCCCCTCGGCCCGTAGGAATAGACCTTGAGTGTCCCGTATTTCTCACGCGCCATTCCGGGAGAATTCTGCGGCATGCCGGGCAGGATCAGCCCGGTGATCGCCGGCCGCTCCGTCAGCAACCGTGCGATGACTTCCTCGGGCACATGGCCGTGAACCTCGTAGCCGCCGATCTCTGAATGGTGGCAGGACAGCCCCTGCTCGGGAACGCCAGCCGCCATCGCCCGCCGAGCGACATTGGTGTCGTCGACAATCTCCACGTCGTAGCCACGGTCTTCCATGTATTCCGCCCAGAGACTGCAGCAGCCACAGCTCGGGTCGCGATAGACGGTGACGGGATCGGCGGCAAGGGCGGGCGTTGCGATCAGGGCAAGGATTGCAAGGGTGCTTTTTTTCATCGGATTTTTCCTTCAGAGGATCGTGGAGGTCGCCCAGGACAGGCCGGCGTCTCGGCTGTGCCAAAGCCCCTCGGGGCTGGCCGCGATCAGGGTGTCGGGGTTGGTCGGGTCGCTGGCAAGGGTGGTGGCAACGAGCGAATTTGCCTTGCCCCAGATCAGGCCGGCATCGGCGCTGGCCCAGATACCAGAAGGTAGGGCGGCCCAGAGACGGTTCGGCGCCGCGGGCGACGATATGAGGGCCCGAACGGGCTCGCCGGACGGAAGCGGGACCGTATCGGGCGCTGTGGCGCCCTCGACCAGGGCGTCCAGCGCGTGTTCAGGCTGCACGTCCTGCCATCGGCAGAAACAGTCGGGGACGCGTTGCAGCCCGCCCGTCGAACCGCCATAGAGCCATATGCCGCCCATCCCGCTGGCCAGGTCGACCGAAGCCAGGCTGAGCACGTCTCGCTCTTCTCCGGCGATGAAGGGGCGGTCCATCACGAAGTCCCAGCTTTCGCCGGCATCCTCGCTGCGCCAGAGACCGTCACCGGGGATGGCGGCGTAGAGCGTGTCCGGCAGCCGTGCGGCGGTGGCAAGTGCCCCGATCTCGGCAGCGGGCAGCCCCCGTCCGGCTGGGACAAGGCGCTTGCCCTCGTTGTGCGAAACCGCCACGCCGCCGTCTTCGAGTGCGACGATCAGGCGGTTCGGCCGCTCGGGATGCGTCGCGAGTGCCACCAGTTTGCGGTCCGGTCGGGCGCCCTGGCGCCAGCTGACCCCGCCGTCCTCGCTGGTCAGAAAGGCATCGCCAATGGCGACTGCGCCGCTGCCCGTGAACGCGACTGCGCGAGCCCCGGCCGGCGTCGCTGCCCCCAATGCCGGCGTCGTTCCCAGGATTGAGGCTCCCATGACACCCCCCATGAAGGCGCGCCTGTCGAGCCGAAGTTCTTTGAAATCTGTCATTTTCCGTTGTCCATGAATGGGGATGACGAGACGTCGGTGCAGATGCGCAATCGATCTCGTCACATGCGCCGGGGTCCGGCGCGGCGGTTCACATCAAGGAACGGGTTCGCGGTGGCGTCTGCGCCGGCGGTTCTGCCCGGTTGCGATACGCTGCGTCGGTATACCCAAAGGCGTCGGCGTTGCCGGTCACGGGGTCTGCCCATTCGACGGGCAGTGCTGCCAACTGAGCCGCGAAACAGAGCCCGCCGCACTCGGACGAACCGTCCGGACGGTGCTCATCGCAGTCGGCACAGTCGAGGGCACCCATCTGTGCGTGCGTCACCTCGGGCATGTCCATTGGCATCGTTCCACCGGCCGCGCCCTGAACCACCGCGCCCAGGATGAACGCGACAAACATGCAGGCAGAGAGGAATCTGACCATCAGTGACATCGGCCCAAATATGCCTGCAAGACGGAACGATGTCGACGGAGCGATCGTCGCAAGGGACGACATGCGATCCGCAAGGTTGCTCGGCCAAGGAGTAGACCTCCCGATCCTCGCGGGTTCGTATGGCATGGCCTCTGGAATCTGCCTGAAACGGCAAGGCTGATCAACGTATCGCTGCGGCAAGACCGGTATTTCTGCATATGAGGCGTGGGCGGCATTCTGAAAACGACCCTCGATCGCAACGAGCGTTGAGCAGACATTGGCAGGAGCGCTCCGAATGGCAGCTCCGGGCCGAAAGCGACGGCGTTGGGTTTGAACGCCGCGTCCTACGCACTGCGGCGCAGAGATCGACATGGAGGGCGGGAAGCAGAAATTCGCTGCATTTGTAGCTGATGGCTGCTTTCGTGAGTTGCGCCCCATATGGGCGGTTACAGTGTTCCGCGAGAACGACGAACTACCGGTCAGGTTACCCTCTGACCGCCCTTCCGGCTGTCAGTCCGTTTACCTTCCTGACAATCGCTTCGGCGTCGAACCCGTAATGCCGGTAGAGATCGCCAATCGTACCAGTCTGGCCGAAATGCTCGACGCCCAATGGGATGGTCTTGTGCCCCATGACAGACCCCAACCAGGACAGCGTTGCGGGGTGGCCGTCTAACAGGGTGATCAGCCTCGTATGCGCGGGAAGCTGCCCCAGCAATGCCTCGATATGAGATTGCGCGGCCTCGTTGCCGCGCGAACGTGCCCGTTGCGCCGCGGTCCAACCGGCATTCAACCGGTCGGCCGACGTCACGGCCAGAACGCCGATGTCGCGACGCGCTTCGCCGATCATACCTGCCGCCTTAATGGCTTCGGGGCCGACCGCGCCCTGGTAGGCGATGACCACCTCGCAGTTCGGGCCGGGCTTGCGCAACCAGTATGCCCCGTCGACGGCCCCTTGCCGGAAGCCATCGTCGACCCGCTTGCCGGGCTGCTCGATCGGGTTTGTGGTCAGGCGGAGGTAGACAGAGCCGCCGGTTTCATCCCGCAACCAGGTGCGCTCGTCGGGACTGCCTTCGCCATCGCGCTGGAGATACTCGAAGGCCCATTCCATGATTACCGCCAGCTCGTCTGCGAAGGCCGGCTCAAATGCGGCCAGCCCGTCCTGGCTCATGCCGATCAATGGCGTGCCGACGGACTGGTGCGCGCCGCCTTCCGGCGCCAGGGTTATGCCGGACGGCGTGCCAACCAGGATGAAACGGGCATCCTGGTAGCACGCGTAGTTCAGCGCATCGAGCCCGCGTGCGACGAACGGATCATAGACCGTGCCAATCGGGATCAACCGCTTGCCGAAGAGCGAATGCGACAGCCCCGCCGCCCCGAGCAGCAACATCAGGTTCATCTCGGCGATGCCAAGCTCGATATGCTGGCCCTCCGGCGAAAACTCCCATTTCGCCGTGGACGGGATGCGGTGTTCGATGAAGGCATCCGCCTGTTCGGACTTGGCGAAGAGCTTTCGCCTGTTGACCCAGGGGCCGAGGTTCGTGGTGCCCGTCACATCGGGCGACGTGGTCACGATCCGTTCGGCAAGCCGGCTGTCCCCCTTGGACAGATCGTCGAGGATCTTCCCGAACGCCATTTGCGTGGATATCTCGCGCGACATGTCGATCTCGATGCCAGGAACCGCGATCTTGTCGTCGTGGTAGCGACGCCGCCCCTTGGCGAAAAAGGGAACATCGGCCAGGAACGCTTTCAAGGCTACCGGATCTTGAATGCCTGCAAATGGCTCCCATTCGTCCCCGAAGGCGATGCCCATATGCTGTTGCCATTCGGCAAACTGGCTCTTGTTCATCAGGCCGCCGTGGTTGTCCTTGTGCCCGGCAATCGGCGTGCCCCAGCCCTTGATGGTATAGGCGAGAAAGCAGGTGGGGCGGTCATGGTCGATGGCGGCGAAGGCGTCGGCCATTGTCTCCACGCAATTGCCGCCGAGGTTCTCCATCAACGCGGCCAGTTCGTCGTCACTGCGTCGCTCGATCAGGGTCGTGACAGCCCCCTGGTCGCCAAGGTCATCCATCAGGCGCTGCCGCCAGACGGTGCCGCCCATGTAGGTCAATGCCGAGTAGTCCTGGTTGGGGCAGGAATCGATCCATGCTCGCAGGATCTCGCCACCCGGTTCCTTGAAAGCCGCCCGCTGCAGGACGCCGTGTTTCACCCGGACAACGTCCCAGCCGAAGGCGTCGAAAATCTTCTCGATCCGTTCGAACAGGCCCTCGCGCACGATTCCGTCCAGTGACTGGCGGTTGTAGTCGATGATCCACCAGGTGTTCCGCAGGTCGTTCTTCCATCCTTCCTGCAAGGCTTCGTAAACGTTGCCCTCATCCAGTTCCGCGTCACCGACCAGCGCAACCATGCGCCCCTGCGGCGCCTCCGCCCCCCAACTCTTGGCCTTGATGTAGTCCTGAACGATGGAGGCAAAGGAGGTGATCGCGACACCCAGCCCGACGGAGCCGGTGGAGAAATCCACGTCGTCAACGTCCTTGGTCCGGCTGGGATAGGATTGCACGCCCCCGAAGCCACGGAAGTTCTCCATGTTCTCCCGGGATTGGTTGCCCATCAGGTATTGTATGGCGTGGAACACGGGCGAGGCATGCGGTTTGACGGCGACGCGATCCTCCGGTTTCAGCTCGGAGAAATACAGCGCCGTCATGATCGACACCATCGAGGCGGAAGACGCCTGATGACCACCGATCTTGATCCCATCCACCTTCGGGCGGACGTGATTTGCATGGTGGATCATCCAATGTGACAGCCACAAGAGCCGTTTCTCCACGACCCTGAGATACTCCGTATGCGTCGCCATGCCCGTCCTCCCCGATGGTTTTGTCGCATTTTCTGATCCGGCAGCACCGGTTGAACGCCCTTCGGTTGGGCGTACCTGTGGCTGCCTCCCGGCTCAGAAACCTTCCAGAGTGATCTTGCCCTTGGCCTTGCCCGTCTCCAGCAAGCCATGCGCGCGGATCAGGTTCTCTGCGTTGATGGTCCCGAAGACGTCCGTCGCCGTCGACCTGACCTTGCCGGCATCGATAAGCTCGGCGACCTCGTTAAGAATGTCCCTCTGTCGCGCAATGTCCTGAGTGCCGAACAGCGACCGTGTGTACATGAACTCCCAGTGCACAGAGACCGATTTCTGCTTGAATGGCATGATGTTGAAGTCTTCCGGGTCGTCGATCAGGCCGAAACGTCCCTGTGGCGCGATGAACTCCGCGGCCTGCGACACGTATCCATCCGAATAATTGGTGGAGAACACGAATCCGGGTGCGCCAATCCCAATTGCCGCAATCTGCTCGGCCAGCGGCTTGGAGTGATCCACGACATGGTGCGCGCCCAGTTCTTTGACCCATTCGCGGGTCTCGGGGCGCGACGCCGTGGCGATAATGACCAAATCCGTCAGGGCACGCAGAAGTTGGATGGCAATGGAGCCAACGCCACCGGCACCGCCGATGATCACCACGGCATTCGCCGCGCCCGGAACCGGCCGCGTCACGTCAAGACGATCAAAGAGCATCTCGTAAGCGGTCAGGGTGGTCAGCGGCATCGCTGCTGCTGCGGCCGTGTCGATGGTGCGCGGCGCATGCCCGACGATCCGTTCATCGACCAGATGATATTCGGCGTTCGTGCCGGGACGGTCGATTGCACCGGCATACCAGACCGTATCGCCAGGCTTGAATTGCGAGGACCCAGCGGGAACCTCGACAATCTCGCCAACCGCATCCCATCCGAGAATGGCCGGCGCCTCGCCCTCCGGGGATCGGCGCTGTCGGATCTTGGTATCGACCGGGTTCACCGACACCGCCTGAACCTTGACCAGCAGATCATGCCCGGTGGCCTTTGGGATCTGGGTCTCGAAATCGATCAGAGCATCGGCGCGATCAATCGAACCGGTGCTCGTGTAACCAACAGCTTTCATCATCCTGTCCTCTTCTCATTGATAGAAGTAATCTTGGCTCCGCGCCGATTTCGCGCCCTCCGGAACGCGCGGACGGTGAGACGGCCGCGCTGTTCAACTGCCTGCAGGGCAGGGTCCGCAAATCGGCGCGAGTGAGGCTGGCCGGGGCGCGCCCGGCCATGCGATGGGTCTCACCCGATGATGGTCATCTCATTGAGCGTGAACTCGTCCACGGCGCCATCGGTGGCGGCCATGTAGTCGGCAAGGTGCTGGTTGTTCATATGGACCTGCCACAGCTCGCGGCTTTCCCAGTTCTCGTAGAACAGGAAGTGCGCCGGGTTCTCGTTGTCCTGATGCAGGTCGTAATTGATGCAACCTTTCTCGGCGCGCGTGACGTCGATCAGTTTCAGAAGCTCGGCTTTCACCAGGTCGATCTTGTCGGGGTTTGCCTTGATATTGGCAACGATGGTCAGCTTGGACATTCGATGGTTCCATTCCGTTGGTGTTTCGTTGAATGGAATTTACGGGGCCGAAGGTTCCGGATAAACAAGCAACCATCAAAATGATAATCCGGAACACTCGAATAATGTTGATCGACAGCATCCGCCTCTTCCTCAGGATTGCCGAGAAAGGCAGCATGGTGGCCGCCGGGCGCGAAGTTGGCCTGTCCGCGTCCACGGTGTCCGAAAGGCTGGCCTTCCTTGAAGCCCATTACGGGGTCGTCCTGTTCAACCGGACCACCCGCTCCCTGAGCCTGACCGACGAGGGGCGAACGCTACTGGAAGGCGCAAGGGCGGTCTTGAGTGAGATCGACGATCTGGATGCGCGCATCCGGCATGGGGCCGAGACTCTTTCAGGACCGATCCGGGTCAGTGCCCCGGTTGATCTCGGGAGAACGGTCGTCACACAAGCCGTAACAGCCTTCACCGAAGCGCATCCGTCCATCTCGATCGAGCTGGCGCTCTCAGATGGCTACGTGGACCTCGTCGGCCAGGGGTTTGATATCGCGCTCCGGTTTGGCACCGTGGCTGACAGCACCCTGCGGGCCCGCACTCTCGGGGCGTACCGGCGGATCGTCTGCGCCGCCCCCTCCTACCTTGCAGAGCATGGAACCCCAAACACGCCGGCCGAGTTGATCAATCACAACTGCCTTGTCATGCGCTTTGGCTTGACCCTGGACAATATCTGGCGATTTGGAGAGGGCAAGGAAGCCCAAGTTGTCACCGTTCGAGGCGACAAGGTTGTCAACGACGGCTGGCTGATACGCCAGTGGGCACTTGAGGGCCGCGGCATCATTCTGAAATCGGAACTTGATGTCGCGGATGATCTGTCGTCCGGACGGCTTGTCGCTCTCCTTGAAGACGAAGCCCCACCGCCCAATCCTCTGCAAATGGTGTTTCCTCCTGGGCGTGCGCAGCCACGGCGGGTCAGGGCGCTGGCCGAAAACATTTCGGCAATCATGAAGGCGCGAGGGCAAACCAACGGCGAAACGACTCGCCAAAGCTGACTTGGACTGCGAGTGCCAGGAATGTCGGCTGTGGGCCGGTCGCGATTGCAAAGACCGAGCGGCTCAAAGTTCGTTCTTTCCACGAGCACTACTTGCCGCAAACCTCAGTGAACGCCAGCTATACGTCTTTGATGTCGAATCCCTGACCACGCCAAGCGCATGCTTCATACGCCTGCAGCGAATGCCAGTACCTCGAAGATGTCTCAGCGGGATCGGCTGCTTGACGCCGGCGGAATGTCATGTTGGCGCGCCGGCATCTGAGCAGCAGAAGCGGAGATTTGGTCGCCGGCGCGCCTGTCGTCGGGTGATCCAGTCCCGACGCGAGGGGCGTTCTGCCCCGTCAAGGCAGCGGCGCCCGGAGGCGCCGCCGTGGTGCTGCTACGCGTCTTCGAGTACGTTCATAGTGACATGCACAGCTTCGACGGAATCGAGCACCAACGCGATCGCATCATGCAACCGCCGCAGCAGGCCTGCGCTCTGCAGCAGCTCCCTCGCGCGATCATCATGGCTGACGGTCTCGTAGCCGCCGTTGTTGTCGCACTCGTCGTGTTGCCAGCCGCGCTCGGTGCCTTTCTCGGCCTCGCGCTCCAGGTTGGCGATTAGCGTGTCGAGTTCCTGAACCATTTCCTCGTCGAAAATCTGGCCGAAGCCGAGGCGCGTGGAGATGTGCACCACCATCCCCCGGCGCGAGGGCTGGAGATGCAGCAGGGTCGAACCCGACAGCATGGCCCGGGCTGTGCGGCGGAGGGTGAGCGCGTGCTCGACCCGTTCGACGAGTGTCGTGTTTTCCAGGTCATTCATTGCGAGGCCTCCTGAATCCGGGTGATGCGGCGGGGGTGACGGTGTTCCACCACGAATGGGCGTGGTGCTCGGGATCGATTCCGACGTCTCCGAGAGGCACGCCGGTCGGCGGCGATGTCGGCTTCGGCGTGGATGCGAGCACGGATCTCGTTCATCCGTTTGCAGGCATTCTCATCGAGCCTTCCGAGCACCGGCGTTCCGGCTGGACCGCCGGCAACGAAGCCGGGGGCGTCCAGCGGTACGAGCAGCCGGCGGGCACCGACGAACCGGGTCCGTTGGTGAAGCCCCGCTGTTTTAAGAGCTTTCTGGGATTGAACCGGGATCTCGTAGCCGCAATTTGCGGTGGTGGACGATGTCGTGCCGTAGGCAAGCTGCGCGAACGACGAACCTGCTACGGAAACGAGGTCCAGCACCAGGCAAGGCCTAATCTTGGGCGTCGCCGTGCCGTCCTCTTCGGCCACGGGGAACCGATAGGAGACGACATCGCCGATGCCGAGCGCCTCCTGCCAGTTCGGGGTTTCGGTGTCATGGGCAAGGGTAGTTTCGAGCATGATGTGCTCCTGTTGAGAAACTCGCCGCGCCTCCCGATCTCGCCCCCTGTCTTTCTTGGCGGGGACCGCATCCTCGTGCGCGACACCTGGCGCGTGCACGAGGATGTCGGCGTCCCGCCCGACCACATTCGGTCTCTCTATTGCTGTTTCACCAGAAGGGCCGAGCTGCTTGGGTCGCGCTCGACATGGTGCTCGAGGTAGCGTTCAACGACGGCCTCGGTCACATAGCCGGAGGACGCGGAGTAGAAGCCTCTGGACCAGAATCCCGGGAACCGATCCCGTTGCGCAAGTTCGGGAAAATCCCGGCGCGCCTCCCGGGACGCTCTACCTTTCAGCCGTTGGACGACCTCTGAAATCGCCAAGCGAGGCGGGATGTCGAGATAGAGATGGGCATGATCGGTGGACAGAACGGAGCGGATGATTCTTACCCCGAGCTCATCGCAGGTCTGGACGATGCTCTCGCCAACGCGGTCCCGGACCCGACCAGTCAGGATCGGGGAGCGATATTTGGTTGAGAACACAATGTGGTAGCGATGATGATGGCGCGCGTGGCTTGAACTTGCAGGGCACATGACAACTCCTCTGGGTTTGCTGGATTTCACCGCATTGAAATCCGGCGAACGCAGAAGGGCGCAGGCGATGGCGGGGGGTTGGGGAGAGGAGAGCGCAATCTCCTCCCTCAGGAGCCTGGGGGTGTCGGGGGGCGTGCGGAACGCTCCCCGACCCGTCGGAGACGCCCTGTTCGGGTGTCGAGAGGGGGCAAACGCGGCGAGCAAGTGCCCCATTCGCCCCGCTGGAGGCGGCCGGAAAGTGTGCAGAGAGAGGCGGCGAGCGGTCTCTGCCCGGGGTGTCCAGAGGGGTGGCACGTCCTATGGTCCGGCTGAAGGCCCCTGGCGGGTGTGGGAGGGCGGCGCACCTCCCGCGCGGCGCGTCAGCGGCGCTCGGGGTCCAGGGGTGTCCCCTGGCGAACGACAGCCTGTGCACAAAGGCGCGAAGCGCCGACTGCGCAGGCTGTTTAGTGAGTAGAGACCACCGCGCACCCCATCATACCGGCCCTTCGAACAACGCGATTTCCGGATCCCGATTGTCAGCAACATCTCCTGCGCTCCGCCGCTCCAGGAGATGCACATGCCCGCCGAACCATCCACCGATTTCCCCGTTGTCCTCCGCTTCGAGGGCATGTTCCCCGCCGATCTCGGTGGTTTCGAGAAACACCGCACCCGCAAGGGCGGCGACCTCGGACATGTCGACAAGTCGAAGAGCGATTTGAACCGTCGGCTTCACGGGAAAGAGGACTGGGCGGAACGCACGCTTGCGGAGATCGAAGAGATGAAGGCGGAGAACTTCACCGACGAGATCGAGACGCTGACCCGGCGGCGGCGCAAGTCGGAGCTGCAAAAGCGCATCGTCGAAGGTCCGCGCGATCCCTGGCGGGCAACCCGGCACGGGCCGATGCGCGAGGTGATCCTGACCGCCAACCGGAAATGGTTCGACGAGATCGAGGACCTGGGCGATTGCATGGTGTTCGACAAGCGCGAGCGCGATTTCGAGACGCTCGCCCTTGCCTGGCTGAAGTTGAACTTCGGCGACGACATGGTTCATGCTCGGGCGGATCTCGACGAGACCGCCTATCACATCCACGCCGTCATCGTGCCGAAGGTCCAGGTGAACCTGAATGGCACCAAGCGGTGGATGCTCCAGCCCTCGAAACACATGGCGGTAAAGAAGTACGAGGCGGCGCAGGACAGCGTCGGTGTGTGGTTCTCCACGCTCGGCCTCTGTCGTGGCGAACGCCGCGCCGCGGCCATCCGGGAGGCGCGCCTGGCGGGGGAAATACCGGATCAGAAGCTCTATCGCCACCATGTCCGCACGGTCGATTGGCGCAAGGCGGAGGACACGCGGCTTGTCGAGAAAGGTCAGGATCTGGACAAGCGCGAAGAGGATCTGGCGGCCTCGAAGAAGTTGCAGTCGTCTCGGCAAGAGGTCATCGAAGCCCGCGAGGCCGCCGTTGAGGTTCGCGAGACCGCCGTGGATGCGCGCGAGGACGATGCCGACGCGATCCTGGCGGTGGGCGAGGCGATTTCCAGCGGGCAGTTCACGATCGAGACTGACACGGACGACCCTGACACGCCGCGCCTTCGAAACGCACCCGATGCCAGGCCCGGCATCCTGGCGAGCCTCAGGGCACGCATGGACAAGGCTCCCGGCGCCGTGACACGGGCGCTTCGGGTCTTCTCCGGCGCGTTCTCCAGGCTACGGGAGGATGCGAAGACGGAAGCACGTGCCGAACTTGAGCGCGACATCGACGAGATCCGCCGCGCCGATGACAGCATCGTGGAGATCGCGTCTCATCTCCCCGAACCCGAGCGTCGAGGCCTCGCGCAGATCCGCAAGTCGCTCACCGCGCGCATCCTGTCCCTGACCGGCGGGACGAGCGGACCCCGGGCCCGGGGCGATGGTTCGAAGAAGCGATGATGGGATCGGAAACGAAAAATGATTCACGCATTTTCAGCTGGTTGCGACCTGCGGGCGAACTATTTTTCGGAGATCATGGAGTCGCTCCCGACAGACGACCACACTATTCAATCGTCCCGAGCGGAATGACCCGCGACGGACGAAACGCAACCCGCTCACAGGAGCCTCTTTAATGTCTTATCGTCCCCTCACCCTTGTCGGTCATCCCCCCATCGTCTTCGCGCCCGCCGACGGACGCGGCAGCGGCGACGGCCCCGGCAAACGCACCGCCACGGAGCGCGCCTTCCAGTCACTCGAACGCGCCATCGATACTGACTCCAAGCGCCGACAGCGCCTCGAATCCGAGCGCCGCAAGGCCGTCGGCGCGACCTTCGCTGACTGGATTGAAAACGTAGACCATGATCTGCGCGTCGAGATCTTCGCCGGACTCGAAGTTTCCGCCACCAAGGCTAATCGCAATCGCATCGCCTCGTACGAGGATCGCCCCGACGAGGTCGACGACATCGTCGAACAGCGCCTCGCCGAGATCGAAGCGGCGAAGCTGGAAGCCAAGCGGAAGCCGGACGGTTCAACGTCGAACGCTTGATGCCAGCGGCGCTCGTAGTCGGATCGAGTCCAATCTACACTTGACGCATGGGCTCCACTCCCAGCGTTGCCGTTCGCCAAAGACCAAATCCCACCCCCGCAACCGGATTTTCAAGTAAAGACAGACACTTACGGACGCGCCCGCAACGGCGCTCGTAAGCTGTTTTCTCTTGCTCACCACTTGCTCACCAAAAAGCCCGTTCTCCAGACGCAGTGTCGACATCCGCGCCAAGCGCACCGTATCACAGGCGAATCGGTCGTGTGGGGAAGCGTGCTAGATGTGGCGGAACTCGACGGTTTGAGAGCGGCTCGGTCCTGCTGTTCCCCAGTTGAAAGCGTGAGAACGGAGATCGTTGCAAGCTCAGCCTGCTATTCCCGCCACTCGCGCGGAGAGGTGTGGAAATGCACGCGCAGCAAGGGGGATGGGGCGGGCATGTTTCATACCGGACGTTGAAGGAAGGCGCGGCGAACATCCATGAAGAGCCGATTGTGTAGAACAACTCGGGTTCTCGGCTATTTTGGAACATTTTTGAGCGTACAATCCCGGTAGGAGTTTTCGGCTAAGGGGGGCGACTAAATCTGCCCACGAACGCAACGAGAGAGCCGAAAGGTTCGCGCTATGTTCACCCACTGAGCTCACCGATCTCCAAACGCGGTAGCCCGGGGGCAAACAGGAGGCCAAGCATCATGAGACAGTTCTGAAAAAGTCGAAAGCCATTTCCTTCGGCGGCCTGCGCATTCCGACTTACATGTCAGAAACGAGAGAGACAGGCCTCCTAAGTAAGTACTTGGCTCGAATGACCGATGATCCAACTGTGCTGGGGGCAAAGTGCCACACTGAACCCAAGTGCCACGTTGAAGCCTAGACCTCCAATGGGTGAACAACTACCGTCTATTTATGGTGTTAAAGTGCTCACACACGTCCATCCTGTCTCAGGATAGCAGGGAGAAACTGCACTACGAGAGTGTGTGGTCCGCCCCTTCCGCCGGGTCGAACATTGGCAATCAGCAGCCGCAGTACCTTTCTAAAGTCGGGCGCTCCTCTCTAAAGCCCATTTTGGAGCGAATTCATCGGAACAATAGGGGTCAAGGTAAAGGCACGACGGGCCTTCTGGACGTCGGCTGCGGAAATGGTAGAAACTCATTTCTCGCAGCATCGATAGGTTTCAGCGTTGATGCGCTTGACATTTCCAGTTCAGCAATCGAGCTGGCGAAAAATTCCAGACCTGACGCTGACATCCGGTTCTTAAACACATCATTTTTTGAATTCGCGGCGCCAGATGAAGGCTATGCAGCCATACTTGATGACGGTTTTTTTCACCACCTCCGGCCGGCCTGCCATGAGTACTATGTTGAAAAAATTCGTCAATTACTTCGGCCAGATACTGGCAGATTCATTCTTGTGCACCTTGTCGACACAGAGTCAAATAGAGCACAGAGGCATTACATTGACGATCCCAACGCTATACACTTCACTAGACTATACAAGCCAGAAAACATCAACGAGATTTTCTCGACACAGGGTTTCACAACACTGAAGGTGGAGCCTGATGCCGACGCCTCCGGAAGAGAGTTTTCTATACACTTATTAAGTGCTGTTCATGACTAATATTTGTTTCATATGTAGTTCTTGGTCTTCAGGAAATGGAGGCATAGAAACAGTGAACCGGGAGCTAAGTGAAGGTCTGGCACGCGCTAGGCCTGAATGGAATATTTTTTGTTTCGTTGAGCGCGCAACGGTCGAAGAGATATCGGCGGCCAATGAGAAAAGCGTTAAACTTATCCCGACTGATGACAATCACTTGGGCGCATTCGTAAAGGTGAAATCAATTAGACCTGACGCAATAATTGGCCACTCCCACATATCCGGCGGCGCGGCAAATTATCTTGCAGCAGCTAGTGAAACTCGATGGGTGCAATTCGTGCATCACGATCCGGAAGACACCGAAACCTTCAAGGAGTATCGAGTTCAAAGAGTTTTGGAGCGGGAGAATCGATCAAAAAGAGAAGTTCAATTTGCAATCGATGCGGACGCCGTTGTTTGCATTGGCCCTCGACTGTTTCGTGAGTTTGACCACAAGATATCTGCTAGTACTGGATCTCGCACATCACAAATGCTACAGATCGATTGTGGCTTTCGACAAAGACCGCGTGGCTATATCCCAAACTCACTGGAAATCCTTTCTTTGGGAAGGTCTGACAGCCTCAGAGTGAAAGGGCTCGATGTAGTTGCGATGGCCGCAGGGCTACTGAATGGCAAGATCGCCGATGCAGACCGGACCGTAAGATTCAGAATTCGGGGCGCCAAAGGAGATGCGGATGCTCTCGAAGCGGAGCTGGTTGCGAAAGCCAACGAGGCGTATCCAAGCAGTAAAGTCAAACTGAACGTCCTTCCATACAGTACGGACGCGGGTACGCTCCGAACTGACCTAAATCGTTCCCAACTTTTCCTAATGCCATCGAGAGCGGAGGGATTCGGTTTGGTTGCTATGGAAGCGCTATCTGGAGGTACTCCTGTCTTTGTCTCCAGGGAATCTGGAGTAGGTGAGCTAATCGAAGCTGCTTGCACTGACATCGGCATTCCTTCGGATCGATTCGTCGTTCCAATGGATTCCAATGATAGGGAGTGCGCTGAGACATGGGCTGAAAAGATCGCAGAGTTCTGGAGAAACAAGGAGCAATTTCATCGAGAAACGGGTCTTCTTCAGGATTGGCTTGCTGAGCATTCTAGCTGGAAGACCGCTTCAGAAAGTCTCGCCGAGTTCTTGCAATCTAAGGTCATTGAAACCCCGGCGATTGACGCCACCGTCCCCACGATTCCGCACGATCCAAAATCGGGCGCTCTCATCGATATACCTTTCGATTATATTGTAGAACGGAAACCCGAAGATGTATCGGGATTCCTTTTGCGAACCATCGCATTCGAGAACTACTCGGAAGGAAGGAAGAATGCGGATAGGGGGGACTGGCAAAAATCATACTACTATCATCTCAGGGCCTTTGGAGTTTGGCAGGCATTAGAAGAAAAAGACCAGTGCGCCAGATCGCTTGGGCGGTTAGGTTGGGTACATCTGGCCCTTGGCAACAGCGGCAAGGCGCTTGAATTTCTCAATCGTTCAGTTGAAATTGACGCACTGCAAGGAGCAGGCAACCTGTTCTGGGCAGCGCAGTATGCCTTCCGAACAAGCGATGAGGAACTTGCCGAGACCGCGTTGGAGCGCTTTGTCCAAGTATGTCTCGAGAACGATATCGTGAGACCTACGCCTGAAGACCTTTCATCGCCGGAATCCGCCCAGCATTTCATTGAACGGTTTTATCGTGAACTCATCGAACGACAGAGGACACGGCAGCCTTCCGCAACGCCATGGTCAGACATCGGCAGACATGAACTGATACGAGCCAACATCGAAAGAGATCCGTCGCAGTCAAGGGAAGCACTGATCAGCGCAATCGAAGCCTTCGACGTTTGCGGCCTGGCTTCATACAGCTCATTTTGCCGTAGCAAGATCTCTATGTTGGATGCTTATCAGTGTGCATCTGATCCAAAAAGGGCGCTAGAAAAACTTGGGGAAGCCAGATTGCATCTTCAATCGGTTACACAGAAGTTTGGCCAACAAACGGAAGTCTTGCTGTGCTACGAGTACTCAATGGACATCATTGAGTCTTGGTTTCAAACAAAAGTAGATCCAGCAGCGAGCAGGAAGCCGTTGGAGGTCGTCAAACGGAAAGAACAAGTCAAACTTCTTGAACGCCCAGAGTATCAACAAGCTCTGCGCGGCATCGTCGAGGCTTTAGGACCCGACGGGGCAGCCAAGAGTTCTGTTCCGGTCGCTGAAGCGATCATGCAATTTCAAAGATTGCTACCAGATCTGGAAGGCTTTTACTGGCCAGTGTTGGGCGGCCTTCTCCTTAAAGAACTAACCCTCAGGAGGAAACAGTGATTCAAGACTGCATTCTGTGCAATCCCGCCCCCGAGAACCTGATCTACCGTGACGATAAAGTCGTGGTTTCGCATTTTCCGTCGGCTGTTAAGGCTGGCCATGTGATTGTGGGGATAGCCTCCCATATTCGCTTGTTAGAGGATGCTCCGATGGAAGAGTTTTTGGCGGCGGGCCGTGCACTGAAAACGATTTGCGAAACGATGAAAGGCATATTGGGTTGTGAAAGATTCTATATCTTGTCAGTTGGAGACCGAGACCATCACTTTCATTTTCACGTGATTCCAAAGTACGAAAGTGATCCGGTGTTTGGGCCACACGCATTTTCGCCCGCCGGCTGGGCTGGATCACTAAACACCGATCCGCCCGTACCGGCAGATCCAAATCTCAACCAAAAGCTCCACGATTTTCTGTCGAGCACTGACTAAGTGAGGACTGAGAATAGAAAATGAAGACTTTACTGGTTTGCGGGAGATTCCAGCCGTTCCATAATGGACATCTCGCGTTCGTTTCGAAGGCCTCAAAAATGCACGGAGGCCCCATCATAATCGGTATAATAATTAATTCGCTTCACGCAGCCTCCGGGAAGGTCCAAAACCCGCTGGGCGACGCAGGTGACGAAGCTCAAACGCCAAAGAAAAATCCATTCTCGATATATGAACGTCTTGCGTGTATTCGCGAAATTGTCGCTGGTACTGATTTTGCTGATAGATGTGAAGTTACAGCTTTCCCTCGGCCGGAACTCTATTGGGAGCTGGTCAGTGGGATTTGCAGTAGTGAACGCGTGTGGGCACTGCCAGGTATTCTTGATAGCTTTGATCAGAAAAAGTTTGACTTCTACCGGAGTCATGGCGACGAAATTCTTTCTATCTCGGATGAACGATTCACCTCAGGTACGGAAATCCGTAGACTGGTTAGATCAGATCCGGAGAAACTCAAGAAACTTCTTCCAAGGCCCTCCTACAAACTGGCAATGAAGCACTTTAGCAATGTGGAATTAGGCTAAATGCGCGCTGGAATCTTGATAGTTGGCCTCTCGGGAGCAACAGCCAACACGTTTGCTACTTCGCTCGCCCTCGCCGGCGATCCGACCCATCGTGTTTTCGGCGCGCTTTCGGAGAACGAAGAGTTTTCACATCTTGGACTAGCACGCTGTGACGATGTCGTCGTATCTGGATGGGACTTTTCTTCACTGTCCGTTTTTGAGAGTGCTACACAGTTTGGAATTATCCCTCATAGTCTCATCGAGAATGCTCAGAACCGGCTTGGGGTTAGGCCAAAGCCAGCCGTTGCTTCGAGGCAAGACCCGGAATTACTGACAGAGAAAACTCAGGTACGAGAATGCTCAAATTATGTTGAGGCGGTTGAGGAAATTCAGAATGACATTGAAGAATTCAAAAGCCTAAACCAGCTCGATTTCTGCTTAGTTCTGAATCTCATTTCTCCGCAAAAAGAGTTTCCAAGAGCCATTTTGAGCGCTTCCGGGCGGGCAGATTTCGAAAATGGTATAAATCAGCAAGGCAAAGGCAACTTCCCGGCCTCACTTGTTTACGCACATGCTGCGATACGTACGGGCTGCGGGTTCATAGACTTTACAACTGCACAGTCTCTGGAAGTTCCCTTCATTCAACGGCTCAGCGAGGAACGCACTGTGCCCATTGCCGGTAGAGACGGAAGCACGGGACAAACATACCTGAAACTTGGATTGGCAACACTGCTTCGTTTGAGAGGTCTTAGGATTGAAGGTTGGTACAGTGCAAATATTCTCGGAAATCAAGACGGTTTCGTTTTGACGCAGAACGAGTTTGATCAAGTGAAGAAGAAAGACAAAACCGAGAGCCTTAACGAGTTCGCGGACCTCTCGGATGAAAACCATGTTGTCGATATTTCGTACTACCGACCTAGAGGCGATAACAAGGAGGCATGGGACTCGGTAGACATTTCAGGATGGTTTGGTCTCGGAATGCAGATGAAGATCAACTGGATTGGGAGAGATTCCATACTGGCTGGGCCTTTGCTGCTAGACCTGTGCAGGTTTTCGTTGCACTCGCTAGCTACTGGAGCATATGGGGTCCAGAACCAGCTAAACTTCTATTTCAAGAGTCCGCTTGAGCGCCGCGTTTTTTCTCCTTTTGAGGAGTATCGAGCCCTCGTTTCTTACTACTCTTAAGCTGTTTTGCGATGACTTCTTGGCTCAAGCGATCTGTCTACATGTTGGACTGAATTGAAACGCCAACCGCACAGCGAACATTTGCCCAAGGTCGGTAGTTTCCGCATCTCGTTCATTGGTCCAATGTCCGGCGAAGGTCCGGAGTCGGCCCCTGCGATCACGCAGGGGCGTGTAGAAGGCGATCCAGCGAGGGAGACCGGTGACCGGAAAACGACCCTGCCAGTTCTCGCTCTCATGGATCACGGTCGAACCGTCTGCCGACAGGCGCGCGAAGGTCATGCCCCCAGCTCCGACAGTTCCCGCCGCACATGGTCGATCCGGGCGCCGATCCACTCCATCGCGTTCACGGCAATGGAATTGCCCAGCGCCCTGTAGCGCGGCCCATTGGGCGTCGTGTCGCGGCCCCGGTAGGGCACGTCCGTCCAGCCATCGGGAAAGCCTTGCAGGCGTTCGCATTCGAGCGGCGTGAGGCGACGGACCGCCCAGCGCGTCCCGCCACCGGCGTGGTGCGACTGCGCCAGCGCGATCATGTTGTAGCACTCGTCGCCGGCCGGCCCGCCCGAGCCCTTTGCCCATTTGCTGCTTACGGTTCCGGAGATGCGACCGCTGTCAGGGCCTCCGCCCACAAGACCGGCAATTTCCTTCCCCGCTTTGCGGCGCGGCGGAGGATCCCAGCGCAGGCTCGCGCCGTCAAAAAGTACCGCGCCAGCAGGTCGCCAGTCTCCAGAATATCCGACAACGAACAGACGACGGCGTCGCTGCGGGACAGCGAAGGGGAGGCCGCATGTTCGCACGTACTGAGCGTCCAGCACTCGCCAGGCGAACCCATACCCGAGTTTCGCCAGCGCCCCGAGGAAGGCACCAAAGTCCCGTCCGCGTCCGCTTGACAGGATTCCGGGCACGTTTTCCCAGACCAGCCACTCGGGCCGATAGCGTGCAGCAATGGCAAGATAGACAAGGGCCAGGTTGCCGCGCGGATCGTCCAGGCCCTTGCGGAGTCCGGCGACGCTGAAGCTCTGGCAGGGGGTTCCTCCGACCAGAAGGTCAATTGCTGCATCCGGCCACTCCCTGAACGCCGTCATGTCCCCGAAATTCGGAATGCGGCCTGTCTCGGGAACGGTGGACATGGCCCTGATGGCGTTCGCGCGGGCGCGGCTTTCCTTCTGCGACAGGCCCGCGGCCTCCGGGAAAGGCATGTGGAGCGGCCGTCCCGCGCCCAGCCGGTGGGAGAGAACGTGGCAGGGAAACGGGTCGATCTCCGACACCGCGATCGCGCGCCACCCGAACGGCTCCCAGGCGACCGACGCCGCCTCGATACCGCTGCACACGGAAAGGAATCTGACTGGCTCGAACATGCCAGCAGGCTGCAGATCCGGATGGGGTGGCGCATGGCAACGCCCTCGAAAATCTGTGCCACCCGTGGAAAATCAAAGGGTTGGCATATTCGCGGCAGAGTGAATCCAGAGAAACCGGCAGCCGCAGAAATGCCTGCCCGACGCTGGTCGTGGTTGTCAGCCCACTTTCGCGCCCCAGAACGATGTGTGGTCCGCCGCGAAATACCCGTCCGCCGCCCGGAAATACCCCTGCAACTCGACGGTATCGCCCGCGCTGAGCGCCACCATGGTCTGCAGCCAGAGCGCGGTGGCCTCGGAGACATGCGCGCCGGAGTTTTCGCCGAAGGAGCCCTTGATCTCGGTCGAGCCGTTCAGCACCAGTCGCCCGCGCATCCGGGAGGACGTGCTGGCATTCGTCTTGAACAAGAGCGTCGCCCCAAAGAGGTAGGTGCCGTCGACGGGAGCGACGAAATAGTTGTTCCCGGCATCGAAGGCGCTCTGGTCGTTGTAATCGGTGTTGTTGATCGCAATCTTCGTCCAGGAATCGACGCCGACATAGTTGTCGTAGTTCGTATAGCCCTTGAAGCGGGGAAGGCGCGGCTGCTCGATGACGCCGGTCAGGCGGTCCACGCTGAAGGCATCGAGGAAGGTACTGCCGTCGTCGGAGACCGCGAGCCGGAAATCATCCGAGCCAAAGAGGCCCAGAAGGGCCTTCGTCACGTAGCCGGTCTGAAGCGTGAGACCGAGATCGTCACCCGCCGCCTCCTTGTTCATGGTGTAGTAGAGATCGCCGGTTCCGCCTTCGGAGGCGCCCAGCGCCGTCCAGAGCGCAGCGTTCAGTTTGGCCGAGAAGGGATTGGACGCATCCGCCACGGTGCCGATGCCGAGCAGCCCCATGTTCTGCAGTACGGTGGGCAGGATGCTCACCCAGGCCGCGCCATCCCAGACCAAGAGCACGCCCTCGTCCTCGATCCATACCCGCCAGCCTGGTCGCGGCGCGAGCCGGGTCCAGACACCATCGACAAAAAGCACTACGCTCAGATCCCAGCCCGCCCAGTCATCCGTTGCGCCGGCACCGACGATGTATCGGTCGCCGTCCGTGGGCGAGACCGGTGGTGCGGCCAGATCCCGGTCGATCACCGCCATCTGCACCAGCCCGTCCAGCAGCCGGAGGGACTCATTCAGGGTGACATGCTTCTGCGCCTGGCTCGCCAGCAGATAGGGCAAAAGGAGGTTGGTGGTGGCGTCGGACATGGGCGGAGCCTTCTAGAAGTAGATGGTGACAGTTTTTGGCGCCCCGCGCCCGACGAGGGCGGAGAGCAGGTATATGCGAATGGTGAGGCTGTCGCCGGGACCGAGCTGTTCGCCCCAGTCGGCGGTCTGCTGGGCGGAGGTGTAGACGACGCTGGTGGTGGTGGCCGAAAGGGTTCGCTTGACGACCGAGCCGTCGAGGATCTCCAAGTCGTAGGCCTCCATCTGCTCGGACATCGGCACCTCAAGCGCAGCCCAGCTGTCGGCCGAAAGCGCCCGTGATCGCCGAACCCAGCGGATCGTCAGATCACCGAGGCTCCTCGGCGTCCGCCAGGGCTGCTCGACATGCGCGACAGAGAACGGCCGCAACCCAGCGCCAGAGGGCGTGAATGTCTCTGCCACATAGGTGTCACCGGAAACGGGATGGCTTGCCGGGCCGATGCGCCAGTTCCAGGCGATGCCCAGCTCCGCCTCCGAGACCGGCAGGGAGGCGAGGCTCGCATCCAGCACCACCACCCGCGCCCCGGCCGGCGCCGGATTTCCGATGGCATGCTCGGTGCCGCGCTGGCCGCGCAAAAGCCGCGTGAGCCGATAGCGCCCCTCCGCCAGAAGCTCGGCCGTGCCCGCCTGGACGATTTCCCAGGCGCCGGCTGAGGACTCTACGGCAAACGCATTCGCCCCGGCAAAGAGGTCGAGATCGGTGACCGAGCCGAGCGTGCCAGAAGCCAGATCGACGATCAGCTCATTGCCATGATCGAAGCGCGAGACCGGTCCAGACCAGAGATCGGACACGAGGACCCCTATCTGCGCGGGAAGCGTGATGCCGGTCAGCCAACCGAATCCATCGTCGGACGCGGAACGCCAGACGGCGATCTCTCCGGGCCATGGGGCAGAATAGGCGGCGACCAGCGGACGATGTGGGGCCACATCCTCGGAGATCTGCGGAAGATCGAGCAGGGCCACCACCGGCTCCCCGAACACCACCGGCACTTCCGGTGTCGATCTCCGCGGCGTGCCCGGCGCCAGTGTCCCGGTCGTGCGATCCTGCCGGATCACCTCGACATTCCGCGCCTCTCCATCAGCGACCGAGGTCAGGCGGTATTCGGTGAAACGCCCGTCATGATCGAGCCCGATCACATCTGTCGGATCCAGCGCGAGCCGCGAAGGCGGGAGCCGGAAACTCGCCGTCTCGCGTCCGACCCATGCCTCCATCAGCGCGCGGCGACAGCGCCGCTCAGCCTCTTCGGCCGGCACCGCCATGGGAAAGGACTCGCTGCTGATCCGCGAAGACTCGACCGTGATGCGTCGGGCTTCGACCACCACCGCATCGTAATCCTCATCGGCCCGTGTGACGCTCCACTTCAGAGCCTGCGGCAGTTCCGTCTCCTGAGCGCGGGTCAGCTCGATCGGCTCGCCGGTATCCGCGGCAACCAGATCGTCGAGGGAGAGCGTCGCCACAGCAGCGCGGCCCCGCATGAAGAACCGGATGACACCCTCGCTCTCGACCGCATCGAAACCGAAATGCCGCCCCAGCGTGGTCAGCGCATTGCGCGGTGCCTCGAGCGAGGTGATGGCAAAACCCTCGATCGCGCCCCAGAGGCCGGAGACATCGATCTGATCCTCCGCCAGTCCGGCCCGGAGGCAGAGATCCCGCACCAGCGCGGCAAGCGAGGCGGAACCGAGGCGGCCGGTGAGCCAATGGCCCAGCCGCCAGTTCTCGCCATCGCTCCAGACATCGGTCAGTTCGGGGAAGAAGGGATAGGGTCGCGCATCCCAGGTCCAGGCTGCGCAGTCCGCCACCTCGACCATCCGGCTTCCGTAGACCGAAGAGACCGGGTTGTTCGCCGCCTCACCCCAATACAGGAGGGTTGCTTCCAGATACGCCCGCTGGATGGCATCGTCGCGCCATCCTTGAGAGAAATACGGCAGCTCGCTCTCCGAGGATTTCGGATCGTAGAAAACGTTCGGCTGGTTGGTGCCCCGATCGATCGCCGGGCATCCGATCTCCGTGAACCGGATAGGCTTGGAATCTGGCACCCACGCCGTCGCCGTCACGGACTCGGCACCACCCGGCCGATTGTGATGCCGGTTCGACCACCAACTCCAAAGATCCTTGTAGCGGAAGACCCAGGGTTTGCCGGCAGCGCCATCGGTGATCGGCGTCCGCACCTGCGTAGAGCGATCAGCGTCGGTGGCATAGAACCAGTCGTAGCCTTCGCCGCCGGCGATGTTGGAGCGCAGGTAGTCGCGATCGTAGATGGCCGGCCAACCCGCCACGGCATCAGTGTGCTCGAACCCGTCGCGCCAGTCGGAGAGCGGCATGTAATTGTCGATGCCGATGAAGTCGATCTCCGGGTCGGCCCAGAGCGGATCGAGGTGGAAGAACACGTCCCCCGTGCCGTCGTCCGGATGATGCCCGAAATACTCCGACCAGTCGGCCGCGTAGCTGATCGCCGTGGTCGGTCCGAGGATGGCACGCACATCGGCAGCCAGCGCCCGCAGCGCCTCCACGGCCGGGTAGCTGGCGGCGCCATCGCGGATGGTGGTCAGGCCGCGCATTTCCGAGCCGATGATGAAGGCATCGACCCCGCCCGCCGATGCGCAGAGACTGGCATAGTGCAGGACCATCCTCCGGAAGCCCCAGATGCCGTCGAAGAACGCGGCGACCTGATCCGCGGCCTCGGCGGTCTTGTCGACCGACCCCGCGGCACCCGCCGCCGGAGAACAGGTGATCCGGCCGCGCCAGGGGAAGGCCGGCTGGCCCGTTCCGGCGGCATTGTCGGAATACGGATCCGGCAGGGTGTTGTCCGCCGGCACGTCCATCATCAGGAAGGGATAGAAGGTCACCCGCTTGCCGCGCGCCTTCAGCTCCTGGATCGCCTGCACCACCGAGAAATCCGCCGGCGTGCCGCCATAGACCGGGCGGCCTTCATCATCGCGGGAAACCAGATGCGCCGCGTCGCGGGTGACACCATTGACCTCCCATGTCTTCGGCTTCGTCGATTTCGAGCGGAGCTCGACACCCGGCCGGATCCGGCATTCCCCGCATCGCAGATCATCCCCGAACCACGAGACGACCAGGCTCACGCTTTCGACATTCGGCGCCGAGGCCTCCAGCCTATCGAGCGCCTCCACCATGTCGGGCGTTCCCGAAGAGGCGTTGAGGTTCTCCGCACCATTGCTCTTGCGGATCGCCTCGCTTGCGTAGACGAACTCGCCCGAGGCCGGGATCAGCGTGATCGCCCGTACCAGCCCCTCGGCGGTGTCGGCCTCGGCCAGCGGTCGAAACACCTCGACATTGATCTGCGGAATGCGGTTGCCGAACCCCGTCAGTTCCAGATCCTCGAACACCAGATAGGCGGTGCCGCGATAGGCCGGTGTATTGGCCGCACCAGACTTCGCCGCCATGAAGGGATCAGGTTGCTGGCTTTCACTGCCGGGATACCAGCGCCAGGTCACGCCGGAGAGATCCATCAGCGCCCCGTCCGCCCAGATGCGCCCCACACCGGTGATCGGCCCCTCGCAGATCGCCAGCGCGAAGGAGGCAAAGTAGAAGTATTCGGTGGTCTTCACGGTATTCCCGCCGCCGCCACCCTTGCCGCCACCGCCCTGGGTGGTGGTTTCCTTCTTCTCCCGGAAATCCGTGGCCCAGATGATATTGGCGCCCATCCGCAACCGACCCCAGACGCGCGGCAGGACCGTGCCCTCGGTGGCGGAGGTGACATGCAGCGTATCGAGGCGCTGCCCCTCGAAGCTCGAACTGGAGCCCGGCGTGAGCGCGGAAATGATCCAGCTGTCGACATAGGAGCCGATGGTGGAGCCGATGAAACCGCCGATCGTAGCGGCGCTGACACCGAGGATTGCGCCGCCGATGGAACCGCCGATGGCGGCGCCGGCCGCACCAAGCACGAGGGTGGCCATGGATCAGCTCCGATCCGGAAACAGAAAGGCGAAGGCGATGCGCCGCCGCCAGGAGGGCGAGAGCGGCTGCTCGATCACGCCCAGCCGCTCGTAGGAATGGATGAAGCGATCGGGCCCGGACAGAACGCCGACATGCTTCGCGATCGCCTGCGGACGCATGCGAAACAGCACCAGCGCGCCGGGACCGGCCTCGGCTGGCGCGATCTCTGGCATCATGGTCCGCGCCCCTTCGGCCAACACCTCCCGTGTCCCGGTCTCGCCCCAGTCGCGGGAATAGGGCGGCATCGGGAAAGGCTCGGGCCCCACCACCTCGCGCCAGACGCCGCGCGCCAGCCCGAGGCAGTCGCAGCCCGCCCCCTTCACGCTCGCCTGATCGTGGTAGGGCGTGCCGAGCCAGGAGCGCGCCGCCGCGACAACCACCGCAGAGGTCGCGGACGTCATAGGACCGACCCCGAGTTGTCGCCGCTCCGCCGCGCGTAGCGCAGCACGGTGTCCTGCCCCGGAATGTCCGGAAATCCGCGGAAATTGGCGATGTTGCCGAACTTCGTCGAACAGGTCTCCGCGCATTTGTCGCAGCCCGCCCGGATGGTGAAGGCGTCGCCCGCCGCCACAGGCAGAATCGGCGCCTCGAGCAGCGTCACGGTGGAGACTCCGCCGTCCTTGCCATGGCTGGAGATTTCCGCCTGCCGCCCGGCATTCGCACCGGAGGACCACGCGATCGTTCCAAACGTGAACCAGCCCGAAGCGAAGCCATCGAGGCCGGAGACAGTGAAGGACCGATCGCCCGACAGCCCGGTCACCACGCCGGTGCCCCGGAGGGCAGCGGTTTCGAGATCGACGCCGCAGCGGGCATCGCCGACGACGGCGTCGCAGGTCGCCTGAAAGCTCCGCCCGTCATTCTGCCCGAGCAGATGCGCGAGCGAGCGCATCTCGGCCACGAAAGCGAGCCGGCCGCGGCGGATCTGGCCGATCGCACCGCGCCGCATCAGCGCCCGCTGCGAGGGATCAGCCCAGTTCACCCGCCACAACTCGACCTGAGCATTGTCCCAGCGCCCGTCACGGATATCCGTTTCAGAGATCCGGTCCGAAGTGAGCACGCCCTCGGCATCCTGCGCATCGACCGACAGGTCCGATCCCGAGCGAACCTCGGAGGCCGTGAACCCGCTCTCCGGCTCGAAGTCGGTGCCCGCGAAGGCAAGCACCCGGTCATGGTCGGTGAAGCCGAGAACCACGCCATCGGCCCGCGTGATGCGCCAGCACCACGCGAGCGTCGTCGTGCCCTCGTCGAGATGGGCCTGAAGCGCAGGGACGAGCGCCTTCATCGGATCAACCGCCTAGCCCGCGCTCGAACTTGTCGCGAAGGCCGATGAGACCCATCCCGACGAAGATCAGCGTGGCCGGAGAGGTATCGCCCGCACCGGCCAGCCGCGCGACGAGAACCGCCAGTTCGGACATGGCCTCACCCTCGGGTAGCACGCCCGCCGCGATGCCGGTCAGCACCGCGAGAATGCCGCTCCACCAGGTGAGGGATTTGGGGAGGAAGTATCGCATGGTCAGCTCCTTTTGATCAGCGATGAAAGAAAGATGAAGAGCCGGGCGAGCCACCCGGCCGGTTCAGGTACGGGCTGCAGGAGCGCGAGCGCCTCATCCTCGGAGAGAAGGCGTGCGGCTCGGGCGAAGCTGACGCGGCCCGACGCATCGACAGGCCACACCGGAATGGTGCCATCCGGATAGCGGCCCTGCCGGAAGAGATCCCGCTCCGCTTCGCGACGCGGCCGGATCGCGCCCGGCTTCAGCCATCCCATAAAGGCTTCTGCCGCGGCCTCGCGCAGCCCGGAGTTCAGCAGCCGGGTCAGGCGCGCGGAATGGATCGCGCCTGTGTTGTAATGAAACGAGACGAGCGCATCGAATTCGTGGGGCTCGACCGGCACCGCGATGGCATTGCAGACGTCCCGCTCGTAGCGGGCGATATCGGCCCGGAAGACGCGGAAGGCTTCGCGGATACCCTGATCCAGATCCGCTGGCATTCCGCGCTTCATGTCGGACGGGTTCGGGTCACCCGCCGCGCCGGTATGGCCGATGCCGAAAGTCCAGATGTCGCGGACATCAAGATAGGGAGCCGGCACGATACCCTCGTGCCGGATGAGGGCGATGAGCCCCCGGTCCGTCATATGCATGGTGATTATCCCAGCTGCGTGAAGATGAGGATGAGAACGGCGACGGTCGCGCCGATGCGGATACGATGAAGGAACAGAACAACCGGATCGCTGGATGCGCGGCGCAGGCGCCGGACCGAAGCCATGGGATCACGCATCGCCGGATCCGCCTCCCGAGCGCTTCTGCGTCCGGATCCGTCCCAGCATCATCTCGATGAATGCAGGACCGAAGACCCCAACGAGATAGGCGGCTGATCCTGCGGCCCCGCCGGAAGGGATCGCCGCCGGCGGCAGTCCCATCCAGCTGGTGATGACGGCCATGGAGAGGCTACCCATGCCGGCCGCGATGATCCCTCCGAGCAGGATGTGGCGCACCGCATCCCGCAGATGCATCTTCGTCGTCAGCGCATTGGTCGCGCCGCCCAGCGCGCCCCAGGCAGCGAGAATGACCGCGGTCGAGGTGGCAAGATCGCGAAGGACGGTTGCAATGAATCCGGGTTCCTCGTTCATCGCCGGATCTCCACAAGTGGAATGGAGGTGATCGAGCCGAGCCGCTCGATATCGAGAGAGACATCGAGCGTGTCGCTGTCGAAGCGCACCGGCACGTCGAAGGTGAACCCGGCGGTGACAAGCACGCCCGTGCCGGGCGCGGCATCGAAACTGACCAGGCCGGTGGTGGTGTCGATCGACCAGCCCGTGGCCTGCTCCGCGCCATCGAGCGCCACCTGAACCGAACCTGCGACGGGTTTCGTGACCGGCCGCGTCCAGGCCTGCGATCCGGAAATGTAGGTCTTCGCGAGCTGGAACGTGACCGCCGTCCCGTCGCCAGTCCCCAGCCCCTGATCGGTGGCGCTCGGGCTCTGTGATGGCAGGCAGGACTTGTAATCCGCCCAGTCCTTGTAGCGGAAGCCGTAGAGCCTGCCGTTCCGCGCTTCGAAGAAAGCCACGACCGTCGCCAGATCGTCAGCCCGCCGAACCCCGTAGGCGACATCGTAGCGCCTCCGGGAATTTGCCCAGGAGGCGTTGCGCTCCTCGTCGCCGGATGTCAGTTCCACGATCTGCGTCCGTCGCTCCGGACCGCCACGGGCTCCCCGGCTGATATTGTCGGGGAAGCGCACCTCGTGAAAACCCATCAGAGAACCCTCCTGCCCATGGAGACGGCGCGCTGGATATCCGCCGCGACCTGTGTCCGCGATTGCCGGAAGGAGGGCGCGTCGCGCGTGGCGATATTGACGGTGACCGGCGCCATCGCCGCCTGCCGCCCGCCGCCGCTCCGGTATTCATCCGTCACCCGTTCCTGCGGATGGAGCATGGCGAGGAAACCGCCGCGGCCATCAAGACCGCCCGATCGGGCCCCGAAACCGGTATGGCCGCCGCCCGCGAAACTGGTGGGACGCGCCTGCGGCCGGATGCTGGTGGTGACCGCGCTGCCGAAGGCGTTGCCGAGAATGCCGGAGATCCCGCTCGCCAGTGGCCCGAGGATGTATTGCCGCGCGGCCAGTTTCGCGAGATCGGCGATCATGGACGTCACCAGCTCCGAGAAATTGACCTTCCCGGTCTTCACGAACTGACCGACTGCCTCCTCGGCCGACGCAAAGGCGCCGACCAGCCGATCGGCGATGGCATCACCGGTATTCCGCGCCTCCTTTGCGTATTCAGCCAGCTTGTCGCGCAACGACTCCCATACCGAAATCCCGATATTACCGGTCGATACCATCTGCTCGGCCGCCGCGCGGCCCGCGCCGCCGGTCTTCTCCGCTTCTTCCGCCGTGCGCTTCAGCGCGTTCTGGACCGCCCGCTGTCTTACTGCGTCGAAGAAATCTCCAAGCGGATTGCTGGCATCGATCTCTTCCGCCTGGCCGCGGGCATCCTCCCATCTCCCGCTCAGGCGATCGCGCGCCGCCGCGGCAGCGCGGGCATAGCTGCCGCTTGCCTCGCTCAGCATGTCGATCGTTCCTGAGAGCGTGCCGGTCGAGAGATCGGTCCCGAAAGTCTCGTTGAGCTTCTCGGCGATCCCGTCGATCGCGTTGCCCACATACCAGACCATGTCGTGCAACTTGGTCAGCACATGCGAGACCGCCCCATTGAAGGCCGCACGGAAGAGATCGGGGATCGACGCGACCGAGGTGCGGATCCCGAGCACCGAAAGCCGGATACCCTTGATGATCGAGTTTCCCGCATCGACCGTGCTGGTCACCACCAGTTCCCAGGCCGAGGCAAACCAGGGCGCGATGGCATCGATGACCGGCTTCAGGAGGCTCTTCAGCCCATCCGCCGCAACCTGCCAGACCGCCAGCGCGGTATCCCCGAAACTCACCGTCACATCAGAGACCTGGTTGATTTCGTGGCTCATCCCGGCGATGGCGGCAGATGCCACACCGATGACAGCGAGCAGCGGCCAGAAACGGGTGACGACACCGCCAATCAGCTTGCCGAGATCGCGGAAGATGGCGGAAACCCCGCCATTGCCGAAGCCGTAGATCTGCGCGATCTGCGTGCCCTGCTGCGCCATGACCACGAAGTGGTTCATGCCGCCGGCCAGTGAGACGCCGATATCGTTGACCTGGTAGAACATCTGCTGGGTTCGGAAGGCGGCATTGCGAGAAGCACCCGCCAGCCGGGTGATCGCAGTGGTCCGTCCCTTGAGCGCGACGATGCTGTCGAGCGAAGCGCGGCGTTCGCGCGCGATGGCGGCGCTCATCTCGTCGGCAGAGATCGCCCCCTGCAGATGCGCGGCCTTCAGTTCGGAGACCGCGCTGCGGTAGCGGCGGATCTCGCCATAGACCGGATTGTACTTCGCGCGGAGATCATCGAGCGCCTGACCCTGGCGGAGGAACTCGGCGGTGGTCTGCCCGATAGCAGGCGTGACGCCGGTCACGCGGTTGATCTGCGCCACCATGGGCGTGGCGGCAGCAACGGTGGTGTTCAAGGAACGCGCCGCCTCTGCCGAGCGCGCCGCCAGTTGTTCCAGTTCCAGCCGCGCCCGCGCCGTGGCATTGCCGACCGTATCGAGACCAACCTCAGCCGGAGCGGCTCCCGTCTTGATGCCTTCGAGCGCAGCGCGGCCCTCGGCACCGAGCGAACGCAGCTCCGCCTTGACTTGTTGACCGCCGACCGCCGCGAGACGGACGGATACCCGTTTTTCAGCCATTCTCCCGCATCCTCTCATTCGCCTTCAGGCAGGCGATGGCCTCGATTTCCGGCAGCAGCTCGGCCGCGGCGAGCAGATCGCAGCCCAGCGCCTCAGCCATTCGCAGCCCGGCGCCAAGATCCCAGCCGAGCACCGCGTATCCGTTCATCCCCGACACCGCGCGGACCTGACCGCCCATGCGGAGCGCGAGATCCCACACCTGCGCACCCTCTAGGCTTTCCGGCTGGTGCTGCGTTTGCGGGCAGGCTTCGCAGCGTGTGGGGCAGGCTCCGCAATATTCGGCGCCCCCGCCGAAATGCCATTCGGCAAGGGCGCGGAGGCGTTTTTTTCCTGCTCCAGCCCAAGCCAGCGCGCCATGTATTCGAGCTGCCAGCCCTCGAAGATCCGGTAATTGTCCAGAAGCGCGTCGATGTTCTCGCGGCTGACCGCGGCCGGCGCGCCATCCTCGCCCTCGATGCCCTCCCAGTCCGAGATCACCTGAAAGGCGACGGCCTTGGCGAAACGCAGTGCCGCCTCGTCCTGATCGGTGGTCTCGTCCACCCCCTCGAGGATGGGATCGCGGCGCGCGGCCCCCATGATGGCGGTGGTGGCCGGTGCGGCGAGGACCCGCACGCCGGGCAGGAGCGCGACCCATTGCGGCTCCCGGTTGAGATTGAGACGGATCATGGATGACCTCACGGATTGTCGTAGGTTTCCTGATCATTGATCAGGGTTGCGGTGGCCATGCGGCCGGTGACGGTATCGAGCGCGGCCTGCCATTCGAATGTGGCCTGCACACCGCCGGGCCCCTCGAGCGGCAGGCGGGCCTTTGGCAGGTAGACGGCATGGGCCTTGAGCTCGAAGCGGCGATCGGTGTCGATCTCGTAGGCGAAACTCAGCTCGCAGGGATCGCCGGCGATGGCCTGATCGAGCAGCACCGTGTCCGCGAAGCGCACATTGATGGATCCGGTGAGGGCGGCCACGGAGGGATCGGCCCCGTCGATCATGCCATCTGAGCGGATGGTCTCGATCCGGTCGAGATTGTTCGAATAGGTGATCTCGCCGGAGACGATGCTGCCGAGCTGCGAGCCGTCGCGGGACACCGAGCCGTTGAAGGCGCCGAAGCGCTGCAGCTCGAGCCCGGTCAGCGTGCCGGCGGAGGATGCCGCGCCGGTGGTTTCTCCTTGCGCGATCACATTGACCGTCGCGGTCACGAGCCCCGAGCGCTGCATGGTCCAGCTGATCGAATTGGCAACGCAGCCCGCGTTCATCGCATAGTGGGGCACATCCGGCATGCCGACCTCGATCGACATCGAGGGCAGCGTCCAGCCCCCCGAAGCGAACTCATGGGTATAGGGCGCGACCGCGCCTGTGGTGGTGGGCGCCCCGAACAACGCCTTCAGCCAGATGCCGAGGAAGCGCAGATCGATCGGCACCGAGACATCGCCATCTGCGGTGATCGCATCGCGAACTGGTGGCAGTGGATCGCGGCCATAGCCGAGAAGCTCGGAACTGAGCAGCGGCTGCTCGCTTCCCAGGCTGGAACTGGCGAAGGGCATCCGCCAGTAGCTGTCCGCGGCCGGCGGCGTGCCGTAGACGGATTCGAAGGCGAGCGCCATCTGCGCCCGCGCACCCTGTGCGCGTGCCATGTATCAAAGTCCTTTCGGTTTGTCAGTTCAGCGGATCGTCGGATCCGTAGGAGAGACGGATGCCGACCGTCGACGCCTTGAGGCCCTCGGCCCCCTCGACGGGCAGATCGAGCGGCGCGGGCGCCTCGCCCAGCACATAGTCGCAGAGACCGCCCAGGGTGCGATCGGCGGCGATGGCGGCGCCCAGCGCCAGCTTCAGCGCATCGAAGGCGGCGTCCCGTTCGGCATCGGCGCCGGCCTCGACAATCAGATCCACCTCGGCCCGGTGCTCGAACACATAGAGCGGTGGGGAGAACAGGAACTCGGGCTCGCCGGGATCGCCATCGCGAAGGATCATCATGCCGACCGCCGGCACCCGCGCCGGAAGCCCGGCATTGCGCGCCAGCGTAACGCCCGCGGGAAGGGAGGCCGCGAGCGCCGCATGCAGCGCCTGAAGAACAGTCTCGGACGTGCTCGCCATCAGGTGCGATCCTTCCAGCGATCGACGATCATGCCTGCGAGCCGGTTGCCCCATTTCTCCGCATCGCGGCCAAGATCGGTGCGCTTTGGCAGCTTCACCTGCGGCACCAGCAGAAAGGCAATGACCGTCTGCTCGCCCGTCAGAATTCCGTCCATGCGCCGCCTGCCGCCCTTCTTCGCCACGCGGCCCTTCCGGTTGATCCGCGCCTGATCCACCACCAGCAGGCTCGGCTTGCCCCGCCGATAGACGAAGCGCAGCGGCAGGCCGGTCTTGCGCTCGAAACCGAGCGGCGTGATCCGCTTGTTTCCAGGGCCCCGCAGCTTCGCGGTGGCGGCAGTCGGTATGGCCAGCCAGAAACCGTCGCGGGAGCGGATGAGCGCGCCCCGGTCATGGGCATCGATCACCTCGGGCGTGTGCCGGCCCTTCACATGGACGAGCGAGGCCGCGCTGATGCTTTCTCCCCTCGCGGGATAGGTGTTCGCGCGGATGGCGCGCGGGAGCCGATCGCCGAGACCGCCGCCGCGAAGCTGTGCCCGCCAGTCCATCTTCAGCCCGGATCCTGCGGCGCGGATGCCGCCGGTGACAGCTCGTTCGGCTGCGAGGATTTCCCGCTCCATGCGCTCGCGAAGATCGCCCTCGATGCGGATGTCGAACCTCATGCCGCCCGCGCCTCCGCTTGCCAGATGAGCCGCTCACGATCCCGCACCGGCTCGCCCGCGATCTCGAAGACCTCGCCTGCGATCTCAAGCGTGTCGCCCGGCGCCAGCTCCGGCGCCTCCGAGACCCGGAGATCGAAGAGGACCGTATCGACTACGAACCGCCCGCCATTGAAGGAGGCGGTGTCGTCGGCCGCACGGCGCATGACCCGGATGGCGACGCCGCCGCCCGCGCCCCCCGAACACCAGAGCGCATCCTGCGCCATGTGCGGATCGGCAAAGAGCGCATCGATGGCAGCGGCGAAGATGCTCATCAGGCAGCAGTGCCATTGAGGCGCACGGCCCCGAAGATCTCGGTCGCGCCGGATCCCACCGCCGCCGCGGCAACGCCGATCAGGGTATTGTCGGTGTCGACCGTGGTCGCCTCCGAACCGTCCCAGTAGACCTTCGCGCCGACCGCCCAGGCCTGGGATGCCGCTTTCGGCAGCTCGTAGGTGCCGGTGAGGTTCAGGGTGCCCTCGGCGCCATTCGTGACCGCATCGGCGCAGACGCCGAAGATGGCGCCCTGCAGATAGCCCGCGCCAGAGGCAAGATCGGAGCCCGAGCCGTTGGTGAAAGTCAGTGTGTGACCATGGGAGAGGAAGTTCTTCATGGATTTGTCCTTTCAGGGAAAAAAGAACCGGCGCCCGCGCCCAGGGAGGACAGCGCGGGCGCCGGCCGATCACGACCGAAGCCGGATCATTCCGGTGCGGCGCCGGCGTTCTTGTAGAGGCCGCGCCAGTCGATCGCCTTGGCCGCGAAATCGTGCCGCGCCTTGATCTCGATGCCGTCGACCTCAAAGCCCATGCGGGTTTCAGTGAAGACACCCTCCTGACCGTCGAGATAGGCATATTCGACCGTGTCGATCCGCGACGGATCGGCTGCAAGGAACCACGGATCCTCGCCTGCATCGGGGATGAGACGCGCCTCCTCGATGACCTGAAGCCGTCCGGCGAAGGTGTTGACGTCCGAAGTGCTGACCGGGGTGGTGGCCGTGATCTGCTTGCGCGCCTCGAGCGACCGCCGTCCCGGCGGCACGATGATCTGCGAGGGCAGGATGGAGATCTTGCGCCCCTCGATGCCGGTCTGCTCGGCAAAGGCGCGCCAGGCCGCCGAGAGCGCCGCCTCGTCGATGACCGAGGCGGTGCCGAGATTGCCGTGATCGGCGTGGAACAACGCCTTGCCATCGCCCATCGCCGGGTTCTGCATCAGGATCGCGTAGACGATATCCGACTCCAGATCCGCGGCCGACGCGCCGAAGGCGGCAGGAATACGGGTGAAGGCGTCGAGATCGTCATTGATCAGCGTCTGGCGCGTGATGCCGATGATCCGGCCATAGGTCGCCAGCGCATAGACCTCTTTCGCCTCGCCCATGGTCCCGTACTGGAACTCGCCCGATTCCAGCACCTTCTCCAGATCAGGCGCGCCGCCGAGCTGGGTGCGCTGGACCGGCTTGAAATCGGTGATGGTCGCACGCCGCGCCCAGGAGCCAAAGGTGCGCGGGGTGGAGGAATAGGCGCCGCGAAGGGTCTTGTTCGCCACATTGGCGAGGATCGCGGTGAAGTCGCCGGTGGCGTGAAGCCCGGCCGCGCGCTGCTGGAACACCGCCCCGGCAAGCTCCATCCGCGACATGCCACGCGTGGAGATGCCCGAGCGTTCGAGCGCGTGGCGCGACATCTCCAGCAGGGTCATGCCCCGGAACTCGCGCGCCGAGGCGGTCAGCTCGTTCCGGCCCGGATCGTGACGATGCAGCAGCGCCTCCGAGACCGCATCGCGATAGGCGGCATCCCGTCCGCCATCGCCGCGCGGCTGCGCGGGTGCCGGCTCGTGCACGCGACCCTCGAGCGGATCGGCCTCGGCAATGGCGTCGAGAATGGCGGTGCGCGCCTCATCGAGCGAGACACCGCGCGAAATCAGCCCGTCGGCGACAGCGTCCTCAAGGCCATGCCGCCGGCAGAGCGCGCTGATGGTGGCAACGCGGGTGCGCTCCTCGGCGCGGATCGCGTCCGCATCGATGACCAAATCCTGCGTTTGCCCACGCGTTTCCTCGGCGGTGGCCGCCGGGGCGGTACCGGTGGCCTGGGTCTGTTCCCCGGTTTGCGCGGCGCGGGTTTCATCACCGGCCGCCGCCTGGGTTCGTTCACTCATGCTCTGTCCTTTCCGATGTTCCTGCGTCTGAGCCAGCACGCAGGGTGTGAGAGATCCCGCGGGCGCCTCGGCGGCGCGGGTCTGTGCTCCATGGTCCGCGGGGATCGCCACGGCCGAGACCTCGAAGGGTTCCCAGTCGACCGCGCGCCAGTGCTCGCGCTCGCCGTCGCGTTTGGTGATCTCGTAGCGATGGACCCGGTAGCCCACGGAGACGTTGCGAACGGTCCGCTCGAGGATGCGCTGCACGATCCCGGCCGCATCCGGCGCATCCGTCAGCTGGATGGTGGCATAGCCATGCCCGCCCTCGATCCGCACCGAGCCCGGCACCACCGAGCCCAGCACATTTTCCAGCCGCCAGGCATTGTGGCTGTTGAGGAAGGGTGCGCCCGCGTTCATCCGCTCCAGCCGCACCGCCTCCGGGGAGACGAGCAGTTCCTCGTCGAACTCGATGCGATCGTCCCAGCCTTCCCAGCGGATGCGCTGCACCGTCGCCCCGGTGGTCCAGACGATCTCGACGGTGCGCGCCTCCCGGTCGATCGAGTCCGGGCGCAGCTCCGCCGCCCGCCCGATGATGGGCAGGTCACATGTTTGCCGTTCCATGCTGTCAGTCCTTCTGATTGCCGCCGGTGGGCGGGTCCGGCTCCTCGTCGCCCGGCGCATTGGCCTGCGCGAGACCGGCCCGCGTCACCCGGCGCGGGTCGCTGTCGAGCACCAGGTCCAGCTCATCGGCCAGCGCCAGAACGTTCGCCTGTTCCTGCAGGATCGACCGCGGATCGTAGCCGCGCTTCGCGATCTGCTGCGACAGCGAGGTGAAGCCCGCGCGGGTTTCCAGCAGGTCGGTCTGCGCATCCTGCCAGGGGTTCACGCTCTCGAAGCGCGGCGGCGCCCATTCGACCGGGATATCCGGGGAGGCAATGAGGCCCGCCGACCAGGCAGCCTCGCAGAACCATTCCCAGACCCGCTCGCAGAACATCGGAATGACCGTGTGCCATTGCTGCTGTTCGATCATCCGCCGGAACTCGTTGATGCCGACCCTGCTGCTCGAGAAATTGGTCTGGCTCAGATCACCGGTCATCAGCGCGTAAGGCACCCGGAAGCCCGCCGCGATGACGTGCATCTGCACCATGTTCCACTCGCGGATGCCGGCGCTGGAACCGGGCTGGTTGAACTTGATGTCCTTGCCGCCCCGCGCATAGGCGATGAGGCCCGGCTCGAACTGCTCGATGCGATTGCCGTCCGAATCCTCGACACTCGGCGCGATGCTCTGCTGCCCTTCGTCCTCCGCCCCGAAGACGATGCCGACCATGCAGGCCTCGGTCTTCTTTCGGACCAGCTCCGCATTCTGCCAGTCGCCCAGATCGCGCAGGCTCAGCATGGCCGGCGCGCCCCAGGGAACCCCGCGCGACTGCACCCGTTGCCGCTCGAAGAGATGCGCGATCATGGACGCCGGCACGCGCACCGACTCGAGGTTGCGCTGAAAGACCGGCGATCGGTTGCCCGGATGGTCGGGGAACATCCAGAACGCCGATCTCCGTCCGTTCCGGTCATATTCGATCCCCTGGGAGATCCGTCCGCCGCCCGGCCGGTCTTCGAACCGCGCCGCATCGAGATGATCGGCCTCGCGCAGCTCGATCTCGAGCGGCACCTCACCGCCGCGCCGTCGCCGGGCCCGTTTCACCGCGAAGACCTCGCCGCCCTCGATCATCTCGCGCACCGCGAGCCCCAGAACCCCCTGAAAATCCGTGTGCCCATGCGCATCGCAGCGTTTCGCCCATCCGGCCCAGAGGGCATCGACCCGCCTGTCGGTCTCCTCGTCGCCGGTCATGGCGCGCGGCTGAATGCCGGGCCCCACGATATTGTTGACCAGAACCTGCACCGCCTGCGCCGCGAGCGGATTGTTCCGAACCAGCTCCCGCATCCGGTCCCGCAGCACCGGCCCGGCCGTGGCGATCTCCGCATCCGCCGCCATGCTGGAGGCCCGCCAGCCATCGGTGCCGCGCCCGCGCGCCGCCGCTTCGTAACCGCGCCGCAGATTGGTGATGGCCACCCGCGCCGCATAGCGCCGCGCCGCGATCCTGGGCGCCACCGAGGCCAGCCCGGCATCGAGCCAGCCCCAGCGCACCTCCGGCGCAGATCCCGTCAGGCGTTTCATCGGGCACCCCGCCGGAAGGAGGCGAAGCCCGCAACCGGCGGCGCCTTGCCTGAGGCAGCCCGCACCTCCGCCTCGATGGTGCGGATCCGCGCCAGCAACCCGGCCTGGCTGTCATACTCGACGGTCTTGCCATCATAGCTGACCCGCGTGGTGCCCGACGCGTAGGCCTTTTTCAGAGCGTCGAGCTCAGCTTCTGTCCATGCCATGTCAGAACCAATTTCCCCTCTGGCGCGGCCCCATCCAGTCGGATGGCCGCTTCCTCGTCTGTTGCCTCAGTCTGTTCGGGCGCCCCGCGGGCGGAGCCTCGTCGAGCCCGGTATTCAGCTGCGCCTCCATGTCCTGCCAGCGCGCCTCGTCCCATCGGTCCACGCCCATGAGCCAGGCCGCCGCGCGGGCATAGACCCGGCAGTCGAGCGCCTCGTTGCGCTCCCGCATCTGCTGCCATTCGAGCTTCTGCCCGCCCGTGCGGGTCTTCAGCGTCATCAGCTGCTCGGCGGTCAGCTGCTTGTGCCATTCCGCCGTTGTGCCCAAGGGCAAATGGACGAAGCCCGCCGGCCAGTCCGCGCCCTCCGCGATCTCCTCGTCGGTGAGCGCATTGAGCCGAAGCCAGCGATAGGTCTCCGACTTGAAGACCGCGCCCGCCACCTTCCAGAGCTGCACCCCGCGCCGGATCTTGCGTCCGGCTTCCGTGGTCTCGACATAGGTCGGACCGTCGACCGGCATCGACCGGTCAAAACCGCCGACACCCTTGATCGCGATCACCTGACCTCGCCCCATGGCCCGGCACCAGGCATAGACCGCATCGGTGGTCTGGCCGTCGCCAGTGTCGATCGCGAGCCGCGCCAGCGCCATGCGCTCGCCCGAGGCCAGCGGCCAGGTCTCCGACAGGAGCCCCGTCAGATCGTCCCACAGCTCCTGCCGGGCGGGATCGCCATCGAGCACGATGTGATCCACAAGCCAGGACTGCATCCCGCGGCCCCAGCCCCAGATATCGACCTCGATCCGGTCCCGCTGCACATCCGCGCCCGCCGTCAGGACCAGCGCCCCCTCCGGCACTGAACCGAGACGCCAGCCCTCCCGGCGTTCATAGAGGCGCTGCCAGTCGGGCGCCTCGCCGCGTTCCTGCCAGGTCTCGCCCAGAATGGTGTTCCGGACCGTCTTCAGCGCCGCGTCGTTTCCCTGTGCCTCCTCCCAGGACCGGGCGATATCCTCCCAGGAGAGCCAGCCGAGCGGCGAATAGAGCCCCGAGATATGGAAGCCCACGACCCGCGCCTCGCGCGCGCGCTCGATCTGCTCGCGCTCGGCCGTGGGACGCCACTCGGCGCCATTCTCCTCGTCCATCATCCAGGTCTTGTGCCGCTCCTGGATCGACCGGTCGCAATGCTCGCAGACATAGACCGCCGTTCCCGGCCGGCCCGCCTCCCAGCGGAGCCGCTCGAACTGCAGCCATTGCAGCTCGAGGCAATGCGGGCACGGCACGAAATACCGCCGCCGGTCGCTCGCCTCGTATTCCCGCTCGATGCGGGACATTCCCGCGATGGTGGGCGTCGACGCCATGAATACCTTGCTCCGATGCCCGAAGGAGTTGGTCCGGGCCTCCGCCAGCGCCACCGGATCACCCTCGCCATCGAGATCGCCCGGATAGGCATCGACCTCGTCGAGAAACACCCAGCGCGCCGGCATCGAGCGCAGACCGACCGCACTGTTCGCCCCGGCCAGAATGAGCTGCCCGCCGGGAAAGCGCTTCGCCAGTACCGTGTTGCCCGAGTCCCGCGCGCGGTTCGGCGACACCAGCTCTCGCAGCGTGGGCGAGTCCTCGATCAGCGGATCGATCCGCTGCTGCGAGAGCCGCTTTGCCAGATCCACGGTGGGCTGCACCGCGAGGAAGGGACCGGGCGCTGCATGCATGCAGAACCCGATCCAGTTGTTGCCCGCCTCGGTCGCGCCGACCTGGGCCGACTTGGCGAAGATCACCTTCTGCGCCGGATCGCGCGGCGAGAGTGCATCCATGATGGCGCGCATGAAGGGCGTGCGCGCCGTCCGGTAGCGACCCGCTTCCGAGGCCGCGCGCGACGAGAGAATCCGGTGCCGGTCGGCCCATTGGGAGACCGTGAGCGGCGGATCTGGTGCGAGACCTCCCAGCCAGGCACGGCGGATATCCTCGGCACCCTCGAATGCCTCAACGGAGCTCAATCCGTATCTCCGCAAGCTCGGCCAGATGCTCGCGAATATGACGATCCAGCACCTGCTCCATCAGATGCGCCTCAACATCCAGCTCCGCCGCCATGTTGGCGGAGACACGCGGCGGCCAGTTGATCCAGGCATCCCGCTCACGCCGCGCCAGATCGAAGACCATGGTCGTGGCACGCGTCCGATCGACAAGCTCGCCTTTCATCTTCTGCAGCCGGACCTTTGCTGTCTGCGCCTTCAGAACCTCGTTCGCCATCCGTGCCCGGATGTAGGAGACCTGACCGCCGTCGCCATCCGGCGCGGCTTCGCCCGCATCCCGCAGCGTGTCCTGCACCGCGTCGATCGCCGCCTGCGGCACGGGTTTATTCGCGGCAGGCTCTGGCTCTCCAGCCGGAGCGACCTCGGCGTGCTGCTTTGCCGGGTCCGTCTGCATGGCCCATTGCGCATCCGCGCGATCGGGATCGATGGTGCCATCCGGTCCCACCTCAATCCGGCCCGAGGCGATGGCATTGCGCACCGCCTTCTCCGAACCGCCCGGAAGCCCGCGCTCCTTGCGATGCGCGGCATATGCGCGGCGCGACAGTCCCACCTCAGTCCCCGATGAAGCGCATCAGTTCGTCCACCAAGAAGGAGGCGTCCTCGATGCGCGGCGCCTGCGCGTCCTTCCCGCCAGTCGCGGGTTTCCTGCGCCGCGGCCTCGCGTTTTCCTCGGCCGGGTTCTCGAGATAGCGGTTATAGACCGCCCTGATGATCGCCCGGTTGTCCTGGCTGCGCCCGGATTCGTCCCAGAGCGCGTCGAACCAGCCGGAATAGAGGCCCACCACCTCGCCATCCGGCGCCTCGCAATCGATATCGAACTGCTCTGTCCGCAGGTGAGCCTCCCCCAATGAAGTGGTCCGCCCCTATGATTAGGAAGCGGAGGACCATAGATGACGATCAAGAGACCCA
>CANLZY010000031.1 GCA_947495685.1 uncultured Tropicimonas sp.
CCAGACCGGCAGCGCAAATTCCTCTGAATGCCATGAAATCCTCCCTTCACTCATTCGGATCAGTTCGCGCACACTACATGTGTCACAAATATTTACAACATGGATTGATGCGACATTGAGGTCGATCCGCGCAACTTTGTCAGCGATGTCCACGGGACGGGAGGGGTCCGCCCATGAGAAACTGCCCGATGACCTCGGAAAACGTGATCGTGCGAATGGACGTCGGTTGGACAAGTTTCGGTCTGTGTTATTAGTCGGCTAGCGCGGACATGCCGCAGGAAAGACCCGCTTTGAGACGCAAGGACAAGCCATGACCCAATGCTTGGTGGCTGGCTCTGACCGGACGCGCATCCGTCAGCTGATGGTGGCGGATCGAAGCGCCGCACCTGAACAGGGGTCGACACGTCCTCGATTGTGGTTGTAAACAAAATATACAAATTTGATATCGCCTGGCCGGGAGAGAGTGCGACCTCGCAAGATGTCGTGTGCCGGGTATCGAATGACGGAACTTTGGCCGACCGTCTGGCTCCTGTCTACACACGAGCCGAACGTGCCGGAGCGCCCCACTGGGGTGATCGGAGGGAGGGAGTGTGATGGCTCATGTGACCGAAGACGCCGCGATCCGGCCCGTCAGATCAATGACGCTGTCGGATCAGGTCTATGACCGTATTCTCTCGCTCATTGCCGCAGATACCTTTCCGGTCGGGAGCAAGCTCCCTGCGGAACACGCCTTGTGCGGCGAGATGGGCGTCTCGCGCCCGGTCCTGCGGCAAGCGTTGCGGCAGTTGCGCGACGATGATGTCATCCAGTCCCGGCAGGGCTCCGGGTCCTATGTGAAGCGCCGCCCGGAAGGGGCCGTTCTGGATTTCGCCCCCGTGGGGTCGATTGCCGACATCCAGCGGACCTTCGAGTTCCGGGTCGCGATCGAGGGCGAAGCTGCAGGTCTGGCTGCCGGTCGCAGGACAGACAGCGACCTGGCAGCGATCCGCGCGGCGGTGAAAGAGCTGGACCGTTGTATCCGCGACGGCGATCTGGGTGCTGACGCGGATGAAGCGCTTCATGACGCGATTTGTCGTGCGTCCGACAATCAGTATTTTGTCGCGGCCCGCGCTTCGATGCGCGAGAATATCCTTACCGGCATGAACCTGACCCGAAACCTGTCCCTTTCGATGTCACAGCAACGGCTCGACCTGGTGCAACAGGAGCATTACGCGATTCTGGATGCCATCGAGGCTCGGGACATTGGCAATGCCCGTGCGGCGATGCGAGATCATATCGAAAAGGCTCGCAAACGGGTTTTCGAGGGGTGACACGGCGACAGGGAAGGCTGCGCGGACTATATCGCTGATGATGGCGAGCGAGTGTTGAGGCATGGCCGCAACCCCACCGCGTCACCGTTACAGCGGTCTTCAAGAGCCTTCAGCGGTGATGCTGGGTTCGATCCCGTCAGCCTTGGCCATAGCTTCGGGCTCAACGTGTATGGTCGTGAAAGCGCCGGGAAATTGCGCGGCGATGCCCTGCTCTATCCGGTCGCAGATGTCATGCGATTTGGCCACGGTCATCTCGCCCGGCACGACAAGGTGAAATTCGACAAACAGTTTCGGCCCTGCCTTGCGCGTTCGCAGATCGTGGATCTGCAGGGCCCCCGCCGCGCAATCGGCGACGATCCTGTCGATGTGTTCCTTGTCATCATCGTCGGCGGAAGCATCCATCAAGCCGTCAACCGACGCCATGATGACCACGAAGCCCTCTCGGAGGATGTTGACGCCCACCAGCATGGCGAGGATCGGGTCAAGGATGTGCCAGCCCGTCACCACCGCAAGCCCGACTCCGACAACGACACCGACCGAGGTCCAGACATCGGCAAACAGGTGTTTTCCACTGGCTTCCAGGGCTGGCGACCTTCGCCGACGCCCCTGTCGCACAAGAACCGTCGCCCAGGCCGCGTTGGCGGCACCGGCCACCACGTTGACGGCCAGGCCGAGCCACGGCGCTTCTGCCAGTCGCGGCCGTGACAAGGCCGAAATCGCTTCCTGAAAGATCAGCAGCGCGGCCACGACGATCAGCACACCCTCGACGACGGCCGAGAGGTATTCGGCCTTGTGATGCCCGAATGGGTGCCGTTGGTCGGACGGCTGCGCGGCGATCGTCAGGGCATACCAGGCCACCAGCGCCGCGACCACGTTGACAATGGATTCCAGCGCATCCGACAGCAGAGCGACCGACCCGGTCATCTGCCAGGCCAGTGTCTTGATCAGCAGGATCGCGACGGCGACCGGAATCGACCATAGGGCAAGGTTCGACGAACTGCGGCTTTCGGTCATGGTCCGGTCCCGGCATCAAATGGCGCGATCCGGCACAGCGGCGGACCTCCGGCGCTCTGTACCGGCTGTGGTCCGGATTGGCCAGTAAACCGTCGGACGGATGTCAGGGCCTCAGACGAAGTCGACATGCCGGTTCAGGGGTAACTCACGAATCCGTTGACCGGTGGCGGCAAAGATTGCGTTGGCCAGTGCTGGCGCGGCGGGTGGCACCGGCGGTTCACCGATGCCGCGCAGCGCGTCGCTGTTTGTCAGCACGCCGATTTCGATCTGCGGTGCCTGGTACATCCGCATCCCCTCGTAGGCGTGAAAGTTGGTCTGCTCGGGGGCGTGATCCTCATAGGTCACCTCGCAGTTCATCGCATGGCCCAAGCCAAAGATGACGCCGCCAAAGACCTGTGCCTCAAGGTTTCGAGGATCGATGACCTGCCCCACTTCGACCGCGACATAGACCTTGTCGATCCGAATGCCATCGGGCGTCTTCGTCACCTCGACGACCTCGGCTGTCGGAACGCCAAACGACAGCGTGAACCCGACGCCACGCCCGCGGTCCGGGCCCATCGATGGCCCATCCCATCCCGACATCTCGCCGACCTTTTCCAGCACCTTGCGGGACAGGCCGTGGTTGCACAGGCGGATGCGTTCGTTCAATGGATCGGCGGCGGCAGCATGGATCAGTTCGTCTAGGAAGCAGTCGTGCAAGAACCCGTTGCCCGACGCTCCGACCGACCGCCATGACGACACCGGCACCATTTCCGGTGCCCGGTAGCCCGACACCCGGTAGTTCGGGATCGCAAACGGTTGGTCCCAGGCCCCGGCGACGATGGTCGTGTCCGGCCCCGGCAGGCGCATCGGCAACGGTCCGACCATTCGGTCCAGCCAGGAAGCGGTCAGCGACGGAGCCGAGATATCAAGATCCATCGTGTCGACCTTGCCGCCCGAGACCTTGCCGCGCGCCCGCATCACCTGCGACGGACGTGGATAGTCGTGGGTCATGTCCTCCTCGCGGGACCAGGTCATCTTGACCGGCGTGCCCCTGACGGCCATCGCCAGTTCGACGGCCTGAAGAACATGGGTATCTTCCAGGCGGCTGCCGAAACTGCCGCCCATCGGCATGACATGCACAAGGACCTGCTCTTCGGGCAACCCGGTCAGCGTCGCCGCGTGGGTGCGGACGAACCCGGGGACCTGGGTGCCGGTCCAGATCTCGCAGCTATCGGGGGTGCACAGCACTGTGGCATTCATCGGCTCCAGCGGCGCGTGGGCAAGGTGCGGTATTCGGTATTCGGCCTCGATCACTTCACCAGCGCTCAACGCCTGCGTCGCATCGCCGTCGTCGCGTTTTCGACTGTCCCGCTGCGCTGCGATGATGCTGTTGCCCAGAACTTCGAAGATGGCCTCGGAGGTGGCTGGGTAGGTTGGGGTTCGCCATTCGATCTCGATCGCGTCGGCTGCCTGAAACGCCCGCCAGGTGTTATCGGCGATCACGCCAATTCCGTTCGTGACCGGCACGATCTTTTTCACGCCACGCATCGTGCGGGCGACCGTTGCGTCATAGGACCTGACCGGCGCCCCCATGCCCGGATTGGCCCGGACGGTTGCGTGCAGCAGGCCCTGCATCCGCTGGTCGATTCCGTAGGTTTCGGTCCCGGTGCATTTTCGGGTCATGTCGAGGCGTGGGACGTCCTTGCCCAGAAACCGCCATTGGCTCGGGTCTCGCAGGGACACGTCCGTCACGGGCGGGATGGCTGATGCGGCGACTGCCAGGCTGGTATAGCCGATCCGGCTGCCGTCCGGCAGGATCACGTGACCGTCTTCGGTCTTCAGGTCGCTTCGGGCAACGCCTGCCTGTTGTGCGGCGGCTTCCTTGAGTGTCTCGCGCGCCATGGCCCCGGCGACGCGCAATCGGACAAAGCTGTCGACCGTGGTCGAAGACCCTCCGGTTATCTGCACGCCGAGGAACTTGGGCAGCACCCGCATCAGGTCTCGCACGGTCTCGGCCAACCAGCGTTCGTCATAGGCCGGAAACGGTGCGGCCTCTTCGATCACGGCGGCATTGTAATAGGCCGCATCTGGCAGTCCGGGGGACAGGATCATCTTGTCCGGACCGACGTCCAACTCTTCGGCAATCAGGTGGGCCTGAAGGGAATAGCTCCCTTGCCCCATGTCGGCGCGCGGTGTGATCAGGGTAATCCCGTTGGCGTCGATTTTCACGAAGGGCGTGATCGCGGCCTCACCGTCAGCCAGATCCTCCAGCAGCGGGTTGGGCAACGGCCTCTTCGCGGCATAGGTGCCAAAGGCGACGCCGCCGACGACGGCGGCAGAACCGATCAGAAACGTGCGGCGCGTGAAGGTGCCAAGGCGGCTCATCGGTCAGCCCTCCCGCAGCATTTTTGCGGCGGCGTGGACCGCAATGCGAATGCGTGGATACGTTCCGCAACGACACAGGTTGCCTGACAGCGCCTCGTCGATGTCGCTGTCGGTCGGTTCGGAATTGAGGTCAAGCAGGGCTGCGGCCGACATGATCTGCCCCGATTGACAATAGCCGCACTGGGCGACCTGGTGTTCGACCCAGGCCTGCTGCACAGCATGCATCGCGTCCGGCGTGCCAAGGCCCTCGATCGTCGTCACCTTGCCCGTCACGTCCCCGACGGCCAACTGGCAGGAACGCTCTGCCACCCCGTCGACATGCACGGTACAGGCGCCGCATAGCGCAACGCCGCAGCCGTATTTCGGGCCGGTGATGCCCAGTTCGTCCCGCAGGACCCACAGCAGGGGCATTTCGGGCTCGACGTCTACCTCGTGGTCCGTGCCGTTGATCGTCAGTTTCATGTCAAAAGCAGCCCCGTCCCTGCACGCATATCCCGAGCAAGCCTACTCTGCCGATGCCGGACTTGGCACCGGCAAACTGGCCATGAGGATGGTGGTTGGCGCCAAGTGACCCACCGTCACGGCGATATGGTTCAACGAGACAGTGCTGCCTTCATGCTAACTTTGGGGAAACAGGTGGCTGGCCGACCGGTTGCCTCCTGCCAGCGCCCGATGGAGCGCCGTGTCTTGAACCCGGGCAGGCCGTCGGCCCCGCCGACATCGTGTCCCTGCCTCTCCAGCGCTCGCTGCATTGCCGCCACGTCCGAGCGGTCGAGCCCACCAACCTTGCCCCAGCCTGTGGTGAAATCGCCCACACCATACTGGATCCGGTCGCCGACATGGCCGACGAACAGCGCATAGAGGTCGCTCTTGTTATACTCTTTCAGCACGTAGAAGTTGGGGGTGACGACAAAGGCCGGACCATGCCGCCCGGCGGGCATCAGAAGAAACCCCTTGGCCTTGCGCTCTTGCGCCGGGAACGGTCGCCCCGAGACGCGCGTGATTCCCATCGCTTCCCAGGTCCTGATCGGCTTGCCCTGGTCCGGCCCTTCCAGCGTACAGGAAACGCTCGCCGGCACCGTGACTTCGAAGCCCCAGTCCCGCCCGCCCTTCCAGCCATGACGCGCCAGGTAATTGCCGATCGACGCGATCGTGTCGGCTTCGCTGGCCCAGATGTCGGCCCGCCCGTCGCCATCGCCATCCGCAGCGTATTTCAGGAAGTTGCTCGGCATGAACTGCGGCTGCCCGAGCGCCCCGGCCCAACTGCTTTTCATCGTTCGCCCCGGCGCATGGCCTGCCTGCGCAATTCGAAGCGCCGCAATCAGCTCGTCGGTGAAATAGGGCGCTCGGGTGCTCATGAATCCCTTGGTCCCGAGCACTTCGAACACGTCATGGGATATGGCGACGCGTCCATAACCGCTCTCGCGCCCCCAGATCGCAAGGATGATACGGCCGGGCACCCCGGTCGCACGCTCGACCCGGGCCAGGGTCGCGGCGTGGCGTTTCGCCATCTGCCGCCCAACCGAGGTCGCGCCGTCGATCGAACCACGGTTGAAATACTTGCCCGGCGAGCTGAATTCGGCCTGACGCTGCCGCTTGGGTGTCTTTGCGGGGGCACCGGGTGGGACGAGGTCGGGCAGATCCCAGTTCAGCGTCACTCCGGCGAAGGCCGACTCGAAGGTGCTGCGCGCAACGCGCTTCGACCTGGCCCTGGGCCAGACGGTCTGTTCCAGCCAGGTGCGGAATTGCCGTTCGACGGCGGCGCGATCCTGCGCAGGAGCCGGTGCTGGCAGGAGGGCCAGCGCCATGAGAAAGAAAAGGGTACGAAAAAACACTGCGAGAGGCTCCGGTGCGATTGGCGGTCGGTTCGATCCATCCTAGCTGCCGCCGTCGGGTCTGTCGCGCTCAGAAACGTGTTCGAACGGGGCAGCGATCCGTGCCGCCCCGTTCGACATTGCAATCAGGCCAGATCGAAGCGATCGAGCTCCATCACCTTGGTCCAGGCCGCGACGAAGTCCGCAACAAATGCGGCGTCCGATCCGGTCTGGGCATAGACCTCGGCCAATGCCCGAAGCTGCGAGTTGGACCCGAAGACCAGGTCGACCCGCGTGCCCGTCCACTTGAGCGCACCGTTGGCGCGATCACGGCCTTCGTACACATCTTCGTCCCCTGAAGACGGTGCCCAGACGGTGCCCATGTCCAACAGGTTGACGAAGAAATCGGTGCCAAGCACGCCGGGGCGATCCGTGAACACGCCATGCGGCGACTGATCGACATTTGCGCCCAACGCCCTCAGGCCACCGACCAGCACGGTCATTTCCGGGGCGGTCAACGTCAGCAGTTGCGCCTTGTCCAGCAGCAGTTCTTCCGGCGAAACGGTATAGGCCGTTTTCTGGTAGTTCCGGAAACCGTCCGCAGGCGGTTCCATCACCTCGAAGGACTCGATGTCGGTCTGCTCCTGAGAGGCATCGGTGCGGCCCGGCGTAAACGGCACCACCGTGTCTTGTCCGGCAGCCTTTGCTGCGGCCTCGACGGCGGCGCTGCCGCCAAGCACGATCAGATCGGCCAGCGAGACCTTCTTGCCGCCAGTCTGGGCACCGTTGAACGCAGTCTGGATGGCTTCCAGCGAGGCCAGAACCTTGCTCAGTTGCTCGGGTTGATTGACCTCCCAGTCCTTTTGCGGCGCAAGCCGGATACGCGCACCGTTGGCGCCGCCGCGCTTGTCGGAGCCACGGAAGCTGGAGGCCGAAGCCCACGCCGTGGAGACCAGTTCGGACGCTGTCAGTCCGGATGCGAGGATCTGCGCCTTGAGAGCTGCGACGTCAGACGCATCGATCAGGGCGTGGTCAGCGGCGGGGATCGGGTCCTGCCATATCAGGTCTTCGGCGGGAACCTCGTCGCCCAGATAGCGCACCTTGGGGCCCATATCGCGGTGGGTCAGCTTGAACCAGGCGCGGGCAAAGGCCTCGGCCAGTTGCTCCGGGTGCTCGTGGAACCGCTTGGAGATCGGGCCATAGATCGGATCCATGCGCATCGCCATATCGGCGGTGGTCATGATGATCGGCACGCGCTTGGACGGGTCTTCCGGATCGGGCGCCATGTCCTCTTCCTTCAGATCCTTGGGCGTCCACTGCCAGGCGCCGGCCGGGGATTTCACCAGTTCCCATTCGTAACCGAACAGCACGTCGAAATAGCCGGTGTCCCACTGGATCGGGTTCGGCGTCCATGCGCCTTCGATGCCGCTGGTGATGGTGTCACGGCCCTTGCCGCTGCCAAAGCTGCTGATCCAGCCGAGGCCCATCTCTTCGATCGGGGCGGCTTCCGGCTCCGGACCGAGCAGCGCCGCGTCGCCTGCGCCGTGAGTCTTGCCAAAGGTGTGCCCCCCGGCGGTCAGCGCGACGGTTTCCTCGTCGTTCATCGCCATCCGGGCAAAGGTCTCGCGGATGTCGCGGCCCGAGGCGAGCGGATCGGGGTTGCCGTCCGGCCCTTCGGGGTTGACGTAGATCAGGCCCATCTGCACGGCGGCCAACGGGTTTTCCAGATCCCTATCGCCGGAATAGCGGCTGTTGGGCTTGTCGCTGGTGGCAAGCCACTCTGCCTCGGCACCCCAATAGACGTCTTCCTCCGGCTCCCAGACATCCGCACGTCCACCGCCAAAGCCAAAGGTCTTGAAGCCCATGGATTCCAGCGCGCAGTTGCCGGCGAGGATCATCAGGTCGGCCCAGGAGATCGCGTTGCCGTATTTCTGCTTGATCGGCCATAGCAGCCGGCGCGCCTTGTCGAGGTTGCCGTTGTCTGGCCAGGAGTTCAGCGGCGCAAAGCGTTGCTGGCCGGTCCCGGCGCCGCCACGGCCATCCGCCGTGCGATAGGTGCCGGCACTGTGCCACGCCATGCGGATGAACAAACCGCCATAATGGCCGTAGTCGGCGGGCCACCAGTCTTGCGAATCGGTCATCAACGCATAGAGGTCAGCCTTGATCGCTTTCAGGTCGAGCGCCTTGAACGCCTCGCCATAGTCGAAGCCCTCGCCCATCGGGTCCGACAACGACGAGTTCTGATGCAGAATCCGGAGGTTGAGCTGGTTCGGCCACCAGTCGCTGTTCGATCGTGCGCCAAATGTCGTGGCGCCATGCATGACAGGGCATTTGCCCGAGTTTGCTACGTCATTTCCGTCCATGTTTCTCTCCCTGGTGCGTCGTGTTCGGTTGCCGGCGCGCGTCCGCCGCCAGCATGTGTCCATCGTGGCGGCTCAGGCAAGCATTGCCCTGCTTTGGCGGCCAATCTCCGCCGTACACGGGCATCCACATCGCCATGTCAAACCATCTACGGTGAACTGCTAGCACCGAAAACTTATTGATGGAAATTGCAAGTTTTCATCAATGTGATAATTGCAAGCTATGAGTGCGCTTACCCTTCGACAGTTCCGGTATTTCGAGGCACTTGCCCTTCACGGTCATTTCGGCCGGGCGGCCGATGCCTGCTCGATCTCGCAGCCCGCGCTGTCGGTGCAGATCAAGGAGTTGGAGACATCGCTTGGGACTGCGTTGTTCGAACGCAGCACCCGGCACGTTCGTCTGACCGGCTTTGGCGAAGAGTTTGCGACCCGCGTCCGTGACATCCTGCGGGCGGTCGATGAACTGGGGGATCTGGCACGTACATCGCGGGACGGAATGGTCGGGCGCCTGCGACTTGGAGTGATTCCCACCATCGCGCCCTACCTCTTGCCGCGGATTGTCGGTGATCTCATCCGCTTGCATGCCGGGCTCGACATTCGGGTCCGCGAGACGCTGACGCCCCGGCTGATTCAGGAACTGGCCGAGGGCCGATTGGACGCAGCCATCGTGGCGCTGCCGGTGTCGGAGCCTTCCTTTACCGAAGTCGCGTTGTTTTCAGAGGAATTCGTTCTGGTCCGCCCAGCCGAAGACGCAGGCAAACCGGTGCCCGACCGCGAGACCCTGCGGGAGATGCGTCTGTTGCTGCTGGAGGAGGGGCATTGTTTTCGCGACCAGGCGCTGTCGTTCTGCAACCTGCGGTCCTCCCTGCCGCGTGAATTGCTGGATGGCAGTTCGCTCTCGACGCTGGTGCAGATGGTAGGAGCCGGAATCGGGGTGACCCTGATCCCGGAAATGGCTGTGAAGGTCGAGACACGATCCGCCAAGGTGTCTGTGGCGCGGTTCGGACCCCCACATCCGACCCGGACAATCGGCATGGTCTGGCGAAAGACCACGCCGCTGGCCGACCAATTGATGCAGATTTCCGAAATCGTGCGGAAATCTGCACAACCGGTACCGGATCACCGGATGGTGTAGCCGTTGCTTTGCAGGCAGCCACGGTTCCAGCCGTGACGATCCTCCCGCTTGCCTGGCATATCCAGAATCCGTTCGCATTGGTCCGGCAGGCTGCTGGTGCGGATTCCGGCGTCTTTCAGGCAGGATTCCATGAAGTAGACGCGACGCCCTTCAGACACCTTGTAGCTGCGGCCACAACGAGACGGCACCACGCGGCTGAGCTGCACAGGCTTGCGGGTCTCGACCTTCTGGATCGGCCTGCGGACATCGACCCGCGGCGGAGGGGGCGGGGAGGGGGGGCGTTGGCGCACGATCCTGTTCACCGTCTTGTGGTTGTGCACCTCCTTGGGGGGATAGTAGGTGCGGCGTGGGTCGTCGCGATCGTTGTCGTCCTGACTGGCGTTGACCGCAGCCGCGATGATCGCAAGGACGCCGGCGCCAAAGATAATCCGGCCGATTTCATCGTTCCCGGCATGAGCAGCGGTCGGGGAAAGGCTGGTCAGGGCGATCGTCGCGGACAGGGCGGTTGCGCTGAGGATCTTGAACATGGGGATCTCCTGTTGGGTCCGAGGTGTGGGTGCCCTTGCCGTGAGGCCATGGGCTGTGATGCCCCAACCCTGGGCCGACAGCGCGAAATCGGGCAATATCACTGGATTGCTATCGAATATCGTTTCGATCGGACCCCCGTTGTTATTGAATATCCGTGCGTTTCGACCCAGTCTCGCGGCATGACACGCAAACCGTTTCTCCCCGCCCTCGTGGCCATGCTCGTCTTGCTCGCCGGTCCGGTTTCTGCGGGCTGCTATGCGGACTACAAGGCCAAACAGGATGACCCGCTGCGCCTGCATTATGGCACGATCGAACTGTCCGGCGGTGCCTGCACCAAGGCCGCCGCGAAGAAACAGATCCCGGACCGCATTGGTCGGGATGGGTGGAAGTTGCTGACCGTGCTGGGCGTGTTCGACGAGTCCGGCCTCGCTGAAAGGAAAGAGAGTGCCGGTAAGTTCCATCTCCGTTACTGAGGCCCGCCGCGCGAGTGGCCGGGTCGTGACCATCGGGATTGCCGGGATCGTCGCCATCCTGGCTGTCGCGGCCGGCCTGCTGTTCCTGAACTTGCCGGACGCCGGTGCGTTCAATGCGCGGGTGGAGCGGATCTTTGTCGAGAACGATTCCCTGACCTCGAATGCCGAGATCAAGCTGCTGGAGATCCTCGCGGAAAGCGGCACATCGTTTTCCGACGTCCTGCAGAGCTATCGCCAGATCATCTTCATCCTGCTGGTCTTTGCCGCCGCGTTGCTGATCGCGGCGCTGGTCCTGCTGGTGATGGTCGTGGCGCTGAACCGTCGGATGGGGGAGATCCAGCGTCAGGGTATCCAGGTGACGGACCTGATCATCAGCCGCGAGGAACGCCTGGTGTTGCTGAACAACATGGAATTCAAGCTGACCGAGGCCGCCATCGAAACCCTTGCGGTGCTGGCCGAGGCCCGGATGGACGAAGACGTGCTGACTGGTGCCGAGCTGGAGGCGGTCATTCAAGGCAAGCGGGCCGAGGATTGCGAGGAGGCCGCGGGCGCGACCCGCATCAAGCGCCTGCGGGATTCGCTGGGCAATCAGATGGTCAGCGAACTGCTGGTCCGGAACATCGCCCGGCGGGGCTATGTGCTGGCCATCAACAAGGATGTGATCCGGATGATCTGACCGTCAGGCCAGCACAACCTCGGTGCCCCAGTCGCGACACATGCGGTCCAGCGACAAGGTCAGGGCCAGATCGGTGAAAAACGTGTCGATCTGGCCGAGCGATCCGATCCGGGCCGGCGCGGTGCGCTGGAACTTCGAGTGATCTGCCACGAGGAAGCTCTTGCGCGCCTGGCGCAGGATCGTTTGCGAGACCGAAACTTCCTGCATGTCGAAATCCAGCAGATCTCCGTCATGATCCAGCGCCGAGCACCCGATTACGGCGACGTCGACCTTGAACTGTTCGATCAGCTCGGTCGTCATGGAGCCGGTCAGGCCACCGTCAGACCGTCGCAGCATGCCGCCGGCAAGCATGATGTCGATCTCGGGGTTGGCGACAAGGATATTGGCAACGTTGATGTTGTTGGTGATCACCATCAAGTTGCGGTGTTGCAGCAGCGCGCGGGCGACGGCCTCGGTGCTGGTGCCGATGTTCAGGAACACCGAACAATCGTTGGGGATGTCCGCGGCACATCGCTGGGCTATGGCGGCCTTGGCGTCGGGATTAAGGTCGCGCCGATCCTCGTAACCGATGTTCGTGACCCCTGAGGGCATCATTGCCCCGCCGTGCACACGTTCCAACTGGCCGGATTCGGCCAATTCCGTCAGGTCGCGGCGGATGGTCTGCGGCGTCACGCCAAAGCGTGCCACGAGGTCTTCGACGGTGACCTTGCCCTGTTGCCGAGCGAGGTCGAGGATGTCGGTTTGTCTGAAACTCTGAGCCATGGCGCGAAAATGTTCGATTTCACCCAAAAAGGGAAGATAAAAAATATTAGTTCCAGCTAATGCGCGGGAATTGCCTGTAACTTTGTTCAAAAACGAACGAAAACGAACATTCACAATTGACCGACTCACCTGAAACATGGTTCTTTCGAACAATCGAAAGCATGTGACCGGACCGGAGCCCGAAATGACAGACGCCAGCGCACCCCGAGACGTCTTTGACCTGTTCGTCGTCGGAGGTGGAATCAACGGCTGTGGAATCGCCCGCGACGCTGCCGGGCGTGGGTTGAAGGTCGGATTGGCGGAAATGAACGACCTTGCGTCGGCAACCTCGTCATCTTCGACCAAACTGTTCCATGGCGGCCTTCGCTATCTGGAGTATTTCGAAGTGCGTCTGGTGCGCGAGGCCCTGATCGAGCGCGAGGTCCTGCTCAGGGCGATGCCGCACATCAGCTGGCCGATGCGCTTTGTCCTGCCGTATCACGCCGACATGCGCTTTGACGGGCAAACGCCCGCATCTAAATTGCTGAGCTGGACCATGCCCTGGACCAAGGGACGTCGTCCGGCGTGGATGATCCGGGCCGGGCTGTTCATGTACGACACTCTCGGCGGGCGGAAGATCCTGCCCGGAACGACCTCCGTCGACCTTCGGACAGATCCGGTTGGCGCCCCTATCAACGACAAGTTCCAAACGGCCTACGAATACTCTGATTGCTGGATAGAGGATTCGCGACTGGTGGTTCTGAACGCCCGCGACGCCGAGGCCCGTGGCGCGCAGATCATGACCCGAACCCGCGTCTCCAAGGCGGAGCGTTTGGGCGACGTCTGGGTCATCACCTTGAGCGACACCGAAACCGGCGCCGAACGCCAGGTCCAGGCCTCGATGCTGGTGAACGCGGCTGGCCCATGGGTCAAAGACGTGATCGACGGCGTGGCCCACGTGGACACCGCCGAAAGCGTGCGGTTGGTGCGGGGCAGTCACATCGTCACCCGCAAGCTGTTTGACCACGACAAATGCTATTTCTTTCAGGGCGCCGATGGACGGATCATCTTTGCCATCCCCTATGAGACCGATTTTACCCTGATCGGAACGACCGATCAGGAACACGACACGGCGGATCACAAACCGGTCTGCACCCCGGAAGAACAGCAATACCTGATCGACCTCGCGTCGGGGTATTTCAAGCAGCCCATCACCAACGAAGATGTGGTCTGGACCTATTCGGGCGTGCGGCCACTGTATGATGACGGTGCAAAGTCGGCGACCGCCGCGACCCGAGACTATGTTCTGAGTGTGAACAAGGCCGGCGGCGCGCCGTTGCTGAACGTCTTTGGCGGAAAGATCACGACCTATCGCAAGCTGGCCGAGGCCGCGATGGAGAAGATCGCGGCGAGCATTCCGGGCGCGACGGGAGAGTGGACGGCGGGCGTGCCGCTGCCGGGCGGCGATTTCCCGGTGGATGGGGTCAATGACCTGATCGCGCGGACCCGCGCTGACTATCCGTTTGTCGACGGGCCTTGGGCGCGACGACTGGTACGTGCCTATGGAACCGAGGTCCCACAGGTTCTGGGCGATGCCACCGATGTATCGGACCTTGGGATGCTGTTTGGGTCGAACCTGACAGCGCGCGAGGTCGAATGGCTGATGGATCGGGAGTATGCCCAAACCGCCGAAGACGTGCTGTGGCGGCGCTCCAAGCTTGGCCTGAGGCTGAGCACGGAGGAGGCTGCGGCGCTGGAGACCTGGATGGGGCAACGCCGCGACGTCCGGACGACGACCGCGTGACGGGGGATGGCGCAAGGCTCTTTTCGGGCGACGCAGGACGTGCCACCTTCGCCAGACCACTGAATGCGCGCCACCCCGCAGGATGGCGCTGAACTCGACCACGACAGGGCAGACAAATGACCCACATCCTTGCCATCGACCAAGGCACCACTTCAAGTCGCGCGATCCTCTTCAATCGAGAGATGCGCATCGTCGCAAGTTGCCAGGAGGAGTTCCCGCAGCATTTTCCGGCATCGGGATGGGTCGAACACGATCCTGCCGACATCTGGAACACGGTGGTCCGCACTTGCCGGGAGGTCATCGAGCAGGGAGCCCGCAAGGCATCCGATGTGGTGGCGATCGGCATCACCAACCAGCGGGAAACCACGCTTGTCTGGGACAGGGCCACCGGAGAGACGATTCACAACGCGATTGTCTGGCAGGATCGTCGCACCGCCGAAACCTGCGAGACACTGCGCGCAGCTGGGCACGAGGCCATGGTGACGGAAAAGACCGGCCTGTTGCTGGACCCTTATTTCTCGGGGACCAAGCTGAAATGGTTGCTGGACAATGTCGCGGGGGCCCGGGCCCGGGCTGATGCCGGCGAACTGCTGTTCGGGACGGTGGATTGTTATCTGATCTGGAAGCTGACCGGTGGCAAGGTTCATGCCACCGATGCAACCAATGCTGCGCGCACCCTGATGTACGACATTCACAAGGGTGGGTGGAGTCGCTCCATTTGCGCCCTGCTGGATATCCCGCTCGCCATGCTGCCCGACGTGCGCGATTGCGCCGCCGATTTTGGCGAGACCGACCCGGAGTTGTTCGGCGAGGCGATCCCGATCCTGGGGGTTGCGGGTGATCAACAGGCCGCCACGATCGGGCAGGCCTGTTTCGAGCCGGGCATGATGAAGTCCACCTATGGCACCGGGTGCTTTGCACTGTTGAACACCGGCGACCGCGCTGTGACCTCCCAAAACCGGTTGCTGACGACGATTGCCTACCAGTTTGGCGGCAAGCCGACCTATGCACTGGAAGGTTCGATCTTTATCGCCGGTGCCGTGGTGCAGTGGCTGCGGGACGGGCTGAAGATCATCAAGGCCGCGCCCGAAACCCAGCCGTTGGCCGAATCTGCCGATCCCACGCAGAACGTGATTCTTGTCCCGGCCTTCACCGGTCTGGGCGCGCCGTACTGGAATGCCGAATGCCGGGGGGCGATCTTTGGCCTGACGCGCAATTCCGGCCCGGCCGAACTGGCGCGGGCGGCATTGGAGAGCGTCGGCTTTCAGACCCGCGATCTCCTGGAGGCGATGCAGGCCGATTGGCCCGACCGTGATGCCTCTGCCGTACTGCGAGTTGATGGGGGCATGACGGCGAGCGACTGGGCTATGCAATTCCTGGCCGACATCATCGGTGCGCCGGTTGACCGGCCAGATATCCTGGAGACCACGGCGCTGGGGGCCGCGTGGCTGGCCGGCATGGAAGCAGGGCTTTACCCGTCACAAGACGAGTTTGCGAAGAGCTGGTCCCGGGACCATCGATTCGAGCCAGCACTGGATGACGGAACACGGGGCAGGAAATACGCGGCCTGGAAGCGGGCCGTTCAGGCAACCATGTCTGCGTAGGTCGCCGCAACCGCCTGTCAGGATCCGGTGGCGCGATGGGTTTCGTGTTTGAGCTCGGTGCCGGAAATCATCCGGGCGATGCCCTCTTCGATCGTCATGCAGGATCGGAAACCGATCAGCGCTTCGGCCTGGGATGGATCTCCGGTCGAATGCCGGATGTCGCCAAGGCGCGATGGCCCGAAGGCGATCGGTATCTGCGATCCGACAAGTCGATTCACCAGGCGCGCCAGGTCGAGGATCGAGATGTTCTGCCCCGAACAGATGTTCACGACCGAGAATGTTCCCGGCGCAGCAGCCATCGCTGTGGTCATCGCCGACATCAACGCCACTGAGACTTCGTCCACATGGATGAAGTCGCGGGTCTGTCCGCCATCACCGTTTACCGTGAGTGGCGCCCCTTGGCGGGCACCCTGAACGAATCGTGTCAGCACACCGGAATATGGCGAGGTCGCGGACTGGCCCTCCCCAAAGATGTTGAAGGGGCGAACGGCGATGCCGCGGGCCCCCCACAAGGACGTGGCTTCCTGAAGGTGCCGTTCGCTGCCCAACTTGTCGATGGCGTAGGACGAGATCGGGGCTGGCACCGAGGCTTCGCCAACAGGCAGGTCCGATTGTTCGCCGTAGACCGCCGCCGACGAGGTAAAGACAACCGGCAGGTCGCCAGTGGCCTCCAGCAGCGTGACCGTTCCCTGAAGGTTGGTCCGGCTGGCCTCCGCGCGATGATTGGTGCACATCTCGACCGATGAAATCGCGGCGAGGTGGAACACGCCGGACACCTCTCTCAGGGCACGATCGATGGCGCGCCTGTCGCAAATATCGCCCGTGATCAGTTCCACCCCGTCAGGAAGACGCGACGCGTCGCCCGAAGACAGGTTGTCCAGCACCACCACGTCGGCGCCGCTTTCCACCAACAGGCGGCACAGTGACGACCCGACGAAACCGCAGCCGCCGGTAACCAGAAGGCGTTTGGTCATGTCCAGTTCCTCACACGTCGTCCTCTTCGTCTTCAGAGCTGTTCATGTTGTACTCGTGGTGCGCGATCGCATCCGCTATCTTGTCGTAGTACACCAGCTTGCCATTCTCCAGAACCGCTCCGGATGTGCAAATTTGGCGCAGGAGCTTGAGACCGTGGCTGACAACGATAGCACTGCTGTTGTTCATCCGGTCGAGAAAATACAAACGGCTCTTTTCGCGAAAGGCCGCGTCCCCGACCGAGGTGCTTTCATCCACCAGGTAGGTGTCGAAATGCACGCCCATGGACAGCCCAAAGGCCAGGCGGGATCGCATGCCCGAGGAATATGTCCGGACCGGCATGTGAAAATGGTCACCCAGTTCAGCGAACTGAGCGACGAATTCCAGCAATTCGTCTGTATCGATGCCGTAGACCCGCGCGATGAAGCGGACGTTCTGAGCGCCCGTCAGCTCGCCGTGAAAGCTGCCGGCAAACCCGACCGGCCAGGAGATCGTGCCATCCGAGCTCACCACACCGTGATCGGGTTCCATGGTGCCGGCGATGATCTTCATCAGGCTCGATTTGCCCGCGCCGTTGCGTCCCACAAGGCCGACGCTCTCGCCGGTGGGGAAAACCACGTTCAGATCGTCGAGCACCACCTTGCGGTGCCCGGCGGCGTTGAACGTCTTTGTGATATTGGTCAATCGTATCACGGTGACAGGCCCTAACGACGGTCCCGGACGCTGTAATAAATCAGGGCCCCGATTGCCCAGACGGCAAAGGCGAACAAGCTGAACACGCCGAGGATGATATCTCGTTGCGGATATTCAGAGCTTTGCGCCAGTGTCGGCTCGGCATAGGCGGCCAGGTATCTGGTTTTGCGCTGCGCTTCGGCCAAGGCCGCGTCGAAATTGGCGAGCGCCGACAGGTAGGATGTCTCTGCGAATTGACGGTCCACGGTGAGGATCTCGTATTCTCCGACGAGCGAAGCATAGGCGCGACCACTGGCACCGGTTTCACCAATTCCGAACTTCTTGCGTTCCTCGGCAATTCGATTCTCGATCACGTCGATCCGTTGTTCGGCCTGTCTCAGGCGCGGATCGCCCTCACGGGTGTTGTCCATCAGCAAGTCGAGTTCGATCAACGCCTCGGCCAATTGCGCCTGCAGGTTGGTCAACAGCCCCATCTGGCCCTGGATATCGATGTTCGGGTCGACGATCTGGGTGCGCGCGCGGAAGTCGGTCAGCGCGTTGCGAGCCGTTCGAAGACGTTCCTTTGCCACTTCCAGCTCGTTGCGGGCTGCTGCCGTGACATCGTCGCGGGCGACCGTGGTCAACCCGTTGATCATCGAGGAGCTTTCCTCGAAGATCGCTCGCGAAATTGCCTGTGCGTCGTCAGGGGTGAAGGCCAGAGATCGCGTCTCGATCAGTCCGGTGCCCCCGTCGTAGTAGATGGTGATCATACGCTTCCAGTAGCTGACAAGCTTTTCGATCGGCGCATCGGGCTCGATGGTAAAGACCGGATCGTTGTCGGGCTTTGAGAACATCGTGCGCAGGTCAAGCTTCTGGTCGATGCTTTCCACCAGGCCCTGGCTCTGAATGAATTCGTACAGAACGTCGGTGTCCGAGGTATTTCCCGACCCGAAATCGACGATCCCGCTGATGGCCTCGGCGGCACTGGCGGTCTCTTCCTTGCGGACGGAGAACCCCATGACCGATGCGTATTGATCGGCCGCCCGTTCGTACAGATACCAGCCTGCGACCGCCACCGGCGCAACGACAAACAGGAAGAAGCTGACAACGATCCCGATGTGACGACCCTTGCGTCGAGCCGCCGAGGCGGTTGGCAGTACCTCGATGGGCGGAGCGCCGGGCCTGGGGGGCGAGACGTTCAGCTTGTTCTTCTTGCCCCCGCCCTTGTTTCGGTTGCCCCTGTTATTTTTGTTGCCCCGATTTCCACTATTATCGTTGTTCTGACGGTTTCTGGCCGGAAGCTTGGTGCCACGTGTCGTCATGGCGCCGGCATCGCCGTCAGGCCCAGTCTTGGTCGGCAGATTGGAGCGCAGATGCGGGCGCCGTCGACCGTCAGCATTGCGTCGGTCCTTGCCCTCCGAGGGTGATCCGTCATCTGGTTCGTTCGTTATTCCTGCGCCTTTCGCATCCGGCGCGGATGGATCGGCGACGAGTCGCTCCGTCGGACCTTCAGGCGAGCCGGAATCGGCCACAGGCGCCGATGTGGGCACTTCCTGCAGTTCCGGTGATGTATCAGATTGGCGGTGTTCGGCCTTGATGGGCCGGACGACAGTTGTTTTCTTCACGGTTCGTTCCTGCAAACCCAACAAAGTCATGGAAGACTTCCTCACCTTCCTACATATTCCCGCCGAAGTAATCCAGCCTCACGGGTTCATAGCCTATGACCGAAATCATCGAACCTGCATCTCGACCGCGGTCTCACAAGAGCGCCAGAACGATTCTTGCCCTGATCCTGCGCGAAATGCAGACGACCTACGGGCGCAGCCCTGGTGGTTACCTTTGGGCAATTCTAGAGCCGGTCGGGGCCATCGCGGTGTTTACCACCGTCATCGCGATCGGCCTGAAGGTGCGCAACCCAGGACTGGGCTCAAACTTTGCTCTGTTTTACGCGACGGGCTTCATGCCATTCACCCTTACAATGGCGATGTCGAACAAGATCGCGAACTCGCTGAAGTTCTCTCGACCGCTGCTGTTCTATCCCGGCGTGCAGTTCACAGATGCCATCATCGCGCGCTTCCTGCTTACCTTCCTGACCAGTACGCTGGTCTTTTTCATCATCATGGCAGGCACCCATATCGTATTTGACCTGTCCACCATTCGGGATGTCCCCGCGATTGTCATGGCCTGGTTGATGGCCGGATTGTTCGGTCTGGGCCTTGGAACGATGAATTGTTTCCTGTTCTCAGTCGCGCCGCTCTGGGAATCGGCTTACTCAATGCTGACCCGACCACTGTTGCTGCTGTCCTGTGTCCTGTACATTTTCGAGGACGTGCCGTCACAATACCAGGATGTTGTCTGGCTGAACCCATTGGTGCACATCACAGGCCTGATGCGGGTCGGGTTCTATGCCACTTACGACGGCACCTACGTTTCGGTCATCTATGTCATGGCGCTGTCGGTGTCGCTCCTCTTCTTTGGGCTGTTGTTCTTGCAACGTTTCCACAGCCAGATCCTGAACCGATAACCACAGGTGATCCGAATGGCGTTGGACGGTGTTCCTGCGCCAAGAAACGACCGGAAGGCAACGATGAAGGTTCTGTTCTACAACTGGGTCGACTATTCTGACGAACTGAACCGAGGCGGCGGTGTCACCCATTATCTGCGCAACGTCCTGCACCAGATGGACGCGCGCGACGACGTGGCCTGCACGTTCCTCTCCAGCGGTATTTCCTATGACCTGCGTTCCCGGCCACCGCGCTGGAGCCGGGTGGTTCATGGCGCCGCCAAAGGGCGCGAGCGCCGGTTCGAGATCGTCAATTCGGGCTGCCTGTCGCCGTCGCACCATTCCTTCGGGCATCCCGCTCAGGTGTCGGACCCGGACACCGAGGCCGTCTTTGCGGACTTTCTGCAATCGGTGGGGCCGTTCGATGTCGTTCACTTCAACAACCTCGAGGGATTGCCGGCCACGGTGCTCGACCTGAAGGCGCAGATGCCCGGTACACGCTTCATTCTGTCCCTGCACAACTACTATCCCTTTTGCCCTCAAGTGAACTTCTGGCACCGGGAAGAGGCGCATTGCGATGACTTCGCGAACGGCGAACGCTGTGTGGGATGCCTGCCGTACAAGCCGAACCCCCGCATGGTCCGGCTGGCAAATTCGGCCAATTTCAGCCTGCAGAAGCGGGGCGTCGGACCGGGCACCGTTGTCTATGACCGCGGCGCGGGGCCGGCCATGCGCATGGGGGTGCGAACCCTGCGAAAGATCGCCAGCGCCCGTCGCAGCGCGGCTGTGCAACCCACCCCACCCCCTGTATCTGCGCCGGTGATCGCCGAGCCGATTGACCCGTCCGACGCTGGAGGTTTTCGCGACCGCAGGGATCAGTTCGTTGAGCTGATCAACCGGAACTGTGACACAGTGCTGTGCGTCTCGGACCGGGTGGCCGAGATTGCCCGGCGTCACGGTGTGTCGGACGCGAAGCTGAGGACAAGTTATATCGGCAGCGACCATGCCGTGCATTTCGACCAGACCCGGCCGAAATCAGCGATCCTGCGCCCGGATGGGACGGCGCAGATGGCCTTTCTGGGCTACATGCGTCGCGACAAAGGATTCTTTTTCCTGCTGGAGGCGCTGGAAACGCTCGATCCCACGCTGGCCTCCCGGCTGCATCTGGTTTTTGCCGCAGCAGGACGAGACCCGCTGGCGCTGGCCGCGTTTGATCGGCTGCGCCCGCGGTTTGCCTCGCTGACCTGGCACGACGGGTATCGGCGCCACGAGATGGACCGCATGTTGTCCGAGGTGGATTTCGGTATCGTGCCCGTCCTGTGGGAGGACAACCTGCCCCAGGTCGCCATCGAGATGCACAGCCGCCACATCCCTCTGTTGACCAGCCATCGTGGGGGTGCCAGCGAATTGGGCCGTTGTCCGGGCATGGTCTTTCGGGCCGGTGATATTGACGACCTGCATCGCCGCCTGGCCCAGATCCTGAACGGCGATGTCGACCTGGAGGGCTATTGGGCCGGAGCCATGCCGCCCGTGTCGATGGACCAGCATCTGGCGGATCTGCTGGACGTGTTCGGCGGCCAACCGCCCGATCCAGAGGCCGAGTGACCAAAAATGCTGCCATTGAGACATTCTGACCCGGCCTGTTGCATTGTGCGAGTGGACCTGTCGGCTAGAGGTAGGTAGATGCGGTTTCCATATGCGATTGCCGGGTGGGCAAACAAAATAGCGACGGGCGTTGGTCAATGAAGATTCTTTACTACAACTGGGTGGATTACCTGGATCCGGAAACACGGGGCGGTGGGGTCACTGTTTACCAGAAAAACCTGATTACCGAACTGAGCGAGAAGGAAGATCTCGACATCTACTTCCTTGCCTCCGGCATTTCCTTCGACCCTTTCAAAAGCAAGCCTCGTTGGGAGCGGGTCAAGCATGGCCCGCGGGAGAACCGCAGCCGCCGGTTCGAACTGATCAACTCGGGGGTCCTGTCGCCCGGGCACCATTCGTTCTGGCACGGATCGCAGGTCGACCACGCCCCTACCACGGAAGCCTTCTTCGATTTCATCGAGAAGATGGGACCGTTCGATATCGTGCATTTCAACAACCTCGAAGGTATTCCTGCCTCTGCCCTGGCGTTGAAAGAACGGTTTCCGGACACACGTGTCGTCTACAGCTTCCACAACTATTATCCGGTCTGCCCGCAGGTGAACCTGTGGCGGCAGGAAAAGGAAAACTGCCTCGACTATGGTGATGGCAGCAAATGTGCGAACTGCCTGATGTGGCTGCCCGATGCCGACGAGGTGCGCAACGCCAACGCGGTGGCCTACAGTCTCAAGAAGGTCGGAGTGTCGCCTGACTCGGTCATCTTTCGCCGCGGGTTCGGCCTGAGTGCGCGTGCGGCAGGCAAGTGGGTGCGCACGTCGCGCCGTTGGTCCAAGGAAAGCAAGAACGTCCTCAAATATGCGCAGGACGCCTACGACGCGCTGGACGATGACAGCCCCTATCGCCGGATCGTCTCCAACCGGAAACGCTTTTCCCGTCGGCGCGAGATGATCACCGATATCCTGAACGAGAACTGCGACAGGATCCTGTGCGTGTCGGATCGGGTGGCTGAGGTTGCCGCGAAATTCGGCGTCGATCCAGACTTGCTCCAGACCAGCTATATCGGCACGAAACACGCAAAGCTTTTCGAAGAGACCGAGCCCAAACCGTCGATCCTGAGGGAAGATGGCACCGTGACGCTGGCCTACATGGGATACATGCGGCGCGACAAGGGTTACTATTTCCTGATGGAGGCGCTGAAATCGCTGCCGAAATCGCTGGCCAGCAAGGTTCGGCTCCTGATCTGCGCCAAGACCGGTGACGGCGAGGCGATGTATCTGCTGGAGCAACTGGGCGGGCACCTCAAGGAGGTGTTCCATGCCGATGGTTACACTCACAAGCAGATCGATGCCCTGCTGGCCGACGTTGATGTCGGTGTGGTGCCGGTTCAGTGGGAAGACAACCTGCCCCAGGTCGCCATCGAAATGCACGCTCGCCATATCCCGTTGCTGACCAGCGATCTGGGCGGTGCGCGCGAGCTTGGCAACACCCCGGAAATGGTGTTCGAGGCCAGTCGGGAGAGCAGTTTCGTCGCCCGGCTTCGGGACATCCTGGACGGAAAGATCGATCTGGACGCCTATTGGGCGAATGCAATGGCCCCGGTGTCGATGGCCGAGCACGAAGAAGAACTGCTGGAAATCTACAAGGAGCTGCTTGATCCGAACGCAGTGCCAGGGAGTGCCAGCGCTCGTATTCAGACGACTCGGGATCGGGCGAAGGCCGCCCGCGTGAAGGCAGAGGCCGCGCAGAAAGGTCGCCGTGTCGCCGAGGAGCGGCGCGAAAAGATGTTGGCTCAGAAGTCGGGATCGCTTCGCAAGCCGCTTCCCACGAGCCAGACGGCGACGCCCGAAGCGCTGCGCAAGGTCACCAGTCGCGGCAGAAAGCTGCCGCGTCACGTATTGAATAAACTCAATACCGGACCTCGGGCTCTGGCCGGCAGGCCGAAGTCCTCGTAAAACCGACAAACTGCGCCGGTCGGACGCCCGACCGGACGCCCGCATCGCAGCCACAAGATTTGGTGGCCCCTGGATCGATCCGGCGCAGACCGGAAGAAAGACAAGAGTGACGCGACAATGACACAGCTGAAACTTCTGATGGTCGGTGCCGGCCTGTCTGGTGCAGTGATCGGGCGGATGATGGCCGAGAAGGGGCACGAGGTCACCATCCTGGACGCCCGCGACCACATTGCCGGCAATTGCCACACCACCCGCGACGATGACACCGGAGTGATGGTGCACATCTACGGGCCGCACATCTTTCACACCGACGACGCGGAAGTGTGGGATTACGTCAACCGGTTCGAGACCTTCATGCCCTACAAGAACCGGGTCAAGACGACCAGCCAGGGGCAGGTTTTCTCGCTGCCGATCAACCTGCACACGATCAACCAGTACTACGGCAAGACAATGCGCCCCGACGAGGCGCGTGCCTTTATCGGCGATATCGCCGACAAGTCGATCGAGGATCCGAAGACCTTCGAAGAGCAAGCGCTGCGGTTCGTCGGCAAGGATCTCTACGAGGCGTTCTTCAAGGGCTACACGATCAAGCAGTGGGGGTGTTCGCCGACCGAACTCCCGGCCTCGATCCTCAAGCGGCTTCCGGTGCGGTTCAACTATGACGACAACTACTTCTTCCACCAGTTCCAGGGCATGCCGGAGAACGGCTACACCGCGATGGTGGAGCGCATCCTCGATCACCCGTCGATCACGGTAAAGCTGAACACCCGGTTCACCCGCGCGCAGGCCGCCGAATTCGACCATGTGTTCTATTCCGGCCCGCTCGACGGATATTTCGACTACGAGATCGGACGGCTAGGCTACCGGACTCTCGATTTCGAGAAATTCACCGATACTGGCGACTACCAGGGCTGTGCGGTGATGAACTATGGCGATACCGAGGTGCCCTTCACTCGTATCACCGAGCACAAGCATTTCTCTCCTTGGGAGGAGCACGAGGGCACCGTTTGCTACCGCGAGTTCTCGCGCTCCTGTGGCGAGGACGACATCCCCTATTACCCGATCCGCATGATGGGCGAGATGGAGATGCTGGCGAAATACGTCGACCGGGCCAATTCCGAAGCCGGCGTGACCTTCGTGGGCCGGCTGGGCACCTATCGCTACCTCGATATGGACGTGACCATCCGCGAGGCGATGGATGCCGGGCAAGCCTTCCTGAAGCACGTCGATGACGGCACCGCCATGCCGGCCTTCGCCAAGCCGCCGCTGTGATCGCGGCGTATCGGGCAGGGTCACGCAAGGAGAGCCGGTGACGGCGCGCCACGGAGTCATGGGACCAGAAGGAACCGCCCCCCGGATATCCATTGTCCTGCCCGTCTACAACGTGGCCGGCTATGTCGGGGCGTGTCTCTGGAGCTTGAGAGAGCAGACCTTCGAGGATTTCGAAGTCATCGTTGTCGACGACGGCTCGACGGATGGCAGCCTTCAGGCAATCTGGGGCGCCATCGGCACGGATGCGCGGTTTCGGGTGTTGTCCCGGCGCAACGGCGGGTTGTCGGCGGCGCGCAACACCGGGCTCGGCCAGATACGTGGCGACTACGTCGCCTTCGTGGACAGCGACGACCGCGTCGCGCCGACATATCTGGCGACCTTGTTGGAAGCTATCACGGCAACCGGCGCCGACTGGGCGGCATGCGCGGTGCGGTTCTGCGATGCCGACGGCGCCACCTACGACCATTCGGCCATTCACGGCGCGCCATTTCCGGCGATCGAGGGTTCTGCGCCAGCGATGTTCCGGTTTGACGAATGGAGCGATGTGATCCGGCACTTCCCGTCGGCCTGGAACAAGCTCTATCGACGATCTCTGATCGAGGGGTTGCGGTTCATCGAAGGAACCTACTACGAGGACCACCCGTTCTATTACGAGGCCGCTGCCCGTACGGACGGCATGGCCTATGTTACCGAACCGCTATACCTGCAAACGCAGGGCCGTGCGGGGCAGATCACCCGCGATGGCACCGACCGGGTGTTCGAGCAGTTTGGTGTTCTGGACGCACTGCATGATATCATGCGCCGATCATCCCGGCCCGGGGTAGAGATCGCGATGGCCCGCATTGCCACCCGGCTGATCTTCGAACGGGCGGGCGCGATCCGCGACCCCGAGCGGCGGCGGCAGTTTGCCAGGGCCAGCCGTGACTACCTCGATGCGCGCGGTTTGCACTATGCCCCCGATTGGGATCGCAACATCAGCCGGACCTGGGGGCGGGTCATCGACGGACATCTGCCGCTGAGCGTCGTCGTGCTGGCCGAGCAGGCGGACACCGCCCTGAACGAGACGCTTGGCTCGCTGGCGCGCCAGACTTTCCGGGATTTCGAGATATTGCTGGTCCAGGCCGGGCCGAACGACGGACATCGCCAAGCCCTGCTGACCACCGCGGCGGGGCATCCCAATTGCTCGGTGCTGACCAATGCACAGCATAGCCGCGCCGCCGCCTGCAACCGTGGCATCGCCGCCGCCCAAGGTGACTTGCTGCTGCTGCTGGAATCCGGCGACCGGCTGGCGGCGAAGAAGGCCCTGGGGACGCAGGTCGAATTCATGACCCGAACCGAGGCCGATGTGTCGTCCGCGCCGATCCCGACTGCCATCAAGGCACCCAAGGCGCAATCGGCCTCCGACACCTTGCCGTACAAGGTGGCCACCGCCACGCCCGAAACCTTTTTGTCCGCACCGCCGAGCCTCGCCAACATGCTCCTGCGGCGGGATTACCTTGAGGACTCCGGGCTCCGATTTACGGACGGGCCACTCTCGCAGTGGATCTACTGCCTTGAGGCGCAACTCGGCGCTGTGTCGATGCTGCGCTACGACACCGGCCTTACATGGCCTGCGCTTGCCGGACAGGCGCGCGGTGCCGATATCGCATCCAGCCGCGACGCGCTGGATGCGGCTATCGACATCGCTGCGCCGGAACTTCGGGACATGGCAGAGGGGCCTGACCTGCGTGAAGCGCTGATATTGCTGGCGCAGGACCATCTTGGCGGGTCGGTGCCAGTGTCGCCGGGGGGCAAGACCGGGGAGCCTGCCGGATGAAACCGTGCCCGCGTTGTACGTCGGCTGCCGTTGTGCTCATAAGGGGCCGAACTACAGAAAGGAGCCTGTAAAATGCTGCTTGGATTTCGTGAAACCGGGGGCGCTCGTTGGGACTGCAGGCTCGACTTCGACCGTTTCGATTATGCGAACCTGTCATTCTTCGACGCGACGGGTACCGACATCCTGTTTCACCTGTCGTTCCGACCGACCGACCAGATGGTGGCGTTCAACCGTCGGTTCGCAGATGTCTGGGAGACAGAACAGAACCTGCCTTGTACGCTTGCGCCCGAAGGCAACGCGGTACAGATCGACTTTGCCGATGACACGATCCGCGTCTTGCTGAACGATTCAGAGATCCTCACACATACCCGCGGCGCAGACGATGCGGCGATCGAGCAATTCGATATTCACGGGGGGGCCTTCGATGTGCGCATCGACGGCCCTGCGAACCAGGACCGGCCCGGCGCAGGAGAGCTGTCGCTGATCTCGCCGTTCCTGCTGGCAGGGTGGGGCTTCGAGCTTGGAGCACAGGCTCAGGACCTTGTCATCACGATCGACGGGTTGGCCACGACAATCCCGGTGGCACGCTTGCCGCGTCCCGACCTTGCCGCGGCTGCGGGTCTGAACGATGCCAATCTCGGTGTGACCGCGGTGCTGCCGGGGCGGATTTGGCGCGGACAGGACTCCGACAGCGCGCTGCGCCTGCAACTGGTCAGCAACGGCCGCCCCTGTGGGGCACCGCTAACCATCGACCGCGCGGCTCTCATCGAGATGATCGAGACGGTGGCGTCCACCGAAGACGCCCGCGACGCCTTTGCGATGGTATCGGCTGTCGAGCACGTGGCCTGTGCCGGGCTGATCCCGGAGCTGAGCCACGCCGCCCGGAGACGGTTGTCACTGGCCATCGACATCTACAAGCTCAACGACCTTCTGAACCCGGAGGACCTGGTGCTGGACGGTGATGCCGAGACAGGTATCGCGACGTCGGTTGACCCGGATATCGCCGCGGTCGAGGCCGTCCAGAAGGCCTTTGCCCGAAGCATGCGTGGCGGCGACCGCCTGTCACCCGCCGAGGCTCTGGAGGGGGTGGCCCCCGAGATTGCCGATTTGACGTCCAATCAGAAACGCCTGCTGGTGATGCGGCTCGTCGAGGTCTGTGCCGAGGCGGATCAGGTTGCAGCATTGCAACCGCTGGCCAAGACCTGTGGCCTGCTGGACAGCCCCGCCAGCGATGCTCCATGGGAGCGGTCGTTCCGGCTTCCGTTCGAGATGCTGGTCGAAGATTCCGACGCCGTTCTGGAGTTCTTTCAATGGCTGGCACAGCGCCCGGAAGGCTGGGTGTCGACCCCGGCGATCTGCTGGAGCCTGGACCGCATTGTGCGTGACTGCCCGTTGTTCCTGTCGGATTCCGCCCGCGAGAGCATCGCGCGCGCGTTCTTGGACTATGTCGATTGGCACGCCTGGAACTATTGGGGGCGGACCAGTTGTACCTTCATGACGCGCTCGGTCGTCGGTTTGCTGGAACACGTGCACCTGTTTTCACAATGGTTCGGCGACTGGGCCGTCGACCGTGCATTGCGCAGTCACTGGCTCGCCCCATCGTTTTGGGCTGGCATCGACGCGGGCGCACCGGATGCGCCCTATCGTTCTGACCCGCGGCTGGTATCTGCACGCGCGGCTTTTGACGCGGTCGTCGCCGTTGTCGAGAGCGGAGCCGACACCCATGCGCTGGAGGCGCTACCGCCCCCAACGGCCATCGAGGGGGATCGCGTGATGCGCGAGATGCTCGCCGTCGGCTGGTCCGGCGACCGGCTGGCCACGCTGGAGATGCACCGGCGCAACGACCTTGCGGTGCGCCGACATGCTCTGCCGGGTGGCACAGCCGATGGCGCAATCGAAGCGCCCCAGGTTGCGCGGGCGATCCGCGCGCTGTCGCCGATGCTGCCGCGCAGCGAATACCTGGAACTGCAAACCATGGCGAGCCAGGCGGCCACCGATCTTCTGGCGGCGCTTGGCACGGCAGAAGAAACCGACCTGTTGCCGGACTTGCGGGCGCTTCATCCGCAGTTGCGTGTACTCGGCGGGCGGCGCGCGGGTTTTGTCGGCGTTGCCACGGCGCTCAACCTTGCCAATGGGCTGCTTCGGGCCGGGGTTGCGGACCTCGCCCAAGCGGCGGTCGAGATGATCCAGGACCTGGTGGCCGCCGTCCCGGATATCGACCGTGCGGAGTTGCCGATTGCCCCTGCCGTGCGAATGGCCGTGTTCGGGCTGCGGCAGACGGCGCAGACCGACCCGACCGGGCGGGCGTGGACGCTTGTTCGGCTGTTGTCGGAGGCCGAAGCTGCCATTCCGCCCGCTGCTGACCCTGCCGCTGAAACCCTGCTGGCGCGCGATGCGCGGGCGATGTTCTTTGACACGGTGGTGGTGATCTTTTCCTGCAAGCCGCTCCTTGAAACACGGGTGAAACAACAACGCGAGACGTGGCTCAAGGACCTTCAGGCGCTTGGCGTGCCTTACCTGATCGTCGTCGGGGACGGTGACAACACGGTGCGCGGTGACATTCTGCACATCGATGCCCCTGACAGCTACGAGGGCCTGCCCGCCAAGGTGCTCGCCACGATCCGTTGGGTGTATCGCAATACGCCCTTCAGCCACATTTTGAAGATCGACGACGATTGCTTCCTGGACGTCGACCGGTTTTTCCACAGCCAGAGCTATCGCAAGTTTGCCTACTATGGGCGTCGCCTGCACCGGACCGAGGGCCAGACTGACCGGACCTGGCACTTGACGCGGGCCAACACCGATCTGGCGGAACTCGACATCGACAAGTCGCCGGAACCATCGACCTATGCCGAGGGTGGTTCTGGCTACGTGCTGAACCGGGCCATAATGGACCTGCTGATCCGCAATGCCGAAACGCCCGAGGGCGCGCGTCTGGTCCTGACCTCGATCATGGAGGACAAGCTGATCGGGGACCTGCTTGGCCTCAGCGGCGTTCTGCCCGACAGCGAGGACTATGACGCCTGCGTGCTGCGCCGGTCTCATTCCAAGGGCACACCGGTCAGCCGGTGGGAAAATGCCTTCCTGCCCAGCCGGGTCAGCCCGGCCAAGATGGTGCACCTGGACACGCCCGACCTGCAGACCTGGGCCGCGCAGGTGCATGACAGCGCCGAGTTGTGGCCCAAGAAGGTCTGGCCGACCTATGCGCCCGCACGGATGGGCTGGAACACCAACGCCGTGGATCTGGTCAGTTCGCCCGAGCATCTGGTGCGCATCAACGCCGAGCCGTTGGTGGTGATCTGCTGCATCCGCAACGAATTGACGATGCTTCCGATGTTCCTCGAGCACTACCGGACGCTCGGCGTGAAGGGTTTCTTCTGTGTCGACAATTGCTCGGACGACGGAACACTCGAATTCCTGATGGAACAACCCGACGTTGTGACGTTCTCGGCCGACACCGATTACTGGGCGTCTGTCTATGGCGTGGCATGGCAGCAGGCGCTGATGGCCAACTTCCGGTTGAACCGCTGGTCGCTGATCGCGGATGCGGATGAATTCCTCGCGCTGCGGGACGATGAGCACAACCTGCCCGATCTTCTGGAAACGCCCGAATTCCGTGACGCCGACGCGGCGCGCGTCTTCATGCTGGACCTCTATCCCAAGGGGCACCTGTCGCAGGCTGACCTCAGTGCGGCGGACCCGTTCAGTGTGGCCGATCACGTCGACCGCGAGCCGTTCCTGGCCGAATCCACCGCGACCGGGCCGTTCTGCAACGCCGAGACCTGGACCAGCAGCCTGCGCCACCGGTTGCTGCCCGGCTCGCGATCCGAATTGTTCGTGGCACAGAAGTACGCCCTGTTGAGGTATCGCCCGTGGATGCACCTGTCGGCGGGGCTGCACTATTTGTCGGAGGGCCGGGTGGCGACGCGCGATATGATTTTTGCGCATTTCAAGTACCACGCCGCGTTCCATGCCAAGGTCGCCGAGGAAACCCGCCGCCGCCAGCACTTCAACGATGCCGAGGAATACCGCCGCTATCTGGCGTTGATTTCCGAAGGGCGCGACGTGATGTTCGAAGAGGATGTGTCGGTGCCATGGCGCAACTGCGACTGGGTGCGGGAGCGGTTGGGCTAGGGCGTCAGAATTCGATGCCTGCGGACAGTCGGGCAGAGGTTGTCGCCTCGGGAAAATGGCGCACCTCGCCACGCAGGACGACCCGGTGCCCCCGGCTGTCCGAAGGCAACAACAGCTCGCTTGCCAGATAGACCAGCGGCATTTCCACGGTCGAAACCTGGTCGGCGTCGATCAAGGCTGACTGGACGCGCGTTCGGACCCGGGTCACGGCATAGCCACCGCCGACTTCCATTCGCATGTCGGAGCCGCCCGGAGCTTCGAACTTCCAGGCCAATCCTGCCTTGGGCTCCAATTGGACTGCCCGAAAGGTCACGGTGATCGGGTCGGGCAATTCGGTGCCCACATCCGGGATGACAATTCCCTCGGGCAGACGGTACTGCGCGCCGCCGTACCGCCCGGTGATCCCGACGACCGCGTAGGTTCCGCGAGCGATCGGGTGCTCGGTCCGCACCTCCAGCGACAATTGACCTTGCCCCGCGCGGTGGTAGGGGATGTCCGAGATATCGCGCGGCTCATCGTCGCCGTCGCCGTTGCTGTCGCCCCTTTCCGGATCGTCGCGACTGATCTGAAAGGCGGCACCATCGGTGAAACCGTCACCAAGAAACTCCAACACCGTAGCTTCGAGCGCGGCCTCCTGATAATGGATATCCTCCTGCCCAAACAACAGGCGTGCCTGCGGCTCGACCGGTGCGCAAGCCACCGTGGCAAGACCCAGACACAACACGGGCCACGATTCATTCACCTTTGGCAGGATAGTCTCCTTGCTGATCGCCTCGAGGCCGGGAGTAGCAGGTTTTTGGGCACCGGGGGAAACAACACTGGAAAGATGGCATGATCCATGCTTTTCCTGAACAAAATTCGTATGCTCTGAGCCAGTGGGCACAAGCACATTTCAAGAAGGACATCGACATGATTGAAATCATCGCTGCCGCGCGGTTGCTCGATTTTGACACCGACACAAAGCTGGAAGAAGCCAGTGGCCTGGAGGACTTCGTTCTCGACCATCAGGCACGTCTTGATTTCCTTTTCGATGACGCTTCCGTGCTGGGTGGGTTGTTGACGGGCGCACCCGCGGTCCTGTCGAGCAGCCTGATCGCCTGGCAGAAGACCGTTTCAAGCCCGATGGGCGACGCCAAGGTCCGCGTCGAACTGGGTGGCAGCGGTATTGACCCGGTCTCCAGCCTGGGTGACCTGCTGGTCGCGGTGGACAAGGGGGTCGCGAACGGAACGCTGGACAGCCTGAAGATCAAGATGACCGATGGCGGCAAGACCCGCACTGTCATGGATGTCGATATCGCTCCGACCGGGCTGGTCGTGACCTCGGGCAATCAATCGATCGAGTTGGCGGGAGTCATTCCGACGGGGATCGCGGACGCCGTTGGCGCGGTTGCTGCACTGACGGGCCTTCAGGATTTCGAGGCGCTGAGCAACAAGGAATTCAACCAGCTTGTCGCCCAGTTGCAAGGGATTGGTCTGTCCGGACTGACCGTCAAGGATGGTGATGACACGGTTCTGTCGTTGTCCCTGTCCGGAAGCAAGATCACCCTGGCCGCAGGGGAGTTGACTCTGGTTGCGAACGGCACCTTCCCGGCTGGAAGCCTGGGGCAGGTCGTCGATCTGGCCCGTGACCTTCTGCTGGACGCCGAAGACGGCACGCTGAAGCTGTCGGATTATCCGGATCTGGATCTGACGTCGCTGACCCTGTCGGACGCCAAGGGAAAGCTTCTGGAAGTCGAGGGCGAGATCGGCAACATCCTCGACGAAACGCTGACCAAGGTTACGGTCAAGGGGACGGGCGGCAATGACAACATCCTGATCTATGACGACATCTCCGGGGAAACAGTGCTTGTCCAGGCCGGCAATGGCGATGACAGGGTTCTGATCGGCGGACCGGAATATGGCGAGTACTTCGGCTCCGGCGAGGTATATCCCGCCCCCCGTCTGCTGGGCGAAAGCAACCTGTTCCAAGGTGGCAAGGGGCACGACACCCTGATCATCGATGATTCCGATTTTACTTTTGCTTCTCAGGTCATCGACCTGAACCTCGTCAAAGGGCGCGTTTTCGGCGCTCAATACGATGGCGATACCTTCAAGGTTGGCGACAAGAGCTATCAGGTCAAGTTCCAGCAGTTCGAGCAGTACGGCATTCTGGCGACCGGAGATATCCGGGTCACCGGCAGCGACGGCCCCGATCGGCTGGACCTCTACAATGCAGACGGCTACGTCGACATCGACGGCGGCAAGGGATTTGACCGTCTTGGGTTGGACAAGCTGTTTGATGGCGATGGCTTCAACGGAATGACCAAGACCGAGTTCCGCTCGACAGTGACGCTGTCGCAGGATGGTCGGGGGGGCGTGAGTCTGTTCGACAATGAAAGCAAAGACTACGTGGGCATGTTCAACCGCATTGAGCAGATCCGTTTCATCGCCAACCGGAACACCGGCGCGACAGAGGACGTCGACATGGATCTGCTGGTCGATTTCGACCTTCGCGGAACGACGGGCGACGATTCGATCAACGGTTCGAGGTTCGACGACATGATCCTTGGCCGGACCGGAAACGATGTCATCAACGGTTTTGGTGGTTCTGACCTGTTGAACGGCGGCGTCGGCGCGGACACGATCAAGGGGGGGCTCGGGGCCGACTTTATCTATGGCAACGATGGCCCGGACAAGCTTGACGGCGAGGATGGCAACGACGTGATCATCGGCGGCCTTGGCGACGATACCGTCAAGGGCGGCCGCGGAAACGACACCCTGGAAGGGGGCATTGGCAAGGACTCCGTCCTGGGTGGCGCCGGCAAGGATTCCCTCAAGGGGGGCGACGGCAACGACACCATGTCAGGCGGCACTGGCAACGACGAGATGGGCGGCGGCACCGGCAGCGACACGATGGACGGTGATAACGGCAACGACTTCATGGAAGGTCACGCCGGCAAGGACGTGATGTCAGGCGGCAAGGGCAACGACGTCATGGACGGTGGAACGGATAACGACACCCTCAAAGGCAACGCGGGCAACGACATCATTTCCGGGGGCATCGGCAACGATGTTCTGGAAGGCGGCTCTGGCGACGACAAGTTGTACGGCGATGGCGGCAATGACACCCTGCGTGGTGATGCCGGGAACGACGTGCTTGATGGGCATTTCGGTGCAGATACCTACGTGTTCGGTGCAAACTTTGGCAACGACACGATCCTGACGTTCAAGGCCGCCAAGTCGTCAGCGGCCCATGATGTGATCGAGTTCGAGAGCTCTCTGGGCGAGGTTTCGGATCTGGCAGGCTTCAAGGCGGCGTCCACCCAGGATGGCACCTCGATCGTCTATGACTACCTTGATGACGGCGTGAATGTTCTCGTCATCGAGAACACCAACCTGAACAAACTCACGGCAGACGATTTCGACTTCGGTTGATGTCGCTTGCATGAACCTCGCACCTCGAACCTGGCGTTCGAGGTGCCTTTCACGCCATGCTTGGGAAATCTCGGGCTGAGTCGGCTACCTGGCAGGTCGGGCGCGCTCCATACGGGGGTGCCTGATCGGTGATCAGGCCGTGAAGGTCACGTAAGCCTTTTCAGGCGTCGGTTGTCGCGAGCGACGTTATCTCGCTGTGGGGGCGGCTTCGTTTTCCGCCCAGACCGTCCTTCACGCCGTGCCACATCATCCGGTAATAGGCCTTGCGTCCGTCGCCGTAGTGGCGGCCCGCAGATACCCATTTCAGCAGAATGAACAAGAACGCGGGCCAGAACATCACGCCAGCGGCAAAGCGATAGACCAGTAGCCCATTCCGGGCCGTGTAGTAGGCCTTCCAGATCGGGCTGTAGAGACCAACCTTGCCGTTGAAGGCACGGTTGTAATCGTGTTCAAATCGCAGGTCGGGCAGGAACCCGATGCGCATCCCCGCCTTTCGCAGCCCCAACGTATACAGCACATCATCGCCATAGATGAACAGGCTACCGTCCGGATACCCGACCTTCTGGATCGTCTCGCGTGATACGAACAGGCCGACAAAGGAGGTCGCGTCGATCTCGATTGCGTCGGACTCATAGGCCTCGTCCGGGATGTGAAACCCCCCGCGCGATTTACCGACAAGGCTGCCCGCAAGGGTCCGCATGAAAGTCGGCATGTGCCAGAACGGGTTGATGGTTGGGCGGTTCATCTCGCAGATGCGACCGTCCTTGAGGTAGACAGCCGCCGAAATGGCATCCCACTTCGACAGGTCTTTTTCCAGGAACTCGGACAGGCAGCCAGGGTCCGGCCGCGCATCGTCGTCCATGATGACCATCCACTCCGGATCGTCCAGTTCCACCGCCTTGCGCAGACCCAACTCAAACCCGCCGGCGCCACCAAGATTCCCGGGTGCGCAGATGGCGCGGATGCGGTCATCCGTCAGCGTTTCAAGCCACTCGCGTGTGCCATCGTTGGAGCCGTTGTCGATGATGAAGATGCGGTCGCACGGCTCTTCCAGCAAGCGGGCAACGGTGCGTTTGATTTGAAGCAGGCGGTTGAACGTAACCACGATAGCCGCAAGGCGTATGCCGTTGCGTCGCTCGTCTCCGCTTGGTGTCATGTCAGTCTGAACCAACGAAGAATTCGTGGAACGCTCACTGTCGTAACTACCATCGGTATCCTGAAAATGCCGGACCACCCGTCCCCCACTCTCTGTACAAACCAATGAATCTATCGCACTCGAAATGCCGCATTGCGGCAACCAATAAATTACGTGCGGGAAAGGCACAACCGACTCTTCTTCCCTTACGGGATTGGTCGCAGGAATGGGCTCGTTTGTCAAAAGGTATACCGGCGGTTTCTAGGCGAATAACCGCCGGATTTCTGTTGTATATGCCTTATGTTACTGCGCGAACTGGTCGGTGATCCCAACCACGGTTCCAAGCAGGCCAAAGACGGTACGTGCGGCATTGATCGGGGACTCCGTTACCAGCACGGTGTCACCGGAATAGACCGGGAAGCGACCGGCGCTGAACAGCCCATCCGCAGAGGTCAGGTCAACCGTGAAGACCGTTCTGGAATTCGTCGGTCCGGTTCCATTCGTCCGCACGGCCGAAGCCGGATACTCCCGCAGAACGAGCACGCCTTGCGGGTTGGCACGATTGTCAGCAATTCCGCCCATCAGGGACATCGCATCCAGGACAGAGATCTTGTTTTCGGTAAAGTAGATGACCTCTTCCTGGCCAGCCGCACCGAGAGCCCGGAAGTAGCGATCATCCTCGACCAGCGCGACCTTGTCGCCGCCCAGCAGAACGGTGTCCTGTTCTGGCGAGTCGTAGAGTGTGTCGAGCGAGGTGGAATAGGCTTTTCCGGCACGGATGAGTCGAACTTGCGGATTGCGCAGGGCCTCTGGTCCGCCGCCCTTGCTGATCAGGTTCAGAACTGTGAAGTGGCCTTCGGGGAGCGGGACGGTGCCTGGCGTCTTGACGCCACCCACAAGACTGACCGAGCCGCGCGTTCCGGGTGTCACGTTCAACTGCACCTGGGCCGAGGGGACGATGGACAGCATCTCCGCTTCGACGAGGCGACGCGCAGCGTCCGGTGTCTTGTCGGAGACCTTGAGGTATCCAAGGTAGGGGATGAAGACTTGGCCGGTCTCTGTGACCCGCATGTTGCTGACATCGACCAGCTTTTCAGACGGCGCCGTAATGAGGGAGTTTTCTTCGGTGTCCCAGATCACAAGGTCGATCCGGTCGAATGGCTTGATCCGGATTTCGTTGGCGACGTGCCGATGTGCCACCCAGCCGAAAGATTTCACGTTGTGCGTTGTCGGCCAGCGCGAAAATGTCGACAGATTGTTCCGTGTCACGGCGTACACGGCGAAATTCGGTTGTTCCGAGTTAACTTCGGTCAGCACTTCGGACTCGATCGGAGCGCCGCGCGGCAAAGCACAGGCCCCAAGCAACACAACGGCCACCAACGACCGGAAAAGTTTCAGCACTCTGTCCCCCAGAATCGCTTTTTGGGCGCGGTTTGGCAGAACACGCCTCAGAGACAGATAGCGTCAGGCTTGGCGAGGGGTCAACCGTTCAGCCTGCGACCCAGAGCGCCGTTTGGCGACTCCGTGCCGAATGTCCTGTCCGTCGGGATGGAGATCAGACGAGGATCAGGTCCGATGGGTCCAGCTGGCTTTCGAGGAGCCCGCGAATCTCGACGAGGTCACCGGTATCTGACAGCGAGATCTCGAGCCCGAGCGCGGTTGGCGTGACCTTGGCCGCGACCTCCCGAAATGTGGAAAGCCCCCAGTCGGACAGGTCGAGTCTATCCTTGCCGTCTTCCCAGTCGAGGATGATATCTTTCGCGCCGCCGCGTTCGAAGACAAAGACGTCGCTCCCATTTCCACCGTCGAGCGTGTCCGTGCCGGAATCGCCGTTCAACCGGTCCACACCGTTGCCGCCGCGCAGGATGTCATTCCCGATGCCGCCGTTCAGAATGTCATTCTGGTCGCCGCCCTTGAGGACGTCCTTTCCGGCCCCACCGGTCAACGTGTCGGTGCCGTCCCCGCCGTCGAGCTTGTCATTCCCGTTGCCGCCAAGCAGGGCGTCGTTGCCAGCTGCGCCATAGATCTTGTCGTCGCCAGCCTCGCCCTTGATCGTGTCGTTGCCGTTGTTGCCATAGAGCTTGTCGGCCTGGGTGCCGCCAAAGATCCTGTCGTCGCCGCCTTCGCCCTTCACGATATCCGTGCCGGCATTTCCGTACAGGACATCGTTGTCGGTGCCGCCAAGAAGCGTGTCATTGCCGCGTTCGCCCTTCAGGGTGTCCGCCCCAGCGAAGCCCTTGAGCGTATCCGTGTCGTTGCCGCCGAACAGCTTGTCGTTGCCCTTGCTGCCGATCAGGGTGTCATTTCCATCACCACCCTTGAGGATGTCGTTGCCGTCCAGCCCGTCGATGATGTCGTTGCCCGCCCCACCGGAGATAACGTTGGCTCCGATGTTTCCGGTCAGCCTGTCGTTGCCGCCACCCGAAACGAGATTCTCGATAACGGTTCCCTCGGCGATCGCCATGTTCCCGATATGGTTGCCGACATTCGAAAAGACTCCCGATTGCAGGGTGATCTTCTGGTCGTGCGCGGTCCTGGAGAAGTTGAGGGTGTCGATGCCACCGTCGTCGATGATGGTGAAGGCCATCGTCTGCCACACCTCTTCGAGATGGTCGTAGAAGTCGCCCGCCGTCGAGCCGACGCCATAGGTCGTGTTCCCGGTTCGCAGTGTTCCGACGGTGCCATAGAGCATCTGTGCGGCCAGGATATCGGCTGGCATGAGGGTCAGGACGTTTGCCTGGGATGCCTTGACCAAGGGGTTCTCGTCCTGATCGAAATACGACATCACGGTCGCTTGCCAACTGTCGTTGGCGTACTCTGCATCCGTGGCGAAATCCTTGCCCTTGCCGGGCGTGCTGCCGTAGTCGGTCGGATGCTCGAACCCCAGGGCATGCCCCAGTTCGTGCACGAAGGTGCGGAAGACATAGCTGTCAAAGGCCGGACCGTCCTCAGGCAGCCAGGATTGGGCCACGTTCACATCTGCCTTGGAGATCGTATAGTCGGTGCCGCGCACCGTTGCGCTTGTGGAGGTGTTGGCTCCGCTGCGCTCGTCGTCAAATGAGATCTTGACGCTCTGCCCTGAGGGCGGATTGGCGGCGGAAAACTGGATACCTGTGGTCGCGGTCCAGGCTTCGAGCGCGTATTTTGCATACCACTGCCCGTCCTTGGTCAGGTCGGAGTAATCGACATAAACGATCTGATCGGGGTTCCGGTCGAGGTCAATTGGCAACGACCAGGAATACCCTTTGTGAACTGCCCAATCAGGATAGGCCAAGGTATTGGCGATCTCGGTAACGGTCAGGGTCGGTAGGTCTGATGTGCTCGAGGCTGCGGCCTCAGTTGTGGAAAGTGCCATATCTGCGTCCTTCTTAGGATCGAGCGGTCGTGCCGCCGCGGCGTCTGGTTGTCGTCATTCGTTGTCTCTCAGGCCATTTCTCTCAAGCCAGCAAGTCCAATCGAGAAACCCTGACGGCGCTGCGGCTTGTCCGGATTCCCTGACGACGATTTTACCACGAACCATCTCACGTGAAACGATTTCGTTCGGGTCCGATACAAATTCAAGATTGTGATGTGTTCGCGTTACAAATCCGGCGCACAGGTGGCGATCATAGACGATCTGCTTTTCTTTTGAGCCGATTCACGCGCCGTCCCGGCAGTGGCAAGATTTTGCCAGCGGTCAGGTAGATCAGGTAGAGGTCCAGCCCCAAGGACCAGTTTTCCCGATACATGCGGTCGAGCCGGGCCTTTCGAGGGATGCAACGTCGAATGTAGATCTCTTCGGTCTCTTCCGGCGTGGAGGTATCCCGCAGCAGCAGTTCCTCGTGGGCGTGAAACATCACGGTGGCGAGGCCCGTGATGCCGGTCCGTGACCGAAGCACATCGGCATAGAGATCCGGAAACATGGCGACATAACGCGGCGCCGGCGGACGCGGTCCGACAAAGGACATGTCTCCGATCAGGACGTTCGCCAGTTGTGGCAGCTCATCCAGCCGGGTCTTGCGCAGACGATGCCCCAGACGGGTGATCCGGTGGGCCTTGTCGCCGCCCGAAACGCCCGCCTCCGGCCCCGAGGTATCGACCTCCATCGTGCGGAACTTCCAGAGGGTAAAGGTCGCGTTCGGCGCTTTCATCCGCACGCCCGGGTAGATCACGGGGCGACCATCGCGCAACAGCACACAGATCCAGATGATCGTCCCGATAGGTATGCCTGGAACCAGAAGCACAAGGGCAAGCACAATGTCGAACAGCCGCTTGGAGGCGGGGACCAACCCGAATCCGGGTTCAGACCTGGCGGGGCTCACGCCGCTGCTTGCGGTCTCGGGCATGGATCGGGCTCAGCGACCAACGGCCACGTAAACCGCGAACCCGGCGGCCTTTGCATCCTGCGCGGAGTAGACATTGCGAAGATCCGCCATCCTGGCAGTCGCCATGCTGGAAGCGATCCGCGACAGGTCCAGCGCACGGAACTCGTTCCATTCGGTCAGGAGAACAATCGCATCGGCGCCATCGGCGGCAGAATAAGCGTCATCCATCCAGTCCGCGCCTGGCAGCAACGCTTCGCCTTCGCGGCGCCCCTGCGGATCGACAACCCTGACTCGCGCACCGCCACCGATCAGCGCCGGTACGATGGTGAGCGAGGGCGCTTCGCGCATGTCGTCAGTGTTCGGTTTGAATGTCACGCCCAAAACCGCAATCGTCTTGCCATTGAAACTGCCGTCGCACATGTCCTGCAACTTGACGATCATCCGACGCTTCACGTCCTCGTTCACCTTGATGACGGTCTCGGTCAGTTGAAGCGGCACGGAAAAATCCTGCCCGATCCGCGCCAACGCGTGGGTATCCTTCGGGAAGCAGGAACCGCCGTACCCAGGACCCGCATGCAGGAACTTGTTGCCGATACGATTGTCCAGGCCCATGCCCTTGGACACCGCCTTGATATCGGCTCCGGTCCGCTCGCACAGGGCAGCGATCTCGTTGATGAAGGTGATCTTGGTCGCGAGGAATGCGTTGGCGGCGTATTTGATCATCTCGGCCGATTCCAGATCGGTATAGACGATCGGAAAGTCCCGCAGGAACAGAGGTCGATAGACCTCGCCCATCAGATCCTGTGCCCGGTCGGATTCGACGCCGACAACCACGCGGTCGGGACGCATGAAATCGTCAATCGCGGCGCCTTCGCGCAGGAATTCCGGGTTGGATGCCACGTCGAAGCCCAAGTCGGGGCGTGCGGTGCGGATGATCTCCTCGACCTTCCGGTTGGTGCCAACCGGGACCGTCGATTTCGTCACCACCACGGCATAGTCGGACATGCAATGGGCGACCGCTTCCGCTGCGGCGTAAACATAGGTCAGATCCGCATGGCCATCGCCACGCCGGGTCGGTGTGCCCACAGCGATGAAGATCGCGCCGGCACCCTTGACCGCTTCGGCCAGATCGCCGGTAAAGGACAGCCGGCCCGCATCGACATTGGTCTTCATCAATTGGTCGAGCCCGGGTTCAAAGATCGGAACTTCGCCGCGCCGGAGCATGTCTACCTTGGCCGGATTGTTGTCCACACAGACAACCTCGTGCCCGAAATCCGAGAAGCACACGCCGGAGACGAGCCCGACATAACCCGTACCAATCATCGCAATCTTCATGTTCCTGCCTCTGTTCGGCTAAACTGTTGGCACGCGAATGGGCCAATCTGCCAAAACTGTCAATGTGACGACCTCTATTCGGTCGATCCTGTTGCAGGGAAAAGGCGAAAAAACCATTCGTCAGAGGCAGATCCGAGGGTACCGCAAACATGATTCCGTGGGTGACAAAAACCGTATCAACAGCATGTCTCATTGCAGCGCTGGGAGCTCCTGCATGGCTGCTTGGCAGCCCTGGCGCTGCCGAAGCCGCTGGCCGGTGCGCGCGCGCCGTGGTTTCCGGCGGGAATCGGCCGATCGACCCGGCGCGAATCGACAAGGGCCTGCTGAACGCTGCCGTGGTGGCCGAGGTCAATTATTACCGGTGCCTTGAAGGGGTGCAATCCGTGTCGGCCTCGCGAGGGCTGCGCAAGGCGGCGCAGTATCAGGCCGACTGGATGGCGCGCACCCGGGACGTAACGCATCAATCAGGCTTCAAGGGCAAGCGCACGCTGCTCGACCGGTTGATGTCCTCCGGGGTGAAACTGTCCACCGGCTACGAAAACATCGCACGTGTTTCGTTGTACCAGATCGATGGAATTGGCCGATTCGTCGTGAAGGACAGGTCCGCATGCCATTTCGAGACCCGTCGGGGCACGCCTTTGCCGCGCCACAGCTACACGTCGCTGGCCCAATACATCACCAAGGCGTGGTATGAATCACCAACGCACCATCACAACATGATGGCACGAGAGGTTGACCGGACCGGATTCGCAGTGGAATTCGACGCTGGTGCCCGTTTGTGTGGTGTTTTCTACATCTCTCAGACCCTTGCCGGCTGAACTTCGTGGCATCCTGGAAACAATGCGTGGTCTGAACGGCACAACTTTGCTGATGAACATTCAGAAAGCTTGCCTTTGTGTGCAGTTGTGCGATGTTCAGGGGGAACGCCGGGCACTGAGTCCGGTCTGCGCTACAGGAGTCATTATTATGCAGAAGTTTCTCATCTCGACCGCGATGATCGTGGCCATGGCCGCCCCCGCTTTGGCTGGTGGTTATGATGGTGCCGTTGCCGAATCCGACGTTCAGGGCGCCGCTGTTGTCGTCCCTGCCAGCGTTGCAAGCCTCGGCGGCTTTGGTGCCGCTGCGACCGTTCTGGGCGGCGCTGCCCTTATTGCCATTCTCGCCAATAGCGATGATGATGACGATTCGGGTTCCTCGTCCACCACGAGCACCCCGACTTCGTCTGCGCCGGGTACCTGATCCGAACCGCGTCACGAACGTCTAATTAGATGCGGCCGCCTGTTTTGGGCGGCCGTTTTAGGTTTTTGATATGGTCTGATTTAGGCGCTTTCCCGCGCTTGCGCCCGGTCAATACCGTTCACGATACCAGGAGACAAACGCATCGACGCCCGTCTGAAGCGGCGTTGCCGGGATCTCCCCGACCAGTTGGATCAGGAGGGTCGTGTCGGCCCAGGTCGCAGGAACATCGCCGGGTTGAATATCCATGAAGTTCTTCTGTGCGGTTTCGCCCATGGAGGTCTCGATGGCTGTGATGAAATCACCCAACTCGGTTGGTTGGGACAATCCGACATTCACTACTCGCCAGGGCGCGACTGGCGACAGGCTGTCACCAGCAAGCGGCGTACTTTGTTGCGCTACCGTTGGGGGAACGGCGTCCATCAGCCGGACGATGCCCTCGACGAGGTCGTCGATATAGGTGAAATCCCGGCGCATCTTGCCATGGTTGTAGACGTCGATCGGTTGTCCTTCGCGGATGGCCCGCACGAACTTGAACAGCGCCATGTCCGGACGCCCCCAGGGTCCATAGACCGTAAAGAAACGGAACATGGTGACCGGCACGCCGAACAGATGCGCATAGGAATGCGACATCGCCTCGTTCGCCTTCTTGGTGGCCGCATAGAACGACATCTGTGTGTCGGCCTTGTCAATCTCGGCATAAGGCATGTCCGTGTTGGCGCCGTAGACGGACGAGGTGGACGCCATCAGAAGGTGTTTCGGGGGCGTCGCGCGGGCGGCTTCGAGCAGTTCGAAGGTGCCGACAAGATTGGAGTCCACATAGGATCGGGGCGCTTCCAGGGAATATCGCACGCCCGCCTGGGCGGCGAGGTGAACAACAATCTCGGGCCGATGCTCTGCCAGCAGATCTGCCAGAACGCCAGGTGTTTCCAGACGGTCCACCACATTCGTGAAATCGGGAAACTCCGCCAGAAGTTCCAGCCTGCGATGTTTGAGAGCCACATCGTAGTAGTCGGTGATCGCGTCGAACCCGATCACCCGGAATCCTTCGTTCAGCAATCGGCGGCTCAGGTGAAAGCCGATGAACCCGGCGGCCCCCGTCACAAGCGCAGTCCGTGACATCCGTGTCCTCCTGTTGCCGCAAACGCCCTGTTTCGGCCATCGGCCCCGACTGACACCAATTCCGTCAGTGGCGCAACACCTGCAGAACCACGGGGCCGATCTGTTCGCTGACCCATTGGCGCGATTGCGGGATCTGGCCCGACCCTGACACCCAGTAGGTATTGGACACCGAAAGATCCGGCGCAACGCAGGTTTCCCGCATGCGGGTTGTTGAAATCCGGGCGCCAGACAGGAGAGTCACGGTTTCAGCGCCGTCGGGACCGATCGAACAGGTCATTCGAGTCGGAACCTCATGATTCTCGCCGTCGATATGGCGATAAATCCGCTCGACACTGCCGGAGCGGCGCGCGGTCACGAGATTCATGGCGGCGGTGGCCTCCGATGACATCAGGTCAAACCCCAGCCCGCGCGTGCCGGTCAACACCCCATTGCGCGTGACAAGGGTTTGGCGGCTCCCGGTGATCCAGGTGCGATAGGGGCCGTTCTGTCCGGCGAAACCCAGGACTGCGGTCTGGTCTTCATCGACAACCACAGCGACAAGTACCGGGCCTTCGATTGATTTGAGCGCCAACTGGACCTGTTGGCGCGTCCCAGGCGCGACATTGGCCCCCGCACCAATCGGAACAGACGCCACGGCAGTGTTTTCGCGCAGCCGAATTTCGTCGTAGGCTGCGTTGAGCGCCCGCAGTCCCTGCGCCTTGGTGGGGGCGTTTCCACATCCGGACAAGCCGAATACAGCAGTCATGGCGAGCAGAACCAGCCCGGCACCGCGGAGCCGTGAAAGTGTGTTGATCATCTCCAGAATCTCCCACCGGAGGCTTCAACTTCAGGTTGATGCGTATCCCGCACCCGTCCAAAAAGCCGGCCCCTGACGTTCACCTTTGCGCCACCGTCCCGCGTCAGCGGTCGAATCAGGGTGCCGTACTTGGATCGGCTTGCCTGCCCACTGGCCCAGGCCAGTGGGACCTTGATGAAGATGCCCTTGTCGAAAGAGCCTTCGCCAAAATCCTCGGCCGACACGTCGGTCATCGTGGCGAAGGCGCCGACAAGCCACCCGTTGTCGAATTCCCGAGCAAGCTGCAGCGTTGCGCCATAGTCGCCCGCGAGATACCGGCCAGCATCCACGCTGCCCATGTAGCCCGCGCCGAAATCGTAGTAGACCGATGCGTGCCCGGACACGATATCATAGTCCAGCGTTCCGAACCCGCCGTCGTAATCGCGCTGAACCACGTAGTTGAGTTCGCCGCCAAGGGCCAGGCGGCTGTCCACCGGCATCCAAAGAAGTTCGCCGGACACGCCGCTGTACATCTTTTCAAGCACACCGGCTGTCACGCGGCCATAGACGTTCTTGATCGGGCGGTTGTAGTAGGCCAGCGTCAGGTCGTTGATATAGGTGTCCGTTGCTTTTGAGTATTTCGCGAAATCCGTCCGCACAGGCGGAAGCGCCGAAGCCGGATCGCGGTCGATCTGGTCGATGTTTCCGGCCAACTTGTGCTTGAGCGTGCCTGTCGCGACGATGCCGGGTGCCAGCTTGTATTCGGCGCCCAGTTGCAATCCGAAGTCGGCCCGGATCGGGTCTTCGGGATCGAACAGGCTGTAGTCCAGGTAGGGTGCGAAATACCATGTGAACTGGGGGAAATACCCCGGGGTACGGACCATATCGGCCGGCAGCGGCCCGGCACCATCGGCAAAAACGGCCCGCTGAAGGATCGCCTGGGAGGAGGCGTGTTCAAGCTGTTCCAGGTCCGACCTTTGGAAGCTGACCTTGGTTTCGGCCACGCCGTCGGTCGCTTGCGTGATCGTGAACGTCTCGACTGAAGCGGGCAGCGCCCGTGTCAGAATGCGCGCCGTGCGCCCCAGGGCCTGGCTTTGCGCCAGGTATTGATTGTTCTCGATCCGGATCTCGGCGCGGGTGCCAGACATCGACATCCCTTCGACCTCGATCCCCTCCTTGCTGAGTACATTTGTTATGACTGTCTGGATCTGCTGCTTGCGCGGCTGATCTGCTGTCCACGCCTGCGACCAGGCCGCAGGGTCCGAGCCGCGTGGCGGCCGCGGGCGGATCGGCGCAGGGGCGGGCTCGTTGCCGGGGCCCAGGAGCGGGTCCTTGGGATTGAGGGTAAAGTTCAGTTGAAGGCCGATTTCCGACCCGTAGAGATAGGCAGCCGACAGGCTGACGCCGGGGTTGAACCGGTATTCGGCCCCAAAGTTCCACGGGGTTTGAATGTCGATCTCGCCGTGCTCTGTCTCGATCAGGTAGGCGTCCGACGAATATTCGGCCTTGAGAGTCAGCTTGTCCGTGGCGTTCCAAGACGCGCCGCCAAAGACCCCGACCGGCCCGGTAAAGAAGCGGTCGAATTCGAGGGTGCCGCCGTTGCTGTCGGTGCTGTATTCCCGATCGCCAAAACTGGTGATCTCGTTGCCGGTTCCAAGGCGGCCCCAGCCCAGACCAGCGGTCACGCGGACGTCTTCCCAGAAGGTCTTGGTCGCGACCAGGTATTCAGCGCTGTAGATTCCTGTTCCGATGAAATCCTGAAAGCCCACCGCCATGGACGGCAGCCACTTGGTCTCGTCCAGGAACTGGAACCGCAGATCAAAACTGCGGTCGTAAAGATCGTCGCCATCGATATCGAGATTGGGGATCTTGGAGTATCGGAACGAGCCCGACAAACGCGGCGCGAACTGGAATGTCAGGGTCGTGCGGTTCTGCTTGCCGGACTTGGAGAAACTGCCGGACAGTTCCGCATCCCGTGCATTCTCGGCGGTCGGCATTTCGAGCAGACCGGGCACGCCGTAGAGGTTGTAACTGGACGTCACCATCGGTTCGGCGGACATCCCCACGGGATAGGCCGCGCCGTACACGGCTATGACCGCGGCAACCGTCCGCCGCGTCGCTTTTCGTCGCTGCTCAGGCATGAAGGGTCCCCGCCCTGACAAGAAATTCAACGTCACTATAATACCCAATGTTGGTCAGCGCGAAACCTGCCCCGACGTGTCGACATCAAATTGCCCGGCCTGTCGCCCGGATGACGCAGATTGCGGCAACCTTTCGCCGAACTGCGTGACAACGGGCAGGTCATCCGGCGGTCGCAGGCAACTGCAGGCACTCGGCCGGTACGATAAACAGCTTCTGTGTGCGGTGCGCATAGGCGCCATCCTTCGGTGCCAGGCGGCCGAGCGAATCCAGTGGACATCCTTCCGGTGGTTTGCTGCGCTTCGTGACCAGTAGCACCGGACCGGTTACCTCGACCGGTAAGGCGTATTTCAGCGCGTAGTGGTCAGGTGCTCGTCCGGCGCGCGGCCTTGCATACAGGGCGAGCGGCCCGCCCGAGGCACCGTAGAACATGTCGGCCAGAACGTCACGATCATCGGCCACGACCGTTGTCAGCCCCTTGTCATCCGCCACCGATAGGATCGCCTGGGTCATTTCCTTTCGCCCGAGGTAGCGCTCCAGCAGCAGGGCGTCATCAGGGCCGAACCGCCAGCCAGTGCCAAAGACCGTTGCGATCGGAAGAAGGATCGACAGGAAAACATGAAACGCCATCGATCCCGTCAGCCAGCGCGGATGCCCGTCCAGAAGCCACGGGACAACCGCCAGCGTTCCGGCCAGATAGGCGGTCGCGGCCCAGTTCGGATAGGCTTGGCTCAGCAGGGCCTGAACGCAGACGATTCCGAGGATCGGGAGCGAAAACAGCAGCAGCATTTGCCGTCCGGTATCGCAACGTCGATAGCGCAAAGCCAGGATCAGCAAGCCGGCAAACAGCACCGGGCCAAAGACCATGAATTGCGCCGCCAGGAATTCTGCCAGCCCGGCAAGGTTGAGGCTCGCCCGTTCGCCCGGTGCGCGCACCCAGTCTGCATTGTCGAGCGTGTGCTCGACCGTGGTGAGGCCGTTGGCCAGGTTCCAGTAGATATTGGGCGAAATGGCGATCAGGAAGGTCACCAGCCCAGCCGCCGCCGGGCGCCAACCCGGGCGCGCGCGCCAGCTGGCCAGCGCGGCAAGTGCCGCGCAGATGATGAAGTAGATCGCAGCGTATTTGGCCATGAACGCCACGCCCAGCGACAGCCCGGCAAGCGCGGCCCAACCGACAACGCCGCCGCGGTCGAGGCACCGTAGCCAAGCCCAGAAAGCCAACGCAAGGAAAGGCACCATGATCGTGTCGGTCGAAATCAACAGCGAGCCGACCGTCACCATTGGCAGGGTGACATAGGTGGCCGTGACCCAGATCGCGGCTCGGTGGCCGGCCCGCGGTGCTGCAATGGCGCCCAGGATCAACGCGGTCGCCATGTGAAACAGGGGGGCGGGCAGGCGAACCCAAAAGGGGGCGTCCGACCCGGCCAGCTCGGTCGAGGCCCGAATGACCCAACCGATCAATGGTGGTTTGGAGTAATACCCCAGGGCCATTTCCTGCCCCCAGAGCCAGTATTGCGCCTCGTCCACGAACAGATCGGTCCGGTTGAAGGCCAGCATCACGACGCGAAAGGCCGTTACCGCCAAGGCGATCACGAGGGCAGGGCCGATCCAGTCGGTGCGATCAGCTGGTTTGTCGGCGGCGTTCAGCATGGATCAGCCAGAGGTTTCGGCAATAGATGAACAGGCCCATCGACTGGCCGAGGATAAAGACAGGATCCTTGCGGAAGAGGGCATAGGCAAACAGGATGATTCCGCCGCCGATGGACAGGTACCAGAACGCCAGGGGCACGACAGACCGGCCCGCCCGCTCGGAGGCGATCCACTGTACCAGGAACCGCGCGGTGAACAGGATTTGCCCGCCCAGGCCGACCATGACCCACCAGAACTCGAACCAGTTGTCGACCGCCAGCCAGCGGAACACCTGTTCAGACATTGGTGGGCTCCTGTCGGGACGACCTCGCATCCTCGACCGGGGCTGCCTTTTTTCGCCGCTTGATCAGCCAGGCAACGGCCAGGAGGTCGGGGATGCCGACCAGCGCACGACGGAAGTTGGTGTAGTTCGACGACCCCGCCTGCCGTTCGCGATGGCTGACATCGACCAGCAGGATCTCCCATCCGTCGCGCTTGAACAGCGCGGGCAGGTAGCGGTGCATGTGATCGAAATACGGAAGACCCAGAAACGCGTCACGGCGGAACCCCTTGAGCCCGCAGCCGGTGTCGCGTGTTCCGTCCTTGAGGATGCGCGCCCGCAGCCCGTTGGCAAACTTGGAGCCCCATTTCTTTGACAAGGTGTCCTGACGGTCGACCCGCTGCCCCGCCACAAGTCCGAACCGCCCGGTCGTGTCATCCAGCAACGGTCGAAACAGTTTGGGCAATTCTGCGGGCGGGTTCTGGCCATCGCCGTCCAGCGTACAGATCACCCGGCCGAGTGCGGCCTGAACACCGCTGTGAACGGCAGCGCTTTGCCCACCAGAACTGGCATGGGTCAGCACCCGGACCCGGCCGGTGGCCTCGGCCACCTGCAGTGCGCGTTCCACCGTTGCGTCCGTGGAGCCATCATTGACGACGATCACCTCGAAGTCTTCGCCGGCGCAGGCCTCCACAATGCCATCAAGAAGCGGGCCGACGTTGCCCTCTTCGTTCTTCATCGGAATGACAATCGACAGCTCGATCATGACGGCCTCGTTAGGAAACACCCGGACCCGATCCGGTGGTTGCCGGGGTTAAACTGCATCGGTCGCGCCATGTCCACCGGCGCTGTCACCGTTGGCGCAAGGTGTCGCCCGGAGTGACCCTGGGGATCAGGACGACCTGTTCGCTGGTAAAGCTGTCGGCGTTGGCCTGTTCCGCGATGATGCGGGCAGCGGCTTCTCCGACCTCGCGCCGACAGGAATCCATCGTCGCCAGCCGACACGGCAAGCCGTCCAGAAGTTCGATCGCATTGAAGCCCGCCAGGCCAAGCGTGCCGGGCACATCCAGCCCCTTGTCGAGGCAGTACAGCAGCCCGCCGGCACCGATCAGATCGTTGGAGTAGTACAGGAAATCGAGGTCCGGAGTGCGCCCAAGCATCGCCTCCGTCATTTCGCGTCCCTTGGCAAATCCGGAGCCGCCTTCATAGAATTCCTGATCCGCCAGCTCCAACCCGGCCTTGGCCAGCGTTTCGGTGAAGCCTTCCAGGCGTTTCTTGGCGCGGTGATCCTGTGGCATCTTGGTGCCCATGAAACCGATGCGGCGATACCCGGCGTCGATGATTTCCTGGGCCATCATCCGGCCCGCGCGATGATGCGAGATCCCGACGACCGAGTCCACCGGATCGCCATCGACATCCATGATCTCGACAACCGGAATGCCGGCATTCGAAAGCATGGCACGTCCGGCTTCGGAGCGCTCAAGGCCCGCGATGATGACCCCGGACGGCCGCCAGCTGAGCATCTCGTAGAGGACCTTGTCCTCCTGCTCAGGATTGTAGTGCGTGACGCCCAGAACCGGTTGCAGTTCGGTGTCTTCGAGAATCTTGGAGATTCCGTTGATCACCTCTGGAAAGACCATGTTGGACAACGACGGGATGATCACGGCGACAAGGTTGACCCGGCTGGAGGCCAGTGCCCCGGCGATCTTATTGGGAACGTATCCCAGCCGCTTCGCCGCCGCGAGCACCCGCTCGCGGGTTCCGGCACTGACGTCCCCGCGGTTTCGCAAGACACGGCTGACGGTCATTTCGCTGACACCGGACGCTTCGGAAACGTCCCGCAGGGTCAGGGGGCGGCGCTGCTCGGTCTGGCCTGGCGAACCCCGTCGGGCTGCCGGGGTAAAATCATCATTGCTCATGGTTTCCTGTTAGCGTCAATTTCACGCCTGCGAAAGCGTTCCGGACCGCTTTCTTTGGTGTTTTCGCCGCACCCTGGCGCTGCTTCTCCTCGCTTGATGGACGGGGGCCGCTCGCTCCGAAGCGACCAAGGCAGTGCCCCGCAACCACTTCGGAGCGACCGCGTGGGCGTCTTTTTGAGATGACTCCCGTGCAAATCCTCGTGATAAAGGAGCGTGTGTTCGCGCAACCCGATGCTATCAGAGGTTTTTCCATGATTCATTCTGTAATTCTGTGCGGTGGCTCAGGCACCCGGCTCTGGCCATCGTCCCGCAAGGCATATCCCAAGCAGTTTGCGCCTCTTCTCGGCGACGAAAGCCTTTACCAGACGACGTTGCGTCGGCTCACCGGCGAAGGGTTTTCCCACCCGTTGGTCATGACCAACGAAAGCTTCCGGTTTCTTGCATCGCAACAGGCCCGCCAGATCGGGCTCGCGGATGCGCAGATCGTCGTGGAACCCTGCCTGCGTGACACTGCCCCGGCCATTCTGACGGCAGCGCTGTTGATTGCCCGCGACGAGGGGGAGACGGCGCTGATGCTCGTGGCGCCGTCCGATCACGTCATCGCGGATGTTCCGGCGTTTCTGGCTGCAATCGAAAACGGCGTTGCGGCGGCCGAGGCCGGTGCATTGGTGACCTTCGGGGTCACGCCCGATCGACCGGAAACCGGGTATGGCTACCTGGAGCTGTCTGACAAGCCGGACGGGACAGGTCAGGCGATCCCGCTGGCAAGTTTCCGCGAGAAGCCTGATGCCGTCACCGCGGCAGAGTTCGTGGCTGCGGGGACCTACCTCTGGAATGGCGGGATTTTCCTGTTCCGGGCCGGCGACGTGATTGCGGCTTTCGAGGCGCATGCGCCTCAGCTGGTGGCACCCTGCCGGGCGGCCCTTGAGAACGGGGCGCAGGATCTGGAACTGTTCCGCCTGGACGTCGAGGCTTATGGTGCGGCGGAAGCAATTTCCTTCGACTACGCCGTGATGGAAAAGGCCGATCGGGTGGCCGCCGTTCCCTTGACGTGCAAATGGTCGGATCTCGGGTCCTGGGATGCGCTCTGGCAGGAGGCCGGCCCAAACGAAAACGGTGTGTCGACCCACGGTGCTGTCACCACGGTCGATTGCCACGACAGCTATCTGCGGTCCGAGGATGACAACGTGCGCCTGGTTGGCCTCGGCCTGAAGGACACCGTGGTCGTCGCCATGCGGGACGCGGTTCTGGTCGCGGACAAGTCACGGGCACAGGAAGTGAAGGGCCTGGTATCGACACTGCGTGCCGCCAAGGTCGAACAGGCAGACGATTACCCCCGTTTTCATCGTCCCTGGGGTTGGTATGAAACGCTGTGCATCGACACCCGGTTCCAGGTGAAGCGGATCATGGTCCACCCCGGTGGTGTTCTCAGCCTGCAAAGCCATCACCACCGATCCGAGCATTGGGTGGTGGTATCGGGTACAGCGGAAGTGACCGTGGGGGACGACGTCAAGCTGCTGACCGAAAACCAGTCGGTCTATATCCCGCTTGGCGCGGTCCACCGCATGGCAAACCCGGGCAAGCTGCCGATGTACCTGATCGAAGTGCAGACGGGCGCCTATCTGGGAGAGGATGATATTGTCCGGTATGAAGACGTGTATGGGCGCGGCTGACGCTACCGATTTTGCCAGGAGAGACAACGGCGAAGCCGGGACCGTCGTGCGAGCCTCCAGCCCAGCATCCGAAGCGAATCGGTGGTAGCGCCGGCGTCGATCCGGGACATTCCGTATCCGAACTTGAAACCCCATATTGCCGTTGCGGCATGTTTTTGGCGCGCAAAGTTTTGGCAAATCATTAAGATTTCGCCAACATGCTCAAGGGTAAGGGAAATTTCGGGCTGTCTCCAAGCCAATGACCCGTCATCCAGCCGCGCCAGCCTTGTTCCGACCATGATTAGCAGGTAAGGTTATCCGGAATTAATAGGTGGATTAATGGGTCATAAGATGACTGATAAAGTCAAAATTGATTGTGGACGAGACGACATCAGGGCGAGCGGTACCGAGAGTGTCGACCTTTCTCGTCGCAAAGCTCTTTCAAAGATAGGTGCATTGGCAGGGGCAGCTCCTGCAGTTGTTCTGCTTTTGACGCCTTCCGAGACTCGGGCTGAATTTCGGGGTGGTTCCTGTATCGATGCGTCCTGTGGGGACATTCAGGACCCGGATTCGCCTTCCTTGAACCAATTGTAGGCGCGCACCTGTCCTGATGTCGTCATTTCTTCAGGTTCAGGCCTGTCTGGGGCATGTGATCGCCGGCAGCGCGGCTGAGGAATTGAACTTCGACGATCCACTCTTCCTTGCACGGACGGGCGTTCTGCTCCCGTCCGTTTGGCCGTTTGTGCCAGATGAACTCCGACAAGGCGAAGATCAGGTGTTCGAGGGGTTGGCGGTTGCTCATGATCTGAACACGGACCGAAACACGGCTATATTGGAACAACTTGAAAGGGTTGTGCAGACGCTCAATATGATCGGCGTAGAGCCGGTTCTCCTGAAGGGGAGCAGCCATCTGGCAGCTGGGCTGTGGCCGGATTTCGGGGCGCGGCTGTTGGGCGATATTGATATTCTCCTCCCGTTTGACGATGTGCTGCCTGCATTCGATGCACTGGCCGCCCTTTCCGGTGTAGGAGAGCAGACCCCCGGCAACCAGGAGCTGACGGATCGCCACAAGCATGCGCTGCCGGTCCAGGGCGCCGGTGGGGCAGCGCCGGTGGAACTGCACCATTCGATTTACAACGAGGCGCATAGAAAGATCGCTCCCGCGCAGGCCCTGATCGAACGGTCCGCGCCGCTTGCGGTGGGATCCGGGCGGGCAAGGGTTCTGTCGCCGACGGATCAGGTCCTTGTTGCAATGCTGCATGGATTGGTGGGTGGCGGCGCCTACTTGGCACCCCTGATCCAGATGCGGGATCTGCTGGATATCGTGTTCCTGGATCGCCGATATGGCGCCGACATCGATTGGTCCGGGCTGGAAACGCACCTGATCAACAACAGGTGGTCGGTCGCGGTAGAGATCACCCGTCGTTGCCTGCTGGATTATACTGGAATGGAGGCGCCTTTCTCGCCGATGGGGAGGGCCGCTGCGTTGGATGCATCCCGCTGGGAATGGCAGCTCGCGCATCCCTGGGCACAGCGCTTGGGGTCTTTTGCGAACCTTTCGATAGACGCCGTCGGAAGCCTGTCGGCTGGCGGAGAACCTCGGCGGCGCGCGCTCAGGTATCTATGGGACGTTGAAACGTACAAGCGCGCGTACCGGCGCTATATCCGGGGCGAGGCGCGACACTAGTGAGCTCGCCAGAGATCGAATCGTGCCGTTTCTGGCGCAAGAGCATTGCCGTGGAAGACGGTCTGATCGGTCTGTATCCAGCATGGAATGCAGTCGTCGCGTTGAACACTGCCGCCGCCGCTGTCTGGGACAGCCTTCGGGAGACCGGCAACCGCGACGAGACGGTCGCAGACTACGCGATCCGAGTGCCTGATCGCGCAGCAATGGCCCAGGAGGACGTGGATGCATGCGTATCTCTCTGGCGGCAGGCCGGTTTGCTGCGCTTGCCGCCGTCGCCCGAAGGCCCCCGAAGGGGCGGCCTGCCCGGTGTGAGCGGTTATGAAACTTGTGCCCTGAACATTTGCATCGATGTCTTGGGCCAATCGGTCGAAATCAGTGTGCAGGACCCAGTGCTCGGCGCAGCCATGGAGGACCTGCTGGCAGATTTTCCCCGATCCGCTGTTTCCCCCGGGGTGCGTCTTGCTGCCCTTGGTCCGTCTGGCGGGTGGCGTTTGTGTCAGGATGGTTTCTTCCACCGAGCGGCCGCAGATCTCGTCGAGCTTCGTGGGGTCCTGGTCGGCGAAATCATCCGCATGGCGGCCGGCACCGTGCCGTGGAGGGCCGTCGTTCATGGCGCCGTCCTGTCCAAGGGGGGCAAGACGGTACTGCTCACCGGGCAGAGTGGATCTGGGAAATCCACCTTGTCCGCCGAGATGCTGGCGCGCGGCTGGAAGCTGATCGCGGAGGATTGTGCCGCCTTTGATGCGGAAATGCGTGTCGCCCCCATGCCGTTCGCCTTCAGTTTCAAGGCTGGATCCTGGTCGGTCCTCGCCCCGGCATTCCCGTCGGTCGGCGCCGCGCAGACCCATTCTATCGGTCAGCGGCGCGTCCGGTATCAGGGGGTACCTGCCAAATTACGGGCGACACGCTCGTGCCGGCCGGACCTGTTGGTGGATGTGCGGTTCCGTGAGGACCTTCCAGAGGGGGTCTGCGACCCTGTGAAGCTTTGCGCAATTGAAAGCCTGCAACTTTTTCTGAATGAAGAAAGCTTCGTTGATTTCGAGGCCGATGTGGACGACCGCTTTCTGAACTTTGCCATCGGGACGCCGGCCTGGAGGCTGCGCTACGGAAGTTCGGACGCGGCGATCCGGTTCCTGGGTGAATGCCTGGGGGATGCGGAATGATTTTCGTTTGCATACACATGCTAACGCAACACCGGTCGTCGCACTTGCCTCCGCCCGGTCGATGCCAAATAACCATTTCGTAGGCCGCCCTGAAACGCTCGCAACGTTGAGCGTCCAATGCTACTGACAGATGAAACCTTTGCGAGTCGAAATGCTTGATATGACAATACCTTCAGACCGCCCAGAGACCCAGTCTTCGCCTCAGGTTGCGGATCAGGACGACGATGTCATCGACCTTCGCGCTATTTTCAGCACCCTTTGGCGTGGGAAATGGATTATCCTGATCTGCGCTCTTTTTGGGGCTGTCATGGGGTTTCTTTCTGCATCGCAGATCGAGCCCAGATATCGCGCGACGGCGAAATTGCTGATCGGCGTCCCGACAGCAGATGTCCTGAAAAACGAAGGCGTCATGGTGCAGGCCAGTTTCGGCAGTACCACGATCCAGACCCATTCTGAAATCCTGAAATCTTCCAAGCTTATCACCCGCGTGATCGACCAGTTGAACCTTCAGAGCCACCCGGAATTCCTGCCCAAGCCCAAGGAACAGGCCAAGTGGTGGCAGTTCCGCCCATCCGTCCCGGTCGAGGTGCAGGAATTCATGTTGAATGTTGGCCTGAAATCCCCGCCGGGGCCGCCGTTGCCGGTCGAGGAGATAGAACGGCGCAGGCGGTTGGCGCTCATATCGCGCGTCACCAGAGGAACATCGCTGTCGCCCGTACCCGAGAGCCGAGTCATTGCCGTGTCGTTCACTTCGGGCAATCCCCGGTTGTCGGCCTCCATCGCCAACGAGATCACCGAGCAATACCTGGTTGACCAGCTCGAAGGGAAACTTGAAACGACCCGCTCAGCGGCGGAATGGCTGGCCGAACGGGTCGATCAGCTTCAGGTGAAGGTCAACGAAGCCGAACGTGCCGTGGAAGAGGCCTATGCGCGCCTGTCCGTCGACACCGGCCAAAGCGTCGAGATTACCCAACAACAGTTGCAGGCCCTGAATTCCTCGCTTGCCGTGACACGAAACGAACTTTCGATAAAGGAGGCGCAATTCGAACGTCTGTCTCGGGCCGTCGCGGAAGGTCGTGATCTGGGTGCTCTGACGGAGTTTCGTGCCTCGTCCATCGTGGCGGGCTTTCGTCAGGAAGAGGTCGAACTGCTGTCCAACCTGGCGACATTGGAGGCCACTGTCCCAGAAGGACATCCGGCGCGCGCACGGCTTGCAAGCCAGATCGAGGATGTCCGCAAGAACATCAGGGAAGAGGCGGATCGTATCGTACAGGCAATCCAGGTCGATATCGAAGCAATGCAGGCAACCGAGGCAAGTCTTGTGGCCGATGTTCGCGCTCTGGAAGACAAGGCGGCCGAACAGGCACGCAGCACTGTCGAGATTCGCCAGCTGGAACGGCAGGCCGAGGCCGGAAAGGTGCTTTACGAAAACCTGCTGTCCCGACTTCAGGAAACCGCAGCAGAGGAAAGCCTGCAGGCGCCTGACGCCCGGGTGCTGTCTCCGGCCGAGATTCCCCTGGGTCCTCTGACCTCGTCCGCCCGCAGAACGCAGTATCTTACCATTATTGTCGGCCTGTTTGCCGGTGTCGGAATCGTCTTCCTGTTGGATCGATTGAACAACACGTTCCGATCGCCACAGCAGCTGGAACAGATCTCGGGCCAAAACGTGCTGGCGACCATTCCGCTGGCAGGGAGCCGGATGAAGCGATACGACGTTGTGCGGCTTCTGCGCGAAAAGCCCAATTCGTCGCTTTCGGAATCAATCAGGAACCTCAGAACATCGATCCTGTTCTCCAATGTCGACAAGCCGCCAAAGGTCATCATGTTCACGTCGTCGGTGCCGCGCGAGGGAAAGTCGACCACATCGATGCTGACCGCGCTGACCAGCCAGCAAATGGGACGGTCCGCAATCATCGTCGACTGTGACCTTCGCATGCCGGCCCTGGCCAAGGTTCTAAAGGTCAATGACAACGATCAGGGCCTGCTGTCGGTCATCGATGGGACCGCCTCGATCGAAGACGCGGTTTTCACCGAGCCGAACACAGGTCTGCATGTTCTGATGACAAAATCGTCGGAACGAAACGCCAATATCAACGCGGCAGACGTGCTTGCGTCACACAGGTTCGAGGAATTGGTCAAGGAATTGGGCAAGACCTATGATCTGGTCATTCTGGACTTGCCGCCGACCTTGGTCGTCACGGATGCGCGGATCGTCGCCTCCATGGCGGATGCAATCATATTTGCCGTTCGATGGGACAAGACTCCACGGGCCGCCGTGCTTGAGGGGCTGCGGGAGTTGACCTCGCTGGATGCGAAGCTGACCGGCGTGGTCATGACAATGGTGAACGAATCCAAGGCCGCACGGTACTCTTATGATGGCTATGGGTATTACAAAGGTCGCTATCGGGACTATTATGAGAGCTGACACGTCCTGACAGGGAACTCTTTTCATCATGCTAGGCAGGCTCTTCAAAAAGAAGCACGCTGCTCCGGAGCCGAAACCGTTGCGGCCGTCGGACTCTGAACGGCTCTATGTTGTCGGAGACATTCATGGACGTTTCGACCTGTTGCGGCTCTTGATGAAGGTCCTGGCCCGCGACTTTGACGCCGTCCCTGACGATGGTCGGTCCCCGAGGCTCGTGTTTCTTGGCGACTACGTGGATCGCGGTGACAACTCCCGAGATGTTCTGGAGACCATGATCCGACTCGGTGAGAACGCTGTCTTTCTGAAGGGAAACCACGAGGCGGCGCTCCTGGGGTTTCTGGAGGCCCCGGAACGGAACAAGTCCTGGCTTCGCTATGGTGGCTTGCAAACCCTCGCCAGCTATGGCGTCAAGGTTCCGAACCTGGACGCGGGGGAGGCGACGCTGTTTGATGCTGCGGTCGAGTTGCGCAATCGAATGGGACCCCATGTAGAGTTCTTGCAAGAAATGCCGGTTGTGTACCGTTCAGGTGATGTCGTTTGCGTCCATGCGGGCCTAGACCCGGCCAACCCGGACAGTACCAGCGAAGACGCCCTGCTCTGGGGGCGCTCCGGGTTCATCGAGGCCGGCGGTGTGGCGGGGGTGTGCGTGATTCATGGCCATTATGATGATCCAGAGCCCGTCGTGACCCGCAACCGGATCTGCGTGGACACCGGGGCATACTATTCGGGTCGTCTTACCGCTGCGCGGATCGACGACCAGGTCCGGATCCTCACGGCGGATATCCTTGATGCAGCTTGATCCCGGAGCAAAGGCCGCACCGTATCCGCGACCCGCATTCAGTGGGCTCAGGTTCATGGCCCTCGGGTTCCTGACTCTGATCGCTTTGGTCATAATCTGGCTCAGCCTTTCGGACAGCCTTCCCAAGGCAGTTCGCACCGGAGTTCACAACCAGCAGTTACTTGCACATTTCTCGATGCATTTCGTCCTCGCCTTGGGAGCGCTGCTTCTGATCCGATCGCGGCTATGGCTCACGGTGGCACTGCTGGCCTTTTTTGCGGCAGGGCTTGAGTTTGCCCAAGTTGAAACACTCACCCGGACTGTTTCGCTGGAAGACCTGATGGCGAACTTGATCGGGACGACGACAGGAGTTGCCCTCGGGTTGGCACTTCGCTTCTGTATCAACCGGTTCATCCGCTAACGGGCAGTCGACAAGCGCTGCGGTCGACGCCGCCCCGCCCTTGCGGCACCAATGTGCCGAAGTCGCATGATTTGAAACACCGCATCGAAGGAAGACGCCACCGGGCAGCGGTTGGCATCGTCCGTGTGAAATTGGCAAAGAACGTGTTTCAAGCACGCGACGCCGAAATCAGACAGGGCGGTGGTCTTCCGTCGCAATCCGTGAGCGGGCCCACTTGGGTGGTTCAAGACACATATTCAAGGACCTCGTCACAACTTCAACCTGCCAAAACGTGTGACGATCTCTTCGGGCCTTGATCTGCTGGTGGCCATCAATGGTTCGCCACTTCCCCAGACAATTGTAAGCGACGGCTGAGGCCCACGTTGTAGGATCGACCGTCGGCTGCGAGATCTCTGCCATCTCATGATGGGGAGTG